>NZ_LAJC01000004.1 GCF_000981225.1 Allosalinactinospora lopnorensis
GTGACGGGAAGCGGGTGGGGATTGTCCCGAACCGGCCACTCGCGCATCCCGAAAGTGTGGATCCTGGATCCATGGTGAAAGCGTGACCCGATAGGCTCCCCGCACTATGATGCGCCCTCTCTCACACAGCGCCCTGGGGCTGACCGTCGTGTTCGCGATGACCGCATGCCAAGGTAATGATCCGCAGGAGCAGGAGGAAGCCGCGCCTTCTCCGGTGCCGGTGGCCGAGTTGGAGACGGTCTCGCTGCCCGGCTCTCCGAAGGAACTCGCCGACCGGGTCACCGAGCGGATGCAGGAGGCACTGTCGGTCGAGGTGGAGATCAGCGTCGAGCCGGAAGGGGACGAGGAGACCGGTTCACTGGAGGACGTCAGCATGACCCTGCTCCTCACCGATCCCCCGGCCGCGCAGATGACGGTCGTGGACCATGAGGAAGACAGGCCGAGCACCGCCCACATCGTCGTCGAAGACGAGGTCATGTACGCCAAGCTCGAGGAGGAGCCGATCCTGGGGGACAAGGAGTGGATGCGGATCTCCCAGGAGAAGATCGACCAGGCCGAGGAGGAGAGCGGGCCGTTCGCCGAGATCTTCCAGGTCATGCTCAAGGAGACCAACAACTTTTTGGCCGAGGCCTCCGGTGAGTCGAGTCTCGATGTGGTCCGCCTGGGCGAACTGGACGCAGAACCCGAGACCGAGGACTCCGACGACGGCGAGCTCACCCGCTACAAGGGAACGACCTCCACCCATGACCTGGCCGACGCCGAGCACGAGGAGTTCGAGCAGGTGGCCGAGCAAGGGCTGGACGAGGTCATCTGGGAGATCGCCGTCACCGACAAGGCCCTGCCCAGCGAGTTCACCGTGCAGCTCCTCACCCCTGACGGCGAGCGCGCCGAGAGTACCGTCCGCTACAGCGACTGGGGACCGACGTGAAGATCACCAAACCCCCCGAAGACAACACGGGAACACTGCAGGAGAGCCTCGAATACTGAGCGCACCCCCTGAGGACCGTCCGCGCCGTCCGCTCCTGACGACCACGCATCCGGCCAGACACGGACGGCCTTACCCTGTTTCCGTTCCCAACGTTCCGCCCGCAGGCGATCCCCGCTCCGGAAAGGCTGGCCGACCTCGTCCAGCCGCTTGATGGGCTCCAGAGGACGAGCCTCTGCTTATCGCGTTCCCGAGTCCGGCGTTCAACGGCAGTACGGTCTTGTCGGTGCGGACGTGGAGCTGCGATTCCGGTGTGGAGCGATCAGTCGGGCTTGGTCCGGTGGCTTCCCCTGTTCTAAGCCAGCACGGATTGGCGTTCGTGGTGTCCCGGCCCCAGTCCAACCGCTGTCGGCGACGCGCCAATACTGGCTCTGGCACGGATTCGGTGAATCGCCTGCGGACGCCCGTCTGATCCCGCGATGATGCGCGGTGTCGCTCTCCTCCCTCCTCACCCTGCTCTTCCCGCACCTGGCCGACCTGCGGATCGATGACGTGTACCGGACCGGCTCAACGGTGCGGATCGCGGCGGCCACCCGAGGGGAAGACGCCGCCTGCCCGGTCTGCGCGACCCGGTCGAGACGCGTCCACAGCCGCTATGTGCGCCGCCTCGCCGACACCCCTGTCTCCGGTCAGGAAGTGATGATCCATCTGGGAGTCCGCCGGCTCTTCTGCGACGAACCCGCCTGCGAACGTCGGATCTTCGCAGAACAGGTGCCCGGTCTGACCGTGCCTCACGCCCGTCGCAGCCGGGGCCTTAGCGACGTGCTCGCCGGGATCGGCATGGCGCTGGGCGGGCGCGCTGGAGCACGCCTGGCAGCGCGCTTAGCCGCGGCCGTGAGCCGGATGACGCTGCTGCGCCAGGTGCGCGCCGAACGCGAGCCCGAGGTGTCCGTCCCCCGCATGTTGGGTGTCGATGACTTCGCCCTGCACAAAGGCCACGTCTACGGGACCCTGCTGGTCGATGCCCAGACCCGGCGACCGGTGGAGCTGCTGCCGGAACGCTCGGCCCAGGCCCTCAAGAAGTGGCTCATCCAGCATCCCGGGGTGGAGGTCGTCTGCCGCGATCGGGCCGGCTGCTATGCCGACGGCATCGCCCAGGGTGCGCCGGGTGCGGTGCAGGTCGCCGACTGGTTCCACCTGTGGCAGAACCTTGCCGCGGCCGTGGAGCGCGCCGTTGCCCGCCATCGCCGCGAGTTCCCCCGCACCACGTCCGAGCCGACACCGACCGCACCGCCGGCTGAGTCGCCCCCGGCCGAGTCTCCCGGAATCAGGCAGGGGCCGCTGGCCGAGCGCACCCGCCGGCGCCACCGGCAAATCCATGACCTGCTGGCTCGGGGCCGCACCATCATGGAGATAGTCGGCGAACTCGGCCTCGCGCGCAACACCGTGCGCCGCTTCGCCCGCGCCGCCGCAGCCGAGGAGCTGCTGGCCCGCGACGGCACCGGCAAGCGCCCCCGCAGGCTGCAACGCTATGACTCCTTCCCGCGCGAACGCTTCGCCCACGGGTGCACCAACGCCGCCGTGCTCTGGGGAGAACTCCAGCAGCAGGGCTATGGGGGCAGCTATGCGAGCGTGCGCGACTACATCCGCCCCTGGCGCTCTGGCGTCGCACCGCCGCCGGCGCCGCAGCAGCCGCCCACCGTCCGCCAGGTCACCGCGTGGTTCCTGAGCCACCCCAACCACCTCGAACAGGAGCAGCAACTCCAACTCAAAGCGGTACTCGGCGCTTGTCCCGAACTGGCTAGCCTCAGCGAGCGTGTTCAGGGCTTCGCTCGCATGATGGCCGAGCGGCAGGGCCACCGGTTGGAAGAGTGGACGAAGGCGACCCGGGGCGAGCGGATCCCCGAACTCGACTCCTTCGTCCGCGGCGTGGGCCGTGGACTGGGACGCCGTCGTGGCCGGGCTGACACTACCGCACAGCTCCGGCGTGGTCGAAGGCCACGTCAACCGGCTCAAGATGCTGAAGCGGCAGATGTACGGGCGCGCCAAGCCCGACCTGCTGCGCAAGCGCGTGTTACTCGCCGCCTGATCGGAGAAGAGCAAGACTTCATCGAATCCGTACCAGAGCCCACATTGGAACGACGTTGACAACCGCGCCTGGCCAGATCGCCCAGAACGGGTTGGTGGGCTTTCGCCCACACCTCGAGCTTCGCTCCAGAACTGGAACCGGCGCGACGCCCGCCGAGGGTTTGGACCTGCTCTGGGAGGGACCGTGCGTCTACGGGCCTGTCCAGAGTCCTTGCGGCCTGAACGAATTGCGTCCCTGGAATCAGCGGCCGAGACAGCACAGCACCGGCTGGCAACCCCTCGCCCCGGAGGAATTCGCGTTGATTCGCCCCCTCTGAGACTGCTGGCCCTCTTCACGTGGAAACATCGCAACATTCGCGCCGCGCGGCTAACTCGAGCCGAACGAAACCGCTATAGCTCTGGGAAGCACCCGCATCTCGCGGCTATGGCCCGTAGAGCACTTCCTCGTTTCCCTTGGGCCCTCCGCCTTTTACTTGGGCCCTAGGGCCCAAATTTCGACCCAAAATTGGAGTCCGTCGATACAAGATCGTTCTGCGCGCGTAAAATGTCCCCCGAACCGCCTAGAAGTTAGAATCGCAGCCTTAGGAGGCCTGCGTAGTGCCGCCCACTCAGCCTCTCCCCGAGCCACACGCTGAAGAGGGCCCCTCACCAGCAGGAGCAAAGCGCCACGGCTCCGCGGCCTCACCGAAGCTCTCCCCCGACCTAAGCTCCGACGCGCTGATTCACCGTGAGCACCCGGCGCCCCGCGGAGGATGGCGGCGGGCGGTGTTCACCGTGACCGGAGGTCTCATCAACCCTGGGGACTCCAAGACAGAACTCCGCCGCCGACGCCTCGAAGCCGCGATACGGAAAGCCTCGATTCCCGGTTATCACCACTCCATCGCCGTTCTTGGAGCACAGAGGAACGTCGGCGCGACCACCACCGCGCTCGGGCTCGGTGCGACCCTGGCAACACAACGCGGTGATCGGATCATCGCTGTCGACGCCGATCCAGGGGGCGCTCCGCTGAGCACTCGCCTCCCTGTCCAGACACCCGCGGAGCGCGCCCTGCGCGATCTCTTGGACGATCCGGAGAGCGTGCTCCGCTACTCCGAGATAAGCCATTTCATCGCTCAGGACGCCTCGGGGTTGGACGTGCTGCCCTCTACCCCAGCTGACACCAACGGCGAGTTTCTGAGCGACGACTACCACCGGATAGTCGACGCCGTACAACGGTTCTACTCTCTGCTTCTCGTCGACGGTGGCAGCGTCATAGAACGCCCGGCGGTGCCCGCGATCCTCGAGCGCTCCGACCAGCTCGTGCTCGTCGCCCACCCGTCACGTGAAGGCGCGAACCGCGCCGCGACCGCGCTCGAAGAGATCACAGAACTGGGGTACGGTGAGCTCGCGTCAGCCGCCTTGCTCATACTTGCGCGGACGCCCGGCGGCGGACGGACGGAACTCGACAGCCTGCAGGAACAACTTTCACAACGGTGCCACCAAACCTTTCGGGTTCCCAGGGACGCGCGCCTGGGGCCGGGGAATCTCATCGACCTCGACCGGCTGCGCACGCGTTCCCTTTTCGGCTATATGGAACTCGCCGCAGAGGTCACCGCGGGATTCAGCGATCGCAGGTAGACCGGAATCCCCGCCCTCTGGCCGGTGAGACGTGAACGCGGCCCCCGTCGGCCCCCGTCCGCAAGGGCGCGCAGAATGGGGGCGGCGCGTTCACGCCACCGCCGGTCCTGGCCCCTCAGCGGTCGACAACCACGACGGTGTTGGCGACCTTGTCGTTCAGCGACTGCCGACTCGGCTGGTCCCACAGCGGCCACAGGCCGTTGAGGAGCGGGAAGAGGTGGATGAGCTGGCCGATGAAGGGGATCATGTTCCCCAGGGCAGTGGGTCCCCACCACATCAGTCCGCGCACGACCGAGGTGTTCACGGACAGCCCGCCGTTGGGCTGGGGGGCTTCCGCGAGCGGCAGAACGCGCACGCCCATCGTCATCTTGCCGACGGTACGGCCGTAGTTGTGCAGCATGAAGGTCTCGTAGCCGACGAGCAGACCGAGCACCAGCAGGCCGGCGAACAGGTCCGCGCCGAAGTGGGTGCCCCCGCCGAGGACGACGGGCCCGGTGGCTCCGGTGACCATGGCGCTGAACACGATCATGTAGACGAGGAACACCGGGAGGATCACCACGAGCGAATCGATGATGCGCGCCACCAGGCGCTGCCACCATTCGGCCAGCGGCTTCCCGTCCACCATTGGCGCGGGTTGGGGTGCCATCCGTGAGGCCGGCCGTACGGCTGCCCCTGGCCCCCCGGTGGCGGCGGTGGGGGTCCGTAGGGCTGGCCGTACGAATGGTCCCCGGGAGGCGGTTGGCCGTAGGGGTTCCGCGGAGTTCCGTGCGGCTGCTCGCCATAGGGCTGCTGGGGCGGGGGGAAGGGTCCGTCCTCGTTCGGGGGCTGGCCGGGCGGCGGATAGTTCATCAGTGTCTGCACCTCATGGGGATCCGTGCCTTCGATACTCCATACCTTCGGTACCCCGCCCATTTCATCATGGCGGCTCCCCCGCCGCTGTGGCTTGCCGCGGGTCGGCCGCCTTCTTCACCACAGGACGAGTTTCGCGATCTCGAAGTAGATGATCAGACCCGTCCCGTCGACCAGGGTCGCGATGAACGGGGACGAGACCACGGCCGGGTCGACACCGAGCCGCTGCAGGACAAGCGGCAGGATCGCGGACACCAGGGCCGCCCAGAGGACGATGGCGGCGATCGTCAGCACCACGACCAGAGCGACCTGCGGCCCCACCCCCAGCGCCCAGGCGCGGACCATCGCCACCGCGGCCATCGTCAGCGCCACGAGGGCACCGGTGCTCACCTCCTTGCGGACGACGTGTCCTATATCGCGCAGTCCGACCTCGCCGATCGCGATCGCGCGCACGAGGGTCGTCGTGATCTGGGTTCCGGTGTTGCCGCCGGTACCGATGAGCAGCGGGATGAAGAAGGCCAGCGCGATAACGGCTTCGAGTTCGGCCTCGAAGTGGTTGAGCACGGTCCCGGTGTAGGCCGAGGCGACGAAGAGCACGAGCAGCCACAGGATCCGCTTCTTCCACAGGGTCCACGGCGAGGCGTGCAGGTAGGGCACCTCGAGTGGGGCCGAGCCTCCCTGCCGCTCGGCGTCCTCCGTCGCCTCCTCCTCGGCGATGTCGGCGACGCTGTCGGCCGGGATGACGCCGATGATCCGGCCTTCGTCGACAACGGGGAGCGCCGCGAGGCCGTGGTCGTTCAGCAGCCGCGCCGCCTCCTCGCGGTCCTCGCGCGACGAGACCGAGATGACGTCGGTCACCATCTGGTCGCCTACGGGCCTCTCCGACGGGCTGAGCACCAGCGCGCGGAACGGGACGACGCCGCGCAGCGTCCGATCCTCGCCGGTGACGAACAGGTAAGTGGTCGCGGCACCGCTTGCGGCGCTGCTCCGCACCTGGTCGATCGCCTCGCCCGCGGGAGTGTCCACCGGGAGGGACACGAACTCCGGTGTCATGTGCGCGCCCGCGTTGTCGGCCGGCCAGGACAGCACGGAGCGCAGCGCCGCTGAGGAGCCCCGGCCCATACGGGCCAGCAGTTCGACCACGAGCGGGACCGGCATCTCGCGGAGGATTCCGGCCGCCCGGTCGGGGCGCATGACCTTCAGGACCTCGATCCCGCCGGCGATACCGAGCTGACCGAGGAGACCGGCCGCGGTGTGCCGGTCCACCGAGTCGGCGAGCCGCGCGGTTCCGTGCGGGCCGAGCAGCGCCGACAGCCGCGCCGCCCGGTCCGTGTCGAGCCGGGCGAGTTCCTCGGCGCGCTCCCGGGGGTCGGTGACGTCATGGAGCCAGCCCTCCACGGACCCGCCGTGCGGGGAGTCGAGGCGGATCCGCAAAGACGTCCGTACGTGCTGCATGGTTTCTCCCTGCATTGGGCAATGGCAAAGGAATTCCCGGCGCGGAAAGCCGACGCCATTGAAATAGGGCGCAAAAGTCCGCGCACCCGCGGAATAAAGGGAAAGGGATGGAAAACCGTGCGGCGGTCGGCCTCAGCGTGCGCTGTTCGGGCGCACCGGGGCGGCATGCCACGCGGTCGGGGCAGGGCGACTTCGACCCGTACTCATGCCTCACCTCCTCGGCTCGCGCCCGGACCGGCCAGAGCGCTCCTTCGACCGCGGGCGGGTCGCCCGCGGCGGCGGCACGACGAACGGCGCGGCGGTGACGTGGACGGACACCTGAACGTAGGTCGGGTCCTGGTCCTCGGAAGAGGACACCTCCACGTCAGAGCTTTGACACTGCGCGACGTGATCCCTGATGGGAAGCCACTTGGGGTCACCCCTTAAGCCGGGGAGACCTGTCCTAGCCCGACGGAGTCTCTCGACAGCGGCGGACCAGTGGCCTGTATTCGCGCAGGAGCCTCACCGAACGAGGTGCTGCCCTTCCATAATGGACAGATCGCGCCGATACGTCAAATTTCGGGACGCACCGGTAATTGAGATCACTCGAATTCTCCGGCTCCGCCCCTGATCGCGCGGCTATTTCCCGTACGGAACCGGCGCTTTCTTCCCGCTCTTCCGTTGCGGTGCGCACGGGCGCCGCGCACGATCGCGCCCGGAGTCTCCGCCGCCCGCGAGATGGCGGGGCCGTTCCGCGGCGTGCGATAAAGGCGCCGAACGAACGGCGGCCGGGGCCCGCCGGAGAATTCCGGCGGGCCCCGGCCGTACTGCTCGGGGTTCCCGGGGGACCGTCAGTGACGGGTCACCCTACTCCGCCGTGAACCCGATGTCCTCGTAGGTGCGGGAGGCCAGCCCGAACCCGCCGAAGTTGGCCAGGTTCTCGGGCACCGCCCAGGTCCCGGTTCGCTGGAAGAACGGGATGCCCTGCCCGTTCTGCCACAGCAGCGCGTCGATCTCATTGGCAATGGCGTTGTAGCTCTCGGGGTCGGTCTCCTCGGCCAGCTCGTCGAACTTGTCGTTGATCTCCTCGGTGGAGGCGCGGCTGTTGTTGTTGCCCCAGTCCTCGCCTTCCTCGTCGAACGGGCCCGCGTAGTTCTCGAAGCCCTCGCCGACGTAGGGGGTCGTTCCGACCTGGACGAAGGACGCCAGCTCGAAGTCGCCGGTGTAGATGTGGTCCTCGAAGTAGGCGTCGGTCGGCCGGGTCTCGACGCTGATGTCGATGCCGATCTCGCCCAGCTGATCCTGGGTGATCTCGGCCTCGTTGGTGCAGGCCTGGATACCCGCCGGGCAGAAGTAGCGCAGGCTCAGCTCGTCGCCGTCGTCGTTGGTACGCACGCCCTCGCCGCCGTCGCGGGTCCAGCCGGCCTCGTCGAGCAGCTCCTCGGCGCGCTCTACGTCCTGCTCGCCCAGGTCGCCGGAGTTGTCCTGGAACCCGGGGGAACTGGAGCGCAGCAGCCGGTTGACGGTCGGGTCCTCCGGCCAGTCGATGGAGTTGAGCGAGGCCGCGGCCAGGGCGGAGCGGTCGATCCCCAGCATGATGGCGTGCCGCACGTCGACGTCGGACAGCTCGTCGGTGTCCGCGTTCATCTCGATGTAGCGGTAGCCGTTGTCGATGGCCTCGGTGATGCGGCCGTCCGCACGCTCCTGCGCCCTCTCGTACACCGCGGCCTCGTAGCCCACGTAGAAGGTGTCGAGTTCGTCGTTGACGAAGAAGTTCGCCTGCGCCTCGGGATCGCCGGGCTGGAAGATGATCCGGTCCAGCTTGGCCGGTTCGCCCCACCAGTCGTCGTCGCGGACGACGGTCAGCGTCTCGTTGCCCTTGTCGAGCTCATCGAACTTGAACGGGCCGGCCGTGATGGGGATGTCCTCAAGGTAGTCCTCGTTGAACTTGTCGGCGTCGGCCATGACCTCCTTGGGGTAGAGGTGCTCGAAGAGGATGCCGATCTCGCCGAACGGTTCGGAGAAGTGGACGGTGAACTCGTACTCGCCGTCGCCCTGCTCGACCGAGTCGATGCGCTCGTAGCCGTACACCTGGCCCGGGGCGCCGAAGTCGCCGTCTTCCTCACCGCTGAGGGTCATGGCCTGCTGCTCGTAGTCCTCCCAGGTGATCGGCTCGCCGTTGGACCACTGGGCGTCGGGGTTGAGCTCCATGCGAAGCTCCAGGCCGTCGTCGCTGAGCTCGTGGTCCAGCACGTAGGGCTCGTAGTTGTAGACCTCGCCCTTCTCATCGAACTTGAAGGGCATCGGCATTACCGAGGCCATGATGTCCGCGGCCACGCCGAGGTTGCCGTCGGTGTGGTGCAGCATGAACTGGGAGATCGGCTGGCTGGTGCCCCAGTTCAGGGTGCCGCCGTCCTCCAGGGCGTCCCGGTCCTGCTGGTTGACGTCCCACGCCGCGATGTCGTCGAGCGAGGCGGCCGCCCCGTCATCGTCGCCCCCGCCACCCGAGCAGGCTGTCGCGGCCAGAGCCAGAGCCAGGGCCGGAGCGGCCAGGGCCACTTTCCGTCCGATTCGCATCCTTTATCTTCCTCCTTGGGTGTGCCGGCCGGCGGCCGGGGCGGGGTCAGACGACGGTGCGTTTCTCCGCGTAGTGGCAGGCGGCGCCGTGGTCGTCCTGCGAGACCGCGTTGAGTCCCGGTTCGGTGTCCACGCACGCCTGCTGTTCGGCGGTGCTGAGCGTGCGGAACTTGGGGCATCGCGGCCGGAAGCGGCAGCCGGACGGCGGGCTCGCCGGGCTGGGAAGGTCACCCTCCAGCACGATGGGGCTCCGGGTTCGCTCCTTTTCCGGGTCGGGCACCGGGATGGCCGACAGCAGCGCCTGGGTGTAGGGGTGCGCCGGCGCGGAGAAGAGGGAGTCCGCGGCGCCGATCTCCACGATCCTGCCCAGGTACATGACCGCCACGCGGTCGGCGATGTGCCGGACCACCGACAGGTCGTGCGCCACGAACAGGTACGACAGGCCGAGTTCGGCCTTGAGGTCGTCGAGCAGGTTGATCACGCCGGCCTGGATCGAGACGTCCAGAGCGGACACCGGTTCGTCCAGGACCAGCAGCTTGGGTTTCAGGGCGAGGGCGCGGGCGATGCCGATGCGCTGGCGCTGGCCGCCGGAGAACTCCTGCGGGTAGCGGGCGGCGTGCGCGGGGTCCAGGCCCACAAGGGTGAGCAGCTCGTTGACCCGGGCCCGCAGCCCGGCGCGCGGGTGACGGTGGGTGCGCAGCGGTTCGGCGACGACGTCGAACACCTGCATGCGCGGATCCAGGGAGGACATCGGGTCCTGGAAGACCACCTGGACATCGCGGCGGATCTCGAACCGCTCCCGGTGGCCGGCCCGGCCGGACTCCCTGCCCAGTACCGTCACCTTTCCGCTCTGCGGGGTCCGCAGGCTCAGGATCTCCATCAACGTGCTGGACTTGCCGCATCCGGACTCGCCGACCAGCCCCAGCGTCTCTCCCTCGGCTATCTCGAAGGAGATCCCGTCGACCGCGTACACCGTGCCCACGCGCCGCTTGAACACCGCGCCTTTCATCAGGGGGTGGTGCTTGACCAGCCCGTCGACGTCCAGGACGGTCTCGCGGTACTCACGGGGAGGCTGCCCGCTGCCGGCCCCGGACGCCTCAGGGAGCGGGTAGACGTCGGCGGCCGACCAGCCGTGCTCCTCGATCTCCCCTGTGCGGACGCAGGCCGCCGCGTGCCCCTCGGCGCCGACTGGCTGCAGTTCGGGCTCGGCCTCGCTGCAGGCGTCGATCGCCAGGGGGCAGCGGGGGGCGAAGGGGCAGCCGGACGGCAGGGCGCTGAGGGAGGGCGGGTTCCCCCTGATCGGGATCAGGGGGGCCTTCTCCTCGTCGTCGAGCCGGGGCACCGAGCCGAGCAGGCCCATCGTGTAGGGCATCCGGGTGCGGTAGTAGACGTCGTCGACCGCGCCGATCTCGACCGGCCGGCCAGCGTACATGACCAGCATGCGGTCCACGAGCCCGGCCACGACGCCGAGGTCGTGGGTGATCATCACGATGGCGGCGCCGGTCTCGCGCTGGGCGGTCTTGAGCACCTCCAGGATCTGCGCCTGGATGGTGACGTCGAGCGCGGTCGTGGGCTCGTCGCAGATGATCACATCGGGGCCGTTGGCGATGGCGATGGCGATCATCACGCGCTGCCGCATGCCGCCGGAGAACTCGTGCGGGAAGGCGCGGTACCGCTGCGCGGGGTTGGGAATGCCGACGAGCTCCAGCAGCTCGACCGCGCGGTCGGCGGCCTCCGCCTTGGAGACCGCCGGATTGTGCACCCGCACGGCTTCGGCGATCTGGTCGCCGACCGCGTAGACGGGGGTGAGCCCGGACAACGGGTCCTGGAAGATCATGGAGATGGTCTCGCCGCGCTTGGCGGACATCCTGCGGTCGTCCAGGCCCAGCAGCTCCTCGCCGTGCAGCCGGATCGACCCGGTGACCCGCGCGTGGTCGGGGAGCAGGCCCATCGCCGCCAGCGAGGAGACGGACTTCCCCGAGCCCGACTCGCCGACGATGCCGAGGATCTCGCCCCGCCTGAGGCTGTAGCCCACTCCGCGCACGGCCCTGATGTCGGGCCCCTTCCCCTCACCGGGGAAGGTGACGTGCAGGTCGCTGACCTCGAGGACAGGAGCGCTGCCGTTGCGCTGCTCCACTGCTGCACTCGTCTGGATCTCGGTGCCGGTCATTGCTCTTGCCGCCCCTTGTCTAGGACCTGTGCTTGGACTGCGGGTCGAGGGCATCGCGCAGGCCGTCGCCGATCAGGTTGACCGCCAGCACCAGCACGACGAGCAGGCCGGTGCAGAAGACGAACAACCACGGATGCGTGGTAGCCGATCGCGACCCGGCGGCGATCAGCGAACCGAGCGAGACATCCGGGGGCTGCACGCCGAACCCGAAGTAGGAGAGGCTGGTCTCGGTGATGATGGCGGCGCTGACGTTGATGGTGGCGTCCACGACCAGCAGCGACGACATGTTCGGGATGATGTGCCGGAAGATGATCCTCCAGGCGGGTACCCCCATGTAGTGGGCCGCCAGCACGTACTCGCGCTCTTTCAGCGAGATGGTCATGCCGCGCACCATCTTGGAGGTGACCATCCACATGAAGGCGGCGAGCAGTATGACGAAGACGACCCATCCCTTGTCGCGCAGCGCGGGGTAGAGGATCGCCAGGATCAGGAAGCTGGGCAGCACCAGCGCCAGATCGGTGATCCACATGAGGACCCGGTCCGTGACACCGAGGAAGTACCCGGCGAAGGCGCCGACCACCGCCGCGATGAACGTGGAGAGCACCGCCACCAGGATCCCGATGACGATCGACTTCTGCAGGCCCACCATGGTGTTGACGAAGATGTCGCGGCCGGTGTCGTCGGTTCCCCACAAGTGGTCGGGCGATGGCGGCTGCAGGAACGCGCTGTAGTCGCGCTCACCGAACTCCCATGGGTTGAACAGCGGGCCGATCCAGGCCATGGCGGTCAGCAGCACGATGCAGGCGAGTCCTACGATGACCCGGCGCGTGGCGAGCATCTGCCGGAGCACGTTCACCCACCGGCCGGAAACGCGGACCTCGTCCGCACCGCCGTGGCCGGGGTCGGCTTCGAGGGCCGCGTGTTCGGCGGACATGCTCATGGCGTCGTCTCCAGCCGGGTCGGAAGCGGGCGGGTGCCGGGGGCGGAGGCCGGCGGGTGCGGTCGGCGCGGCGTCATCAACTCACCCTCACCCGCGGGTCGAGCCAGGCGTAGAGGATGTCCGAAAGGAACGAGGCCGCCATGATGCACACCGCCATGAAGCAGGAGACCGCGGCCACCGCGTGCACGTCGTTGGTGACGATCGAATCGACCACCCACGAGCCCATGCCGTTCCAGTTGTAGATCTTCTCGGTGAAGGTCGTGCCGGCCATCATCACGCCGAATGTGAAGGTGAAGTAGGTGACCGTGGGGATCAGAGCGGTACGCAGCGCGTGCTTGAGTAGTGCGTCTCGCCGGTTGAGTCCTTTGGCCCGGGCCGTCCGCACGAAGTCGGAGCCGAGGACGTCGAGCATCATGTTGCGCTGGTACCGGCTGAACGCGGCGAACTGGGCCAGTGCCAGTGCCAGCGTCGGCAGGATCATGTGCTTGAGACGATCCCATAAGGTGCCCCAGAATCCCGCTTCGAGGCCTAAAGTGCCCTCGCCGTTATAGACGAATACCTGGGCACCGACCGCCTGGTTGAACATGGTGGCGAAAACCTGCAGGGAAAGCGCGATGACCACGGCCGGAACCGCCAGGACGAAAAACGCTCCCGCGGTCGACGCCTTATCGAACAGCCGGTACTGCTTCACCGCCGCGTACGCGCCTACGGCCACACCGATCACACTGCCGAGGACGGTTCCCACGATGATCAGCCGAAGTGAGACCCATACACGACGTTCGATCTCGTCGTTTACCGGGGTCCCGGTTACGGTCTTCCCGAAGTCGCCTTTCGCGACGCCGGAGGCCCATACGACCCAGCGCTCGGCGAGCGGTGTCTTGTCGTTCAGATTGAGTTCGTCCAGGCGCTGGTCGACCTGTTCCTCGGTCGGCCGGGGGCTCCGCTCTTCATAATTGACCCGGGGGCTCAGCGTTGTCGCTGCCAGGAGGTAGGCGAAGGTCGTGGCCAGCATGATCAGCACGACATAGTTCACTAGTCGCCTGACCAGGAACTTCCCCAATTGGGGCCTCCCACCTCATCGCCCGAGCGGTACACGTTCGACAACTGCCGTGAACGGCCGGAATTGCCCCCCGGAACGGCACAAGCGCACTCATGCGGGCATGAGTTCGATAAGTCCCGCGCCACCGGTGGGGATCGACCCTCGACGACAACCGAAACATACACAAAATCCGGTTCACGGTCCGTGCTCCGAATTCCCAAGAGTGTGGGTTACTCTAAGACACTGACCGGTAACCTGCACATCAAGAAACGGCAACGGGCCTCGGATTCCGCCGTGCCGCAACATTTACGTGGGATATTAACGGAACGTACGGGGTGAGTGGCGCACAGTTCGTAGGCTTCGAACAATATTTCGATAAAATACCGCTGAAATGCCCGTTCCGGGAGAGTGCGCGCATACCCGCCGAGAATAGAGCTTCGCCCGCCGGGCCGGTGAATGTTTCTTTCACCACAGACGCCCGTCCGCCTCGCGAGAGCCGCGTCGCACGTGCGACGCAGAGGCGGGGTCCATTCGGTTCGCCGCGGCCGGCTCGTTCCGCCGGAAATATCGGGCACGCGAGGGTTTTCTCACACCGGGATTGCGTATCTCAGCAAAGTACTGCCCATGCGCGTCTTGGAACGGCAGGCGCCGTCGAGGGCCCAGCCGTGCCGCTCGTAGAAGGCGCGCGGGCGGTGATTCGCCTCGGCGGTCCACAATGTCGCGCGCCGGTGGCCGGCTCCGCGGAGGTCGTCCAGCGCGCTCGCCATCAACGCGTCGGCCACCCCGCTCCCCCACGCCTCCGGATGGACGTAGCACATGTGCAGCTCTCCCACGTCGGAACCGGCATCGTCGTCGGCGGACGGCCGTGTGACGACGAGCCCCGAGACCACCGTGCCGTTTCCGCTCGATCGCGCGGAGTCGGCGACGTGCACCACGACCTCCGGGCCCGGACGGCCCGAGCAAACATCTCCGGCCTGCGGGGCTCGGCTTTCAGCGCGTCCGCCGGCATGATGTGCGGCCACGCGGCCAGGGCCGCCTGGTAGAAGATCTCCCCCATGTCCTGGGTATCGCTCTCCCGGGCCGATCGTATCGATGGCATTCGACCATTCTGGCACCGCCCCGTGGCACCACCCTTGTGTGGGAGTGCCGCCCCGCACAAGGATGGTGCCGCCCCCGCTTGCCGCGGGGGCGGCACCATCGGTCAGTGTTCGCTGGAGCGCCGCCAGATGTTGACACCGAGGTCCTCTGCGTACCGGTCGATCTCGGCCAGCTCCTCGCCGGTGAGCTCCGGGCCGCGCACCGCCGCGATGCTGTCTTCCAGCTGGGCGACGCTGCTCGCCCCGATGAGCGCCGAAGTCACCCGGGCGTCCCGGAGCACCCAGGAGATCGCGAGCTGGGCCAGGCTCTGGCCCCGTCTCTTCGCGATGCCGTTGAGCGCGCGGACCCTGCTCAGGTTCTCCTCGCTCAGCCAGTCCGCCGAGAACGCCTTCCCCGTTCTGACCCGTGAGTCCTCCGGGATGCCCTCCAGGTACTTGCCGGTGAGCAGCCCCTGGGCCAGCGGGGAGAAGACGATGCAACCGGCTCCCTCGCGCTGCAGTGTCCCGAGCAGGTCCTGCTCCTCGATCCACCGGTTCACCATGGAGTACGAGGGCTGGTGGATCAGCAGCGGGGTCCCCATATCGCGGAGGAGCGCCGCGGCTTCGGCCGTCCGCTCCGCCGAGTAGGAGGAGATGCCGGCGTAGAGGGCCTTGCCTGACTTCACGGCCGTGTCGAGCGCCGACATCGTCTCTTCGAGCGGGGTGTCCGGGTCGAAGCGGTGGCTGTAGAAGATGTCGACGTAGTCCAGGCCCATGCGGGCGAGGGACTGGTCCAGGCTGGAGAGCAGGTACTTCCGGGAACCGCCGATACCGTAGGGCCCCGGCCACATGTCGTAGCCGGCCTTGGTGGAGATGACCAGTTCGTCGCGGTACGGCCGGAAGTCCTCGCGGAGGATCCGGCCGAAGTTGAGCTCCGCGGATCCGGGCGGCGGTCCGTAGTTGTTGGCCAGGTCGAAATGGGTGACACCGAGGTCGAACGCGCGGCGCAGGATGGCCCGCTGGCTCTCCAGCGGCCGGTCGTCACCGAAGTTCTGCCATAGCCCCAGGGAGATCTCGGGCAGGTCCAGACCGCTGCGCCCGCTCCGGCGGTAGGGCATCCGCCCGTCGTAGCGGGAGGGGTCGGCTTCGTGGACGCCCGCGCTCGGGCTATCCAGTCGAGGAATGTCGGCTTCTCGCACCATGACCCCATGATCCCATCTGATGGCGGAGGTTCGCGCGGGGGAGTACCTGGTCCGCCGGCCGGTCGGGCCGCACCTGCGACCCCAACTCCACCGATATGACCGATTTCGGCCAGGTTTGGGGGTTAAAATGCGGATCGGAGCACGGCTGCCCTCGGATCCTGGCTGGCCACCGCTCTATGGTTGTCCACAGAGCGGCACGAGTTCCCGACCCCACCCGCTTCACCGGAAGTCAGCCCACGTATCCTGAGCGTGGATATGGCCTTCATGGCCTTGAGAACCTCCAAGGACCAGCAACGAACAAACCACGAGAGAGCGTCCACTACCCCAGTGGCTCCCGGCCATCCCCGCATTGCGCCGTGACCTCGCGCAGGAGGCATCGGACGCCTGAAGGGGGCCACACAGCACGTCACCGCGGTCCGAACGTGACGCCGATGCACTGCCCCGGGGAGTGATCAGCACATGTCCGATACCCCAACCGCGAGTTCGCGGGACCTCGGGCGCGCCCGGATCCCGAGCCCGCGCCCGGACAGTACCCACCATCCACTCCAACGTCCGGCAAAGTCTATGGAAGAGCAGCCCACACCACCGGCCGAGGTGCCGGGCCCGCCGGCCCGGCGCCGGTTTCCGGGATTGCCCAACCAAATCAAGTACGCCCGCCGCTTCGTCGAACGGCAGCTTGCCGCCTCACCGGTGCTCGCGACCGCGACCCTGCTCACCAGCGAACTGTCGACCAACGCCGTCACGCACAGCGCGTCCGGCTCCCCCGGCGGCAAGTTCGAGGTGACCGTCTACCTCACCTCGGGCTGGACCCGCGTGGAAGTACGCGACCTCGGCAGCCTGGAGGAGCCCCGCGCCCAGCACCGGGACCCCTACGACACCAGCGAGCACGGGCGCGGTCTCGACCTCGTCGATGCGATGGCCGTGAAGTGGGGCACCGAGCCCCGCGCCGACGGTCTGGGACAGCTGGTCTGGTTCGAGCTTCTCTGGGACTAACGGCCCCTCGTTCAGCGACTGACACCGTGGCTGGCGGACCAGACCGTTCCGCCTCCCGGACATGACGAAGGGTCCCCCCGGTGCGGGGAGACCCCGATCGTCATCGTGCCGGTGATCATGCGGGCATCGCTGGGCGAGAGCCCATGCACTAGGTGTCCTCCCCGGGGGCCGTCTCCTCTGGTGGCGTGGCGGGCAACCGGTACTTCTCGTACAGCTCCCGAGCATAGTCCTTGGCTTCCTGCGACGGCTCGTCCCCGAGTTCCTCACGCACGAGCTCGTCGAGTTCGTTCTTCTTGCTTTCCATTGAGTCTCCTAGCGAGGGGCCCTGGCCCGCAGGGCGATTCGCTTGCATGTGGCGGTCTCCCCCGGCCGCGCACCTTCGCGCTCCGCCTGTTTCCAAGGGCACTGGCCTGTTCTTGTCTGCCGCCTACCTCGGTGGAGGCAAGCGAGAAACCCCCATCTTGCGGGACGGGGGAGGAGTCACAAGCTGCAGCTTGCCCGTCATGAGGGCCAAATAACAAATCGCGGCCCCGCACCCAGGGTCGCACGCCCGCGCCATGACCGTCGCGTCTCCCCCCAAAGGGACGAAACGGGTGCCGCGCCAGCCTCCGCGGGCTGGCGCGGCACCCGGGGACCGCCGGGGTTCACGCCCGGCCGGTCTCGTCCCCCGTCTCTCCCTTCTCCGTCCCGCCGTCGTCGGTGCCGCCACCGTTCTCGGCGCGCGCGGCGGCCAGCTTGGCCTCGCGCTTGGCCGTACGGCGCTGGAGGCGGCGCTCCTTGCGCGCCTCGGCCATCGTGTAGAGCACCGGTACGAGGACCAGCGTCAGCAGCGTGGAGGTCAGCAGGCCGCCGATCACCACAAGTGCCAGCGGCTCCGCGACAAAGGCGCCGCCCCCGGTGATACCCAGCGCCATTGGCGTCAGAGCGCAGATGGTGGCCATCGCGGTCATCAGAATGGGACGCAGCCGGTGGCGGGCCCCTTCGACGACCGCCTCGCCCAGCTCCATGCCCTCATTCCGGTACTGGTTGACGAGGTCGATCAGGACGATCGCGTTGGTGACCACGATGCCGATCAGCATCAGCATGCCGATCAGCGCCGGCAGTCCCATCGGAACACCGGTGAGCAGGAGCATGCCGAGGGAGCCGGTCGCCGCGAACGGGATAGACACCAGCAGGATGACCGGCTGGATGAGGCTCTTGAACGTCGCCACCATGATCAGGTAGACGATCACGATGGCCGCCAGCATGGCCACACCCAGCTCGACGAACGCCTCCTCCTGGTCGGCGCTGACGCCGCCGAGGGTGGCGGTGGCGCCATCCGGCAGGTCGAGCTCCTCCAGTTCCTGTGTCAGCTGGGTGCTGACCGCACCGAGATCGTCGGCCGTGGGCGAGGCCGACACGGTCGCGGTGCGCGCGCCGTCGGCGCGGGTCAGCTCGGGCGGCTGGGTGACCTCCTCGACATCGGCGACATCGGTGAGCTGCACCTCGCTGCCGTCGGGTGTCGCGATCTCCAGGTCCTCCAGCGCGGAAACGCTGTCCGGCTTCTCCTCCATCCGGACGACCATGTCCCGCTCGGTGTCGTCGATGGTCGCGGCGCCGACGTCGGCGCCCTGGAACGCTTCGCTGACGGCCTCGCCGATCCGCCCCTCGGTCAGCCCTTCGTCCGCGGCCTCCTCACCGTCGACCTGCACCTCCAGCGCCGGCTGCGCGTCGGTGATGTTGTTCTCGACGTCCTCGGCGCCGGGGATGTCGGCGAGCGTGTCCTCGACCAGTTCCGCGGCCTCTTCCAAGGTCTCGGAGTCCTCGGCCTTGACCTCGACCTCCAGGCCCGCGCCGCCCATGCCGCCGGTCTCGTCGAGGCGGATGTCGGTGTCGGTGTCGATGTCGTCCAGGGCCGCGCGGAGCTTCTCCTTGAACTCCGCCTGGTCGCCGTCGGGGTCGGCGGTGATCGTGTACTGGGTGGTGTCGGCACCGCCCCCCATCATCATCTGCTCGACGGGGTCGCCGCCGCTACCGATCGACGCCTGGTAGGACTCCACCCAGGAGAGCCCGGCGAGCTTCTCCTCGATCTTCTTCGCCTCCTCGTCGGCCTCCGCCAGCGAGGTGCCCATGGGCAGCTCCTGGTTGACGAGGTAGGTGTTCTCCCCCTCGTCGCCCAGGAAGTTGGTCTTGACGTTGGGCACCAGCGCGATCGTGCCGAAGAAGAGGAACACGGCCACACCCAGCGTGATGATCCGGTGCCGGGTGGTCCAGCGGATGATCGGCAGGTACATGCGCTGCAGGGGAGTACGCAGTTCGCGCCGCTGCTCCTCCGCCCTGATCCGCTCCGCCTCCTCGGGCGGGACCACCCTGGTGCTGCTGAACCAGTAGGCGAGTACCGGCACGATGGTCAGCGCGACCAGCAGTGACGCCGCCAGGGCGAGGCTGACGGTCACCGCGAACGGGCGGAAGATCTCGCCCGTCTGGCCGCCCACGAACGCGATCGGCAGGAACACCGCGATGGTCGTCAGGGTGGAGGAGGTCACCGCGGTGGCGACTTCGCGGACACCGGTCAGGACGGCGGTGAGCTTCTCCTCGCCGTAGCCGAGGTGCCGTTTGATGTTCTCCAGCACCACGATGGAGTCGTCGACGACACGCCCCACGGAAACGGTGAGCGCACCCAGCGTGAGGATGTTCAGCGAGTAATCGAACACCTGCATCCCGATCATCCCCGCCAGCAGCGATGTCGGGATGGACACCGCCGCCACCAGCGTCGAGCGCAGGGAGAGCAGGAACAGCAGGATGACGAGGACCGCGAAGGTCAGCCCGAGTCCGCCTTCCTCCGCCATGGCCGTGATGGAGTCGTTGATGTAGGGCGCCTGGTCCCATACGACGCTTATCTCGGCGTCCGCGCTGAGGAGCGGGGCGAGTTCGTCGACCCGTTCCTGAACCGTCTCGGAGATCTCGACGGTGTTGCCCTCGGGAGTCTTGGTGATCATGATGCCGAGGCTGGGATTGCCGTCCGTCCGGGTGATCGTGGTCTCGTCGTCGGCCCTAAGCTCGACCTCGGCCACGTCCTTCAGCCGCACCGGATCGGCGGGCGCCTGCGCGGCCCCGGATGCGCCCGCGCCCGGATCGCCGGCGGCGGGGGCTTCCGCGGCCCCGGCACCACCGCTCCCGCCCGGCAGCACCCAGACGTCCTCTACGTCCTCGATCGACTCCAGCTGCCCGCCGGTGGTGACGGTCAGTGTGCGGCCGTCCTCGGTGATGTCGCCACCCGGGGAGAGTACGCCGCTGGCCTGCAGCGCACCGGTCAGGTCGGCGGAACTCAGCCCTTCGTCCTCCAGCTCGTCCTCGTCAGGCGTGATGACGACCGTGGAGTCGCGGACGCCGGTGAGCTCGGCGGCACGCACCCCGTCGATCGACTCCAGTTCCGGAATGAGCTGCTCTTCCAGTGGTTCGGCCAGGGCCTGCTCATCCCCGTTGTCGGCACCGGCGGCCAGCATCAGGACGGGCATGTCGTCGAAGTTGAACGACAGCACCGAGGGGTCGACGCCGTCCGGCATCGCCGGTCCGACCTGGTCGACGGCCTGCTGGGCGGACCGGACGACATCCTCGGTCTCGTCCCCGTAGTCGAACTCGGCGACGATCGAGGCACTGCCGTTGCTGGAGGTGGAGGTGTAGCTGGTGATGCCGGGGACACCCTTGACAGCCTGCTCCAGCGGCTCGGTGACCTCGTTCTCCACCACTTGCGGCGAGGCCCCTTCGTACTGGGCGCTCACCATCACCATCGGCAGTTCAAACTCGGGCATCAGCTCGCGCTTGGCCGAGGTCGTGGCCAGCAGCCCGAAGATGACCGCCGACAGTGTGATCAGCAGAATGAGAGCACGATTCGCGAGCGAGAGTTGCGCCAGCCGGTTCACGAGCCCCACCCGCCCTTACGCATGCCCGTTGTTCGGGAAGTCTTGGTGGGGTCGCCAAGGGGATTCTTGGCCATTCTGGACATGAGAGTTTGTGCTCCTGTGGGAAGGCTTTTCGGCTGCGGAAGACGGCACCGCTGCGAAGAGCGGTCGATGTCGACCCGTGCGGGCGGATGAACAGGGGATCGCACGGGTTTGCCGGGCACGCGAAACCAACGATACTTCGCGTCATATCTGAAGTCAGCGCGAGTCGCGCGGTATCGGGGGAATGTCAGGGAAATGTCAGCGGCGCCTCAGGGACACTAAGGCCCTGAGCAGCCCATTCCTGGACGGCCGTCGTGGGTGGCGCGGAGGGGTTCCCTGGTCGGGCGGCCTATTGCGGCCACATCGGCGACGCGGCGGCATGCCGGGGTGCTCACCATGCCGCGGATGGGTACGGTCCACACCGGCGCGCCCGCGCCTGGTGCCGCGCCGCGCGCGAAGGCATCCTGGAGACGAGCGCGGGCGCCGATCAGTCGACCGGGATCGGCGTGGTCTCACCGGGCGGCACGTGCTCGTCGGCAACGCCCCAGACCACATCCAGCAGGTCCTCCAGCGCGTGGACCAGTGAGGCGTCGATCAGTTCATAGCTCACCTGGCGTCCACGCGCCGTGGTGCGCACCAACCCGCACTCGCGCAGGCAGGCAAGATGATTGGAGACGTTCTGCCTGGTCAGACCAAGCCGCTCGGCGAGCCCCGCCGGGTAGCCGGGCCCTTCCAGCAGGGCCAGGAGAAGCCGGCAGCGAGTGGGGTCGGAGAGGGCGCGGCCAAGGCGCTGGATCGCGGAGAGCCGCTGGTCAGAGGTCAACATGAAAATCATTGTACATTGTTTGCTGTATTGACAGCTTAGACTGTATAAACAGTGACGGCTGAACAATGCCTCACCGGACGACCAAGGGGAGCACATGGGTGCCGGCCACGGACACGGGCAGCCGACCGCGGGCGCCGCCAATCGAGGGCGCCTCGCCGTCGTGCTGCTCATGATGCTGAGCGTCGCGGCCGTACAGGTCCTCGGCGCCGTCGCGACCGGCAGTCTGGCGCTGCTCGCCGATGCCGGGCACACCGTGACCGACTCCTTCGGAGTGGCCCTCGCCCTGGCCGCGGTGTGGATCGCCGCCCGCCCCGCGTGCATGAAGCGCACGTTCGGCTATCAGCGCGCCGAGATCCTGGCCGCCGCCCTGAACGCCCTCGTGCTGTTCGCACTGTGCACATTCATCGTGGTCGAGGCCATCGACCGGCTACAGAACCCGCACCCGGTCGCCGGGCCGGGGATGGTGATCGTGGCCGCGATCGGGCTGGTGATGAACATCGTCGCGCTGCTCGTCCTGCGGACCGGGCAGAAGGAGAGCCTCAACGTCCGCGGCGCCTACCTGGAGGTCATGGGCGACGCGCTGGCCTCGCTCGGCGTGATCGCCGGCGGGATCCTCATCTGGCTCACCGGCTGGGAGCGCGTCGACTCCCTCATCTCCCTGGCCATCGCCGCCGTCATCGTCCCCCGCGCGTGGAACCTGCTGCGCGAGGCGGTGCACGTCCTGCTGGAGGCCACACCGCGCGACATGGACCTCAACGAGGTCCGCGCGCACATGCTGCGCCAACCAGGGGTCATTGACGTCCACGACCTGCACGCCTGGACCATCACCTCCGGCGTCCCCGTCATGTCGGCGCATGTCGTGGTCACCGAGGATCGGCTCGCCGACGCCGGTAGGATGCTCGATGAGCTGCACGCCTGTTTGACCGGCCATTTCGATGTGGAGCACTCCACCCTGCAGATAGAGCCCGAGGGGCACGTCGACCACGAAGGTGCGCGCCACCACTGAAGGAGCGCTCCCCGGTGGCCCTCCTCCACCGCGGCGCATCGTATCCGGCCGGGACACCGCGGAGCGGAGACCCGGCGCTAAGGGGTACTCGCAGGCGTGCATCCACGGCTCTTTATGGGAACATCGCTTCCGACCAGCGGTGACGACGAGAGTGGAGGCGGAGTGTGCCACTGAGGGACTCCGGCTTACGCAGCCGCCTCGTGCGCCTGCTACACCGCGGCAGGCGCAGCGTCTCACCGGGCCAGGACATACCGCGCATACCGTGGGGGCGTCCCGCACGGATGTTCGTCGCCTTCTTCGCCATCGTCGATCTCACCGGGGCCGGACTCCTCATGCTGCCCGCCGCGACCACCGGGAACGAAGGACTCGCCCCCGTCGATGCGCTGTTCACCGCGACGACGTCACTGGCCGTCTGCGGGCTGAGCGTGATCGCGATCGGCACGGACCTCTCCGTGTTCGGCCAGGTCGTCGTCATGATGCTGATCCAGGTCGGCGGTATCGGCATCATGACGCTGGCCTCGGTGCTGGGCGCCGTGGTGATCCACCGGTTCGGGCTGCGCATGCAGCTCAGCACCCAGGCCGAGACCCGCAACCTCGCCATCGGAGACGTCCGCGACGTGGTGCGGCGTATCGGCATGGTGAGTCTGACCTGCGAAGGGGTGGTCGCCCTGATCCTCATCCCCCGGATGTGGCTGGGGTACGACATCCCCCTGGGTTCCGCTGTGTACAGCGGTGTCTTCCACGCGGTCTCCGCCTTCAACAACGCAGGACTGTCCCTCTACGACGACAGCCTCATGCGCTTCTCCGGCGATGCTGCCATCCTGCTGACGGTGGCCGTCGCGACCATCCTGGGCGGCCTGGGCTTCCCGGTGCTGCTGGAACTGCGCCGGCACCTGCGTTCCCGCACAAGTGGACCCTGCACGCCAAGCTCACGATCTACACCACGCTGCTGCTCTACTTCGGCGGGGCACTGGTCGTGCTCGTGCTGGAGTGGTTCAATCCCGCCACACTCGGCCCACTGAACTGGCCGGCGAAACTGATCGACGGCGTGTTCCACGGGGTCATGCCGCGCAGCGGCGGGTTCAACGTCGTCGACGTAGGCGCGATGGACGAGTCCACGTTGCTCGTCACCATCATGCTGATGTTCGTCGGCAACGGCAGCGCCGGCACGTCCGGCGGCATCAAGGTCGCGACCCTCGCGGTGATCTTCCTGGTGGTGTGGGCGGAGATCCGCGGCCACACGCAGGTGCACGTTTTCGGCCGCCGCCTCTCCCCCGGCGCCATCCGGGAAGCATTGAGCCTGCTGTTCCTGTTGATGACAGTGGTGGTCGTTTCCACGGTCGCCCTGCTCGCCACCACACCGTTCGACGTCATCCAGGTGCTGTTCGAGGTAGTGTCAGCGAGCGGAGTTGTCGGGTTGTCCACCGGGATCACTCCGGAGCTGCCGTCGGCCGCACAGCTGCTGCTGGTCGTGCTGATGGTGGCCGGCCGGATCGGTCCCATCACCTTCGCCTCGGCACTGGCACTGCGCGAGCGGCGCCGTCGTTACGACTTTGCCGAGTCACGGCCGATCATCGGCTGACGGAAACTGAGGAGTGCCAGTGCAGCGCGCTAGGCCCAACGACAAACGGGTACTGGTCATCGGGCTGGGCAGGTTCGGTAGTTCCCTCGCTCTGGAACTCGTAACGCACGGCTGGGAGGTCCTGGGCATGGACTCCAACCCACGACTGGTCCAGTCCTACGCCGACATGCTGACCCACACCGTGGTCGCCGACGCCACCGACGACGAGGCACTGCGCCAGGTCGGTGCGCACGAGTTCAAGCGGGCCGTGGTCGCCATCGGCACCCACCTGGAGGAGAGCATCCTGGCCACCTCCCTCCTGGTGGACATGGGAGTCCCGGACATCTGGGCGAAGGCCACCAGCCGCCGACACGGCCGTATCCTGCAGCAGATCGGCACCCATCACGTCGTCCTTCCCGAACACGACATGGGTGAACGCGTGGCCCACCTGGTCTCGGGCCGGATGCTGGACTACGTGGAGCTGGAGGAGAACTTCGCGCTCGGCAAGACCCGCGCCCCCCGCGAGCTGCTCGGCCGCAAGCTCGGTGAAACCGGGGTCCGGTCGAAGCACGGCATCACCGTCGTCTGCATCAAGCGGCACGGCGAGGCCTTCACCTACGCGACCGCCGAGACCATCCCGCAGAAGGGCGACATCATCGTCGTCGCCGGAAAGACCGAGGACGTCGAGCGCTTCGCGGAGATCAGCTGAGCTCTCGGGGACACCGCTCCGCGTCCCCTTGGTGTCCCATGTCCGGACAGCCCCAGAATTGACAATCATTTTCATTTTCCCGATGATTGGCGATATGCGATCTGGGATGTCAGCGAAGGTGACGGCGGTATGCGCCGCCGGTGTGGTGATCACGGCTGTGGCCGGCTGCGGCGACGAGGGCACCTCCGGCGGAGGGGACGGCGCGGACCCCGGCCTCAGCCTGGTCACCGGCGTCTACCCGCTCGAATGGCTGGCCGCCCAGGTCGGCGGTGACCGCGTCGAGGTGCGGAACCTGACCGAGCCCGGCGTCGATCCGCATAGCCTGGAGCTGTCCCCGCGCGAGATCGGCCGGGTGAGCGAGGCCGAGGTCGCGTTCTACATCACGGGCCTGCAACCCGCGATCGACGACGCCGTCGCCCAGGAGGGCGCGGAGAACGCGCTTGATGTCGCCGGGCTGGTCGACCTGCTCCCTGCCGGCGGTGAGGACGACTACGGGCACGACCACGGCGAGGAGGATCCGCACATGTGGCTCGACCCGAGCCGCATGAGCGAGGCCGCCGACGGCCTCGCCGAGCACCTGGCCGAGGTGGACCCCGAGCACGCCGACGAGTACCGGGCCAACGCCGAGGCGAGCATCGAGGAGCTGACGGAGATCGACGGCGAGTACGCCGCCACTCTGGAGGACTGCGAGAGCCGCGACATCGTGGCGAACCACGCGGCTTTCGGCTACCTCGCCGAGGACTACGACCTGAACCAGATCAGCGTCAGCGGAATCGACCCCGAATCCGAGCCCTCCCCGGCCCGCATGGCCGAGGTCGCCGATCTGGTCGAGGAACACGACATCACAACGGTCTTCACCGAGACTCTGGCCCCGCCCGAGACCGCCGAGACGATCGCCGAGGAGACCGGGGCGAAGACCGCGGTGCTCGACCCGCTCGAAGGCATCACCGAGGAGTCCCCCGGGGACGATTATCCCTCGGTCATGCGGGCCAACCTCGACGAGCTGGGTTCCGCCCTTCGCTGTTCCTGAGTCTGCCCGGAGGGCATCGGACAACGGCCCCGCCGAGCTGCTCGGCGGGGCCGTTCGTATGCAATCCCACCTGGGATTTTGCGGATTGTTACACAACGGTACCCACCTGCAAAAGTCTCGGACAGTCCGTATGCACGTGCGCTATCCTGTTCAAAGTACGGTGCTGATGCACGTGCATACGACAGTGCACAGACGCGTCGTACTCGAACCCGCACTTCAGTTGGATGTAAGGAGCTTCACGTGACCGCTTACAACGGCATCGCAGCCGCAGAACTGCAAAACGCCGTCTGGCAGAAGAGCCTGCGCAGCAACTCCCGCGGCGCCTGTGTCGAGATGGCCAAGCTCCCCGACGGCTCCATCGCCATGCGGAACTCCCGTTTCCCCAGTGGTCCGGCGCTGGTCTACACCCAGGCCGAGATCGATGCGCTGATCATGGGCGCCAAGGACGGCGACTTCGACAACCTGCTGAGCTGAACTCTCCCCAGCGCCGTCAAAACGCGTTACGTGACGCGGAGGAGGAGCTCCACGGCAACACCAGGGGGGGTGGGGCTCCTTCGCTTCCGCCCCTCTTTTCCGTTCGAGCCCCGGTGGTCAGATCTCGCCGATCATGCTCTTGAGGATGCCCCGGGTCTCCACGGGCGGCTCGGCAACAACACTCAGCCGTTCCATCGCCATCGTGTAGGTGTCGACCTCAGTCCGCTTGTCAAGGCAGAGCGAGCCGGTGAGCTGCTCCAGGTAGACGATGTCGGAAAGGTCGAAATCAGGGTAGCGCAGAATCGTGAAGGAACCGGCTTCGGCCGCGTGCGCCCCGATGCTGAACGGAATGACCTGTAACGTGATATTGGGGTGATCGCACAGTTCGATCAACCGCTGCAGTTGTCTGCGCATGATGCCGGGGCCGCCGACGGGCCGGCGCAACACGGTTTCGTCGAGGATCGCCCACAGCTTGACGCCGGTGTGCTCCTCCAGGCGTCGCTGTCTTCGCAGCCGCACTGCGACGCGGTCCTCCACGTTGGGGTCGGAACCGGAGGATCCTCCCGCGATGACGGCGCGAGCGTACTCCTCGGTCTGCAACAGGCCGGGAACGAGCTGGGCCTCGTACAGCCGGATCCGGGTGGCCGCTTCCTCCAGGCCGACGTAGGCCTGGAACCAGTCGGGCAGCGCCTCGCCGTACTGCTGCCACCAGCCGGGCTTGTTGGTGTCCTTTGCGAGCTGGACCAGCGTGTCGACCAGTTCCTGGTCCTCGACGCTGTAGAACTTCAGCAGGTCTTCGACATCGCGCTGTTTGAATCCGACGCGGCCCAGTTCCATGCGGCTGATCTTGGATTCCGAGCCGCGGATCTCGTGGCCGGCGTCGCTGCGGCTGATCCCTTTGGCCTCGCGGTACTTGCGCAGTTCGGAGCCGAGGAGCATACGGCGAACCGTAGGACCGCTGCCCTCTTTCAAGCGGGCAAAGTCCACAGCCACTGCTCCCCCACCCTTCACTGCTTCGCCAACCTACTGTCGAGAGGAGCCGCCTCCACGCCCAGCGGCGCCCTTGCACGGTTACACGATATCGCTGTTGGGGACTTCCGTTGGGATGACGGGACACTACGAACAGGAATTGACACAGCGGTGGAGTCGCTCACGTCTTTTAAAGTAAAGAACATCAGGCGGTCGATCAGCTGAACAGCGCCCAGACGAACTTGCCGACGGGGACGGTGGGCACGACGCCCCAACTGGTCGCGAAGCACGAGACGAGATGCAGCCCGCGCCCGGTTTCCAGCATGAAGTCGGGTTCCCGGCGCACCGGGAGCCGGTCGTTGGCGTCGCGGACGGCGCAGACCAATTCCCCTCCGCGTCGCAGCAGACTCAGCTGCACCAAAGGGGCATCAGCGATGCCGCACGGTCCCGGATTCGGCCCATGCCGCAGCGCGTTGGTGACGAGTTCGGAGGCGACCAGTTCGACGTTGGAAGCGAAGCGGGCCATGTTCCACTCCCGGAGGACGGCCAGCGAGATCTCGCGGGCCGTCGCCGGCGCCCCGGTATCGGCTTCCAGCCGCCAGGTAAGCGAGTCGTAACTGCCCGTTCCCCTCGGCGCGCCCCTCTGCGCCGTCCCTTGGCGCAGCGCGGGAAGCCACCACGCTCGGGGCGGCCCTGCATCGAGGGCCGACGTATGTCCCTCTTCCCACGTCCTACCCATCGAGTCCTGGGTTGATTGTCCGGTCACCGCGATCCCCTTCGCCGTCTGCAGTCGTCACGATCGCCTGGCGGTACCGGCGCGGGCCGTTACCGGCACCCTTCGAGGTTCCCACGTGCAAGGCCCGGATGCACGTGCATCTTCCCCGTGCAGACAATCTTAGGCCACGGAGCGCACAAGGTTCAGCAAAAACTCAGACTTCCTCTCAACCTTTCCTGGATGGCCGCTCGGAAGCTGTCACGTACCTCACACACGGAAAGGAAAAGAGGAGGTGAGCCGGATACTCCGGCGATATTCCGGATTCCGCGCCGTCTCGCCGCTAAGCGGCGAACGCGTGATCACCGGGGATTCGATCCGGGTAATCGGTGATGATCCCGTCCACCCCGTCGCGGACCAGTCGGCGGATCGCGTGCTCGTTGTTGGCCGTCCAGCCGAACATGGCGAGTCCCCGCGCGTGGGCGTGCCGTACATAAGGAGCGGTCACCTGGAGGTGGTGCGGGTTGATCAGGTGGGCGTAGCGGGCGATCCTGCGCAGTCCGAGCCGCCTGTAGGCCCTGCCGAGCACGGCCACCCGCAGGCCCGGCACAGAGGCCGCGACTGCACGGAGGGCGAACGGATCGAAGCTCTGCAGAATGAACCGCCCTTCGCCGATCGCCTCCCGCCAGTACGTGTCGGCACGCAGGCACGCGATCAGCCGGCGGCACATCCCGGGATCCCGGCGCTCGACCTTGAGCTCCACCAGCACACCCATGCCACTGGCGCGCACCGTGTCCAGCGCCCCCTCAAGAGTGGGAACAGGCTCTCCCGCGAAACGCCGGCCGAACCAGGACCCGGCGTCGAGGCGGCGGATCTTCGCGAGCGTGAACTCCGAGACACGCCAGGATCGGCGGTCCGGGAAGACGCGGGCCACGTCGGTGGTGCGGCGCGGGGTCGGGTCGTGCATGGCCACGAACTCGCCATCGGCGGTCGTCCGCACATCGATCTCGACCATGTGGGCCCCGTACGCGCGGGCCGGCCGCAGCGCGGCCAACGTGTTCTCGGGTGCGTAGCCGGATGCTCCCCGATGAGCGACGACGATCATCCGCACCGCCCTCCCTGCCCGCTAGCTGGAGCCCGCGCCGGCGCCAAGGCCGTCGAGGACCGCAGGCCGGCGGTGAGAGCACGCCCCGACCTCACCCACTGTCCCGGCCTTGCCCCGGTGGGGCGCCCTCTAGCGCCAAGATATCCCGCCACCAGGCAAATTTTCACCGCTTTACGCCTTAACAGCAGCCCACCGCCCGGTACTCGGCCTCCCCGTGGCCGGGGACAGGAGCTACTACGCCTCCTCGCTGTGGAGCCCGTAGAAGGCGCGGGCATTGGCCGACAGCGCGCGTTCGGCGAGTTCGGAGCCGAGTACCCGAACGACCAGATCCCGGTCGCCGGTACGGAACGGCCGCGCGGCCCGCGTCGAGGGCAGGTCGGTGCCGAACATCAGGCGTCCGGATCGACGGCGGCGATCGAGCGCAGTGCGGCGGCGATGTCGATGTCGCCGCGGCCGAACCCGGTCGCCTTGACCCGAGCGCCCGAGGCGACGAGATCGAGCAGGGCGGGCAGCCCGTCGGCCGAGAGCCCGAGGTGGTCCACACTGACGCGCGGCAGGGCCGCGATCCTGGGTGCCAGGTCGGGAAGCTCCCGCGAGTCGATGTAGAACTCCGCGGGCCAGTCGAGCAGCCGTGCGGCACGCGCCCCCAGGTCGACGAGCGCGTCGATGTCGCCACGGCCGGCACCGCGGTGCACGTTGAACCGCAGCGCGCGCACCCCGGCCGCGTGCAACCTCCGCAGCTCGGCGTCGGAGGCCTCCGGGGGCAGCTGCGCCACCCCCACGAACCCCTCCCCCAGTTCACGGAGCGCGGCCACCAAATGGTCCGGTGCCTCCCCCTGGTATGAGGCCGCCACCACGGCTCCTCCGGTCACCCCCAGGTCCGCGACGCGAGCGCGGTAGTCGGCCACCGTGAACGGTTCGGGCCGGTAGCCCTGGTTCGCCACAAGCGGGAAACGGGGGTCGATGATGTGGAAATGGGCGTCAAACACCTCTGGCTGCCCTTCTTGCTCGCGGACGCGGCACGGTGCCGACCCGTACCTCGTTCCAAGGATCGACCACGCCAGGGGCTGGAGCACATCGAGACCTGTCCACGGGTCGCACTCGGTCGGGCCTGGTCCCGGCCGAGCCCGCGTGGGATGCTGACGCCAGGCGGCACGGCGACCTACCTGGGAGACGTCATGACCGAACCGCGTGCCAGCCGCCCGTTCATGCCCGGCTACGGCATTCAGAGCCCCCATGAGGGGAGCGGCCTGCTGCCGTGGTCCTGGGCGGAGGAGCGGCTGCGGACCTCGCACGACTACTGGGTGTGCACGGTCTGGCCCGACGGCCGCCCGCACACCATGCCGGTCTGGGCCGTGTGGGACGCCCAGGAGCTCTGGTTCTGCAGCGGGCGCCGGTCACGCAAGCCTGCGACTTGATCCGCGGATCAGTGTCTCCACAGCCGACACCAAGCAGCCCGTGGTCGTGGAGGGCCGGGCAGGGATCGTCACCGAGAAAACGGTGCTGGAGTACCTGCTCGCGCTGATCAACGCCAAGTACCGGACGAGTTACGCGATGGAGTTCCTGGATCCCGGCCTGAACTCCACGGTCCGCGTGCGGCCGTCCCGGGTGATCGCACTGGACCTGGACGACTTCGAGGGCTCGCCGACGCGGTGGACGTTCGACCCGGCCTGAGTCCCGCCGCGACCGCCTACGTGTCCGCTTCTCTGGCGGCCACACGCCGACCCCGCATACCACCTAGTCGGTATGAAGTGGATAGGATCGCTGCCATGTGTCCCGGACCACCCATCTGGAGGTAAAGCTATGTCTGAGACCCCGCGTGTCGCGATCGTGACCGGGGCAGCCCGGGGAATCGGTGCGGCCACCGCGCGGCGACTGGCGGCCGAAGGCCACTCGGTCGCCGTCATCGACCTCAAGCAGGAGGACGCGCAGCACACCGCCGAGGAGATCACCGCCGCCGGCGGCACCGCGATCGCGCTCGGAGCCGACGTCAGCGACGCCGACCAGGTGACGGCCACCGTCAACCAGGTGGCCGAACGCCTCGGCGCGCCCGCGATCCTGGTGAACAACGCGGGAGTGATCCGCGACAACCTGCTGTTCAAGATGTCCGAGGAGGACTGGGACGCCGTAATGGGCGTGCACCTGCGCGGCTCCTTCCTGATGAGCCGGGCCGTCCAGTCCCACATGACCTCCGAGGGCTGGGGGCGCATCGTGAACCTCTCCAGCGCCTCCGCACAAGGCAACCGGGGACAGGCCAACTACTCGGCGGCCAAGGCGGGCCTGCAGGGCTTCACCAAGACACTCGCCATCGAGCTCGGCAAATTCGGGGTGACGGCGAACGCGGTGGCACCGGGGTTCATCGCCACGGACATGACCAAGGCCACCGCCGCCCGCGTCGGCATGGAGTTCGAGGACTTCAAGAACGCCGCGGCGGAGAGCATCCCGGTCCGCCGCGCCGGCACGCCCGAGGACGTCGCCGCCACCATCGCCTTCCTCACCAGTGAGGAGGCCGGGTTCGTCTCCGGCCAGGTCATCTACATCGCCGGCGGTCCTCTGGACTAGCGGCCGCTCCGGGATCCTGGCGCCCCGGCGCGCTTCGGATCCCGCCCCGGTTCCTCGGGCGTACCGCGGCCGGCGGCGCGCCCGCGGGATCAGAGCAGCGAGGCGGCCTTGCCGATGCCTGCGACGGCTTCGTCGATATCGGCGTCGGTGATCTCCAGGTGGGTGACAAGCCGGATGGTCTGCGGGCCCATCGGGAAGCAGCCGACACCGTGCCCGGTGAACGCCTCGGCGTAGCGCGCGGCCCTCCCCTCGGGGGTCGTCACCAGGACCATGTTGGTGCGGGCGACGGCACTCAGCCCGGAGACCCGGGAAATCCCGTCGGCCAGCCGCTCGGCGCGGGCGTGGTCGTCGGCCAGCCTGTCGATGTGGTGGTGTAGGGCGTGGAGGGCGCCGGCTGCGATGATCCCTGCCTGGCGCATACCGCCGCCGAACAGCTTGCGGGCGCGGCGGGCCCTGCGGATGGTCCCGGCGTCTCCGGCGACGGCCGAACCGACCGGCGCGCCGAGCCCCTTGGAGAAGCACACCGACACGGTGTCCGTCCCCGAAGCCACCTGCGCCGGGGCCACCCCCAGGGCGACGGCCGCGTTCCACAGCCGCGCCCCGTCCAGGTGCAGGCGCATGCCGTTCGTGTGCGCGAAGTCGGCCACACGCCGCTGCGCGGCGATCGGGACCACCCGCCCGATGAAGGTGTTCTCCAGGCTGACGAGGCCGGGTCGGGCCCGGTGGACGTCGTCGATCCCGGCGGCCCAGTGCTCCAGTAGTTCCTGGGGCGGGTACCCTTCCGGCGCACTGTAGGTGCGGGGCAGCGCCCGGCACAGAACCGAGAGGCCGCCCTGCTCGTTCGCCACGACGTGCCCGAGTTCGTGTGCCCAGACCTCCTCGCCGCTGTCGACCGAGACGTAGACCGCGATCTGGTTGGCCATGTGACCGGAGGGCACATACAGCGCCGCTTCCTTGCCGAGCAGGGCCGCGACCTCCTCCTCCAGCCGGCGGACAGTGGGATCCTCACCGAAGACGTCGTCGCCGACCTCGGCATCGGCCATCGCCTGCCGCATCTCCGGCGTAGGACGGGTGATGGTGTCGGAACGCAGATCAATCACGGCGCCGTTTCCCCTTTCCACGCGGGAGATCGTCGGGGTTCAGCTTAGCCACCCTGGTCCGCCCGCGACCGCGGACGGCCGTCCGCAACGGCGGGCCCTTCAGTCCAGCTTCCTCTCGATGGCGTCGATGACCTCGGTGACGGCGTGCTCCACGCACTCGACCCCGCTCCCGTAATCCAGGTGGTGGTCGGAGAGCACAGCGATCAGGTACTCCTGGTCGCCGACCGCGACCCGGCCCGCGCTGTTGATGGCCCAACGGCCGCCGTCGCTCTCCAGCGGGACCCAGCCGTTCTTGAGTTCGGCCGTTTCGGGGTCGCCCGCGACCGAGACGCCCCACGCCTGCTCCGGCGCGACCTCGTCGAGCAGTTCGCGCGCGTATCCGCGACTGGCCTCCGAGAGCAGGCCGTCGTTGGTGAATATGCTGCGCAGCAGGTTCCGCTGGTCGGCGGCCGTGGTGGTGGTCGCGCCCCACACGCCTCCGGCTCCGGGCTCGGTGTCCCGCAGCCCGATGCGCTCGTTCCCCTCTGTCAGGCCGGTGTCGAAACCGATGAGCTCGTAGAGGGTGTCGGCGACGTTGTTGTCGCTGTACCGGATCATCTGCCCGGCGAGCTCGCGCTCCTGCCGGGTCAGCTCGCGCTCCTCGTCCTCGGCCTGGAGAAGCAGCAGGGCCAGGATGTCCAGCTTGACCAGGCTTCCGGTGACGAACTCCCGGTCAGCCTGGTAGTCGTAGGTGATCCCGGTGGTCAGCTCCTGCACCGAGAGGGCCAGCCGGCCTTCGCGGTCGGCCAGGTACCCGTCGAGGCCGCCAGTGATGCGCTCCTCCTCCGCGGAGGTCAGGCGGACCTCGTCGTCGGTGGCCGAGGGCTGGGGCGGCGGTGGTGTTTCGGCCTGCTCCTCCTGCTCCCCGGCAAGGGGCGGAAGGAGGGCAAAGGTGAGCACCGCCGCGAACGCGGCGGCCAGCAGGGCAAGATCGATGGCGACCCGCCACCGCGGCCGCGGTGCCTCGGGGTTCCGCTGGTCTTCTCCGGGATCGTCGAGTTCGCTCATGCGGTGTCGCACTCCCTTCACCTTCGAACGCCCGGGGGGAAGCGGAAGATGAGGCACGGCGAGCGGGAGGACACCGGGCCGTTCTGGAACGGTAACAGAGGGCAAACACTGCTTTCTAATACGACATACCGATTCGTCCGATTAAGCGGCATTGGAGTAGTACGCCCACCGCACGGCGGAGGAGGGAGAGGGCCGGGACTCGCGGGAAACGCCGCACCTAACGGACAATCGTCAGGAGGCGCGGGCCCCGGGTTTTCCCCGGATCCGAAGGCACACCCGGAAGCACACTCCGAGGGGAGCGAGGCGCATGGCACCGGTTCGGGTTCTCATCGTGGGAGCGGGCGCGCGCGGCGGCCGCTACGCCGACTGGATCCGCCGCCACCCCGATGTCGCCGAAGTGGTCGCGGTCGCCGAGCCTCGCGCGCAGTACCGCGAGCCGCTGGCCGACACCCACCACCTACCGCCGGAGCGGCGCTTCTCCGGGTGGGAGGAGGCCGCGGCACACCCCCGGCTGGCCGACGTCGCACTGATCTGCACGCTTGACGACCTGCATCTCCGGCCCGCCATCGCGTTCGCCGACCTGGGGTACCACCTTCTCGTCGAGAAGCCCCTCGCGCAGACACCGGAGGAGTGCGCGGCCATCGTGGCAGCCGCGCGGCGGAACAACGTGCTGCTGGGGGTCTGCCACGTGCTGCGCTACGCGCCGTACACCCGGCTCCTGCGGACGCTCGTCGACTCCGGTCGGATCGGGGAGGTCGTGAGCGTCGACCACATCGAACCCGTCGGATTCTGGCACTACGCGCACTCCTACGTGCGGGGCAACTGGCGCCGGACCGAGGACTCCGCTCCGATGCTGCTGGCCAAGTCGTGTCACGACCTCGACTGGCTGCGGCACATCGTCGGCAGAGAGGCCGTGGCGGTGTCGTCGTTCGGTTCGCTGCGGCACTTCCGCCCCGAGCAGGCGCCTGAAGGCGCGGCCGACCGCTGCCTCGACTGCCCGGTCGAGCACAGTTGTCCCTACTCCGCCCCGCGGATCTACGGGCGGTTCCTGGACCGCGGCGTCACCGGATGGCCGCTTACGGTCCTCACCCCCGTCCCCTCGCAGCGGACCGTGACCGAGGCCCTGCGCGAAGGGCCCTACGGCCGCTGCGTCTACCGCTCCGACAACGACGTGGTGGACCACCAGGTCGTCTCACTGGAGTTCGCCGGGGGCGCGACCGCGACGTTCACCGTGTCGGCGTTCAACCGGGCGCGGCCCCGGGAGACCTTCGTCCACGGCACACACGGCGAGCTGTACTGCGACGGGACCCGGATCACCCACCATGACTTCCTGACCGACTCCACAGAGACACTGGACGTCGCCGAGCACAACGACGGCCTGATCGGATCCGGGCACGGGGGCGGCGACGGCAACCTCCTGGCCTCCTTCTTCCCCGCGGTCGCGGCCCGGGACCCCGCCAAGGTCATCACGGACGGCGAGGACACGCTCCGTTCCCACCTGCTGGTGTTCGCCGCGGAACAGGCCCGCCGCGAAGGACGCGTGATCCGCTTGGACACCCCCGCCTGGACCGCGGACGCGGAGGAGTGGGCGGGGACCTGGCCGGAGGCGCTCTACGGCCCGGCCCGGTCGGGCTAGTCGACGCCGCGGGCCGTCATGGCCTCGCCCATGGCCTCGGCCGATCGGACCAAGCCGACGATCACCGGCACCACCATCAGGTGCGGACGACCCCGCAGCCCGCGGGCGAGGTAGGCCTCGCGCGAGGCCCGCCAGGCCGAGGCGACCATGGGGATGGCGCGGACGGTCAGGGCGAGGACCAGGGCCACGCGTTCCGGCCGCACACCGACGAACCGCAACGGGCGGGCGAGACGCTCGAACAGGGCCAGCATCTCACTCACCCGGGTGGTGAGCGTGACCAGACCGGACAGCAGCACGGCGACAGCGAGTTGGGCGCAGACCCGGAGCGCGACCTGCCAGTCGCCGGTGAACGCCTGGAACAGCGCGATGAGCGCGAGGAACGGGAGCACCGGACGGAGCGTCCGCCAGGCGTACCGCGGCGGTAGCCCGCACAGTGGGTAGAGCAGCGCGCAGCCGAGCGCCGCCGCGGCCGCGGTCCACGGATGGCCGACCACGATGACGGCCGTCACCGCACCGAACAGGCCGAGGAGTTTCGCGCCCACCGGGATCCGGTAGACCGCGGAGTCGCCGGGGACATAGAGGCCGAGCATGCTCACGGCGCGGGTTCCCCGCCGACGGGCTCCGGAGGCTCCTCCCGCGGGGGATCGTCCAGCCTGCGCCGCATGAGCTGCGTGTAGTGGGCCACGGCGACGTCGGGGACACCGTCGAAGACGATGCGCCCCTCGTCCATGACGAGCACGCGGTCGAAGTCTCCCAGCGTGTCCAGGTGATGCGTGAGGAGAACGATCTGCTGCGGAAGCGTGCGGAGGGTTCGCTGGATCATTGTGACGTTGCGCAGGTCGAGCAGGGTCGTCGGTTCGTCGCAGACCAGGATCTCGGGTTCGGTGACCAGGACCGAGGCCAGCGCCAGCATCTGCTTCTGCCCGCCGGAAAGCAGGTGCGCGGGGTGGTCCCGGTGTCCGTCGAGGCCGTGCCGCCGCAGGATACGCTCCACCCGTTCCTCGATCTCGATGCGGCTCAGCCCACTGCCGCGCAGCCCGATCTCGACGTCTTCCCCGACCGTCGGCATGATGATCTGGGTGCCGGGGTCGGCGAAGACGAATCCGACCCGCCGCCGGATCTCCTTCGCGTACCTGCGGGTGTCGCGTCCGTCCAGAAGCACCCGCCCGGAGTCGGGAACGAGCAGCCCGTTGAGCATCCTGGCGAGCGTGGACTTCCCGGATCCGTTCGCACCGATCACCCCGATCCGGCGCTCGGTCAGGTCCGCGGAGACGTCATGGAGCACCGTTCGCCCGTCATAGGCGTGCGTCACATTCTCCAGTTGCAGCATGAGGCGAGATCATCCCTGGTCGGTACGGAACGGCACGGAACGCTGTAGCGGTCTACGCCGCCGTTTCCTCGGCGACCCGCCGTCCGGCCGGCGGAATCGGGTACGCGCGGTACACGGCCGCCGCGATCCCCGCGGCCAGGACCGCCTTCGCCAGATCGCCCGGGAGGAAGAGGTAAACGCCGACGACCGCGGCGAGGAGTTCGTCGCCCAGCACAACGGCGCTCCACGGCACTCCGACGAGGTAGACCACGACGATGCCGCCGAGGATGTTGATCCCCAGACCGGGCCAGAAGCGGTAGCGGGGCATCATGCGCTGCGCGAGGAGGCCGATGACCAAGGCCCCGACCACCCAACCGAGCAGGTACCCGCCGGTCGGACCGAGAAACGGCGCCAGTCCGCCGCGTCCGCCGGGCAGCAACGGGAGCCCGGCCAGCGTGAGGGCCAGGAAGGTGAGGACGGCGAGCGTCCCGCGCTTCGCCCCGAGGAGGCTGGACGCGAGCATCACACCGAGCGTCTGCAACGTGATGGGAACCGGCCCGACCGGAATCGAGAACGGCATGCTCAGTACAGCGAGCAGTGCCGCGAACACCGCGATGAGCGCCGCGTCGCGGGCCGTGAGCCCTCGGTACCGGACACTGGACGTGGGGTCGTTTGCCATGGTTCTTCCTGTCTCGTCGTGACACCCGAAAGCGGACTGTACGCCACCTATTGTCGGCTATGCCCGGTTCACAGGAGGGGTGGGGAACGGGACAGGGTTCGCCCCGCGCGGGTTGTAGGGATCGGCGGGCCGCAGCGGGGTCAGCCCGGCAGAACGCAGGCCGGGGCGGGGATCATGAGGCGGTGCCCCGTATCGGCCGGTATCCCGGTTCCCGGCTGCAGTTCCAGTACCGCGAGGCTGTCCGAGTCGTGGTTGGCGGCGACGATATGGCCGCGCTCGCCGGCCCGGCCCTCCAGTAGCGCGAAGTGCCTCGGAGTCCCCCCGCCCGTCGGGGTCTCGGCGAGGTGGCGCAGAACAGAGCCGTTCTCGGTGACCTCGAAGACCGCGATGGTGTCGGGCCCGCGGTTGGAGACATAGAGCCGGGTGCCGTCGGCGGACAGTGTGATCTCCGCGGGATGGTTCCGCTCCCCCCGCACCGTGGTGGCCGCGGTGTCCGCCACAGGCGTCGCGGTCGCTGTCACGGGATCCCAGCGGAGCACGTGGATCCGGGAGTCGAGTTCCCCGGTGACATAGATGTGCCCGCTCGGGTGGACGGCCAGATGCCGCGGCCCGGTACCGGGAGGCAGCCGCGCCGCTACGGCGGCGCCCGCCTGGACACCGTCCGGACCGAAGGCGTAGCAGCGCAGTTCGTCGGTGCCCAGATCAGCGACCAGCAGGTGCCGCCCGCCCGGAGCCGGTCGGACACAGTGGGCGTGCGGCCCTTCCTGGCGCTTCCGATCCGGCCCGCTGCCGCTGTGCGCCAGCAGTGTCTCCCGCTCCCCTGGCGCGCCGCCGACCGTGACCGGGTGCACGCTGACACCGCCATCGGCGTAGTTCGCCACGACCACGTACCGCCCGGACGAGTGCGCGAGCAGATGGCACGGCGATCCGCCACCGGTCGGGGCCGAGCCGAGTTCGCTCAGTCTCCCGCCGGCGTCGACCGCGAATCCGCTCACGCCGCCCCGCTGGGCCTCGTTGACCGCGTAAAGCCGCCGGCCGTCCAGGGGAGCCGCCAGGAACGACGGCCCGACCGTGTCCGCTACGACTTCGCCGCCGGAGAGCTCCCCTGTCCCCGGGTCGAACCACACCCGGTAGATTCCCGCCCCCGCACCGGTCGGCTCGGAGCCGGAGGTATAGCTCCCGATCCACAGCAACCGCAGCCCGGTCATACTCCCCCTTCGCCAGGACGGGCCCAGGCGGTCGCTCTCCGCGGGCGGCGGCACCGCGCCCTTTCCGGTCCCACAAGTGCCCGAACGTACCAGGGGGCACGCCGCGCGCCGGGACACGCCACTCCCGCGCCCCGGGATGCCGACATTCCGGCCCGGGTTCCTCGGCGTGCGCGCCGTTCCGTCCGGGAAGCAACCGGCCCGGCACCGGTGCGGAGCCGGCCGGTGTCCTGCGGGCAGCACAGAGGCCCCGCGGAGACGTTGTCTTCGCGGGGCGCACGTGTGCGGCGAGACGGGCGCTCGCCGTCGGGGTCGGGAAGGCCGCGCCCTCCCCCCGTCATCCGACCAGTTCGCCGGACTTGGGGCGGGAGAGTGCGTACTCCAGGAGGCAGGTCAAGACACCGCCTGAGGAACGGCGGTCGCGGGCGTCGAAGTCGATGATCGGCACCCCGGGACCGATCTCCAGCGCCTCGCGGACCTGCTCGATCGTGTAACCGAGCTCACCGTCGAACTTGTTCAGTGCCACGACGTAGGGAATCGTCTGGTGCTTCTCGAAGTAGTCGACCGCGTCGAAACTGTCGGCCAGGCGGCGGCTGTCCACCACGATGACCGCCCCGACCGCGCCCCGGACGATGTCGTCCCACATGAACCAGAAGCGGGCCTGCCCCGGTGTGCCGAACATGTACATGATCAGCTCTTGGTCCAGGGTGAGCCGCCCGAAGTCCATGGCGACGGTCGTGGTCACCTTGTCCGGGGTGACCGTTGTGTCGTCGTGCTCCCTGCTGGCCTCGGTCATTACGGCTTCGGTCGACACCGGGGGGATCTCCGAGACCGAACTGACGAGCGTGGTCTTGCCCGCGCCGAAACCTCCGGCGATGACGATCTTGGTGGAGACCAGTGACGTGGAGCCGGGGGAATTATTGGAAGAGACGTTCGAGTCCACGGAGCGCCCTCTCCAGAACTTGGTTTTCTGACGGACTGTGGCCGGTGATGGTGGGGTGGATGTAGACGTGACCCTGATCGGCCAGGTCGCTCAGCAGTACCTGGGTCACCCCCATCGGAATCTTCAGTTCGGCGGCGATCTCGGCGACCGAACGCGTCTCTCTGCACATCCGATAGATGTTCTGCGACTCCGGTAGAAGGTTCGTCGGGGGCGTCGCACCGGCGTCCGCAACCGAGACCAGGGTCTGCACCATCAACGGATGGCGCGAACGGGTCCGACCGCCCGTGAAGGTGTACGGCCGGATCCGAGCGCCTTTTCTCCTGCGATAACTCATAGCGGTGGCAACCTCTTCGTGCTCCGATGCGCGCCCCGTGGTGGAGGGGCAGAGTAAGGCTGGGGGGACATCACGGGGCCATGACCTCGCGCAGCTGGGACCGAAGTTGCGGGGTGAGCGCGTGGCCCGCGCTCTCCACGAGAAGCGTCATCTGGTAGGCGACGATCTTCATGTCGCTTCGCCTGAGGTCAGCACCGCCAGCGATGAGCCGTCGCTGATGGACATGACGAACAGGTAGCCGTTCTGCATCCGCAGGATCAGCTGCTCGGTCTCCCCCTTGGCGAACATCTTGGAGGTTCCCTCCGCCAGGCTCTGCAGTCCGCTGGCGATCGCCGCGAGCTGCTCGGCGTGCTGCTCGGGGAAGTCGCGCGAGGAGGTGAGCAGCAGGCCGTCGGAGGAGACCACGATCGCGTGCTCGACCCCTGGTACCTCGGAGACGAAGTTGGAGATGAGCCAGGCGAAGTTCTCAGCGCTCTCACTCAAGCGATTATCCATGTCCGTCCAGATTCTCGTTCGGTGTGTTCAGGTACGCGTGGGCCGTTCATTGCGGATCTAGTCATCGGAACTCGCCGCCTGCTGTTGCCCTTCGATGAATCCCTCCAGGTCAGCGCGAATGCGCTCGGCTCTGTCGGCACCGCTGTCCGACTGTTCTTCGGACTGGCCGGCAGCCGTGTCGTCTTCGCTGGAGTTCGCTTCCTCCGGAGGAGCCATCGGAACGGGAGCTGTGTTCCTGTGGGCACTGCGGCGCGGCAGGCCAGCCGAGGTCACTGGCGACTGCGACGACTCCATGGCGCTGCTGTCCTCCTGCACTCGGGGGGAAGGAGCAGGCTGTTCCGGGCTGGAGCCCTGCGCCCGCGAAGCGGTCGCCGCGGACCGCTGGCCTGCCGAGGCCGACTGCTTGTCCGGCTGCGCGGACGACGCGGCCATCGGGTGCCGGCTCGGTTCGGAAGCCGGGCGGGGCCCGGTCGTGGTGTAGAGCTCGGCCGGCAGCACGACGTGTGCGCTCACACCGCGGAACGCACGCCCTTCGAGCTGCACCTCGACCCCGTACCGGTGGGCGATCCGGCTGACCACGTAGAGGCCCATGTGCCGCATGACCTCTTCGTCGAGAACCGGTTCACCGCGAAGCCGGTCGTTGAAGGACTCCAACTGCTCCGGGGGGATACCGATCCCCTCGTCCTCAACGGTGATCAGCAGCCGCCCACCGGGCATCGCCTGGGCGCTGATCACAACTTGGGCGTGGTCGGGGGATTTCTCCGTCGCGTTGTCCATGAGCTCGGCCAGCAGGTGGCTGATGTCATCAGCGGCGTTGCCGGAGACGAACAGCTCCGGTAGCCGACCGAGCTGAACCCGCTGGTACTCGCTGATCTCAGAGATCGCCGCGCGGGCGACGTCGAGGAGCGGAACCGGTTCGGTGGACGGATCGCCGGTGTCCTGGCCGGCGAGGACCAGGAGGTTCTCGCCGTTGCGCCGCATTCGCGTGGCGAGGTTGTCGATCTTGAACAGCTTTCCGAGGATCTCGGGGTCCTCGCTGCTGTCCTCCATATCCTCGACGATCTCGATCATGGATTCGACGAGGGTGAGATCGCGCATGGCCAGACCGGCCAACGTGGCCGTGACCAGCTTCTGCTGCTGCCCGTTGGATTTCGAAGCGGGCTGCGGCTCCGGCTCGGGTTCCGGCTGAGGGGCCGCAGGCGGTGGCTCAGGAGCGGCCTGCGGCGGCGCGGTGGGCGGGGCCGCCGCCGGTTGGGGAGCGAACGACTGCTGCCACCCCGTCTGGTAGGGAGCGTACTGCTGTCCGCCCGGTTGCTGCGGGGCGTACCCCTGGGGGTGCGCGTACCATTGCGATGCCCCGTATTGTTGCTGGTAGTACCTCTGGGCTGCTTCCCAGTCCCATTGCTGGCCGCCGTAGGGCGGATACGCCCCGTAGGGCGGAGGGACAATGGGGGTGGCGGGTGGCTGTGCGGCTGCGTAGTGCCCGGGAACGCGCTTCCTACCGATCCCGATTCTGTTCAGGAACCGGCGCCACCGTCCACCCCGAGGCGCGGCCGGGGCGCTATTCTCCGCTTGCATCATGGGGGCCAGGGGGTGATCCCCGTGATCAGCGGACGACGGTGCATGTGCCACAGCACATCTCCTCGATACAAGGGATTGACTAGTGACGGTTACCCGGCGGTGGGTTGACCTGTGTTTCACGACGGCCCGACGGATACGAGGGGTCATGTTCCGCCCTCCGGCCATCCGGAGTCCGTATCACTCCGAACGGCTGGTATGCGAGCCGCTTTCCATTCCGCCAAGTAACAGCCGAATCGGCGGTCACGCTAGCACAGAACCCTTAACCCAGAAGGCATTTCCAGCCCTCTTACGGGCCAATTACGACGTTCTCCCCCATCACCTCGCGGACCGGCCACGATCGCGCACCGCAGAAGGCACACACCCGCCTTATGTGATTTACACCACTCCTTGGATCCGGGTGGCCGGATTCCGGGCCCGAGACCCTGATCCTGCGGTCACTCAGCTCCGTGCGGCCTCGACGGCCCGGAGAATGCGCTTGTCCGAAACCGGGTAGGCGGTGCCGATCTCTTGCGCGAAGTAGCTGACGCGAAGCTCCTCCAGCATCCAGCGGATCTCGACGACGTCGGGGGCCGCGGCGCGGTCGGGCCCCAGCGACGACACGAGCTTCTCCCAGGTCTGACGCATCTGCTCGACCTTGGCCATGTTCACCTGGTCCCGGCGCGGGTTCTCCGGAAGCTTCGCCACCCGGTATTCGATCGCACGGAGGTAGCGGTGCAGATCAGGAAGCCGGTGGCGCCCCGCTTCGGTCACGAACCCCTTGTGAACCAGTCCGGCGAGCTGCCCCTGGATGTCGTTCAGCGACGGCAGGACCGCCAGGCTCGTGGTGCCCTTCAGCTTCCGCTGCACCTCGTGGGCCTTGGCGAGCACCCGGGTCACTTCGGACACGACGCCCGCGAGGGTGTCGGCGAGCTCGGCCCGGACGTACTCCCGCAGCTTGTCGAACGCTTCGGCGTCCCAGACGACCGCGGAGGCGCTTCGCGCCGCGCCTGCCCGCTGCCCGCCACCGTCCTCACCCGCTTCGGCCATCAGCGCGTCGACGCTGCACAGCAGGCAGTCGTCCATCAGCGCCGGGATACCGCCGTGCGGGTTGTGGCTGAGCGCGAGCTTGCTTCTGTTGTCGAGGCCGCGCCGGACCAGCGGTTCCGGTGACGGGATCCGCAGCAGGAGCAGCCGCCGCACACCCGCCCACATCGACGTCCGCTGCTCGTCCTCGGTGTCGAAGATCCGGATCGCGACGCTGTCGCCCTCGTCGACCAGGGCCGGGTACCCTTTCACGGTCGCACCGGCCGACCTGCGTTCGAAGGTCTGCTGCAGAGGGCCGAAATCCCAGTCGGTCAGCCCCTCCTTCTCGATGCCCGCGGCCTGCTCCGAGATCGCCTCCTGCAACCGCGGTTTGAGCTGCGCGCGCAGGTCGTCGAGGCACTTGCCCTCGGCCAGCTTCCGGTTCTCGGCGTCGACGGCCCGGAAGGTGATCCGTAGATGGCCGGGAACCGTGTCCAGCCGCCAGCTGTCGGACGGCACCCTCTCGCCGCTCATCCGGGACAGTTCCCTCGCCAGCGCGTCCTGCAGCGGTTCCTCGTACGGGGTGAGCCGGTCGAGGACCGCCTTCGCATGATCGGGGACCGGCACGAAGTTGCGCCGGACGGGTTTGGGCAGCGAGCGGATCAGCGCCGTGACGAGCTCCCCCCGCAGTCCCGGGATCTGCCAGTCGAAGCCGTCCTCGCTGACCTGGTTGAGCACGGTGAGCGGGATGTGCACGGTGACGCCATCGGCCTCGGCCCCCGGTTCGAACTGGTAGGTCAGCGGGAAGGTGAACTCCCCTTGGCGCCACACATCCGGGTAGTCCTGCTCGCTGATCTCGTCGGCGCCCTGGTTGATCAGCATCGACTTCTCGAACGAGAGCAGGTCGGGCTCGCTCCTGCGGGCCTTCTTCCACCACGTGTCGAAGTGCGCGGCGGAGACCACCTCCGTGCCGACGCGGTCGTCGTAGAACTGGAAGAGCGTCTCGTCGTCGACCAGGATGTCCCGGCGGCGCGCCCGATGTTCCAGGTCCTCGACCTCCTCCAGCAGCCGGCGGTTCTCGTGGAAGAACCCGTGGTGCGTGTCCCAGTCCCCCTCCACCAGGGCGTGCCGGATGAACAGCTCCCGGGACGTCTCCGGGTCGATGCGGCCGTAGGGCACCTTCCGCCCGGCGACGATCGGCACCCCGTACAGCGTGACCCGCTCGTAGGCCATGACCGCGCCCCGCTTCTTCTCCCAGTGGGGCTCGCTGTAGGTGCGTTTGACGACGTGCCGCGCCAGCGATTCGGCCCACTCCGGTTCGATGCGGGCGACCACGCGCCCCCACAGCCGGGACGTCTCGACCAGTTCGGCCGCCATCACGTACCGGGGCTGCTTCTTGAACAGTGAGGAGCCGGGGAAGATCGCGAAGCGGGCGCCGCGCCCGCCCAGGTACTCGTGCTTCTCCGGGTCCTTCAGCCCGATGTGCGAAAGCAGGCCCGCCAGCAGGGAGATGTGCACGTTCTTCGGATCGGGGGCGGCGCTGTTGAGCGTGGCCCCCATGCCCTTGACCACCTGCCTGAGCTGACTGTAGATGTCCTGCCATTCGCGCACGCGCAGGTAGTTGAGGAATTCCGAGCGGCAGAGCCGGCGGAACTGGTTGCCGGACAGCGCCTTCTGCTGATCCTGCAGGTACTCCCACAGGTTCAGGTAGGACAGGAAGTCGGAGTTCTTGTCCGCGAAGCGGGCGTGTTTCTCCGTGGCCGCCTGCTGCTTGTCCACCGGCCGCTCCCGCGGGTCCTGGATGGACAGTGCCGCGGCGATGATCATGACCTCGCGGACGCACCCGTTGTCCTCGGCCTCCAGCACCATGCGCGCCAGCCGCGGGTCGATCGGCAGCTGCGCCAGTTTCCGGCCGAGCGGAGTAAGGCTCCGACCGGTTTCCTTCCCGGCCGGATCGAGCGCGCCGAGCTCCTGCAGCAGTTGGACGCCGTCTTTGATCTGGCGGTGGTCCGGACCGTCGACGAACGGGAACCGGGCGATGTCGCCGAGTCCCAGCGACGCCATCTGCAGGATGACGGAGGCGAGGTTGGTCCGCAGGATCTCGGGGTCGGTGAACTCCGGCCGGGAGAGGAAGTCCTCCTCCGAGTACAGCCGGATGCAGATGCCCTCGGCCACGCGCCCGCACCGGCCCTTGCGCTGGTTGGCCGACGCCTGGGAGACGGCCTCGATCGGCAACCGCTGGACCTTGGTGCGGTGGCTGTAGCGGGAGATGCGGGCCGTTCCCGGATCGATCACGTACCTGATTCCCGGGACGGTCAGCGAGGTCTCGGCGACATTGGTGGCCAGCACGATCCGGCGCCCCTGGTGCGGGGCGAACACGCGGTGCTGTTCGGCGGAGGAGAGCCGGGCGAACAGGGGGAGGATCTCGGTGTCCCGGAGCCGCCGCCTCTCCAGGGCGTCGGCGGTGTCGCGGATCTCCCGCTCCCCGCTCAGGAAGACCAGGACGTCGCCGGGCCCCTCGCCCTGGAGCTCGTCGACCGCGTCGCAGATCGCCTGCGTCTGATCGCGATCCGGCTCCTCGTCCTCGTCGGCGATCGGCCGGTAGCGGACCTCGACCGGATAGGTGCGCCCGGAGACCTCCACGACCGGAGCATCGCCGAAGTGCCGGGAGAAGCGCTCGGGGTCGATGGTGGCCGACGTGATGATCACCTTCAGGTCCGGGCGGCGCGGCAGCAGCTGCTTGATGTAGCCGAGCAGGAAGTCGATGTTCAGGCTGCGCTCGTGCGCCTCGTCGATGATCAGCGTGTCGTACCCGCGCAGCATCCGGTCGTTCTGGACCTCCGCCAGCAGAATGCCGTCGGTCATGAGTTTGACGAGGGTGTCGTCGCCGGAGCGGTCGGTGAAACGGACCTTGTACCCCACGGTCTCGCCGAGCGGCGACGACAGCTCCTCGGCTATGCGTTCGGCCACGGTGCGCGCGGCGAGTCGGCGCGGCTGGGTGTGGCCGATGGTGCCCAGGACACCCCGCCCCAGCTCCATGCAGACCTTGGGCAGCTGGGTGGTCTTACCGGACCCGGTCTCGCCGGCGACGATCACGACCTGGTGGTCGCGGATCGCCTCGGCGATGTCGTCCTTCCGCTGGCTGACCGGCAGCGCCTCGGGGTAGCGGATCTCCGCCGGCACGGCCGCGCGCCGCTGCTTGACACGCTGTTCGGCCCGCTCGATGTCGGAGGTGATCTCGGCGATGACGGCCGCCCGCTTGCGCTCGCCGCGCACCTTCTGCAGCCCGTCGACACGGCGGCGCAGCCGGTGCCGGTCGGCCGGCATCAGCTCGGGCAGTCGTGCGCGGAGTTCGGAGAGTGGGGATTTCACCGGCGACGTTTCCATACAGTGCAAAGGATAAGAGTGCGGGCAAGGGGTTTTCCCGCGCATCGGGCCCGGCGTCCGCGCCGGCGGCCCCAGCTAGTAAGGAAGCGGATGCGGATCCGCGGAAATTCCCGGCGCGGAAGACTTGAACCCGGACCCCACTCCGACTTCTAACCTGAATTCATGCAGACTGGTCAGGTCGCCGAGACCTACACCGTCGCCCAGGTCGCCGCCCGGGCAGGGGTTGGCCCTGACACGGTCCGGTACTACGAGCGGACGGGGTTGCTGCCCGCCCCCGCCCGTACGTCCGGGGACCACCGCCGCTACGGCGAGGCCGCGGTGGAACGGCTGCGGTTCATCCGCGGGACGCAGCGGTTGGGGCTGCGGCTGGCCGAGATCCGGGAGCTGCTGGTCCTGCGCGACACCGGGGTGTGCCCGTGCGAACCGGCCGAAGGGCTGCTACGCCGGCGTATCGCCGAGATCGACACTGAGGTCGAGCGGCTGTCCGCGCTGCGCGCGGAGCTGGTGACCACGTTGGAGCAGCTCGGCCCGGACTGTCCGGCTCCCATCTCCGAAACCTGGTGCCCGCCCGACCGCGCAGACACCGGAGGGAGGTGACCGTCATGTGTCCTTGCTGCTCCGACCCCGGCTGCGAGTGCTGCGACCGCTGTGACTGCTGCTGACTCCGCTGAACCCGTGTTCCCGGGGCCGCCGCCCGGACCGGATCCGGGCGGCGCCGGGAACACCCCGGTCGTCAGGACACGCGGTCCGCGGGCCCGGACTTTATGGTCTCGATGAACTCGCCCAGCTTGTCCTCGGGCAGGTGCTGCGCGAGATCGGCCTCGCTGATCATGCCTACCAACTGGTGCTCCCGGATCACCGGCAGGCGCTTGATCCTATGCTGCTTCATCTGCCGGAGCACGTCTTCGATGTCGGCGTCCGCGTCGACATAGAACGGTTTGCCGGCCGCCATCTCGGAGACGCGGCACTGCGCCGGGTCCTTGTCCTCGGCCAGGCACTTGATCACGATGTCGCGGTCAGTGAGGATCCCGTGCAGCCTCCTGTCCTCCCCGCAGATGGGCAGGGCACCTACTCCAAGATCGCGCATCCTGCGCGCGGCCTGGTTCACGGTCTCGTTCTCGTCGGCGCACTCGGCGCCCTTGTGCATGATCTGCGCCGCACTGGTCATGTGGACTCCCCCCTTGAGTGTCCGCCCTGCCGTTCCCGTTCACTGCCGTCCGCGGCGGCAGGGCCTGATGGTGAGTCCTCTACCCACAATCCGCGCGGCACATATATGACTGTTGTCCGTCCACGTCGCCCCATGTCAGAGAAGATGCGGCGCACCAGCCGACCGGGCGGTCGCCGGCCGGTCGGCCAGCCAGTAACGCCGCCGCTGGAACGGGTAGGTGGGCAGGTCGACCGGCCGGGCTCCGGGAAACAGGGTGGCCCAGTCGACGGCGACACCATGGGTGTGGGCCAGGGCCAGAGCGGTGATCAGGGACCGCGGTTCCGGGTGATCGCCGTGAAGGAGCGGGATGACCTCCGCCGGAGCCGCATCGGTAGCGGTACCGGCGCCGCCTCCTGCTGGTCGGCGTTCCACGCCCACCGGCACAGGCACGGCGTGCGGGCCGAGTTCGAGAAAGGCACCGACCCCTTTGTCCCGGAGCCGGCTCAGGCCGTCGCCGAAGCGGACGGTTTCGCGGAGATGCCGAACCCAGTGGGAAGGGTCGGTGGCCTCTTCGGCGGTGAGGATCCGACCGGTGCGGTTGGAGACGACCGGGATGCTCGGGGGCCGGAACGACAGGCCGCGGGCGACGCGGTGGAAGTCGTCGAGCACCGGCTCCATCCGGTGCGAGTGGAAGGCGTGGCCGACCCGAAGCCGGGCGGTCTTCGTTCCGCGTTCCTCCCATTCGCGGGCGACCTCGACCACGGGGTCGTTGTCGCCGGAGATGACGGTCGCTGTCGGCCCGTCGACAGCGGCGACCGCGACACCGTCCGTACGCCCGGCCAGGGATTCCCGGACGGCGTCCTCGGTGGCCTGGAGAGCGACCATCGCGCCACCGGGCGGCAACGCCTCCACAAGGCGTCCCCGGGCCGCGACCAGGGCGCACGCGTCTTGGAGGGAGAGGATCCCGGCGACGTGCGCGGCGGCGAGCTCGCCGATGGAGTGACCCATGAGGTACGCGGGAGCGATCCCCCACTGTTCCAGCGTCCGGTACAGGGCGACCCCGACGGCGAACAGCGCCGGTTGGGTGAACCCGGTCCGGTCCAGCAGGACCGCGTCCTGCGATCCTTCCGGCGCGAACATCACCTCGCGCAGTGGGCGCTCCAGCAGACCGTCAAAGTAGGCGCAGATTTCATCGAGTGCCTCCGCGAATACCGGAAACGCCTTGTAGAGCTCGCGGCCCATCCCCGGGTGCTGACTCCCCTGGCCGGTGAAAAGGAAGGCGGCGCCTCCCGGGTCGCTGGGAACGAGGCCCTGCACTGTGTTCGGCGCCGGTTCTCCCTCGCCGAGCGCCCGCAGCCCTTCGAGTAGCTGTTCGCGTCCACCGGCGATGACGGCGGCGCGGTGCTCGAAGTGGGTACGGGTAGCGGCCAGGGAGAACCCCACATCAGCGATGCCGGCGTCGGGATCTTCCCGCACGCGTGCGTACAGGCGCCGCGCCTGGGCGCGAAGGGCCGCTTCACTGCGCCCGGAGACCAGCCACGGCAGCTCCGGCGCGACGCCCGCGCTCGGCGCCGGAACACCACTGCCGGCCTCGTCTCGCGGCGGCGCCTCCTCCAGGACGAGATGGGCGTTGGTCCCGCTGATCCCGAACGCGGATACCGCGGCCCGGCGGGCGCGCTCCGTCTGCGGCCAGGGGTTGGTCTCGGTCAGCGGCCGTACCGTTCCCTCGGACCAGTCGACGTAGGGCGACGGCCGGTCGGCGTGCAGGGTCTTGGGCAGGGTCCGGTGCCGGAGTGCCATGACCGTCTTGATGACCCCGCCGACCCCGGCGGCGGCCTGAGCATGGCCGATGTTGGACTTCAGTGTGCCCAGCCACAGCGGACGGTCGTCGGGCCGGTCCGGGCCGTAGACCGCCATGAGCGCCTGGACCTCGATGGGATCGCCCAACGGGGTGCCGGTCGCGTGGGCTTCAACGGCGTCGATGTCCGCAGGAGTCAATTCGGCGGCGGCCAGGGCCTGACGGATGACCCGCTCCTGGGACGGGCCGTTGGGAGCGCTCAGCCCGTTCGAGGCGCCGTCCTGGTTGACGGCACTGCCGCGGATCAGGCCCAGGATCTGGTGCCCGTTGCGCTGGGCGTCGCAGAGTCGTTCGAGAAGGAGCACGCCCGCCCCTTCGGCCCAGCCGGTGCCGTCGGCCTCGGCGGCGAAGGACTTGCAGCGGCCGTCCGCCGCCAGGCCGCGCTGCCGGGAGAACTTGACGAACACCTCGGGGCCGGACATCACGGTGACGCCTCCCGCGAGCGCCATCGCGCATTCCTGCTGTCGCAGCGCCTGGCAGGCGAGGTGCAGTGCCACCAGTGAGGAGGAGCAGGCGGTGTCAACGGTGACCGCCGGCCCTTCCAGGCCGAGGGTGTAGGCGACCCGGCCGGAGATGACGCTTTCGGCGTCCCCCGTGACCAGGTAGCCCTCGAAGCCCTCCATCGCCTCGTGGACCCGTGAGCCGTAGTCCTGGGCCATCGCGCCGATATAGACACCGGTGCGGCTTCCCCGTACCGATGCCGGGTCGATGCGGGACCGTTCCAGCGCTTCCCACGCGACCTCCAGCAGTACCCGCTGCTGCGGATCGGTGGCCAGCGCCTCACGCGGCGAAATATCGAAGAACCCGGCGTCGAAGTGGCCGGCGTCGTAGAGGAAGCCGCCTTCGCGGGCGTAGCTCGTACCGGGCTGGTCCGGGTCGTCGGCGAACAGTTGGTCCAGGTCCCAGTCCCGGTCGGCCGGGAATTCGGAGACGGCGTCGGTTCCTTGCGCGACCAGGTCCCACAGCTGTTCCGCAGATTCCACCCCGCCCGGGAACCGGCATCCCATCCCCACGATCGCGATGGGCTCTGCGGCCCGTTCCACGAGCCGCTGGTTCTGCTCCCGCAGGCGTTCGTTCTCCTTCAGGGAGGAACGCAGCGCCGCGACGAGTCTGTCGTTTTCGGTCGTCATCTCAGAGTTCACCGCCCTCTCCGTGGGCGTCGTCGCCCAATGCCAAGCCGACAAGATCGTCGACCTTCATGGCGTCGATCGAGTCGGCCGCAGTACCGGGATCCGCTCCCGCCGCCCCGCTGTCGCCGCGGGCGAGATCCAGCAGCGCGTCCAACAGGCCGGAGTCGCGGAGCCTGCTCAGCGGGATCGACTCCACCGCCCTATGTGCTTCGTCCTTCTCATCGCCGTCTTCGGCCGTGGCAGCGGGCTCGGGAGCCAACCGCCCGTGCAACTCCCGAACGACCTCCCCAGGGGTTGGGCAATCGAAGAGGAGCGTCGCCGGCAGCCGCAGCCCGGTCGCCGCGCCGAGCCGGTTGCGGAACTCGACAGCGGTGAGCGAGTCGAACCCGAGCTCGGTGAATGGGCGGCCGGGTGAGACCGCGTCGGGAGTGTCGTGCCCCAGGACCTGGGCGGCGTGCGCACGGATCAGGTCGAGTAGGGCGCGGTCCCGTTCCGCCCCGGTCATGCCCGAGAGCTGCCGGGCCAGGTCGGGGGCTTCGGTCGGCGCGGAATTCGCGACAGGGCGGGCCGGGCCGGGCACCAAGTCCCGCAGTACGGAGGGAGGCGGCCCGTCCTGGGTCGGGGGCGCCTGTGTGTCCAGGTGCGCTGTGACCACGTACGGGCGGCCGAGGTCGTAGGCCGCGTCGAACAGCGCCAAGGCGTGCGCGGAGGACATGGGGACGAGCCCGGACCGTCGCATGCGGGCCACGCCCGTATCACCGAGGTGGCCGGTCATACCGCTGGCCTGCTCCCAGAGCCCCCAGGCCAGTGATGTGGCGGGCAGACCGCGGGAGATCCGGTGGTGGGCGAGCGCGTCCAGGAAGGTGTTGGCCGCCGCGTAGTTGCCCTGTCCCGGGCCGCCGATCGTGCCCATGGCGGAGGAGAAGAGGACGAAGGCCGCCAGCGGCCGGTCGGCGGTCAACTCGTGCAGGTTGAGTGCCGCGTCGATCTTGGGGCGCAGCACTCGATCGGTCTGGTCCGCGCTCAGGGAGGCGATCGTGGTGTCGTCCAGCACTCCCGCCGCGTGCACCACGGCTGTCAGTGGGTGCTCGTCGGGGATCGACGCCAGGAGCGCGGCGAGTGCGTCGCGGTCGGCGGCATCGCACGCCTGAACAGACACCCGGGCCCCCAGTTCCGTCAACCCGGCCCGCAGCTCCGCTACCCCTTCGGCGGCGTCGCCCTTCCGGCTGATCAGGAGAAGGTTCCGGACCCCATACGCGGTCACCAGGTGCCGGGCTACAAGGCCCCCCAGAGTCCCGGTTCCGCCGGTGACGAGGACGGTGCCGTGGGGGTCCAGGGGCGTCCCCGCAGCGCCGGCGCCTTCCGGCGGCTCAGCGGCCGTTCGCGCACCGATCCTGCTCAGACGGGGGGCGTAGATGTCTCCGTCGCGCAGGGCGAGCTGCGGTTCGTCCGCCGCCAGTGCCTGCTCCAGCAGCGCCGCATCGTGCTCGGAGACGACTTCCGGCCCCACATCGTCGAGATCGAGCAGGACCGACCGCCCGGGCTCCTCCGACTGGGCGGAGCGCACCAGGCCCCAGATGGGAGCCTGCGCCAGCCCGTGGACTTCGTCACCGGGCCGCACCGCGACGGCTCCCCGGGTGACCAGCACCAACCGCGACGCGGTGAAACGCTCGTCGGCCAGCCACGCCTGGAGGGTGTTCAGCGTTTGCAGCGTGGCCGAACGTACCGCCTGCGCGTCCTTGGCGGCGCCGACCACCGGGCACGGCGCGAACACCGCGTCGGGGACGGGAGCGCCCGCATCGATCGCTTTGCCCAGGGCGGCCATGTCGGGATAGGCGTCTCCAGCGCCCATCCCCGCGCTCTCCGTCCCCAGTGAAGCCCATTGGCCGCGTGCCGGCTCCGATTGCGGCCGCGGGACCGGCACCCAGTCCAGCGCGAAGAGCGAACCCCGCGCGCGAGAGCGAACGGCGCCGATCTTCTCGACCGCCACCGGCTGCATCACCAGCCTGTCGACCGACGCCACAGGCGCGCCCGCGGGATCGGTGACGAGCAGGGACGCGCTGTTCTGCCCGGTCGCGGATATGCGCACGCGCGCGGCGAGGGCGCCGGTGGCGTGCAGGGAGACACCGCTCCAGGCGAAGGGAAGCTGGATCGGCTCGTCAGTGGAGGCCTGAGCGAGTCGGAGCGCGTGGAGCGCCGCGTCCAGCAGCGCCGGATGCAGACCGAACGAGGGGGCCTCGTCCTGTAGTTCCGGGGGCAGGGCGAGCTCGGCATAGACGTCCTCGCCCCGCTGCCACGCGGATCGAAGCCCGCGGAACGCGGGTCCGTAGGCGTAGCCCATTCCGGCGAGCCGCTCGTAGCCGCTGTCGAGGTCGACCGGCAGCGTGCCCGCGGGCGGCCACGGGAGCAGGGTGTCGTGCGGAGGTGTCTGACCGGTGCCGCTGAGCACACCGATGGCGTGCCGCTGCCACCGGTCCCCGGTCGCGTCCTCCCCTCGGGAATGCACGCTGAAGGCGCACCGGCCGGACCCGTCCGGTGGCCGCACGACCAACTGGAGTTGGACGCCGCCTTGTTCCGGAAGAATCAGCGGCGACTCGACGACGAGCTCGTCCACTTTGGCGCATCCCACTTCGTCGCCTGCCCGGATGGCGAGTTCGGCGAACGCGGTGCCGGGCAGGAGGACGGTGCCGGCGACGGCGTGGTCGGCCAGCCACGGATGCGTCTGCAGCGACAATCGGCCGGTCAGCAGCGCACCACCGCCGTCGGCCACCTCGGATGCGGTGCCCAGCAGCGGATGCTCGGCAGGGGCCAGGCCGAGGGTGCGCGCGTCACCGGCCCCCTTAGGCGCATTGAGCCAGTAGCGCCGGCGCTGGAACGGGTAGGTCGGCAGATCCACGCGCCGGGCCCCGCTCCCCTGGAAAAGGCGTCCCCAATCGACCGGGGCGCCCTGCACGAACGCCTCAGCGGCCGATCTCAGCAACCGCTCCTGGCCGCCCTCGTCACGGCGCAGCGTCCCCACCGCCGTACCGGCGGCACCGGCGTCCTCCAGGGTCTCGGTGATCCCGCCCACCAGCACCGGATGCGGCCCCACCTCAATGAAGAGCTCGTGGCCGGCATCGCTCAGGGCCCGAACCGCCGACTCGAACCGCACCGTGTGCCGCAGACCCCGGTACCAGTACCCGGCGTCCAGCGGCTCGCCCTCCAGCACCCCGCCCGTGAGACTGGAGTAGAACGGGACCTCCGGTTCCCCTGGGGCGATCCCCGCCAGCTGCTCCAGAACCCGTTCCCGGATCGCCTCGACGTGCGGCGTGTGCGAGGCGTAGTCGACATCGATCACCCGAGCCCGGACCCCCTCGGCTCGTACTCGGCCACCAGGTCACGCAGCGCGTCGGGCTCGCCCGCCGCCACGGTCGACACGGGACTGTTAACAGTGGCGAGGTGGACGCGCCCGTCCCACTGCGCCAGACGCTGCTGAACCCGCTGCGCCGGGAGTGCGATGGACGCCATCCCGCCGCTTCCGGCAAGGGCGGCCACCGCCTGGGAGCGCAACGCCGCGATCGTCGCCCCGTCCCGCAGGGACAACACCCCCGCCACGCACGCCGCCGCGATCTCCCCCTGCGAATGGCCGACCACCGCCGCCGGCTCCACCCCCATCGAACGCCACACCTCGGCCAGCGAGACCATAACGGCCCACAGCACCGGCTGCACGACCTCCGCCCGTTCCAACGAGGGAGCGCCCGGCTCACCCCGCACCACGTCAAGCAGCGACCAGTCGACGAACGGGTCCAGCGCCTCGGAGCACGCCGCCATCCGCTCCGCGAACACCGGCGAGGTCTCCAGCAGCTCCCGCGCCATCCCCGGCCACTGGGTCCCCTGTCCGGGGAACACGAAGACGACGCGCTGCGAGGTTCCAGCGGCCCCCCGCACCACATCGGCCTTCGGCTCCCCGGCAGCCAACGCGGCCAGGCCGTCCAGGAAGCCGTCACGGTCCCGGGCCAGCACAACCGCCCGGTGATCGAACGTCGAACGCATCGTGGCCAGCGACATCCCGACATCGGCCGCCGCCATCGCCGGGTCGGCCGAAACCGCCTCACTCACCCGCTCGGCCTGCGCCTGCAGCGCCGTCCCCGACCTTGCGCAAACAACCCACGGAAGAGGTCCCCCGCCCATGATGGCCCCCGAGACGGTGGTCGTCTCGGTGCCGTCAACGGCGGATTGCTCGGCCGGGGGCTCCTCGATGATGAGGTGGGCGTTCGTTCCGCTGATACCGAAGGAGGAGATCGCCGCCCGGCGCGGTTCTGCACCGCCCGGCCATTCCACCGGCTCGGTCAACAGCGCCAGCGCCCCCGCAGACCAGTCCACCCGCGGCGACGGCTCATCGACGTGCAACGTCGGCGGCAATGTCCCGTGCCGCAACGCCTGCACCATCTTGATGACCCCGCCCACGCCCGCGGCCGCCTGCGTATGCCCGATATTGGACTTCAACGACCCGAGCCGTACCGGCCGATCCGACGGCCGGTCCCGCCCATACGTGGCCAGCAACGCCTGCGCCTCGATCGGATCCCCCAGCCGCGTGCCCGTCCCGTGGGCCTCCACCACATCGACATCGCCCACTGACAACCCGCCGTCAGCCAGCGCCTGCCGGATCACACGCTGCTGGGAGTGGCCGTTCGGCGCCGTTAGCCCATTCGACGCCCCGTCCTGGTTGACCGCGCTCCCGCGCATCACGGCTAACACTGTGCGCCCATGCCGGCGAGCATCCGACAGCCGCTCAACCAGCACCAGTCCCACGCCCTCGCCCCAGGCCGTGCCGTCCGCGGCCGCCGCGAACGCCTTGCACCTGCCGTCCGCAGCGAGCCCGCGCTGCCGGCTGAATTCCACGAACATTCCGGGAGATCCCATGACGGCGGCACCACCCGCAAGAGCCATCGTGCACTCGCCCCGGCGCAGGGACTGGACGGCCTGATGCAGCGCGACCAGCGACGAGGAGCACGCGGTGTCGATGGTGAGTGCGGGCCCCTCAAGACCGTAGACGTAGGAGATCCGGCCGGAGGCGACGCTCACGGTCCCCCCGGTCAGCCGATATCCGCCCGAGTCCTCGGTCTCCTCGTGCTCTTCGTACAGGCGTGGGCCGTAATCGGCCGCCATCGCACCGACGAACACCCCGATCCGCCGGCCTCGTAACCCGTCGGCGACGAGACCGGCCCGTTCGAACGCCTCCCACGACGCCTCCAGGAGCAGCCGCTGCTGGGGGTCCATCGCCGCGGCCTCCCGCGGGCTGATCCCGAAGAAGGCGGCGTCGAACTCATCGGCCTCGTGCAGGAACCCGCCGTGCCGGGTGGCCGAGCCCCCGGATTCCATGCGGCCGGGGCCGTGCAGTGCGTCGAGGTCCCAGCCGCGGTTCGTGGGGAACTCCGAGATCGCGTCCGTCCCCTGCTCGACCAGCCGCCACAGCTCCTCCGGGGAGTCCGCGCCGCCGGGATAACGGCAGCTCATGGCGACGATGGCGATCGGCTCTCCCAGATCGCCGGCAGCCTCGGGGGCGTCTTCGGATGCGGGGGCGACCTCTCCCAGAAGCTGGACGCAGAGGTGGCCGGCCAGATCCTCGGGTGTGGGGTGGTCGAACAGCAGTGCCGCGGGCAGCCGCAGCCCGGTGGCCTCGGCCAGCCGGGTGCGCAGCTCCACGGCCATGACCGAATCGAACCCCATGTCCCGGAACGTCTGCGTGGTCCGGATCTCCTCCGGCGAGTCGTGTCCCAGCACGATCGCCGTATTCACCCGCACCAGCTCGTGTACGGTCTGCTCCTGCCGTGCTTTGGGCATCTCCAGCAGGCCTCGGATCGGCGCCTGCTCCCCTTCGTCTTCGCCGTCGTCGGCCTCGGCTCCATCGGACGGCCGTGCGCCGCCGTCTGCCGCGCCCCGCGGCGCGTCGACCACGCCGTTCGCGGGCGCCTCGAACCAGTGGCGCCGCCGCTGGAACGTGTAGGTGGGCAGATCCACGACCCGTCCCCGACCCTCGAACACAGCTCGCCAGTCGACGTCGACGCCGTTGACATACAGCCCTGTGAGTGTGGCGGTGATCGAGCGCTCTTCAGCACCGTCGCGCAGGCCGGGCAGGAATACCGCACCAGTGTCGCCGCACGCCTCGTGCCCCATGGTGGCCAGGGCGCCGCCGGGCCCGAGCTCGCAGAACACCCGGGTGCCCTCGTCGTGCAGGGTGGCCACACCGTCGGCGTACCGGACCGGCCGCCGGACATGCTCCACCCAGTAGTCCGGCGAGCAGAGCTGCTCGGCCGTTGCGAGCCGCCCTGTCAGCGTCGACACGATGCGCGGACCACGCGGGGCCTCGAAGGTCAGCTGCTGAGTCTCAGCGCGGAACTCCGCCAGGACCGGTTCCACGAGCGGAGAGTGGAACGCGTGGCTGACCTTGAGTCGCCGGATCTTGTGGTTCCGGCGGGCCAACTGCTCCGCGATCCCGCTGACCGTCGCCTCCTCACCGGAGACGACCACGGACTCCTGACCGTTGACCGCGGCGATCCCGGCCCGCCGGCCCTGGCCTTCCAGGAGGGGAAGGACATCCTCCTCACTGGCCTGCACCGCGATCATCGCCCCGTTCGGACACTGCTGCAGCAGCCGAGCACGCGCTGCGACCAGCGCGCATGCGTCGGGCAGCGACAGCACCCCGGCCACGTGGGCTGCGGCGAGTTCGCCGATGGAGTGCCCGGCGAGATGAGCTGGACACACCGACCATGACTCCATCAGCCGGTACATCGCAACGCCCAGCGCGAACAACGCAGGCTGGGTGTACTGAGTCTGATCCAAGAGGGCAGCGTCGCTTGAGCCCTTCTCGGCCCACATGACATCGCGGAGGCTTCTGGGCAGCCGTCCATCAAGTTCGGCGCAGACATCGTCGAACGCCCGGGCGAACACGGGGTACAGCTCGTGCAGTCGCCGTCCCGCCCCCACCTGTTGGGAGCCCTGACCGGGGAAGAGGAAGGCGAGCCCTCCCTCGGAAGGGGATCCGCGCACCACTCCCGGTGCGGGTTCTCCTTTCGCCAGAGCTGCCAGGCCGGCGAGGAAACCGTCACGGTCGGCGGCGACCACGCCCGCTCTTCGCTCGAACATCGAGCGCGTGGTGGCCAGTGAGAACCCCACATCGGCGGGTTCGAGTGCGGTGCCGGCTGAGATGAACGCGTGGAGCCGTCCGGCCTGCGCGCGCAGCGCCTGCTCGTTCTTGGCGGAGACGAGCCAGGGAAGGGTCCGCGCGGGCTCCGGGTTGTCGGCGCTCTCCTTGGGAGCGCAGCCGTTGCCCACCGCCGGCGGTCCGGCCAGCACCACATGGCAGTTGGTTCCGCCCATACCGAACGACGAGACTCCGGCGGTCAACGGACGTTCTCGCTCCGGCCACGCCCGCAGCTCGCTCTGAACACATAAGCCCAGTTCGTCCAATGGGATGCGGGGGTTGGGCGTCTCGAAGTTCAGGCTGGGGGGAAGCTCCCGGTTCGCGATGCTCAACACCGCCTTGAGGAGACCCACGATCCCCGCGGCCCCTTCCAGGTGACCCACGTTGGTCTTCGCCGACCCCACCGGGAGCGGGGATCCGGACGGTCTCGCGGCGCCCAGCACCGCTCCCAGAGCCGCAGCTTCCACCGGGTCACCGGCCGGTGTCCCGGTCCCGTGCAATTCGACGAAGTCGAGGGCGCGCGGTTCAACTCCGGCGCGTAGACACGCCTCCCGCAGCACCTGTTCCTGTCCGCGTTGCCCAGGCACCGTCAGGCCCTCGGTAGCACCGTCGTTGTTCAGCGCGCCGCCCCGGATGACGCAGTAGACCCGATCGCCGTCGGTCTGGGCCTGGTGCAGCGGCTTGAGAATCACCGCCCCGCCGCCTTCGCCTCGGACGTAACCGTTGGCGCGCGCGTCGAATGTGTGGCAGCGCCCGTCCGGCGAGAGTCCACCGATCTTGGCAACGCGTGCCGTGGCCTCGCCCGCAATGTTCAGGTTCACCCCGCCCGCAATGGCCAGCCTCGATTCGCCACGGCGCAGGCTCTCACATGCCATATGCACGCTCACCAGCGAGGAGGACTGGCCGGTGTCCACAGTGAGGCTGGGCCCGTGCAGCCCCAGGGTGTAGGACACTCGGTTGGCGAGCATGCTGCGGTGCAGGCCGGTCATGCTGTGGTGGGTCACGGCCTCCACTCCGTAGCGGCTCTGCATTGCTGCATAGTCGTCGGCGATGGCGCCGATGAACACGCCCGCCTGGCTGCCGTGCAGCTCATCCGGCGGAATGCGAGCGTCCTCCAGGGCCTCCCACCCCAGTTCCAGCATTAATCGCTGCTGCGGGTCCATCGCCGCGGCCTCTCGCGGGGAGATACCGAAGAATGCGGCGTCGAAGTGGTCGATGTGATCGAGGAAACCGCCCCGCCGGGGGCCGGACGAGTCATCCGTTGAGCCGACATCCTCCCACCTGCCGGCCGGCGGGTCCGTTATCGCCTCCCCGCCCTCTCTCAACAGGTTCCAGAAATGCGCCGGACCGGAAGCACCCGGTAGGCGGCATGACATACCGATGACCGCGATGTCTCTGGTCGACGCAGCCGACTCCCCGGATTCGGAAACGGCGAATTTCAGATAAACCGGCAACACGTTTTACCACTCTCATCACTACTCATCCACCGAGGTATAGAGAATGCAAAATCCGGATCCGAAGCCGTTCGAAACAGCTTCCCAGAACGACTTTCAGCAAGGCCGGACACTCGCTCCGATTCGGAACGGCGGCCAGAATTGAAAATTCTTCTGCAACCTCCGCGTCCGTTCAATTCCCGTCAGTCTCGGACACGTCGAAGACGGCTCGACAGGGCGGATCGGCGGACACACGCGAATGCGGGCTCCTGCCGTGATGACGATCTCCTAACCAGGGCCTGGCGGCGCGGTGGAACGGGGGATTCAACACGTGGCTGTCGCGGCGGGATCACATGCCTGGAGGTCTGGCCAAAGGCGGAGCTGGGCATTGACGACGAACACTCAAAAGCGACAAAGCGGATTTTTAAGACGAGAGTCACACTGGTTCACATGCGTTACTTATCAGTACGAACTTCGCTAGGATCATAACCCCTGCTCAGATATGTGACAACGGGTGGTTTGTTTCGGACACAGACATATCGGTTAGGGTCGGGGGCCCCTACTTTTGATGCCGCCCAGAACAGTATTCGGCCCGGGAGTCCGTCGACGGACTCCCGGGCCGTGCCCCGGAACGTTAGGCGTCCCGGACCGCTCTCACGAGGCGTGCGACGCCTCGACCTCCGCCAGGTACCTACGCGCCAGATCAGGGTCGAAAAGCCAGTTCTGGTAGTCAGGCGGATAGTCCCACCCCTGGATCCAACGGTCGGCGATCTCTTGGTACTTCAGGGCCCCGTCCACCATCTCCTGGAAGTGCTCGGGAAGCCCCGGTTCCCACAACGTGGAGAGCATTTCGGCCCACTGCTGCACCGGAAGCCCGTACTCCCAGAACTTCTCGAATATCAACGTCAGGGTCTCCCGGTCGAAGGTTCGGTCCCCGTGTCCGACGATGTTCTCCAGGTAACTCTCCGCGCACCGGATGGAATTGTTCCAGCCCTGCCCGCTGAAGGGGTCCATGGTGATCACGACATCGGCGATTCCCAGGACGAGCCCTCCCGATGGCAGGGTGCCCACCGGGGCGCGCACCTGCGGGGTGAGGTCCTCGATCAACGTGCTCTTGCCGTCGACCAGCTGTGCGTCCTTGCACCGCTCGTAGTAGTGCGGGGCGTACCTGCGCAGAAGCTCCTTCATCCGGCGTAACTGCTCCCCCATAGCCGGCCGGTCCGCCCAGGCGTCCATCGGACCGCCCTGCTTGCCGACGAGGAACAGGGAGTGACAGGGCCCTTCGGCGGTGAGGGTCGGGATGAAGATGAAGTTGCCCGCACCAGCCGCACCCCCGGCCCACCCGATGTCCTCGCTCTCACCGGGATCGGGCTCAACGCCATAGATGTTCGCCTGCGCGATCACCCGGGGACGAGCACCGCTGAAGCGGGAGGTGTCGGCGTCGAACAGCTCCCCCAGCTCGCCACCTCCCACCGCGACCACGACAAGGTCGAACATCCGGGAGAAGTAATCGAGATCGGTGACTGTCACACCGTGGATGACGACCTTGCCGCCACGGTCCTCGAAGTATTCGAGCCAGTCGGCGATCTTGACACGGCGATCGACCGATATCGTGTAGGACTCGCCTCTCCCACTCTTCCCCTTGATAGCCACCGATGGCGCGTCGGGAGGGTAGAGGTGCAGCTTGAACATGTCGATCTTCGGGGCCTGCGGGCTCCAGAAGTCCAGGCGGTGCTCGCGCTCGTACTCCAGCGCGGTCGGCGGCGTGAACTGCGTGATCGCGGGTCTGCCGGTGCGGATCTCAGTGGAGGTCTGACTGGTGATGACCGTAACGTCGTACCCGTGATCCAGCAGGCCGTGGGCCAGATGAAGGCCTGAGTGCCCTGCACCGACAACGAGAACCTTGCGCATCTGAAGTTTCCTTCTCGGGGGGCGACAGCGGGGGCGGGTATCCGCCCCGAGGAGAGAAGCGCTGGACAGGATTGGCAAGCCGGCTGGCGGGCTCAGCAGCCCTGTCGCCGTCCAGAGCATAGCGGAGCAGCGCCTTCAGCCCGGCACCTGCACAGGGCCTTGGCGGACCTCGAAGCCAGGGCTCCGATCACCTGGTCGGTCATCCCTAGAAGAGCCGCTGGAGGCCACGAAGCACCCTCTCGAGGAGCTGGGTGTCCGATGGGCCGTCACCGGTGATGGTCGGGTGGATGTAGGCGAGTTCCTGTTCCGCGAGATCACTGAGCAGCACCTGGGTGACCCCCAAAGGGAGTTCCAGCTTCGCGGAGATTTCGGCGACGGAACGCGATTCCCGACACAGCAGGTAGATGTTCCGGGACTCGGGCAACAGGTTCCCGGGCGGATCCTGGCCGTCGTCCACGGTCGAAATGATGGTGTGCACCATGAGCGGATGGCGCGATCTCGTCCGCCCGCCCGTGAAGGTGTAGGGACGGACGCGGCTCCTCTTGCGCCTTTGGTAGCCCACTAGCTGTACGACCCCCTTCGCCCGTCAGGCCGGGGAGCTTCCTGCACCACGCGCCCTCAGCTCCCCACCGTTTCGCGGAGCTGGGAGCGCACCTGCGGCGTGAGAACGTGGGCGGCGTCATCCACAAGCCGCGCCATCTGGTGGCCGACGATCTTCATGTCCGCTTCGGAGGAGCTGAGCACCGCGAGGCAGGAACCGTCGCTGATCGCCGTCATGAGCAGGTGGCCGCGTTTCATGCGGACGATGAGCTGTTCGCACTCTCCCTTGGCGAACATCCGAGCGCCGCCCTCCGTCAGGCTGCTCAACCCGCTGACGACCGCAGAGAGCTGCTCCGCGTACTCCCGCGGAAAGTCCTGGGAGGCGGTCAGCAGCAGGCTGTCGGACGAGACCACAATGGCGTGCTCAACCCCGCTCACTTCGGAGACGAAGTTGGAGACCAGCCAGGTGAAGTTCTCGGCGTTCTCACTCAACGACAAGGCATCGCTTCCTTCGATCGACGGACAATAGGAAATCGCCCCCAGAACGCACAAGCGCCCCACCGGAACACCGAGGTCATAGGGATTTCTGCACTACAACGGCAGTTTTCCGCTCTTTCCACGAATGAACCGCTGATTCGGAGGTCAGCTTAGCAAAAAACGCGTTCCACGCTAACTCTTCACGATATTCGCAGATCAAGCCAATCAACCTGGAATAACGGCGATACACGACGGCAAGGAGATGCGCCCGGTTTGCCTATGAAGCGCGGTTCGTTAACCGCAGAGACGTAAGAGGCGGGGCGGCTATATACAGACTCCCGGAATACTCCCGGGAATCCCATAGGTCCGTTATCAACAGGGATGGCCGGAAACCCGCCGCCCCTGAGCTCCGCCGGACCGCCGCAGCGGTCACATGACCGGCGGCTCGGCCAGGAGAACGACCTGATCGGCTGCAACATCGAACCCGAGCACCGGACGGCCGCGGTCCCCTTCCGGCTCCATCAGCACCGGTTCGCCCAGCCGCCGCCCGGTCGCCCGCAGAAGACCGCAGAACACGTCGAGTCGCTGCCGGCCCCGCAACTTCCGCAGGTCGACATCGAAGTCGACCTCGTCCGGCTCCTGGAAGCGGAAGATCGCCAGCACACCGGCCGCCGGCCGGGCGGGACAGCACCGCCTCCGCCCGTGGCACCGCCCTTTCAGGCGGTACGGGAGGTTTCACCTGCGCGGGTGTGGAGATCTCGTTGGCATAGGAGGAGAGCGGCCACCGCCGACACAGGCCCTTTCTCGCGTGTTGACGTGGCGACTACCCAGGATCAGAGGGGAACGCGGAAGACCGGGGAAGGAGTCCGTGATGTCGTTGTTCACTGACCGGGAGGACGCGGGACGGCGCCTCGCCGCGGAACTGGAGCATCTGAAAGGCGAAGACGCCGTCGTTCTGGCTCTGCCGCGCGGTGGAGTGCCCGTGGGTTTCCAGGTCGCCGCGGCGATCAGCGCGCCGCTGGATGTGATCGTCGTCCGCAAGCTCGGTGTCCCCCACCAGCCGGAATTGGCGCTGGGCGCCATTGGCGAGGGAAGCGTGCGGGTGATCAACGACCGCGTGGTCAGCCTCGCCGAGGTCAGCGCGGAGCAGATCGCCAGGGTGGAGGCGAGCGAACGAGCGGAGCTGGAGAGCCGCATACGCCGGCTGCGCGGGGACCGTCCGCAGGTGCCCGTGGAAGGGCGGGTCGTGATCGTGGTGGACGATGGTATCGCGACGGGGTCGACCGCCCACGCCGCCTGCCAGGTGGCGCGGGCGCGGGGCGCGGCCCGCGTGGTCCTCGCGGCGCCCGTGGGGTCTGCCGACTCCATCGCGCGGCTGCGGAAGGCCGAGGACATCGACGAGGTCGTCTGTCCGGAGACGCCGCGCTCCTTCTCGGCCATCGGCCAGTTCTACCGGGACTTCTCCCAGACCTCCGACGCCGAGGTGGCGGCTCTGCTGGCCAGGGCCGCGGCCGTACACAGCGGTGGGTCCGAGCGGGGCTGACGGCCGTGCGGTGGCGGGAGCGTCTCGGTGCCCCACTGGACGGCGGCCACGAAGGCCATGTTTGACCGCCCGACCACCGGGGCAGCCAAAGTGCATTCAGGGATGAAGGGCGTCCGGATCGGGGGGATCCAATGGCTGCCTGCGAGGTCTGCGGAAACGAGTACGAACGGGCCTTCGAAGTGCGTATGGCCGGGCAGAGCCACACCTTCGACAGCTTCGAATGCGCGATACACCGGCTGGCGCCGTCCTGTGAGCACTGCGGTTGCCGGGTGATCGGCCACGGGGTCGAGGCCGGTGAGCACGTCTTCTGCTGCGCTCACTGCGCGGTCGCCGAGGGGCAGACGGGGCTGCGCGACCACGTTTCCGCGTGATGGCGGACGCGGACCGGCGCAGCCGGAGGGCACTGCCGCCCGGGTAGGCCTCGCCGCGGAGGGGACAACGGGGATGCGGGTCAACGACGAAGTCGCGGCCCTGCTGCAGGAGTACGCCGACCTTCTCGCCATCACCGGCGGCGACGCCTACAGGGTCCGGGGTTACGAGAAGGCCGCCCGAGCGGTGGCCGGCCACTCCACGGACCTCGCCCGGCTCGATCCCGACGGGATTCGGGCCATACCGAACGTCGGCACGGCCATCGCGGCGAAGATCGAAGAGTACCTGGCCGGCGGCAGCATCCCGCAGGTCGAGCGGCTGCGCGCGAAGATCCCCGCGGGCGTGCGGGAACTCACGCGGGTCCCCGGGCTCGGCCCCAAGACCGCCATGGTCCTGTACGAGGAACTCGACGTCGCCTCCGTGGACGCCCTGGAGGAGGCGATCCGGGCAGGCCGACTGCGCGGTCTGCGCGGTTTCGGCCCCAAGACCGAGGAGAACCTGCTCGGCGGCATCAGTCTGCTGCGCGAGGCGAGGGAGCGCGTATCGCTCGGCGAGGCGCTGGAGACCGCCGAACGCGTGGTCGCGGAACTGTCCGCGATCGAGGGCTGCCGCCGGTGCTCCTACGCCGGTTCGCTGCGCCGGATGAAGGACACCATCGGAGACATCGACGTCCTGGCGGCCTCGCGGCAGAGCGCCCCGATCATGGAGGCCTTCCGGCGACTTCCACTGGTGGACCAGGTGATCGCGAGCGGCGAGACCAAGACCTCGGTGCGCACGCCCAGCGGGGCGCGGATCGACCTGCGGGTGGTGCCGCCCGAGACCTGGGGAGCCGCCCTGCAGTACTTCACCGGGTCCAAGGCCCACAACATCCGCCTCCGCGAGATCGCCGTCCACCGCGGGCTCAAACTGTCGGAGTACGGCCTCTTCGACGCCGGGACCGGTGAGAAGCTCGTCTCCGAGACCGAGGACGACGTCTACCACCGGTTCGGCCTGCCCTGGATTCCGCCGCAGTTGCGCGAGGACGCCGGCGAGATCGAGGCGGCGCAGCGCGGCGCGCTTCCCATCCTCGTGACCGGCGACGAAATCCGCGGCGACCTGCACACCCACACCGACCTCACCGACGGGTTGGCGCCGCTCGACGAGATGGTCGCGGCGGCCGCGAACCGCGGCTACGCCTACTACGCGGTCACCGATCACGCGCCCGACCTGTACATGCACCGCATGTCCGACGAGAAGATGCTGGACCAGCGCGAGCGGATCCGCGAACTGGACGGCGCCTACAACGACATGCGTGTACTGCACGGCACCGAACTGAACATCGGCCCCGGCGGCGAGGTCGACTGGCCCGCGGAGTTCCTCGCCGGATTCGACGTCTGCGTGGCGTCCGTGCACTCGCACTTCACCCAGCCGCGCGCGGAGATGACCCGCCGGTTCGTGCGGGCGTGCGAGAACCCCCATGTCAAGATCCTGGGCCACCCCACCACGCGGATCATCGGCCGGAGGCCTCCGGTCGATGTCGACCTCGAAGAGGTGTTCCGGGCGTGCGCGCGGACGGGCACCGCCCTGGAGATCGATGGTGCTCCCGACCGGCTCGACCTGATGGCCGACCACATCCGGCTGGCCCGGCAGTTCGGCGTCGTCTTCGCCGTCGACAGCGACGCGCATGCCGCGCCACACCTGGACTTCATGCGCTACGGCGTCGGCACCGCCCAGCGCGGCGGGCTCGGCGCCGACGACGTCATCAACACCTGGCCGTGGGAGCGGCTCGCCGGCTTCCTCCAGAGGCGGTGAGTGCCGGCCCCTCCGCCGCCCGTTCCGGAAGGCGCCCGAAGCGGTCCGGAGCGGAGGTGCGCCTCGGAGGCCGGTGCGTCAGCCGGCCCGCCAGTCCGACGACCGCACCGCCCCGGCCGCCTGCGGGCCCATCATGGTGAGACCGCCGTCGACGTACAGCGACTCGCCGGTGACGTAGGAGGATTCCGGCCGGGCGAGGAACGCGATCGCCGCCGCGACCTCGTAGGCGTGGCCCGGACGCGCCAGCGGGTACCCGGGGCGGCTGCCCGGAGTCGGCATCTCGTTGTGCTGCCCGGTCATCGGGGTGGCGATCTCTCCGGGGGCCACCGCGTTCACCGTGATGCCGTACGCGCTCAGCTCCAGCGCCAGCATCCGGGTGAGCATGCGCAGCCCGCCCTTTGCCGCGCAGTACGGGCCGGCACCGATTCGCGGATAGGCCTCGTGCACGCTCGTCACATTGATGATCCTGCCTCCGCGGCCCGTGTCGGCCATGCGCCGGGCGGCCAGTTGCGAGCACGTGAACGGCCCGTCGAGATCGATGGCCAGGGTGTCCCGCCATTCCCGGTACTCCGTGTCCATGAGGTGCCGGCTCGTGCCGACCCCCGCGTTGTTCACCAGGACGCCGAGCCCGCCGAGCTCGTCGGCCATCTCGCCGACCTCGCGGGCGGCGGCGAGCGGGTCCTTCAGGTCGAGGCGGCGCACCGCCGTGCCGCGTCCGAGCTGCTTCACCTCCTCCGCGGTCTGCCTCGCACCCTCTTCGTCGGTGTTGAAGGTGATACCGATGTCGAACCCCTCCGCGGCGAGGGCCACGGCCGTCGCGTTGCCGATGCCGCTGTCCGCCCCGGTGATGATCGCGACCCGGTCGTACCCGGTGGCCGTCTTCCCGGACAGCTCCGCCGCTTCCCGCACGGTTTCCTCTGTCATGGAGTCCCCCTCGGTTGCCCTTGTCATCGGGCCTCTCTGACCGACCGCTCTCTTGTCAAACGTGCGGCCGGCCCGCTCAGGAGCGGCGGCGGCCGCCAATGGGCGCCGACAGCAGTGCGCGAAACACGCAAACACTCCGCCCACCGCACATGGCGCCATTGCTCTTGGAGAGGGGCGAAAACCGAACGAACACCCCTTGCCCCAACTGCACAAAACGCGCATACTTAACGCTTAACATGCGCGAAATGAGCAACAAGATGCGTAGCCATCAGCGGCTGCTGGACGCCGTCCTGGACGGGGTCCAGCGCGTCGAGGACCTCGCGGAGGCGCTGGGCGTGAGCCCGTCCACGGTCCGCCGGGGCCTCGGTGACCTGGAGTCGGCCGGGAAAATCGTCCGCACCCACGGGGGTGCGGTACCGGCGGGGCTCGCCGGTGAGCTCTCATGGACCCAGAAGAGCCGACAGCACGCTCCTGCCAAGCGCCGCATCGCCGACCGTGCCGCGCGGATGGTCGAGGAGGGCGCGTGCGTGCTGCTGGACGCCGGCAGCACCACCACCTTCGTCGCCGAACTCCTCGCGGAGCGGACCGGGTTGACCGTGGTCACCAACGGGACCGGACCGCTGTGGGCGCTGCACGACGCCACCGGCGTCGAGCTCATCGTCGCCGGCGGGCGGCTGCGGCACCGGCGGGGCTCGATGGTCGGCGACCACACCCGTGCCGTTCTGGACCGCCTCACCGCTGACATCGCGTTCATCGGCGCCGACGGGTTGCGGCCCGGCAAGGGCGTCAACTGTTCGAGTGCCGATCTCGCCGCGGTCAAGGAAGCGCACTTCCGCAACACCCGGCACGCCGTTGTGGTCGCGGACTCCAGCAAGATCGGCGCCGCGCCCTACCCGCACTGGGCGGTGGCCCCCGGCCCCTACACGGTGATCACCGACGACGCGATCACCGAGGATGGCCTGCAATCGCTCTCCGACGACCCGCACTGCACCCCCCTCGTCGTGCCCTTGGGCACCTCACCCCCGCCCCCGCACTAGCACTGGAGATCGGGCATGGAACCGCACCTGCTCGCCGCCCTCGTCCTCGGTGTCGCCTCCGTCGTTGCGCTGGTCCTGTGGTCCCGGTTGGACGCCTTCGTGGCGCTGCTGACCGGTGCCCTCGTCACCGGCGTCATCGCCGGCGTCCCAATAACGGATCTGATCGAACACCTGACCACCGGCTTCGGCGACACCCTCGCGGGCATCGGCATCGTCATCGCCCTCGGGGTGATGATCGGCAAAGTCCTCGAAGAGAGCGGCGGTGCCGACGCTCTGGCCAAACTGTTCGTGCGCCTCGCCGGCAAGGGCCGCGAGGACGTCGCGATGACCGCCACCGGTTCGGTGGTCTCCGTCCCGGTGTTCTGCGACTCCGGCTACGTGATCCTGCACCCGCTGGCGCGCTCGATCGCCCAGAGGTACGGCAGGCCGCTCGTCACGATGTCCCTCGCGCTCGCGGGCGGGCTGGCCCTCACCCACCACATGGTGGCTCCCACACCGGGCCCGCTGGCCGCGGCCGGCCTGCTCGGCGCCGACCTGGGCACCGTCATCCTGGCGGGGATCCTGTTCGTCATCCCGCTGGTCCCGGTCGTGATCGCGTATGCGCGCATCATGGGGCCGCGGCTGGAGTCCCGGATCGACCCCGCGCTCGTGCCCGGCCTGCGTGCCGAGGAGGCCGGTACCGGGGCGACCGGGAAAGGCGGCGCCGGCGTGTCCTCCCCGCTGACCAAGGACGGCCGCGACATCAGCGAGGAGCCGGGCGACCCCGGTGTCAGCGCGTTCAGCGCCGGCATCCCGCTGCTGCTGCCGTTGCTGCTCATCGTCGGTAACACCTTCACCGAGGCGCTCGCGCCGGACACCCGGCTGGCCGGCGTGTTCGGGTTCGTCGGCGAACCGGCGATCGCCCTGCTGATCGGCCTGGTCGTCGCCGTCTACCTGCTGCCGCGCCGCGGCACCGACCGCACGACCGTCCTGAGCTGGCTGACCGCGGCCGCCGCGTCCGCCGGAATGATCGTCTTCATCACCGGGGCGGGCGGCGCCTTCGGCGAGGTGCTGCGGCAGTCCGGGGTCGGTGACGCCCTCGCCGACGCGGTGGCCGGCTGGCCGTTCCCGCTGTTCCTCATGCCGTTCCTGATCGCGACCTTCGTGCGCGTCGCCCAGGGGTCCGGCACCGTGGCCATCATCACCGCGGCCACCCTCAGCCAGCCCTTCGTCGAGGCGAGCGGCCTCGACCCCACTCTGGCCGCGTTGTCGGCGTGCGCCGGATCGTTCGTCTTCTCCTACGTCAGCGACTCCTACTTCTGGGTCGTGACCCGCTTCACCGGACTCTCCGGCGGAGCCGCCATGAAGATGTGGACGGGGATGACCACGCTGCTGTGGGCCGCGAGCCTTCCGCTGCTGGGCATAGCGGCGCTCATCCTGGGATAAGAGGCGGTTATGGCACAGGTCCTCGTTGTCGCCGACGACCTCACCGGCGCCAACGCCACCGGTGCGCGGTTCGCCCGGGCCGGGCTGAGCGTGGTGACCCTGGACCCGGCGCGTGTGGGCTCGGCGGGCGCCGGCTACGACGTCGTGGTGGCCAACACCGGCAGCCGGCACCTCCCGGCGGCCCGCGCCGCCGAACTGGTCCGCGACGCCATCGCGGCGGTCTGGCCGGTGCGGCTCGTCGTGAAGCGCACCGACACCACGTTGCGGGGCAACATCGGGGCCGAGGTGGAGGCGGCCTGGCGCGCCGTCCGGGACCGGGTGCCCGCCGAGGTCGCGGTGCGGGTGCTGCTCGCACCGGCCCACCCCGCCTCCGGCCGGGCGACCGTGGACGGTGTCCAACTGCTGGACGGCCACCCGCTGGAGCGGACCGAGCTGGCGCTCGACCCCGCCGCCCCGATCCGCACCAGCGTGGTCGCCGACATTCTCGCCCAGCAGACCCGGCTCCCGGTCGGGCGCGTGCCGATCAGCCAGGTCACCGCGCCGGGACTGGCCGACCGGCTGGCCGAGGGCGACCACCCCGTCGTGCTGTGCGACGCCCTGGTCGAGGACCATCTCTCGGCCATCGCCACGGCGGCCGCGCACGTCCACGAGAAGGACAGAACCGTGTGGGTGGCGGTCGACCCCGGCCCCTGCGGCGCCCTGCTCGCCGCCGCGCTGAACATCCGGTGCCGGGAGGCAGCGGGGCCGCTGCTCGCCGTGGTCGGCAGCGCCACCGAACTGACCCGCCGCCAGCTTGAGCGTGTCCGCGGTACCACCGCGGCGACCTGTGTCGACGTCGACGCCGCCGAGCTCACCCTCGGGGACGGCGGCTACCGTGCGGCCCTCGCCGCCGACCTGCGCACCCTGCTCACGGAGCGCGCGTTCCCCGAGGTCGTCATGGTGCGCACGGTGGCGAGCAGCGGTGCCATCGTCGAGATGGCGGAGGGAGCGCGCCGTGCGCTGCCCCGGCTGCTGGCGCGGGTGGTCGCCGACAGTGTCGGCGCGGCCGGCGAACGCCCGCCCAGCGGCCTCTACACCAGCGGCGGCGACATCACCGGGGCGGTACTGGATGCGCTGGGCACGCACGCGCTCGACGTGGGCGGCGAGGTCGTCCCGCTGGCCGTGCACGGGACACTGGTGGGCGGGCCGCTCGACGGCGCACCGATCGTCACCAAAGGCGGGCTGGTCGGCGACGACGACACCGCTGTGGAATGCCTGCGCCATCTGCGGCACACCGCCCGGTCGCGCCGCCGGCGGGTGCACGCCGGGATTTGAACCGAACGCGGGCCGCCGCGCCCGCGTGAGAGCAGAGCCGCATCGTGGCGAGCTCCGCGAGACCACAGGAGGAGAACAACCGTGACCCAACGTCCGACCCTGGCCCTCACCGTCGGCGATCCGGTGGGGATCGGCCCGGAGATCACCGTGCGCACGCTCGCGGACGCGGGCGGATCGGCGCCCGCGCGCGGGGTCGCCGTCGCCGATCCGGCGGTGCTGCGCCGAGCCGCGGCGGTGTGCGGACTCGATGTCGAGGTGCGCGCCCTGAGCTCCTGGGACCTCCCCGCGCCCCGTGCGGGGGTCATCGACTGCTACGACATCGGTGTCCTGGGCGACACCGAACTGCCGTGGGGCGAGGTCGACCGCAGGGCCGGCCGCGCGGCGGTGCGCGCGATCGAGGTGGCCACCCGGGCCGCCATGGACACGCTCGTCTCCGGCGTCGTCACCGGTCCCATCAACAAGGAGGCCATCTGGGCCGCGGGCAGCGAGCACCTCGGGCACACCGAGATGCTCGGCGCGCTGACCGGAGTGACCCGGCAGAACACGATGTTCGTGGTGCGCGGGAAGAAGATCTTCTTCGCCACGCGGCACGTGTCGCTGCGCCAGGCGCTCGACCAGACCACGGAGGAGCAGCAGATCGCCCAGATCGGGGAGGCGCTCACGGCGCTGCGCGTCTTCGGCCACGACGAGCCCCGGCTGGCCGTGGCCGCGATCAACCCGCACGGGGGCGAGAACGGCGCGTTCGGCGACGAGGAGATCCGCCATCTCACCCCGGCCGTGCAGCGGGCGCGGGCCGGCGGCGCCGAGGTCACCGGCCCCGTGCCGGCGGACTCGGTGTTCCACCGGCTGCTGGAGGGCCACTACGACGGTGTCCTCTCGCAGTACCACGACCAGGGCCACATCGCCGCGAAGACGTTCGACTTCAACGGGACCGTCTCGGTGACGGTCGGACTGCCCATCCTGCGCACCTCGGTGGACCACGGCACCGCCTTCGACATCGCCGGCCAGGGCGTCGCCGATCCGGCCACCATGAGGTCGGCGTTCCTGCACGGCGCGGAGTTCGCCCACTTCGCCGACCGGATCCGCGCGGAGTACGGGGGCTGAGGCCCGCGGCCGGCCGGCGTTCTGCCGGCCGGCCGCCGGGAGCCCGTCTCACTCGCGGTCGGCGTCCGCCACGTGACCGGTTTCGGTGTCGCCGGCCCGCACCCGGGTGCCCACGTCGACCTCGGCGCGTTCGGCGGCCAGCCGCTGGAGGGCCTCCTCGCGGGTGATCCGCTGGGGCGGGGTGAGCAAGGTGACGGCGACCCCGGCGGCGAGCGCCACCGCCAGCGACGGAATCACCGGGTTGCCCCAGAACTCGGTCCAGGACTCGACACCGTTGACGGTCAGCGCCGTCGCGGAGCCGCCGACCATGGCCGCCAGGCCCCCCTGCCAGGTGGCACGCGGCCAGAACTTGCCGAGTACGGCCGCCACCAGCAGACCTGTGAGCACCGTGGAGATCATGAGCGTGATGTACTCGATGATGGTCGTCGCCATCAGCGCGAAGGCGAGGGCCACCCCGAGTACGGCGATCAGCGCGAAGCGCGAGTAGCGCACGATGTGCTCGGCCCGCGGAAGCCGCCCCGTCACCAGGTGGGTGACATCGCGCAGCAGGATGGTGACCGCGGTGATCGCGTCGGAGTCCCCCGACGACATGGTCGCCGAGAGGCCGGCGACCAGAAGGAGGGCGCCGATCCACACCGGGAAGACCTCGGTGGCCAGGTACGGGAACGCCAGGTCGGGACTCTCCAGGCCGGGCCGCATGCCGCTTGCCGCCAGACCGGCGATGGCGGGCATGACGGCGAAGGCGGCGAACAGCACCCCGACCAGGGCGAAACTGCGCCGCACGGTCCGGGTGTCCGCAGCGGAGTAGATCCGTTGCCGGTAGGAGGGGGTGGCCAGCACCCCGACGGCGATGACGAGGGCCAGCGACACCGCGGGCAGCGCTCCGAGCGCCTCCACCCCCAGGACCGAGGTCGCCTCGTCGGGCGCGGCGCTGCTGACCTCGCCGAGCCCGCCGACCTTGACCACGGCGAGCACCGCCAGTGCGGTGAACCCGACGAACAGGATCGTGCCCTGCACGGCGTCGGTGATCACGACGGCCAGGTAGCCGCCGAGCACGGTGTAGGCCCCGAAGCCGAGCGCGACGACGATCTTGGCCGTGGTCATGTCCATGCCGGTGATGTAGGACAGGTACAGCGACCCACCGAGGATGTGGGCGCCCAGCCAGCCCATCGACGCGATCAGCATGGCCACGGCGACCACGCCCTTCACCACGCGGCTGGCCCCGTAGTAGGAGCTCATCTCCTCCGGGAAGCTCATGAATCCGTGCTCGCGCACGTCGGCGAAGAGCCAGAGGAGCGCGAACACACCGATCGCCCCGCCGATGCCGTAGAGCGCTCCGGCCCACCCGTTCTCGTAGGCGAAGCCGACGGCCCCAAGGCTGGAGCCGGTGCCCACCAGTGTGGCCAGTGTGGTCCCCACCAGCAGGGGCGTGCCCAGGCGGCGCCCGGCGAGCAGGAAGTCCTCACCGCTGGCGGTGCGGCGCGCGATCCACACGCCGAGGCCGAGCATCACGGCCAGGGACGCCAGGAAGGCCGTGAGGAAAATCGGGTTCGTTCCGGCGAGCATCGGTAACCTCCATTGCCTCGGTGCGTGCAAGCACCGCGGGATGAACCGCCGACGTCGTTGGCTACGGCGGGGACGGGAAAGGGGGAACGGGGGTCAGGCGCTCGGCCGGTACAGAACGGCGTCGACCTCGATGGCGAATCCGGGCAGGTCGGCCCGCAGGGTGGTCCTGGCGGGCGGCTCGGCACCGAAGTACTGCGCGAACAGTTCGTTCATCGCCGCGAAGTCGTCGAGGTCGCGCAGGTAGACCCCCACTCTGACCGCGTCGGCCAGTGTGGCTCCGGCGGCCCCGGCGACCGCGGCGAGGTTGTCGAAGGCGGCGCGCGCCTGCTCGACGAACGGCCCTTCGACGCGGGAACCGTCCGGGCGGGCGGGGATCGCGCCCGCGCAGTGGATGTGGTCTCCCGCGACGACGGCGTGCGAGTACGGGCCGCCGGGGGGCGCGGCGTCGGGGGCGTGGATGACGCGTTTGGGCACAGCAGGCTCCCTTCCTGGTACTGGTCGGTGGTGGCGTGCCCGGCCCGGAGCGGTCGGGCGGGTTCAGAAGAGGGTGCGCACGACGTCGACGACGTTGTCGTCGCTGTCGAGCACCGGGATCAGCGTCCATTTGTCGAAGACGGTGCACGGGTGGGACAGGCCGAGCTCGACGATGTCGCCGGTCTCGAGCACCCCGGGTTCGGTGTCGCAGAAGGCGTGGTGGTCGTTGAGCTCGACGACGCGCACCCGCCCGTCGAGCGGCTCGCCGGCGCCGCCGCCCGCCCGCCGGAGGCTCCGGGCGACGGGCAGGTCGATGTCGAAGGAGACGTCGCGCTTGCCCACGCCGAGCAGCGCCCGCCCCGGCTCGGGGCACGACACCACCCGGGCGAAGCACGAGAGCGCGGGCCGCAGCGGGTCCGGGTCGGCCTCGGAGCGCAGCGGCGAGCTGCGCTCGTAGGACAGGTCATCGTGGGTCAGGTAGCACCCCGACCGGATGATGCGCCGCGTCGGGCGCGACAGCTCGGGCATGGCGGCCAAAGCCTCGGCGGCCAGGTCGGGGTAGCCGCTGCCGCCCGCGGTCACCAGCACCTCGTCGGAGCCGGCGAACAGGCCCTCGGCGTCGGCCCGGACAGCGAGGGAGGTGAGCCGGCCGAGCCAGTCGCGGGCCGCCTCCTCCGCATCGCCGTCGCGCCGCTGCGGCAGCACCCCCTCGTAGCCTTCGATCCCGGCCAGCCGCAACCGGCCGCTGCGTGCCACCCGCGCGGCGAGGGCGAGCGCGTCGCCGGTGTCGCGGACACCCGTGCGCCGGCCCGGGACGCCGAGCTCCACCAGTACCGGGAGCGGGCGGGAAGGCGAGTCCAGGTGCCGCTCCATCAGCTCGACCCCGGCCGTGGAGTCGACCAGGCACACCGGATCGAAGCCGGGCTCGGCGAGGGCGTCGGCCAGCCAGGCGAGCTGCCGGGGCTCGACGACCTCGTTGGCGATGAGGACGCGGGGCACGCCGAACCGGTGCATCACCCTGGCCTGGGCCGCGGTGGCCGCGGTGAGCCCCCAGGCTTCGCGCTGCAGTTGGGCCGCCCACAGGTGGGGCGACATCGTGGTCTTGCCGTGGGGTGCGAGCTGCACCCCGTGCCCGGCGCACCAGCGGGCGAACCGGTCGAGGTTGTGCAGGACGGCGTCCTCGCGCAGCACTACCGCCGGCAGCCACAGGTCGGACAGCCCCCAGCCGGCGGTCCGCGCCCCGGCCGCGGTGATGGGGCTGATGGGCAGTGAGCGCGCCTCGACCGGCTCGGAGTCGAGGGCGGTGAGCCGGTCGGCGGGCAGGCCCCTCCCGGCGAGTCGGGACGGGAGTGCGGTGGTGTCGGTCATGCGGACGCTCCGGGTCGCGGGAAGGGTTCGTCGAAATCCTCGGGGCGGGTCAGGCGCGGGGCCGCCGCGGCGCGTGTCCGCTCCTGCCGGTCCGCCTCGGCGCCGCCCTGCGCGGGGCTGAGCGGCACCCATGGGGGCGGCGGTTCCGCCGCGCACGGCGGCAGCGGCCGGCCGGCGACGTAGGTGGCGGTGTTGGCCAGCTTCAGTGGGGCCTCGCGGACTCCGCCGTGCACGTCGACGACCGGGAAGCGGCCCTCCTCGACGGCGAACACCGCGATGTCGGCGGGGCTGCCGGGAGCCAGGCCGCCCGCGTCGAGGCCGAGGACACGGGCGGGACGGGTCGTGGCGGCCTCGATCGCCTCGTAGAGCCCCCAACCGGCGGCGAGCATCTTGACCAGCACCGTCGGCAGGTCGAACGCGGGGCCGTGCACCGACCGGGCGTGCAGGTCGGTGGAGACGACCGGCCGGACGCCCGAGGCCAGCTCGGCCTCAAGCACGTCGAAGGCGAACGCGCCGGAGCCGTGGCCGATGTCGAAGACCACTCCGTTGTCGTGGGCCTTGCGGGCGGCGCTGCTGAGCTTGCCGTCCTCCACCAGGTCGGCAGGGCATCCGGAGGCGCAGTGGGTGAGGATGTCCCCTTCGGCGAGGAGGGGGGCGATGTCGGCGATCGTCGGGGGCCCGTAGCCGACGTGCACCATCAGCGGTCGTTCGATCCGCCGGGCGAGGGCGACCGCCCGGCGCAGCGGCTCGATCCCGTTCGGTCCGACCGTGCGGGAGTCGATACGCGCCTTCACCCCGCACACCAGGTCGCCGTGGCGGGCCGCCACCGCGGCGGCGGTGTCGACGTCGAGGTGGTCGAGCACGCGGTGCTCCCCGGTCTCCGCGACCAGGCCGAGACCGGACACGTTGATCAGCGCGCGGACGCGCACCCGCGAGCGGTCGGCGATGAACCTGCGCAGCCCGTCCATGCCGTAGGCGCCGGCGGAGCCGGCGTCCACCCACGTGGTCACCCCGGTCCGCCAGGCCACCGGATCGGGGTCCAGGCCCCAGTAGGTGGCGCCCGTCCACACGTGGGTGTGCAGGTCCACCAGACCGGGGGTCACCAGGCGGCCGCGGGCGTCGGCGACCTCGGCGGCCGCCTCCGCCGGCAGTCCGGGCCGCACCTCGGCGATCCTTCCCGCGCGCACGGCTATGTCGGCCGTGCCGTCGTGCCCGGTAGCGGGGTCGATCACCCGGCCGCCGCGCACCAGCAGGTCCCACATGCCGACCAGCCTCCCATCGAGGACCGGCGCCGCCGGCGCCGACCGATAATGCTGCGTATTACGCAGCAGCGTTGCGTGTGTGTAAGCAAAGTTAGTAGCATCGCAGAACATGACAGGTCAAGACCCATGTGCCGAGGGTCGCTCCGGGAGGCCACAGGTGCACGCGGCGAACGGTCCGGCCACCGAGGCGGTGTGCGTCGGCGAGACGATGGCGCTGCTGATCCCCGACCCCCCGGCGCCCCCTGACCAGGCGGCGGTGTTCCGCCGGGACATCGGGGGCGCCGAGTCCAACGTCGCCGTGCACATGGCGCGGGCCGGGCGCCGAGTGGCCTGGCACAGCGCGGTCGGCGACGACGGCTTCGGCCGGCACCTGCGCGAGAGGCTGGCCGCCGAGGGCGTCGACTGCACGGTCCGGGTGGACCCGCACCGGCCCACGGGGCTGTATCTCAAGGAGCTCCGCCCCGAGGGCACCCGCGTGCGCTACTACCGCCAGGGGTCGGCGGCCTCCGCGCTGGAGCGGACCGACGCCGAGGAGGTGTGGAAGCGGCGGCCGCGGCTGGTCCACACCACCGGCATCACCGCCGGACTGTCCGACTCCAGCCGCGGCCTGGTCGAGGAGCTCCTCTCCGGCCGCCCGGGTGCGCTGCGCAGCTTCGACGTCAACTACCGGCCCGCTCTGCACGGTGAAAGCAGCACCGAACTCCTGCGCGAACTGGCGCGGCGGTCCGACGTCGTTTTCTGCGGGCTCGACGAGGCCCAGGCGCTGTGGGGCGTCCACACCGTCGACGACGTGCGCAGGCTGCTGGCCGGCCCCGACCTCGTCGTCGTCAAGCAGGGAGCGCACGGCGCCACCGCCTTCCGCGGCGACCGCTCCTGGCACCAGCCGGCCCCGCAGACCCGGGTGGTCGAGGCCGTGGGGGCGGGCGACGCGTTCGCCGCCGGAGTGCTGGACCGGTTGCTCGACGACGCGCCCATCGACCAGTGCCTTGTGGAAGGATCACGGTTGGCCGGCGCTGCGCTGCGGGTACGCGGCGACATCCCGCCCGTCGGCGAGTCCGGAGCCGCGGGCCCGGGCAGTGCCGGGCGCGGGGCGCAAGGCTGACCGCCGCCGCGCGGACAACGCGCGCCGAACGAAAGGAGGGTCCCGTGTCAGGCAGCGTCGAGCGCGCCCTTCACATCATCGTCGAGCTGTCCGGCGGTCCGGCCACCATCAGTGAGCTGGGCCGGCGCCTTGATGTGCACCGCACGACGTCGCTGCGGCTGCTGCGCACGCTCGAAGAGGAGCGGTTCGTGCGGCGCATGGAGGACGGAAGGTACCGGCTGGGGCCGCGCATGACCACCCTCGCCCATGCCGCCCTGGAGGGGATCGACGTCCGGACCGCGGCCGCCGGCCACCTCCGCGCGCTCGGCGACAAGTGCGGCCACACGATCCACCTGGCGGCCATCGAGGACCGCGGCGTCGTCTATCTCGACAAGGTGGAGTCGCGCCACGTCATCCGCATGTACTCGCATGTCGGCGCCACCGCCCCCGTGCACGCGACCGCGGTCGGAAAGGCGATGCTCGCGCACCTGCCCTCCCGCGAGCGCGACCGCCTGCTCGGCGAGCCGCCGTACCTCCGCTGCACGCCCAACACCCGCACCACCCGGGAGGACCTCGACGCCGACCTCGCGCGCACAGCGGCCCAAGGGTGGGCGCTCGACGACGTCGAACACGAGGACTTCATCCACTGCGTCGCCGCCCCGATCTTCGACGCGGCCGGGCGGGTCGCCGCGGCGGTGTCGATCTCCGTCCCGCACATGGTGCTGGACCGCGAAGGGCTTCTCGCCCTCGTCCCCGACCTGCGGGCCACGGCCGACGCCATCAGCGAGGAACTCGGCCGGGAGCGCGCCTGACCCGCCTCCCCCGCCCGTGAGTCCGGGGCGGTCCGCACGCCCCGGACGGTCCGCACCGCGGGGCCGGGCCGCCGCTTCCCCGCAGGAAAGAGCGCATTCCCGGTGGCGGGGAGTCCCGCACCGTTGCCGGGAGCCGCTGCCTTCCGGCGCGCGGAGAGGCCGGTTCGAGGAGGTCTCCGGTGCCGGCCGACCGCGCCGTTCAGGGTCCTGACACGCGGAAACAGCGCCCCTCCGCCCCGTCAGTCCCTACTAATTCTCTTGACCCCCTGGTCACCGACGTCAAAGCCCCATACCATCTGGTTGGTATGTGAAGCATGTCTCACCCTGCCCATCCCCCGTTCCCTTCCCGCGACCGACCACATCGCGGCCGAGGAAGGAGCCTGGTTGACGACCACCACTTCTGACCCCCTCCTCGCAGCGGAGGGCATCACCGTCCGCTTCGGCGGGCTCGTCGCCCTCAACGACGTTCACCTCGCCGTACCGCCCCGCGCGTCGTCGGCCTCATCGGCCCCAACGGCGCGGGAAAGACCACCCTGTTCAACGTGCTCTCCGGCCTGATCACCCCGGAACACGGCTCCATCACGGTCAAAGGCCGGCGGCTCAACGGCCACCGCCCCCACCACCTCGCCGGGCTCGGTATCAGCCGGACCCTGCAGGGACTCAACCTGTTCCCGGGGATGACCGTTCTGGAAAACGTCACCGTCGGCGCCGACCCGCTCTCCAGATCCGGGATGCTCTCGATGCTCACCGGCCTGGGTCCGTGCGAACGCGACGAACGGGAACTGCGGCAGCGCGCCATGGCGATGCTGGACGAACTCGGTGTCGCCGACGTCGCCTCCGCCCTTCCGGAGACGCTGTCCTTCGGCCTGCAGAAACGCGTGGCGCTGGCCCGTGCGCTCATCAGCGAGCCCGATCTGGTCATGCTGGACGAACCCGCCAGCGGCCTCGCCGCCCAGGAGGTCACCGAGTTGGCCGACCGCATACGCGGCCTGCGCACGCGCGCGTCGGTCATGCTCGTCGAACACCACATGGACCTCGTCATGGAGGTCTGCGACCACATCGTGGTACTCGACTTCGGTGAGGTCATCTCCTCCGGGCCCCCTGATGCGGTCCGCGACGATCCCGCCGTCACCCGGGCCTACCTGGGCGATTCGGTCGGGGAGGAGAGCGATGACTGAGCAGGCACTACTGCGAGTCGAGGACCTGGTGGTCGGCTACGGCGCCGCCCGGGCACTGGACGGGGTCTCCCTGCGCGTCCCAGAAGGCAGCATCTGCGCCGTCCTGGGAGCCAACGGCGCCGGCAAGACAACGCTGCTGCGCACCATAAGCGGCTCAAACGCCCCGAGTCCGGACGGATCCGGATCGACACCACCGAACTCACCCGCACCGCCGCGGAGAACGTCATCCGCATGGGCGTCGCCCACGTGCCCGAGGGCGGCGGCGCCATCGTCGAACTCACGGTGGAGGAGAACCTGCGGCTCGGCGGGCTCTGGCGCGCCGACCGCGCCGACCGCGCGGCGGCGCTGAACGAGATCTACGACCTCTTCCCGGCACTGCGCCAACGGCGCACCCAGGCCGCCAGCAGCCTCTCGGGCGGTGAGCGCCAAATGCTGGCCATCGGCCGCGCGCTCATGGCCCGCCCCCGCGTCCTTCTGCTGGACGAACCCTCCCTGGGCTTGGCCCCGCGCATCACGCGCCAGCTGATGGGGCTGATCCAGGAGCTGCGCGCCGAGACCGGCCTGACCGTCCTGCTGGTGGAGCAGAACGCGACGAGCGCCCTGTCCATCGCCGACCACGGTTTCGTCCTCTCCCAGGGGGCGGTCGCCCTCTCCGACGCCGCCGATCGTCTGCTCAGCGACGACCAGGTGCGCCACGCCTACCTCGGCTTCTAGAAAGAGGCACGCGAACGTGGACTACTTCCTGAACCTTACGCTGCACGGGATATCCAACGGCGCCGTGTACGCGGCGCTGGCCCTCTCGCTGATCATCATCTACCAGGCCACCCGAGTGGTGAACTTCGCCCAGCCGGCGCTGGCGCTCATCGCCGCCTACGTCGCCTTCACTGTCACCCAGGCCACCGGAAGCTACTGGCTCGGCTTCGGCGCCGCGCTGCTGACTGGCCTTCTCATGGGGGCGCTCACCGAGCGGCTGCTGATCCGCCCGGTCCACGACACCTCTCGGCTCAGCGCGATCATCATCACCCTCGGCCTGCTGCTCCTCCTCCAAGGCGTCGCCGGATGATCTGGAGCAACGAACCGCACTCCTTCCCCTACCCGATGGACTACCGCGGCCGGTTCTCCCTCTCCGACGTCTTCGCGGTCACCGCGGTCGGCGCCGCGGCCCTGCTGCTGCTCGCCCTCTACCGGTGGACCCCCCTGGGGCTGCGGATGCGCGCCGCCGCCGCGCACCCCGAGATGGCGCGGATGCTGGGTGTGCGGGTCGGCCTGATGCTCACCCTGGGGTGGGGCCTCGCCTCGGTCATCGGAGCGCTCGCCGGGATGCTCGCGGCTCCCCCGTTCATCTACCCCAACGTCTTGGACTCGGTGTTCGTCTACGGGCTCGCCGCCGCCGTCGTGGGCGGGCTCGACAACCCATTCGGCGCGATCCTCGGCGGATTCCTCCTGGGGCTCTCCCTGTCGTACGTCTCCGGCTACGCGGGCCCGGAGCTGATGACCCTCGCGGCCCTCGCGATCCTCGTCCTGGTACTCAGTGTCCGCCCCGACGGCCTGTTCACCCGGCCAACGGCACGGAAGGTCTAGCATGACCCGGCTCTCGCAGCGCTCATCCCGCTCCCCCGCCCAGGACGGAGGGGCCGCGGCCCGCCCCGGCGGACCGCGCGGCCTCGGCGCCGTCGTCGCCCGCTGGAACGCCCTGCCGATGCTGGCACGGCACGGGGCGGCGGCACTGGCCGCCTTCCTCGGGATCGTCCTGCTGACCTCGGCCACCGACTCCCTGGCAGACCTGCGCATCGCCAGTGTCGGCTTCTCCATGCTCGCGGTGGCCGGGCTCGGGCTGCTCGTCGGAATGAGCGGCCAGATCTCGCTGGGCCATGGGGCGTTCATGTTCATCGGCGCCTACACCATGGCGCTCCTCGTCATCCACCAGCCCGCATTTCCGCTCTGGTTCAACCTCCTCCTCTCCATCGCGGTGAGCTGCGTCGCCGGTGTGCTCGTCGGCGCCGCCACCGCACGGCTGCACGGCCCCTACCTGGCGGGGGCCACCCTCGCCCTGGCCGTGGGACTTCCGGCGCTCGCCCTGCGCTTCCCCGAGTTCCTCGGCGGCAGCAACGGGCTCTCCTTCACCACCCGCGGGGCTCCGCCGGGACTCGCCGAACTCGTCCCCGCCACCCGCTGGCAGGCGTGGGGGGTCTGGCTGGCCGTCCTGCTCGCCCTGGTCGTGCTGGCCAACATCGGCAACGGCCGGCTCGGCCGGCGGATGCGCGCCATCCGCGACGACGAGACGGCCGCGGCGCTGGCCGGGCTGCGGGTAGGCCGCATCAAAGTGCTCGCGTTCGTGATCAGCGCGGGCTGCGGAGGGCTCGCAGGCGCCCTGCAGGCCTACCTCCTCGGCACCGCCACACCCAGCACGTTCGGGGTCGCGCTGTCGCTGACCCTACTCGCGGTGCTGGTCCTCGGCGGCCTCGGCAGCCTCTGGGGCGCGCTGTGGGGAGCGCTGGCCCTGGTCTACATCGAGGTGTGGGGGGACGAACTCGCCCACGCCCTGGCCCTGGACACCGACGTCGCCAACAACCTACCGATCGTGCTCTACGGCGTGCTCCTCATCGCCATCGTCCTCATCTGGCCGGGTGGTATCCACGGCGCGCTGCGCCACCTGGGCTCCCGGCTCCGGCCGCGCTCGTGACCCCCACGCAGTGCGGCGACCGCACCCGCCCCTCACAACCGAAAGCGAGAACCCGACGATGAACACACGCAGCCCGGTCCTCGCCGCGGCGCTCGCGGCCACACTGCTGTTGAGCTCCTGCGCCGGCGCCGGTGAGGTCGACGACGCCGCCGACGCCGACCTCGACGTCGCCCCCGGTGTCACCGACGACAGCGTCCTCATCGGAACGCACCAACCACTCACCGGTCCCGCCGCGCCCGGGTACAGCCAGATCTCGGCCGGCGCCGGAGCCGTCTTCGACTACATCAACGACAACGGCGGCATCCACGGCCGCGAGATCGTCTACCACGTCGAGGACGACGCCTACGACCCCACCAACACAGTGGAGGTCACCCAGGACCTCGTCCACCGCGAGGAGATCTTCGCGATGGTCGGCGGCCTGGGGACACCGACCCACTCCAAGGTCGTCGACTTCCTGAACCGCGAGGGAGTTCCCGACCTGTTCGTCTCCTCCGGCGCGCTGATGTGGAACCAGCCCGATGAGTACCCGCTGACGTACGGCTACCAGGTCGACTACACCCGCGAGGCCAAGATCCAGGGCGAGTACATCAAGGAGAACTTCCCCGACGCCGATGTCGGCTACCTGCACCAGGCCGACGACGTCGGCTCCGACTCCCAGGCCGGCCTCGACCAGTACCTGAAGGACCAGGTCGTGACGGTCGAGGCCTACGAGTCCGGCCAGGACGACATCGGTGCGCAGGTCGAGGCGCTCGACGACGCCGGCGCCGAGCTCGTCGTCTGCTCCTGCGTCCCCTCCTACGTCGCGATGATGATCCTGGAGGCCCAGCGGATCGACTTCGACCCGCAGTTCGTCGTCAGCAGCATCGGCGGCGACACGATCACCCTCTCCGGGCTGCTGGAGGAGTTCACCAAGGACACCGATGCCGAGGGGGTCCCCGCCGACGCCCTCCTCGACGACCTGATCACGACCGGTTACCTCCCCCAGGTCGAGCAGGAGGAGGACCCCTGGATCGAGCTGTTCACCGAGATCCACGGCGAGTACATCGAGGACGTGGTCTTCTCCAACACCACCATCTACGGCATGGCCCAGGCGGCGAAGTTCGCCCAGGTCCTGGAGGCCGCCGGGCAGGACCTGACCCGGCAGACCCTCATCGACGCGCTCGGCGAGAACGAGTTCAGCGGTCCCGGGCTCGTTCCGTTCAGTACCGCGGACGACGACCACGCCGGCTTCATCGGGGCCTACATCTCCCGGTTCCAGACCGGAGAGGAGCCCGAGATCCTGCAGGAGGTCCGGGTGACCGACAACGGCGACGGGCCGATCGAGGAGTTCGAACTCGACCGCCCCGGTCCCGACGAGGTCGCCCCCTTCGCCGGCCTCGACTGACGCTACGCGCGGTGCCTCCGCGAGCGCCGTGCCCCCGGGAGGCCTCCCGGGGGCACGGCGCTCCCCTTCCGGGTACGCCCCCCCAAGGCTCACACCTCCACGATGACCCGGCACGACCAACCACGCTCGTCGGGCCGAACCGCAGCCCGTGCAGGGTCACGGCCTTGAGGGCTGCACCGATGAACTCGACCCGGTCGAGCGGTGCGAGACGGAAACGAAGCAGCGGCCCGCCGGCCACCTTGTGGCGACCGGGCGGTGCTGTGCGCGGCGGCTCCGCGCCCCGGAGCCTAGACCGCCCCTGACACCAGCGGGACTCGCTGATTCGCCCCGTGGGCCTCAGGAGCGGCGGCCGGTCTCAGACGAGCCCTTGGGCGAGCATCGCGTCGGCCACCCGCTCCAATCCGGCGATGTTGGCACCCGCCACGTAGTCGCCCGGAAAGCCGTAGCGTTCGGCGGTCTCGTGGCAGGACGTGTGGATATCGCGCATGATCTGAGTGAGCCGCTCCTCGGTGTGGTCGAAGCTCCAGGAGTCGCGCTCGGCGTTCTGCCGCATCTCCAGCCCGCTGGTGGCCACTCCGCCCGCGTTGGCGGCCTTCCCCGGGCCGAAGGCCACGCCGGCCTCGCGCAGCACCCGCACCGCGGCGGGGGTGGTGGGCATGTTCGCGCCCTCCGAAACGGCCCTGACCCCGTTGCGGACCAGGGTCCACGCGGCGTCCTCGTCCAGCTCGTTCTGGGTGGCCGAGGGCAGCGCGACGTCGCAGGGGACGTCCCATACCCGGCCGTCGGTCACGTACCTGGCCGAGGCTCCGCGGCGTTCGGCGTAGTCGGCCACCCGGCCGCGCTCGCCCTCCTTGATCTCCTTGAGCAGGTCGAGGTTGATCCCCTTCTCGTCCACGATGTACCCCTGTGAGTCGGAGCAGGTGAGGACGTGCGCACCGAGGGCCTGCGCCTTCTCGATCGTGTAGATGGCGACGTTGCCGGACCCGGAGACCACGACCTGCTGGCCCTGCAGGTCCTCCTTGCGCGCCCGCAGCATCTCCAGGGTGAACAGGACGTTGCCGTAGCCGGTGGCCTCGGTCCGGACCTGGGACCCGCCCCATTCGAGGCCCTTGCCGGTGAGGACCCCGGCCTCCCACCGGTTGGTGAGGCGGCGGTACTGGCCGAACAGGTAGCCGATCTCCCTGCCGCCCACGCCGATGTCGCCGGCGGGGACGTCGGTGTGCTCACCGAGATGGCGGTGGAGCTCGGCCATGAAGGACTGGCAGAACCGCATGACCTCCGAGTCCGAGCGCCCCTTGGGGTCGAAGTCGCTCCCGCCCTTGCCCGCGCCGATGCTCAGGCCGGTGAGGGCGTTCTTGAAGACCTGCTCGAAGCCCAGGAACTTGACGATGCCGAGGTTCACCGACGGGTGGAACCGCAGTCCGCCCTTGTACGGACCCAGTGCACTGTTGAACTCGATCCGGAATCCGCGGTTCACGTGGATCTCACCGGAGTCGTCCTGCCACGGGACCCGGAACATGATCTGGCGCTCCGGCTCGCAGACGCGCTCGACGAGTTTGGTGTCGAGGTACTCCGGGCGCGCTTCGAGCACCGGCGCGAGCGTCTCCAGTACCTCGAACACCGCCTGGTGGAACTCCGTCTCGCCCGGATTGCGCCGCAGGACGTCGGAGTAGATCGAGGCGAGCGCGGGGCTGAGCTTTCCAGGCTCGCGGTACTCCTGCTCTCGGCGTGGTGTTTGACGGGACGGCGACATCAACCAAGTTCCCTTCTCGGGGGGCGACAGCATCTGAGGTACGAAAGGGGAAGGCATTACCTACCGGACGACGAGGGGTGGACTCGTGGACTTGCTGGTAAGTGGCCTTCCGCAGGGCTGCGCCCGCATCACCCTAATACCGGTATACCTCCGGGATCCGGCGTACCCCCGGATCCGCCGCGCGCCTGCCGGCGACCACACCAACCCCACGTTGCGTGAGCCTATCCGGGTTCACCCCGCCGCTGCCCAAGCGCACAGCGTTGTACACATCCGGATTCTTTCGGCACACGGATGTTTTCCCGCCTTTTCCGGTACAGAAACGGCACAGTCGGTGTTCCGGAAGCGGGCGCCCGCGGCGGGCCTACCGGGCGGGCCGGAGCCTGGATACAAGGCGCGCCCCACGGCCGCCCTCTCGGAGCGGCGCCCGCACGGGCGGGGATACCCGGAAGGCCGTCCTGCCGGGCCTCTGCGCCGGTGAGGAGGGGACCGACTCGCCCGGGCCCGGCCTCCGCACAGGGACCCGGAATCCGGGTCCCTTGACTCCTCCGGTAGCGGGTAGATTACCGGCATGCTAACCCCCCAATGGCGAAGTTTCGGTCGAGGTGTTGCACGCACGGCCGCGGTGACGGCGATAGCGGTCACGGTCGGCGGGTTCGGCCTCTCCGCGCAGGCCGCCGCGGCCCCCGCCGGCGCCCCCTCCGGCAGCGAGTTCTCCGCTAGCGACGAGCTCCTGCGGCAGGGCGACTCCGGGCCCGAGGTGCGGGCACTACAGGAACGTTTGGCAGAACTGGACTACTGGCACGGCGGCGCCGACGGCGAGTTCGACGGTCTGACCACCCACGCCGTCGTCGCGCTGCAGAAGGCGGCCGGGATCGACCGCGACGGCCTGGTCGGCCCCGACACCCGCAAGGCCCTTGATGAGGGCGCGCGCCCCGAGATCCAGGGCAAGTACAACAACGCGGTCGAGATCGATCTGGAGCACCAGTTGCTCATCGTCGTTTCGGACGGCGAGCTGGAACAGATCTTCACCACGTCCACCGGATCGGGCGAGACCTACGAGTCCGAGGGCGAGGAGCGCGTGGCCACCACCCCCAAGGGTGAGTTCACGGTGTTCCGCGAGGTGGACGGCTGGGATCACGCCCCGCTGGGCTCGCTGTACCGTCCCAAGTACTTCAACCGCGGTATCGCCGTGCACGGCTACGACTCCGTGCCACCCTACCCCGCCTCGCACGGGTGCACCCGCGTGAGCATCCCCGCGATGGACTGGCTGTGGGAGAACGAAGCACTCGAACAGGGAACCCCTGTCGTGGTGCGCTGACCGCCCCGGACCCCATTCCATGATCCCGAGCCCCACCGTCCCGGTGGGGCTCGGCGTTTTATGGACCGCTGCGGCGTTCGTGGCCGTGCGGGGACCGGGCGTGGTTTGCTGGTGGCGGGGTGGCCCGCCTCCGGCATCGGCGGGGACGGGCCGCCCTCCTCTCAGCGCCGCGGGCCGCACCTGTGGCCGGGCCCCACCGGGGTTCCGCAGTTGGGGCAGTGGGGCCGCGGGTGCGGCATTGCGGCGGCGATGACGCCGGGCATGTGACCTCCTTTGCTGCGCTGCCCGCGGCCGGGGGTGGCCGTGGGCCGTGTGCGCTGCGCATGGCGGCTCCTTGACTTCCTTGGCTCGGCGTCATCGACCACGGGGGAAAGAGGAGCGGGCCGGTTCAGGCGGCCTGGGGGGTGGGCGGTTCCCAGTCGGCCGGGGGCTGCAGCCACAAACCGCCACGGGGTGAGCGCAGGACCAGCTTCCATACCAGCGAGGCCTTGTCCTGGGCGTAGCCCACCACCACGTGCGGGCCCTCGGCCTCATAGGCGCCTGCCTGTTCCGGGTCGCGCCGCCGTACTGTGCCGCCCGCCGGGTAGGCCCGGCGCAGGAAGGCATAGCGCATCAGGCTGTAGCGGGCGAGGTCCTGGCCCTGGGCGTACATCCGGGCGTGCTCGGTCTGGGCGGTGCCGGTCTGCGGCGGGGCGGCCGCATAGACCAGCGACCGGTGGGCGGCGTGGGCCACCCAGACCTGGCGGCCTTCGGCGTCGGCGCCTTTGCGCTCCACGGGTACGCCCACCTCGGCGGCCCAGGCCACCAGCTCGTCGAAGTCCGCGGCCTGGCCGATGTCGGGCGCTGAGGTCGCCTGCGCGGGGCTCACCGGGCCACCGCCGACGCAAGCCGTTCGGTGCCGGACAGCCGGGCGGCGACGGCCCGGCGCTGGCGCGCTGTTTCCCAGATGATGAGCTGTTGCCGCTGGATGCGCCGGCGGCGCTCTTCGACCAGCACATAAGGGCGCACCACGCAGGGCGCCGCATGCCTGGGGCGGTAGTAGCGGGGCCGGGTGGGCGGGCATCCGGGCCGGGTGGCGATACGCTGCACCACGGGGTCCTCACCTGCTTTCTCAGGTCGGGGGCTCAAGGCCCTGCCCGGTGTCCCAGCACTGGTCAGGGCCGCTTTCATTTCGGGTCGGTGCCTCTCCAACGGAAACAGCACCTAGCCGCTGGCCCACCAAGCTGTCACCACAGACAAGAAAATTCCATGAACACAGGTCAGGTGGAGTATTAGCGATCACCTTCGAAGAAGTAGTGGCGAGTAATTGTTTGTTTGTTGTTTTCTGTGTACATGGGACGGAAGCGGAAAGTAGCTCCAGAAGACAACCCGGTCCTGCATGAATTCGGGGCCGAAGTAACGCGCTTGCGCAACCTGACCGATATATCGCAGCGCAGGCTGGCTTCAGCAACCCATGTATCGCCTCAGCAGGTGGGAGCTATCGAGCGAGCAGAGCGCTACCCCGGCAAGGATTTCGCTGAACTGGCCGATAACGTGCTCGGCGGCGATGGTGCGCTGATCGAGCTTTGGCGACGGCTCTACAACGCCTCTTACCCGGCCTGGCTCAGTGAACTGGTCGAGGTCGAACCTCTCGCCACGATGGTCCGGGAATACCATCCGACTCTCGTGCCAGGCTTGTTGCAGACCAAGGACTATGCCTGGGCTACAGTGCGCGCCGGTAATCCCCTAATGCGCGACGAAGAGGTCGAACGACTGGTCGCGGCCCGAATGAATCGACAGAGACTGCTTTCCAAGCCAGACGCCCCGATCACGGTGACCGTCGTGGACGAAACAGTGGTCACGCGCCCTCTGGGTTCTCCAGAGGTCATGCACGCCCAGCTCAGCGCCCTACTCGACAAGATCGACCAACGACGCATCCAACTACAGATCGTCCCCTTCACCACCCGGCAACACCCCGGGCTCACCGGACCTTTCACCGTCCTGTCTTTTCCGGACAAGCCCGACCTTGTGTACGTCGAAGACGTGGTTGGTGGCACAATGGTACAAAAACCCGACCAGGTAAGCCGTATGACGGTGCTCTTCGGCAGCCTGCAAGGAGTAGCACTGTCTCCGGACGAATCAGTGAAGCTACTCAGAGAGACACAGGAGGAGTTCGGTGGAACTCAAGTGGCGTAAATCCAGCTATAGCGGCCAGCATGGCGGGAACTGCGTGGAGGTCGCCGAGGCTCCCCCAACGGTGCTGATCCGCGACACGCAGCATCGCGCCTCCGGACACCTGAGCTTCCCCATCGAGGCGTGGACCGCCTTCCTGCGGAACGTGAAAGCCGACCGCACGTAAGCACCCGCCCAGGCTGCGGCCTCCTCTCCACACGGAGGGGAGATCTTTTCATAGCCACCGTCCCAAAAGAACTATTTCCCGCCGATCTTGACGATTTTGTTCCTTTAGCGCGCATGAAGGAACGAAATCGTCAAGATCGGCGGTGAGGACCCCACAAACCGGACCACGCCGACGACCGCATCCTCTTTGCGCGCCATGAGCGGTGGTGAGGGTGGACGGATCTGGTCACGCAGAGCGCATCGCGGCGGGAGACCGGGGGCCGACAAGCTTGACAAGCGCGGTGCGGGCCCTTGGGCTCCACCGCGTTTTTCCCGTACCCGGCCCCCGGTCGTAGGGCCCCGCCGCGAGGAGCGAACGTGGACAGATCCGGCACACCCGCCCTTCCCCGCGGACCCAAACCCCGCAACGGATGCGTCCCATCATCGGCCAAATCCCATCCCGGCGTGCGCGGGGAGCAGCAGCATCTCGGCATCGACCGAGACGGTCAGGGGGGACCATCCCCGCGTGCGCGGGGAGCAGGGCGGACGGGCCCCCCTTAGGCAGTCCCTCCCGGGACCATCCCCGCGTGCGCGGGGAGCAGTTCGCGCAGGAAGACGGGCGGCTGGAGCAGGCGGGACCATCCCCGCGTGCGCGGGGAGCAGCCAGCGTTGAGGCGCCGTAGCGAAGGTGGTTCGGGACCATCCCCGCGTGCGCGGGGAGCAGCGGTCGGCATCACGCAGGTGCGCCGCCAGGTGGGGACCATCCCCGCGTGCGCGGGGAGCAGTAATCCGGGTGGTCGGAGTAGACGGCGGCCATGGGACCATCCCCGCGTGCGCGGGGAGCAGCTCTACCCAGTTGTCACGGCTGCCGGGGGCCCGGGACCATCCCCGCGTGCGCGGGGAGCAGATTAGGTCTGTGAGGGTTTCCCCTCCCCCCTCGGGACCATCCCCGCGTGCGCGGGGAGCAGCCCTTCCCGGCGCCCTGGTCCTGCAGCATCACGGGACCATCCCCGCGTGCGCGGGGAGCAGTGGGGAGCGGCACCGGGTCACCCCCTCGGCTGGGGACCATCCCCGCGTGCGCGGGGAGCAGCGCAGGAGGCTGGCGTGCCTCCCGGTCCACTGGGGACCATCCCCGCGTGCGCGGGGAGCAGATCGCCGCATGGTTCGCCGACCAACACCCCGAGGGACCATCCCCGCGTGCGCGGGGAGCAGGGTTTCGGGGGGCGGGGGGTTGACCGTGTCCGGGGACCATCCCCGCGTGCGCGGGGAGCAGACCCTCGACGACAACCCCGGCCTACCCGACGGGGGACCATCCCCGCGTGCGCGGGGAGCAGGTCACCGCCATAGCGCAGGACCTCGGCCTGTCGGGACCATCCCCGCGTGCGCGGGGAGCAGGGCGCAAGTCCGCGCGCGAGCGGCTGAAGGTCGGGACCATCCCCGCGTGCGCGGGGAGCAGATTCGTCATCTGGCCCTGTGTCCTCTCTCTTCGGGACCATCCCCGCGTGCGCGGGGAGCAGTGCGCGGGTCAACCCCGAGCTCAGACAGCAGCGGGACCATCCCCGCGTGCGCGGGGAGCAGTCGGCGGGCTCACTGGGGATCGCGAAGTTGACGGGACCATCCCCGCGTGCGCGGGGAGCAGACCCTCGACGACAACCCCGGCCTACCCGACGGGGGACCATCCCCGCGTGCGCGGGGAGCAGCGCTCGATCTCGCGCTGCCGCATGCGCGCCTCGGGACCATCCCCGCGTGCGCGGGGAGCAGCCGCCCCCGCTGCCGCGTTGGCCGCGGGACAGGGGACCATCCCCGCGTGCGCGGGGAGCAGGCGACCGCCTCAGCGATGGTCGCCCCGGGCCGGGGACCATCCCCGCGTGCGCGGGGAGCAGATCGCCGCATGGTTCGCCGACCAACACCCCGAGGGACCATCCCCGCGTGCGCGGGGAGCAGGGTTTCGGGGGGCGGGGGGTTGACCGTGTCCGGGGACCATCCCCGCGTGCGCGGGGAGCAGACTCCGTGACCTGCACTTCTACCCCGGGACCAGGCCCATATTTACCACTTCCCGAAATTCGCGCATAACCCCACAAAACTCGCGAACCACGACTTCGCGCACCTTACTTCACTTCCTTCCATAGCGACGGCGCTTGGCCGCCTTGCTCCAGCCTTTCTGCTTCGCTGTCGCTGCCTCCGGCCGCTGCTGGTACGGACGGTGGATGAGTGTCAATCCTTCATGGTCCACCGGAACCCATTTGTGTTCGAAGGTCTCGAAGGTGTACCCCTGCTCGTTGTTGGTGGTGTAGACGAGGAGAGCGCGGCCGTTGCCCGCGTACTCCCGCACCTCCGCCCACAGTGCCTCACGGATACGAGCCGAGGGATTACCGATGAACACTCCGGAGGAGATCTCCAGCAGCCACCGGGTGAGGAATCCGCGCAGCCCTGGCGGGCAGAGGGTGAGCACGATAACTGTCACCAGATCACTTCCCAGGGGGCATCCGATTCGCCATCCGAACCGTAGTTCCGTCCTGATTCCAGGTCAGGGCCGCGGTCAGACCGCAGGCTCACCCGGTCTGCGGTGTCATCGACCAGGATGTCGGCCCCCTCGGGGAGCAGCAGCCACTTGATGTCGCGGACACATTGCCCGAGCAGGCCCGTTTCGTTGATCCGATCCCGGATCGCCCGTCGGGTCCGCGACCCCACATCCTCCGGACTCTCCGCGGCGACGTCGAAGGCCACCGGGATGCCGACGCTCGTCTTGTACAGGTCGGCGATATCCATGACGAACGAGAGATCGTGCCCGGAGTGCACGAACCCGAGGCCCGGGGTGCAGCCGAGTGCCGCGACCACCGCGTGCGCCACCCCGTACATGCACTGGGCCGCCGCGGTGATCCCCTGGTTGGGCGGGTCGCCGGCGGTAAAGTCACCGGGAACGTACTGCCGGCCGCGCCAGGGGACCCCGGTGCGTGCCGACTCTTTCCGGTAGCACCGCTTGACCCGGTCGCCCTCCTTGCCAAGGATCTCCCGCCGGGTGCACCCGGACGGGTCCTCGTCCGGAAAGCGCAGCCTGTACATCGCACGGGCGACCTCCAGGCGCGTCTTTCGGTTCGCCCACGCTGTGGCCTGCGCCTCGACCAGAGCCGAGGACCGGGTCAGGGCGCGTCCCCCGGAGTAGTAGCGCACCCCGTGCTCCCCGACCCACACCACCCCCGCCCCGCTCTCCCCGAGCACGCTCATGGCCTGGTGGGTGACCCGGGTTCCCGGCCCCAGCAGGAGGGTGCCGATGGTCGCGGAGGGGATGTGCCTGATCCCTTCAGCGTCTTCGGCGGTGATCGCGTTGGCCTCCTGGTGGACGGTGCAGCGTTCCAGGTAGACGAAGGAGAGCCGGTCACCCACCCGGGTCAGTTCCCGTGGCGAGGAGGCTCCCCGCTTGCTGATGCTCACCGCGGCTGTCCCTTCACCGGGGCGAGGGTCATCAGCCCGCAGCCGTACGCCTTGGCGCGGCCGAGCCCGCTGGTGAGGGTTCTGCGCAGGGCGTCGGGGTCGGTGACCTCCAGGCGGCCGTCAAAGGTCACGGTGTTCAGCCTGACCCTTCTCGAATCCCTGCTCCGGTTCCGTTCCCCTTTGCCGAACTCGATCCGGCGCTGGCCGTGCACAAGCAGCTCGTGTTCGTCGTCATCGCCCAGCTTGCGCCGCTCCTCCGGTTTGCGCAGCACCTGGAAGCCGGCCCCCTTCTGGCGCTCCAGCAGCCATCCCATCTGGTGGCGCCAGGTGACATGCGCGGTCACCTTGGTCGGCTCGCCCGCCTTGATGCGGATGTTGTGCACGGGGTTCGCGGTGAGGCGGAAGGCCCACACCTCGCCCGCGGCCAGTTTGGCCAGGAACGGCGCGTACTCGTGGGCCTCCCAACCGCTGCCGGCCGTGGGCCAGCCGGCCTGCTCCACCAGGTGGGTGTAGTCGGGGCGGTCCGGGCTGACGACGTAGAGGAACATCTCGGCCTTCGCGTTGCGGTCTACCCGCCACAACACACGCGGGCCGCCGGTGTCGCCGGGAAGCGCCTTCGGGAAGCCGGCCATCACCGCTGCGTGCATGGCCTGTGGTGACGACAGCAGCTTGCGCGCCCCCACGCGGGCGGTGTTGACGCGGAAGCGGGTGAGGTACATCAGTCGCCTCTCATCAGGGGCATCGTCGGGTCGTGGTCGGGGAACCGCCTCGCCTTCGGGTTCGGCACCGCCACCCGGCCCGGCTTAACGCCGCGCAGCCTGTAGCGGCGGTGCAGGGGATCGAAGCTGAGCGGCACATCGCGCAGGCTGTCGGCGTCGGCGTCACCGGGTTCGGCGTCGACGAGGACGTCGAGTTCCACCTTCGGCTCCCTCCTGCGCCGGTACTGGTGCCTCTCGGACGCGTGCCACCCCACTTCCCGCTCGAAGACCCGCTTCAGGGTCCCTCGTAGACCCCGATATCGACCGGTCTGGACGGCGGGCAGGACCGCCTGCCCAGATACGGCAGGAACACCGGCCGCCGCACCGCCCGGTGCAGTTCGCCGATCAGGTCGTCGTCGCCCTCCACCGCGGCGACGAACACCGCGTCGGCGAGGTAGAACCGGTGCGAGACCGGCATCGCGTCCTCGGTGTCGGCGTGGTGCGCGGTCTGGTAGTCGCGGATCCGCACGCCCTCCTGATCCACGCGCACCCCGAACCGCAGCTCGGCGAGGTCGGAGAGGTCGGCTGTGCGATCGCGCCCCTGCGCGGCGGCGAGCAGGCCGAGCACCCCGCTCTTGGTGGGCGCGTTCTCGGTGGTGCGCCGTGCGAAGCGGGCCGAGGAGCCCCATGCCTGCAGCGGGCCCGCCAGCAGCAGCGCCAGCACGCTCACTGCGACTCCACGCGTTCGGCCACCGCGGCGCCGACGCCTTCGACCAGCTTCTTCAGCGACACCGTCTCCCCCTCAACCGCCTCAAGGGGCCGGGTGCTGTCCCCGATCCGCAGCACCCATGTCTCTGTGCCTTCGTCCGCGCCGTAGGCTCCCTCGATCTCCGGAATGAACTTGGCGAGCCGGTCGCAGGCGGTGCGCAGGTAGCCGCTGTCCAGTTCCTCCGGGACGGGCTTCTCGAACGCTCCGACGAAGCTGATCGGACGCGCGGAGCGCAGCTTGACGATCACCGCCTCGGGCAGGGTGTGGTTGGCGAAGGTGTTGGCCTTCCCGGTGGGCATGGACTCCACGAAGCCCCGCAGGAACGCCTGCACGGCCCGGCGTATCGGTTCGGTGGTGTCCTCGCCCTCGCGGATCCCCTCGCCGAGGTTCCGGCGCAGTTGGTCCACGTCGAGGGCGGCGTAGCGGTACAACGTCGCCGAGTTGAACTCGACCGTGCCGATCATGCCGGCGCCCGGCTCGTCGTCCTCTTGGCGGTCGTCCACGGCGGTGTAGTAGTCGGCCTCGTTCTCCACCGCGTGCACGCTGATGGCGTGGGCCACCTGGGCCGCGGCGTCCACGTTAACGTCGGCCCCGTCGGCGACCATCCGGCCGAACAGTGCGATGTCCACCGAGTGCCGGGTGTCGGCGGCGGCCCTGGCCCGCTTCTTGTTCTCCGCAACCTTGAAGAACTCCTTGATGTCGGCGCGGCCCTCCACCGCCAGCTCGGCGAGGGCGTCGCGCTGGCGAGCGCTGAGGAACATCAGGTAGGCGGACTCGGGCGCGGCGGGGTCGTCGCTGTCCTCGTTCCTGCTCTTGCGTTTGGGCGGCTCGATCTTGGAGCCGGTGGCGGTCTTGACGGTCTCGGCGGCCAGGGCGAGCGCTTCGGTCTGCGGAATGGACTTGTCCAGCCCACGGATCCTCTCGGCCACGAACTCGGCGACCCGCTTGGTGCGGGTGCCCAGGTCCTGGGGGTCGAGCAGGCCGTCGAAGGCCTTCCGGGTGGCGCGCTTCCACGCCTGGCTGGACACCCGGGAGCGGCGCGCCCCGCCGTAGACGGCGGTCTTCGGGGCGCCGGTGTCGTCGCGGTTCAGGTTGCTCGGCGGGACGGTCTGCAGGACGTGCAGGTCGAGGATGGTTCGGGTCACGGTGGTGTGTCCTTACTTGGTGTCGGTGGTGGCGGGCTCGTCGTCGGAGGCGGTAGCTGGGGGGCGGTAGGCGACGAATCCACGTCCCCACGAGCTACGGATCTTGCTCATACCGCCCGGCTGCTGCGCGGTGACGAGCTGGTCGGCGAGCAGGCCGTAGTCGAGCGGCACCGCTTCGCGGCGCAGCAGCTGCACGATGCCGCGCAGCCGGTAGGCGAGGATGGCCGTGCTCGTCGCCTTCCCGGCCTGGACGAAGCGCTTGCGCAGCGACTCGTCGATCTCGGCACCGGCCATGAGCTCGCGCATCGCCCAGCCGAGGTCGCGGTCGCGGCGCCGCCCGGCCTGCCACATCGGGCCCCGGTGCATGCGGTCCTCGCGGCGGGACTGCTGGTGCAGCGCGTACAGGGTCAGGGCGATGTGGACGGCGGTCTCGGCCTGCTCCTCCTGCTTCTCGGTGCATCCCGGAGAGATGTAGTCCGTGAGGTCGCCCGTGAGACCCCACAGGTCAGGGGGGTCGCCGGGCAGCTTGCCCGCGCCGCCGCGCAGTTGCGCGAGCGTCGCGACGGCGCCGGGCTGATCGGCGAGATAGCCGCCCTGGAGCGAGCCGATCCGCTTGGCGACGGCCGCGCCGAGAGGAGTCAGGTCGGTGCGGCCTGAGGCTTCGGTGGTTGCGGTATCGGATGTCATGCGGGCGCCTCCGCGGGCTGCTCGGTGGTCATGGACAGGGACTTGCGCAGGCTCCGGTAGAACCGGCGTTCGGCGTGCGCGGAGTTGAGCCACAGGTCCCCGGTGCCGGTGGCGACGAGCCGCCCGGTCCAGGCGGCCTCACCCGCCTGATCCACCAGTTCGGCTCCGATGCCGCGGATGATCCGCCCCGCGGTGTCCTGCCAGTGCGCGCGGTACTCTTCCGGGTCGGTATCTGGGGCGATATCGCGCAGCCACTTCCGGAACGGCCCGTCCAGCGCGCCGAATCCCCGGTCGCGGGCGGAGTCGCGCGGGCCGGCGGCTTCGGCCCCGACGGCGTGGGCCAGGTCGGCGGCGAGTTGGCCCAAGACGGTGACGGCGCCCTCCGCGTCTTTCACCGCCTCGATGGCGGTGTTCCCCAGTTCGGTGTCGCGGTTGTGCAGCAGCACCACCGGCATCGCGATCCGGTCGTCCACCACCTCGTCGATCACCGACTGCTGGGTTCCGTAGACCGCGCCGACCAGCCGGGTACGGATCAGGAAATTCTTCTCCAGCGGTCCCTCAGTGGTGAGCCGCGCGATCCATTCCAGGATGCCGGGCCGCACACCGCCGGCGGCGTCCTGGCGCTGGCCGGCCTCCCGGGCATAGCCCACGATGATCGACTCCAGACCCCGCCAGGCGCTGCGGGAGGGAATGTGTTCGCGCGGCAGGTACACCTTCGACAGGCCGTGCTTCTTCTCCTGGGCGGGGCTACGCCGCCACGCCGTCATCGGCTCGCGCTCGTGCATGTTGCGCGGCGCCAGCGGATCGCCGTAGGCGAGCAGTACGCCGTACACGCCATTGGTGTCGTAGTGCAGGCGCAGCCGGCGGGTCTGCCAGGTGTAGAGGTCGCGAACACCGTAGGGACGGAATACGGATTCCTTCCCCTTGAGCGCCGCGGCCTTCGGCGGCTCGAACCGCCACGCCGGGCGGTCCTCCTCGCCGGCCTGGATGTCCTCCTGGGAGATGAGGTTCAGCAGCAGGGTTTCCCGCAGGCTGTTCCCCTCCACGAGCACTCCGCCGAGGTTGCCCGCCCAGCCGATCCCCTGCGGGTAGCCCTTGCCGCCCTTGACCCGACTGTCCCCCACCGCGCCCGACTTGATTCCGGAGGGGTCATAGGCGTGCGCGTGCACCACCCAGCGGGCCGCTTCGGCGAAGCGGAGACGGTCGACCCCGCGCGCCCGCATGGTGAAGAACGGCGTGCCGTTGGGCACGTCGGCGACGATGCGGTTCAGCGAGGAGATCTCGCCCTTGGCGGTGTGCAGGCCGGCGACCTGGAAGAACGGGGTTTCGGGGTGGAGCAGGTCGAACCGGTCGCGGTGCCGGTCCAGGTAGTCGGCGATCTCCTCGACCGGCAGCCCACCCTCCACAGTTCCTGCCACTGCTCGGGGTCCTGCGGCCCGTCGACCGCGTCGTGCAGGATCGCCAGCAGCAGCCGCAGCAGCGCGAACTCCTGGGTGGGAATGTCGCCGACGATGCGGCGCAATTCGGGGGCCTGCCGGAAGACCTCCCGCAGGGACAGCTCCGCCTCGGTGCCGTCCGACCGGAGGACCGGGATCCACGGTTGATCGGTCAGGTCGAACGACATGTCGGGGGGCTCATTGGGCATGGTGGACCTCAAGTCCTTCGGTGGGTGAGTAGCTGAGTTCGCAGTCTGCTAACCGGGTGCGACAGTTCTCGTCCAGCACGAGGACCAGCTCTCCGGCCAGCCAGTGGCACTCCTTGTCCTGCCATGCGGGGAAGCAGTTCTGTTCCAGTTCCTCGATGGCCTGGTCGAGCAATTTGGAGAGGGTGAACGGGAAGGGCAGCCGCAGGGAGCACGCGGCGATCGTGCGGGCCAGGTCCGCTGGGGGCGCGGCGTCTTCGGGGATGGATCGTCCTCCCCTGTCCTCGCTGAGGTGCGGGAGGGTGGCGAGGGTTCCGTCCGCCCGCCGCTGCACGACCAGCACCTCAATGCTGTCGTCGCTGTCGCGGACCTGGGCGCGGCCTTTCGCGGTGTCGTCGGCGTCGCCGACCCCGGCGTCCACCCACCCCACCAGGCTCCGCCCCACTCGGCCCGGAGCGGAAAGCCGGAACACGTCCGCTTCGACTCCCTGCTTCGCCTGGTGCACCTCGTACTTGTCGCGGGCCTCGTCCAGGGCCTTCCGCCACTCCGGCGGCCCGGCGGGGTCTTCCCCGTAGGCGTGCTGGACGAAGGGGCTGATGTCGTCGGGCAGCCGGACCGTACGGTCCTCCTCCTCGACCGCTGCCAGGTGGGGCTCCAGAACGGCCGCGGCGCGCAGCAGCGGCCAGAGGCCGTAGATCCGCCATGACCCGTCCACCGGTTTCGGCGGACTCTGCTCCCAGTCCGCGCCGGTGATCAGGCAGCGGGCTTGCCGCAGCCGCTCCGGGCGCTCGCTCTGCCCCTCCCCGCGCCGGTGGCGGTGCAGCCGGCCCATGCGCTGCAGCAGCAGGTCGACAGGGGCGAGGTCGGTGACCATGAGGTCGAAGTCGATGTCCAGGGACTGCTCCACGACCTGGCTGGCGACCACGATGTGCGCTCCGGTCGGGCGGTTCCCCCGGAGTTCGGCGACTTTCTCCGGCGGGCCGAAGGTGGCGAGCAGGCGCTCGTCGTTCTCGGCGCGGTCCAGGTCCAGGAAGCGGGCGTGGGCGACCTCGATGGCGGTTTGTGTTCCGGCGAAGTACTCCCGGAGGTAGTGGGCGGTCTCGTGCACCCGCCGTACGGTGTTGCGCACGACCACGGCGCAGCCGCCGTCACGGAGTTCACCGGCCAACCGGTCGGCGAGGGATCCCAGATCCTCATCGAGCCGCTCCAGCCGAACATCCGTGGCGCGCCCCGAGGCAGCAGGCCGGTACAATCGCGGTTCCTCACCCGGGACAACGGCGGTGATCAGCGGATAACCCCGTTCCTCCCCTACGGCGTCGAAGGCGGTGTCGTATCGCCGGGCCCCGGCGTAGGCCGCGGCGAGTTCCCGGCGGCGCCCGGCGGGCAGGGTCGCCGACAGCACCACCACCGGCACCCCGTAGGCCCCCAGCCAGGCGAGAACCCGGTCCAGGTAGGTGTTCATGTAGGTGTCGTAGGCGTGCGCCTCGTCGATGACCACGGCCTTCCCGGCGACGGCCAGGTGGCGCAGCGCGAGGTGGCGGCTCTTCAGCCCGGCGAACAGCAGTTGGTCGACAGTGCCGACGGCGAACGACGACAGCATTCCCTTCTTGCGCCCGCGCAGCCAGTGGTGTGCCACCAGTGCGGCGGAGGACGCGCGTCTGTCCGACCGGTGGTCCAGGTGATCGGCCGCGCCGTCCCGGTCGATGTCGGCCGCCGCGCGCCCGGCATGGCGGGGAAGCCGCGCATAGTCCCTGTTGAGCGCGGACTTGGAGTGCCGCAGCTCCACCGAGTGGGCACCGGTCCCGGCTCGATGGTCCGGCAGGCGACTCAACCACTTCAGCAGCCGGGGGAACATCGCGTTGCTGGTGGCCATGGTGGGCAGCGCGATGAAGCAGCCGCCCGCACCGGCGCGGGCGGCGAGGCTCTCCACAGCCGCGAGCGCCGCCTCGGTTTTCCCCTCCCCCATTGGCGCCTCGACCAGCAGCATCCCGGGGCCGGTCACCTCCCGAGCGGCACGGACGGCCGCTTCCTGCACCGGCCGGATCTCGGCTTCCTCGGGAAGGTCGAAACGGGCGGCGAAGAGTTCGGCCGTGTCCTCCACGGGCTCCACCGCTTCCCAAGGGGAGGGCAGCTCGACCTGCCGCCACGCGTTCTCCACCCGGTCGGGATCGGTGAGCGAGGCATCAGGGGCGTAGGGGAAGAAGTCCCGGTTGCTGGCGATCCAGTCCGCCATGATCACTAACGCGGAGAGTAGGACCTGCACGGGCTGCGGCAACTTCGCCTCGCGCCAGGCGTCAAGGCGGGCAGCGGCCCCGGTCGCCTCCGCACAGGCGTTGAGCAGTTCCTCCTGGACGCCGTGCCACGCCTCCTCGCTGCCGCGGGTGCGCAGCAGGTACGGCGACTCGGTGAGTGCCTTGATGTCGGAATGGGTGGGCGGAACCCCGTGGTGGCCGCCGACGATGGTGGTGATCTGGTGGATGGCCGTTTTCCGCCACCCGTGGTGCTCGGTCAGCCACTGCTGCAGGAGAACCTGACCGGCCAGGCCGTGCGGAGCGAGCTTGCGGTCATCGCCCAGTTCCCTGTAGGTCCGCATCTCCAGCCCGTGGTCGCGCATCCTGCCCGTTAGTCGGCCCACTTGGCACGCGAACGCGGGGGTCGCCTTCCCGATGTCGTGGACGGCCGCCAGCCACACCGCGAGTACCCGGGCGTCGTCCGCGCCACAGGGAAAGGCGTCCGCGATGAGGTGACGGACCTTACGCGGCAGCCAGTGGTCCCACAGCCGTCCCGCGATCTCGGCGCTATCCGCCATGTGGCACCACAGCGGCAGCCAGGCATCGTCTTCGTCTTCACGACTGGACTTGGCCCAGGCGGAGCGGGCTCTCTCCGTGAGTCCCGCAAGAGCGCAGTGGAGGGCGCTGGGGGTAGTCATGACGGAAAGTCAATCGGAGTACAAGGGTGAAGTCAGGCGAATGCTGCGATTTGCCTGTCCGGATGCGGCTATATGCGGCTATGGGTGTCCCGCGCATATGGGGACACCCATAGCCGCTTGGTGGGCCTCACCAGCCACGGAACCATCCCGGCGTGCGCGGGGAGCAGCCCACCATCATCTGAATTGAATACCAGGTGGTGGGACCATCCCCGCGTGCGCGGGGAGCAGACAACGTCGGCCCCCTTCACGAGCACGGCCCGGGGACCATCCCCGCGTGCGCGGGGAGCAGCGGTGGAGAACACGATGCCGTGCCATGGGGCAGGGACCATCCCCGCGTGCGCGGGGAGCAGGTATGGGGCTATCGCCGCCGGAGTGGTGCGGCGGGACCATCCCCGCGTGCGCGGGGAGCAGTCGTGCAGTGGGGGAGCAGCTCGCGCTTCTCGGGGACCATCCCCGCGTGCGCGGGGAGCAGGTTTTCGCGGGGCAGGGAATCACCACGAGCACGGGACCATCCCCGCGTGCGCGGGGAGCAGAATGAGCTTCAGCGGCGGGAGTTCCAGCCGATGGGACCATCCCCGCATGCGCGGGGAGCAGAACCAAAACTGCTGGTAAACCCACGGTTTCGGGGGACCATCCCCGCGTGCGCGGGGAGCAGCACTCATCGACCTCGGTGTCCCAGTACGGCGGGGGACCATCCCCGCGTGCGCGGGGAGCAGTGCCTACGCGTCACCGTGCCCGGCGGCAGTCTGGGACCATCCCCGCGTGCGCGGGGAGCAGCAGCGGAATCCGCCGCCGCCATCAATTGCGGTGGGACCATCCCCGCGTGCGCGGGGAGCAGGAGAGCACGTTGTCCAGGTCGCGGACCTTCTTGGGACCATCCCCGCGTGCGCGGGGAGCAGGAGCTCCGGCCGTACCTGGCGAACTTCCGGCGGGGACCATCCCCGCGTGCGCGGGGAGCAGGCCAGGGCGCGAATGGCGCCGGCTGCGATCTCGGGACCATCCCCGCGTGCGCGGGGAGCAGTTTCCCCTCCCACGGGGCGCACAGCGGGCACTGGGACCATCCCCGCGTGCGCGGGGAGCAGCGCCGAGCGCACCGATCGACAGCTCATAAAGGGGGACCATCCCCGCGTGCGCGGGGAGCAGCTACAAACCCCCAAGCTGGCCATGCTGCTCCGGGGACCATCCCCGCGTGCGCGGGGAGCAGATGCCCGCCCCCGACCAGGACCGGCCCGGCCGGGGACCATCCCCGCGTGCGCGGGGAGCAGATCACGATGTGGGCGTAGTCGCCGGCCACCGCGGGACCATCCCCGCGTGCGCGGGGAGCAGCCCGTATGTCTCGTTATCGCTGGTCATCAGCTGGGACCATCCCCGCGTGCGCGGGGAGCAGAGCAAGCCGAAGCCGACCCGGGCGCACGTCCCGGGACCATCCCCGCGTGCGCGGGGAGCAGTTCATGGCGTCATGATGCCATGGGGTCGTGGGGGGACCATCCCCGCGTGCGCGGGGAGCAGACTCCGTGACCTGCACTTCTACCCCAGGAGCAGGCCCGTATTTACCACTTCCCGAGATTCGTACGTAAACCCATAAAGCTCGCAGACCAGGACTTCACGCACCTTACTTCCTCCCATAGCGGCGGCGTTTGGCCGCCTTATTCCACCCCTTCTGCTTCGCCGGCGCCACCTCCGGCCGCTGCTGGTGCGGACGGTGGATAAGCATCAGCCCTTCATGATCCACCGGAACCCATTGATGTTTGAAGGTCTCGAAGGTATACCCCTGCTCGTTGTTGGTGGTGTAGGCGAGAAGAGCGCGACCATTACCCGCATACTCCCGCACCTCCGCCCACAATGCCTCACGGATACGAGCCGAAGGGTTACCAATGAACACCCCCGGAGAGATCTCCAGCAACCACCGGGCAATGAAATCTCATCTACTTGCGCCACGGCCCGGCGCATGCGCTGACCCTGATGCCCACCTTGATGACAGTGCGGGCCAGTGTGTTCCGCGCATCTCGCAGTCTGACCGGCTTTGCGCACACTGACGTTGGGGGACGCGACGAGTCGGTCACCGGCCCGATCGATTTCGGCGGCCGGTCGAGCGAACCACTCGGCGGGGCTTCGCATCCGAACACATACCTCCACACGCCCGCGCGTACGAGGAGCTTTGTGGAGGTGGATACGGAGTTCGGATCATGCCCTCGACCAGGGCCAGGGACCGGCCCCGGCCGGGACGCCGGGTGCTCCGGGTCGGATAGGCTACGTGGCCGGCTTACGGCGTGGCGGCCGACCAGCACCGACTGGCGGCGCTCACGCGGACGCGAGCAGTCGGCGCCGGATCGCGCTACCCCAGGAGGCAGCAGTGGGCAGAACGGGAATACCAGTACTCCTCGTCATCTGGTTGATCGTCGGGGCGGTGATCGCCGGCCAGCGGGGATACTTCAGCGGGGAGGAAGAGGAGAACTGCGCCTCGATCGGCAGCGCCGTCATCACGATCGCCATCGGTCCGTTGAACCTTCTCGGCCTCAACCCGGAGATCGAGTGCCCCGAGCTTCCGGAGGTGGAGGAGCCCACGGGGTGATCGTCGCCGAGGCGGCCGGACTCCGTGCCGGCGATGCGGCCCGGTTCCGGCCGCGCTGCTGGACGACTACTTCACGGATGGCTGTGCGCTCACCCCGTGGCTGAGCACTTACGCCCCGGCCTGGTCAGCGTCGCCCAGCGCCCCTGGACCTCACTCGTCTTCGTCATCGTCGTCGGCGGTCATGGCGTCCACGCACACGGCGACGCTGATGACCAGCGCGGGGTCGCCGCCCGCGTCCTGCCGGAAGGTGTTGACGTCCACCGCGTAGGTGTCCCGTAGCCGGAACCACTTGCGCGAGACGTGGGCGACCGGCCCGTGGTCGTCCCCGATGGTGTACTCCTTGTCGAGGAAGTCCCCGGTGACCTCCCACTCCCCGCCCTCGGCCAACTCGACGACGAGCTTGTCCTTGATGGGGTTGAACATCCGCTTGCGGACGGTGGCCGCCGTGTCCCCGTCGCGCTCGACCGTCATGGTGTCGCGCAGCCGGAACAGCTTCTTGCGGATGACCGCGAGTTGGTTGCCCTCGGTGTCCTTCAGTTCGAAGGTCTGGCGCAGCCGCAGCGCCTTGCCGTCGACGAGGAACACCCGCTCGTCGTTCTCGTCCGTCACCCAGTAGTCGTCTCCGATGTCGAAGACACGTTCCCGTACCACGAACTTCACGAGCAGCTACCCCCGACGCTTTTCCGCGGCACCGTCCGCTCGGTGCCGGCAGTCACCGCCACTCAACCGCCCTCTCCCCCGGGCGTCAAGGCGGTGCGGGGCCACCCCCGGCAAGGTGCCCGGCGGAGTCCGCCGCCTGGAATACCCGGCGCCGTGCGGCGGCTACGATCGTCGAGGCTCTCAGCCGGATAGCAGAACACCATGCAGCTCGACGACGTGAGGACCGACCGTGAGCAGAACCCCCGCTGTCACCCTGAACAACGGCGTGTCGATGCCGCAGCTCGGCTTCGGAGTGTTCCAGGTGCCCGACGCGGAGGCGGAGACCACCGTGGCCACCGCGATCGAGGCCGGATACCGCAGTATCGACACCGCCACGCTCTACCAGAACGAGGCGGGCACCGGCCGCGGGATCGCCGCGTCCGGCCTGCCGCGTGAGGAGCTGTTCGTCACCACCAAACTGTGGAACACCGACCAGGGGTACGACTCCACCCTGCGCGCCTTCGACACCTCGCTGGCCGAGCTGGGCATGGACTACGTCGACCTGTACCTGATCCACTGGCCGGCACCGGCCCGCGGCTCCTACGTCGACACCTGGCGCGCCTTCGAGCGGATCCACTCCGAGGGCCGCGCCAAGGCCATCGGGGTGTCCAACTTCCAGCCCGCCCACCTGCAGCGGCTCTTCGAGGCCAGTGGCATCGTTCCGGCCGTCAACCAGATCGAGCTGCACCCGCGCCTGCAGCAGGCCGAGCTGCGCGAGTTCCACGCCGCCAACGGCATCGCCACCGAGGCGTGGGGCCCGCTGGGCCGGGGCAAGGGGCTGCTGGACGATCCGGCCCTGACCAGGGTTGCCGGCAAGCACGGTGTCTCCCCGGCCCAGGTGGCGCTGCGCTGGAGCGTCCAGCTCGGCACCATCGTGATCCCCAAGTCGGTCACCCCGTCCCGCATCCGGGAGAACATCCACGTCTTCGGCTTCAAGCTGGACGAGGAGGACATGGCGGCCATCGCCGATATGCACACCGGTGTCCGGATCGGCCCGGACCCCGACACTCTGAGCTAGCCGGCGGCTAATCCGCACGTTTTAGATGGCTCCCCGCCCGCCGGGCGGTGCACTGCCCGGCGGGCCGTCAGCCGCCGCCCCGCTCCGGGAGAACCCGCGGTGCGATCGTCGTGAAGAGCGGTCCCAGCCGCACCGAACGGCGTTCCGTTACCGAGAATGGCGCGGTGGCCACTGCGAGCCGACCCCGGCAAGTGTATGCCGAGACCGAATGAATATCCCACTGCATCGGCTTGGACGGGCGCTGTTCCGACCGCAATACTGTCACGAATCGTGCGCGATTGCAGTCCAATCTGCTTTCTGGGGAGAATACGGTGTTCACGGAACAGGGTGCATGAAACCCGGGGTGCTTCAAAGTTCCGTAGTTGATGGGCATACACATTGACAGAACCGTGGCGCGTAGGGCATGTGGACGGATCACGCGCCCTTGCAGGGGTCGGCCTGCATCTGCCCATACGCTGAGGAGGTGTCGGGTAGACGACCAACTCACGCCCACCAACTACGGAACGCTTTCAAGAACGGACCTTCGGCGTTACTTCGTGTAGACGTACACCGGCACCTCGCTCGAACTCTGCACCCAGATCGTTCCCCCAGGGAAGAACTCCGTCGTGCAGTTCAGCTCGTCCTTCACCGGCAAGGCGGTACCGACATTCTCGTGGCCGGGGCCGTAGAGCACCGTGTCTGTCGTGGGGTACTCGGTGCTGGGCGTGCCGCTCGTGGCCTTGACGCAGAGGGTCGTCCGCCCCCACCGGTCGATTTCCAGGAACTCTTTGTCGCCCCTCTCAGGCAGGAGCACGCCCTCTCCCGCCACAATCGGTGGCGTGTCCGCGGTGGCGATGTTCGACTCGGACGCGGATGCAGCCTGAATTGTCGCGCCGCTCATGGAGGCTACCGCGGCGAGAACAACACCGGCCCGCGCGATGTTCGAAGTCCAGCGACTCTTCAAGAAATTACCTTCCTAAGACAGGAACCCTGGATTCCGGGTTCGCCATATGTTTTATCCAACTGGACAGAGAATCGCCAAATCAGATTCCCGAAGCGCCAACCCCTTCGCACTGACACTCTGACCTGCACCTTCGGCGCGTAAACGGGAGAAACGGCCGGAATTCACTCCCGAGTGACCCTTGCCACCCGGCGGTCCCACGCGCATGAACCCAGTGTTTTAACTGGCCACGCGCCGTCCAACATCCCGACAAGGCTTTCCTAAAACAGTCGAAAGTTTCTTTTAAGAGTGTTTTAGGGTTGCTGTCGATAACGTCACTATGACCAACTCCCAGGGGATATCGGCGTGACCTCCGATTTTTTGTTCGCGGGAGCGGGTCACGGCTGTTTCATTCTCGGGAAGGTGGGTTGTTTCCCCAGGCAACAGCCCTATGGTGATCCGGTGGAACCCCGCACACACGCAACGGAGCCCCGGTAGAAGCACGGGGACTCTCACCTCTCCGAGCTTCCACCGAGGACTCCGTTGCGCTCCCACCCCGATCCCCAGGGCGGGGACACCGCACGTCCGGGGGCGGGGTCAGCGGCCAGGTTCGGACGCCCGGTCGAAGCGTTCGCGGCTGGTCGCGATGTAGGGGTGGTTCACCTCGGCCCATTCGATCAGCGGCCGCAGCCGCGCGGCCAGGGTCCGGCCGACATCGGTCAATTCGTATTCGACGCGCGGTGGCGTGTGCTCGGTCACCGCTCGGGTGACCAGGCCGTCGCGTTCCAGATTGCGCAGGGTCAGAGTCAGCATCCGCTGGGAAATGCCGTCGATTTCGCGGCGCAGTTCCGAGTAGCGGAGGGGGCCCGATTCGAGCAGGCTGATCACCAGCACGCTCCACCGGTCCCCGATCCGGTCCAGAACGTAGCGGATATCACACCGGTTCGCCCTTACCTGCACGGTAACACCAGTGTTCGTTGCGAACACGGATTTTCCGTCTTCCGGTGGGCGTTCGTTCTCTTCCACAATGGTCCTCACAAGTTTCGGCTCCATCAACGAGAATACGGGGTGAGGCGTGCTCATCGCCGCGGTCGTTCTACCCATTTTGCTGGCCTTGGCAGTGCTGGCCATCGGTGTCCCGAAGGCACTCAAGTTGGAAAGCGCCGTGCGGCAAACGGAGGACATGGAGCTCGACCTCAGGGTAATGCGTCTGACGGGCGTGTTCGAGACGCTCGGCGGCATCGGACTGCTCGCCGGACTGGCCGGCGGATGGCTCGGGATCACGGGCGCCGTGTGGCTGGCCATCGCCGCCGGAACCGGCCTGTTCGTACTCATGCTCCTGGCGCTCGGGTTCCATATGCGCAGGCGGGATCCTGTTAAGGCCATGGCGCCGTCCACGGTCCTGCTGGTTCTTTCGACCGCCGTGCTGGTCGTGCTCATGCGCGCGGCGTAAGGCCGAGCGGCTCCCTCGTACCCATATCGGCACACATATCCCGCGCTCTTCGATAATTAAAGATGAATTTTGCGGACCGAAGCGTGATCCACCCCACGTTGAGTTGATCTCCTCCCCTGTGCTGCCCTGGGTTCAGAATACGGTCCGGATTTTTATGAAGACGGGGGACGGTGGCGATCACCGGGCCGCGTATGAGATGGGCAACATTGTTTTAATCGGGGTCCGGCGGACCGCCGCCGATGGGGTTTCCCTTGCTTCTGGGACTTTCTTTGTTTTTCTCTGGAACGAGAGGCAGTGCGTTACCAGCCGGGGATGATCCCCCTGATAAGGCTGGCAGGGCATTCGCGCCGATGGGCCCGGGAGTCCCCGACAAAGAGCGATGTGTAAATCCTGGGAGAGCTCTCACTTTGAATCTGTATCAAGAACGAACCGGCATGTCCGAGGGGACCCACCCCTGGAACTCCTTCGACACCGCGGTTGACCTGCTGACCGGCGCCGCCGAGCTGTGGCCCCAGGCCGGGACCACCTACGCCGGCCCCGACTCCCCCGATGACTCGGTGTTCCAGTCCTACCCGGCCCTGCTCATGGCGGCCTCGCGCCTGCTCGGCGGGCTGCGCGCCGAGGGTCTGCGACCCGGGGACCACGTGGTCCTCCTCCTGGAACAGCCCCAGGACTACGTCCCCGCCCTGTGGGCCTGCTTCCTCGGGGGCTTCGTGCCCTGCCCGATGAGGCCCCAGGCCACCGGCGGCGACCGCTGGATCGAGCAGCTGCTGCACGTCGACGCGCTGCTGGAGCGTCCGCTGTGGCTCACCACCAAGGGACTGCGCGCGGACCTGCCTTCCGCCCCCGAAGTGGCCGGTCTGGCCGTGCGTTGTCTGGAGGAGACATCCGCCGACGCACCGGAGAGTGCCTTCCACCGGGCCAGGCGGGGTGAAACCGCCCTGCTCATGCTCACGTCCGGCTCCACCGGCCGCCCCAAGGCCGTGGCGCTCTCGCACGCCAACCTGCTGGCGGCGATGCCCGCCAAGGCGGCGAGCCTGCGACCGGACGCGGGCGACACCACGATGAACTGGATCGCCTTCGACCACATCTCCGCCATCGAGATGCACCTGCTCCCGATGGGCGCGGGCGCGCACCAACTGCAGGTCGCCCCGGAGACCGTCCTCGGCGAACCGCTGCGTTTCCTGCGGCTCGCCGACGCCCACCGGGTCACCCTCACCTTCACGCCCAACTTCCTGTTCGCCCAGATGAACCGGGCCTTAGCGCGGGAGGAGGAGCTGTCCCTGGACCTGTCCCCGCTGCGCCGCATCATCTCCGGAGGCGAGGCCACCGTTTGTGCGACGGTCGAGGAGTTCCTCGACCGGCTCGCGCCCTTCGGCCTGGTCCGCGACGCGGTCGCACCGGGCTTCGGGATGACCGAGACGTGCGCCGGGAGTGTCTTTTCACTGGACTTCCCGGACGTCGACGCCGGCCGCGAGTTCGCCTCCCTCGGCCACCCGGTTCCCGGCATGGAGCTGCGCATCGCCTCCGAGGGCGACGAGCGCCCACTGCCCGACGGTGAGGAGGGCGAACTCCACGTCCGCGGGCCCATGGTGTTCAGCGGCTATCTCAACAACGAGGAGGCCACCCGCGCGGCGTTCACCCCGGACGGCTGGTTGCGCACCGGCGACCGCGGCATGCTGAACGGGGGCCGGCTGACGCTGGCCGGACGCAGCAAGGACAGCATCATCGTCAACGGCGTCAACTACTTCAGCCACGACCTGGAGACGGTTCTCGAGCGGCTGGAGGGCGTAGCGAAGTCCTACGTCGCCGCGTTCCCGATCCGGCCGCCCGGCAGCGACACCGAGCAGCTCGCCGTCGTCTTCGCCTCCGAGGTTCCTTTCGAGGAGGAGGCGGAACTGTACCGCCTGCTGGTGACCGTGCGCAGCAGCACCGTGCTGCACTGGGGTTTCCGCCCCGCGCTCATCCTGCCGCTGGACACCTCCGACATCCCCAAGACCAGCCTCGGCAAGATCCAGCGCTCCCAGCTGCGCAAGCGCTTGGAGGCCGGCGAGTTCGATGCGGCGCAGGCGCTCGTCGCCGAGCTCACCACCCGCCAGCTCGGCGGCCACACCCCGCCGGAGGGCGCGGCCGAGACCGCGCTCGCCGAGATCTACGCCGAGATGTTCGGCACGGACCCGGCGGAGATCAGCGCCACGGCGAGCTTCTTCGACCTGGGCGGGACGTCCCTGGACATCCTGCGGTTGAAGAACTCCATCGGGCGGGTCTTCGATCTGCCCGACGTCCCGGTCGTGCAGATCCTGCGTGCCCCCACGGTTCGCGAGCTGGCCGCGCGGCTCGGCGGCGCCCGGGGCGACCGGGAGGTGGCCGCCTACGACCCGCTTGTCCCGCTCCAGCTCAGCGGGGACGGCACCCCGCTGTTCTGCGTGCACCCGGGCGTCGGCGAGGTGCTGGTGTTCGTCAACCTGGCGAAGTACTTCATCAACGAGCGCCCGTTCTACGCCCTGCGCGCCCGCGGTTTCGGCGAGGGGGAGGGCTACTTCTCCACGTTCCGTGAGATGGTCGACACCTACGTCGAGGCCATCCGCGCCGAGCAGCCCGCCGGCCCCTACGCCGTCGCCGGGTACTCCTACGGCGGCATCGTCGCCTTCGAGATCGCCAAGTCCCTGGAGGCTAGGGGCGAGAGGGTCGACTTCGTCGGGATCTTCAACCTGCCGCCGCACGTCCAGGACCGCATGCACGAGCTCGACCTCGTCGAGGGCGCGGTCAACCTGGCGTTCTTCCTGTCGCTGGTCACCAAGGAGCAGGCCGCCGAGCTGCCGGACGTGCTGCGCAACGGCATGACCCGCGACGAGCAGCTCAAGTACCTCATCGACATCGCGCCGAAGAAGCGCCTGGCCGAACTCGACCTCGACGTCGCGAAGTTCGGGGCGTGGGTCGACCTCGCCCAGTCGCTCGTCCGCCTGGGCACGACCTATGAGCCGAGCGGGGACGTGCGCTCGCTCAGCGTCTTCTACGCCATCCCCCTGCGCGGCACGAAGGAGGACTGGCTGAACAACCAGCTCCGGGCGTGGGATGACTTCTCCCGCGAGGAGAACCGATACATCGACGTCCCCGGTGAGCACTACACGCTCATGGGGCCCGACCACGTGGCCGCCTTCCAGGCCGTCCTGCGTGCGGAACTCGGCCGCGCGCTGAGCGGCGACCGCCCCTGACCCCCGATTCCGAGAAGGCCGGACCGGGCGACAGCTCGGCAAACCCACGAGGAGGCACGTGTCCACACGTAGGAAGGTCCTGATCACAGGGGCGACCGGGCAGGTGGCCCGGCAGGCCGCCGAGACGCTCGCGCTGAACGACGAGGTCTGGTGCCTGGCACGGTTCAGCGACCCCGGCATCGAGCGCGACCTGGCGGCGAAGGGCGTCCGCACCCGGCGGTGGGACATGGCCGCCGACGGGCTCGACGGACTGCCCGACGACTTCACCCATGTGTTGCATGCGGCCGCGTACCGCGGCGACGGAACCGACTTCGAGACGACCCTCGACATCAACTGCGTGGCCACCGGGCGGCTGATGACGCACTGCCGCCGAGCCGAGGCGTTCCTCTACATCTCCAGCGGCGCCGTCTACGCCCGGCAGAACCGCGACCACCTGCACACCGAGACCGATCCCCTCGGGGGGTGGACACCGTGGCTGCCCACCTACCCCGTCGGCAAGACCGCGGTCGAGGGGACGGTGCGCGCGTACGCCGACACGCTCGGCCTGCCCTCCACCATCGCCCGGCTGAACATCGCCTACGGCCCACACGGCCACGGCGGCGTCCCCATGCTGCTGTTCCGGCGGATGCAGGCCGGAGAACCCGTCGAGGTCCCCCGTGAGGGCCAGAACCGGTGCAACCCCATCCACACCGACGACATCGCCCGCCAAGTCCCGCTGCTGTGGGACGTGGCCGCCGATCCGGCGACCGTCGTCAACTGGGGCGGCGACGACGTGGTCGGCATCCAGGACATCCTCACCTACCTGGCCGAGATCACGGGGACCGAGGCGCTGTTCGAGCCCAGCGAGGCCCCACGCGAGACGCATGCCTTCGACAACACCCGGCGCCAAACGTTCATCGGCGGCTGCACGGTCGACTGGCGCACCGGGCTGCGCCGCACCCTGGAGGCCCACTTCCCCGGCGCCACCGCACCCGCCGCGCCGGCCTGAACCAGGCCCGCACAGTCCGCCCCACGAGAAAAGGAAGGCACGCGTGTCGACCAACACCGAGCTCATCCGCGCCTCCTACGCCGCGTTCCGACGCGGCGACATCGACGCCGCCACCGCCTTGTTCGACCCCGGCATCGAGTGGACTCACCCAGACGGCATGGAGGACTACGGCCTCGGCGGGACGAAGAAGGGCATCGACGAGGTGCGCGCGTTCATGGCCCGCGCCCGGACCGTGTTCAGCGAACTGCGCCAGGAGCCGCGGGAGTTCCTGGAATCCGGCGACCGGGTCGTGGTGATCGGCGTCCACCACATGCGCGGCGCCCGCAGCGGGGTCACCGGCACCGTCCGGTTCGTGCACACCTGGCGGCTGGCCGATGGCAGGGCGACGCACTTCGAGGACCACCACGACACCTACGACGTGCGCCGCATCGTCGATGCCGGTGACGCCGCGCACGGCGACGGCGCCGACTCGCCCGGCCGGATCGTCCAGACCGGTCTGGCCTTCTGGCAGGCCAAGACGCTGCACACGGCGGTCGAGCTGCGGCTGTTCACCGAGCTCGCCGCCGCCGGGCCGCTGGACGCCGGCCAGCTGCGCACCCGGCTCGGTCTGCACGGGCGCGGGCTGCGCGACTTCCTCGACGGCCTGGTCTCCATGGGTCTACTGGAGCGCGAGGACGGGCGCTACCACAACCTGCCGGGCCCGGACGCCTTCCTGGACGAGGCTAAGCCGGACGGCTTCATCGGCGGGCTGCTGGAGGTCGCCTCCCAGCAGTGGTGGCAACCGTGGAGCCGGCTCGGCGAGGCGCTGCGCACGGGGGAGCGGCAGAATAACGTCCACGGCGGAGAGGACCCGTTCACCGCGCTGTACTCCGACCCGGAGCGGGCACGCCGGTTCCAGCGCGCCATGACCGGCGGCTCCACCGGGAGCATCGCCGCCCTCATCGACCGGCTGCCCTGGAGTGAGCACCGGACCGTCGCCGACGTCGGCTGCTCGGAGGGCGCGCTGCTGAGCCGCGTACTGCGCGCCCATGAGCACCTCACCGGCATCGGATTCGACCTACCCGTGGTCGAACCGCTCTTCGGGGAGACGGTCGCCGAGGCCGGCCTGGGCGATCGCCTGTCCTTCCAGGCGGGCGACTTCTTCGCCGACCCGCTCCCGCAGGCGGACCTGATCGTCTTCGGCCATGTCCTGCACGACTGGGACCTGGAGACCAAGCGCATGCTGCTGCGCAAGGCCTACGAGGCGCTGCCGGACGGCGGCCGGGTCGTCGTCTACGAGGCACTGATCGACGACGGGCGTCGGCACAACACGTTCGCGCTGATGATGAGCCTGCACATGCTCGTGGAGAGTTCCGGCGGATTCGACTACACCGGGGCGGACTGCCGCGGCTGGATGGCCGAGGCCGGGTTCCGGAACTGCTACGTCCAGCACCTGGCCGGGCCCGAGTCCATGATCGTGGGCATCAAGTGACGCCGCCCGACGGGCACCGGCCTGCGGCGCCGGCCCCCAGAGGACAAGGAGAGCGCGTTCCCGACGAGAAGCCGGAGGACGCCGCGTCCCGCCTGCTGGAGATGCACGATCGCCTCATCCACTCGCGCGCCCTGCAGACCGCCGCGGAGCTGGGAATCGGCGACCTGCTCGCGGACGGCCCGCGCACCGCGGCCGACCTCGCGGCGGCCACCTCCACTCGGCCCGACGCGCTGTACCGGCTGCTGCGCCTGCTCGGCGCGTGCGGCGTGCTGACCGAGACCGAGCCGGGCGGCCCGTTCGCGCTCACCCCGTCCGGCGGCCCGCTACGCTCCGACCACCCCTTCAGCGTCCGCTCCACGCTGGCGTTCGGCGGGGTCATCGCCACGGCCTTCAACGCCTGGACGCACAGCCTGCGTACCGGGGAGGCGTCCTTCCCGGAGGTGTTCGGCGCGCCCTTCTTCGACTACCTGGAGGACCGGCCCGAGCACGGGGCCTTGTTCAACGCCGCCATGGAGGAGATGAGCCGGCCGGTGGTCTCCGCCGTGGTCGGCTGCTACGACTTCGCCGCGGCACGGCGGATCGTCGACGTCGGTGGGGGCAACGGGACGCTGATGAGCGCCGTCCTGCGCACCGCACCCGAGGCCCACGGCATCATCCTCGACGCCCCGCACGTCGTCGGCGCCGCCCGGGGGAAGATCCGGGACTCTGGCCTGGAGGAGCGCTGCACCGTCGTCGGCGGGGACTTCTTCCAGAAGGTTCCGGAGGGCGGGGACCTGTACCTGCTGAAGTGGATCCTGCACGACTGGCCGGACGACCGCGCGACCGCGATCCTGCGCGGCTGCCGTCAGGCCATGGCCGAGGACGGCCGGGTGGTGCTCGTCGAGACGGTGGTCCCGCCCGGCGACACCCCGCACCCGTCCAAGACCATGGACCTGAGCATCCTCGCCCTGCTGGGCGGGCTGGAGCGGACCGAGGAGCAGTTCGCGTCCCTGCTCGCCGACGCGGGCCTCCGGCTGCGCCGCGTCGTCTCGACGCCCTCGCCGTTCAGCCTCATCGAGGCCGAGTCGGTCTGAGGGACCCGCGGCCGGAGCCCTCGCGCCGCGGCGGGCGAGGGACTCGGACAGCACGTCGATCTGGTCGCCGTCCCCGAGGCTCAGGCGGGTCTCGGCGCCGCCCGCGACGTCCCCGGTTCTCCGCACTGGGGTGGGCGGCGCCGGGACCTGTGTGGGGCCCGGCGCCGCCCACGGCTGCGTGTCCTCCTCCACGCGTCTCTCGAAGACAGGGGCGGTGCCTGCTGATCTGTAGGTAAACGGATTGGGGTGTGTCAGCAGGAGGGGCGGAAGTCCGGGTCTGCGGGCCCAGACCGGCCAAGGGCGTTCAGCACCCACTGCAGGGTGACCCGGTCATAGAGCGGGGTGGCGTGCTTGCCCAGGTGGAACCAGCACGCGTCCTGCAGTACCACGTTGGTCACCTGCTCGGCGGGGCCGTCCAGGAACCCCCGGGTGTAGGGCACGACCGCCTCGTCGTAACGGGTGTTGACGGTCGTGTAGTCGACCCCCGGTTCCACATCGCGGCCCTCGTTCAGCGTGGTCAAGAACTCTGAGCCGTGACTGAACTGTCTGCAGGACCCGCAAAGTGCGTCGGCCATGTCAGGTGGCAGCAGGTCGATGAAGTTGATGTCGCTGCCGTGGTTGGGCGGTGCGAGACCGACGAATTCGCCCACGTGCGCCGCGCCGTCCTCGAAACGCAGGTACCAGCGCGGCATCAGCCCGCCCTGGCTGTGACCGACGAGATCGACCTCCTCCGCGCCCGTCGCGGCCTTGACTCCGGTGACGAAACTGGCGAGCTCCACGGCGGACTCCTCCATCGGCGACACACCGGCCACCCCGTTTTCCTCTCCGTAATTCAGCGCGAAAACGCAGTAGCCGGCACCGGCGAGCCGGGGTGACATGTAGAACCAGCTAAGCGCGGCATCGAACAACAGGCCGTGCACCAGCACCACGGGGTTGGGGTGCTCCGCAGTCGGTTCACATTCCCAGTCGTTGGCGCCCGGCACATCGGGGGCGGCGAGCTCCTGGGCCTCGGCCACCGGGTTGGGTTCCGAGGCGTACGCGGCCGGCGCGGTGTTAACGGCGAAGAGGCCAGCCAAGGAGAGCAGGAGTACGGCGAGGCGTGGCCATCGCGCGCGCCCGGACTTCAGGGGGGACATAGCGGGATCTCTCCTTACTTTTTTGCCCCCGGATTACCAGTAGATGAACGTACGTTTATACACTCGCACACTTGGTACCCCGAGTACCAGAGGGAATCCGAAAAGAGGCACGGGGGCGTTTGGGCCAGCCTGTGGAGCAGGGGCGGGTCCATCGCGAAGTAGAGGACGTTCTCCGAGGTCGCTCCCAGGTCCTCGTAGTCCTTGAAGGGTCGGCGGCAGGTGCCCGGCCAGGCGGTTGGGTCGGCCCAAGCGGCGAGGGGCCGGCTGCGGGGCCGGTCCTTTCCCGCTCGGCCTCCCGCCGAACCAGACGTGATGGTTTCCCGATCATCCGGCTCTCCGGTGGCTAATGCGTGAGTGGTGGGGCCGGCTGCCCAGGGTGGATCTGGCCGTGGCCCACTGGAACCGAGGCGGCCCGGGTGTGCTGAGCTCTTTGAGTGTGCGGACGTGGTGCACCTGGACCCCGCCCGCGTGCCGGCGGATCTCGCGGACAGCCGCCTTCTCCACGCCCGGACGACGCCTGCCCACAACACGGAAAACGGCCTGAACGTCAAGCCGAGGTCAGCCCTCGAATTTCGCCCCGAAAACCAGTCGGCTTCGAACTGGCTCAGAAATCCGGCGGCCAGCGAACGGCCTCTCCCGGCTACGGCCTCCTTTGCTGGCCGGATTCTCCGTTTTCGGCCTTGGAACCGTGTTCGCCGGATGGTGTCGCGAAGGTGGGGCATCGCTGTTCCGGCAGCGAGCCGGAGGCGATTCGCCTCTGGTGGGCTGGCTGGAGCGCACTTACCGTTAGCGGGGTCGCCACCGGCGAATTACCCGGTGCGCCGTCCCTCGCAGCCGCGTGCGGGACATCGGGCGCGCCGAGCGCTGGTGCTGTACACCTACCGGACGAGCGTGTGCAAAATGCCATCAAAAATCCCCTATTTCCCGACAAATGCGCACAACATCGCTCGACAGGGAAACCGGGGGTGATGATGCTTGATCGAGTAGTTCCACCTTCCTGGCAACCGGGCGGCCCTGTCAAAGCCTCGCTTTGAACGCATAGGAGAAATTCATGCCCCAACAGTGATCGTCAACCGGTGTCGATGTGGCGGACAGGGCGCGTCTGCGTGGTCCGGAGCCGGTCACAGTAGAGCTGTCGATCAACCATCGGACCCGTATTCTGGAGATCGAGCCGCGGACGAGCCTTCTCGATGCCCTGCGCGAACAGCTCGATCTCACCGGTTCCAAAAAAGGGTGCGATCAGGGGACGTGCGGTGCCTGCACCGTATGGGTCGACGGGCGCCGAGTGTTGGCGTGCTTGACGCTCGCGATCACCTGCGAAGGCCGTGAGATCACCACCATCGAGGGGTTCTCCGACGGTCGTCGGATGAACGCCATGCAGCGGTCCTTCATCAAGCACGACGCTTTCCAATGCGGATACTGCACCCCGGGTCAGGTCATGTCCGCCGTTGCGTTGCTCGATGAGGGGCACGCCTCAAGCGACGCCGAGATCGCTGAGTGAATGAGCGGCAACCTATGCCGCTGCGCCGCCTACCCCAATATCCGGACGGCGATCCGCGAGGTGCGGGATGAGGGGCCGGGGGCAGGCATGCGTCCGGTTAGTTATGCGAGAACCACGGACGTAGACGGTGCGATCGCCCTCGTCAGCAATACTCCGGCCAGCGCTTTCCTGGCCGGGGGCACGACCGAGGTCGACCTGGCTCGGCAGAACGTCCTTCAGCCCGACCTGCTGGTCGATATCAACGATCTTCCGCTGAAGGAGATCGGGGAACGGCCCGACGGGAGTGTGCGCCTCGGGGCGCTGGCGCGAATGAGCGACGTGGCGGAGGCCCGTGGTGGTGAACCGGTTCCCGATGGTCGCCCAGGCGCTCGTTCTCGGTGCCTCGCCGCAGCTGCGTCACATGGCTTCCATGGGGGGAAATCTGCTCCAACGCGTTCGCTGCAGCTACTTCCGCGATCCGCACGCGCCGTGCAACAAGAGGCTGCCGGGCAGCGGCTGTGGTGCTTTGGAGGGGATCAACCGCGGTCACGCGATCCTGGGCACCAGTGACCACTGCATCGCCACACATCCCTCGGACGTCGCCGTGCCCCTGGTCGCTCTGGACGCCATCGTGCATGTCGAGGGACCTTCCGGCGGCCGCGCGATTCCGATCGACGACTTCTTCCTCCTGCCCGGCGATAGCCGGAACGGGAGCACCCACTCGACCATGGCGAGTTGGTCGTGGCGATCGATATACCACCGTCACCGGCGGCTCGGCGTTCGCTGTATCTCAAGGTCCGCGACCGGCAGTCCTACGAGTTCGCCCTGGCTTCGGTGGCGGTCGCAGTACGGATCGAGGACGATACCGTCGCCGAGGTCCGCCTCGCGTTGGGCGGTGTGGCCACGAAACCGTGGCGGGCCCGCCGCGCTGAGGAACTGCTTTCCGGACGACCCGCCCAGACGGACGGCTTCGCCCGCGCCGCACGCGAGGAACTCGCCCTTGCGGTCCCTCGACGCCACAACGCGTTCAAGGTCGAACTCGCGCAACGCGCGATGATCCGCGCACTCGAGTCGGCCGCGATGACGGGAGGGACACCATGACCGCGGTGACAAACCAGACGATCAGTCAGCCACTCGACCGGGTCGACGGTCCGGCCAAGGTAACCGGACGCGCCCGCTACTCGGCCGAGATCCCGCTGCCGGGTACGGTCCACGCGGTCCTGGTCGGCGCGGTGGTGCCGAGCGGCCGGACCAACACCATCCAAACGGGCGAAGCCGAGCAGGTGCCGGGCGTGCTCGCTGTGCTGACCCACGCCAACCTGCCCAAGATCGCGGCACAACCGCGGTTGTTCCCGTCACTGTTCGGCCATGCGGCTGTCGGGGAGACGTTCTTCCCGATGCAGGACGATGTCGTTCACTACGCCGGCCAGCCCGTCGCGATGGTGGTCGCCGACACCCTGGAACGGGCCCAGCACGCAGCGGGCCTGGTCCATGTCAGCTACCACACCGCCCCTTCGACCACGACCTTGGAGCAGGGGCGCGACCGGGCCTACGAGCCGGGGCGGATCTTCGGTGGCCTGCTGCCGGGACGAATGGAGCGCGGTGACCCCGATAGTGGTCTCGCGAAGGCGCCCGTGCACATCGACCGGACCTACCGGTTCGCCGCCAACCACCACAACCCCATCGAACCTTCCAGCACCACCGCGGTCTGGGAGGACGACCGGCTCACCCTCTACGACTCCACGCAGGGCATAACCGCCACCCGGCTCACAGTCGCCGAGCTCATGGGCCTGCCTTCGTCGAATGTCCGAGTCCTGACGCACTATGTCGGCGGCGGCTTCGGAGCCAAGGCGATGATCTGGCCCCATGTGGCGCTCACCGCGATCGCCGCACGCTATGTCGGGCGCCCGGTCAAACTCGCCCTGACCCGCGAACAGATGTTCAGCTCCTGCGGCCACCGCGAGGAGCAGGAACAACACGCCGTGCTCGGCGCCGGCAACGAGGGCCGCGTCACCACGCTGCGCCATCACAAGCTCTCGGCGACCTCGCCCTTCGACGACTGGGCCGAGCCGTCGCTGAACGTCGCCGCGCAGGCGTACTCCTACCCGAATTACCAGGGCAGCTACCGACTCGTCCGCACCAACACCATGACGCCGACGTTCACCCGCGGGCCGGGTGAGGCCTCCGGAATGTTCGCCTTGGAGTCCGCAATGGACGAACTCGCCTACGAGCTCGGCCTGGACCCGATCGAACTGCGGCTGCGCAACCACGCCGACGCCGATCCTCTCACCGGAAACCCCTGGTCCAGCAAGGGGCTCCGGGAGTGCTACCAGCGCGGTGCCGAACGCTTCGGGTGGCGGGAGCGGAACCCGGCAGCACGCTCCCAGCGTGACGGGCACTGGCTGATCGGTTCCGGAACGGCAACAGCGGGCTACCCTGTCCCGGCTTTCCCGGGACTGCAGCCCCAGCGGGCGCGGGCGCGGCTGTACGCCGACGGCAGTGCCGTGCTCCAGGCCGGAACACAGGAGTTCGGCACCGGGGTGGCGACCGCGATGACCCAGGTCGCCGCCGACGGCCTTGGCGTCCCACTCGACCGCGTGCGTTTCGACTACGGCGACACCGAACTGCCGAACACCGCCCCCGCGGTCGGCTCAGCGGGATCCGGCATGGTCAGCTCCGCCGTTCACAGCGCTGCCACGAGCCTGCGCGACCAGCTCGTCGCCCAGGCCGTCGCCCAGGCCGTCGCCGACAGCGAATCGCCGTTGCACGCCGCAGATCCAAGCACCGTGGTCGTAGGCGACGGTCGGATGATGCTGCGTGACCGTCCCGAAACCGGCGAGACCTATAGCGAACTGCTGCAGCGCAATGGGGTGGAGGATGCCGAAGCGCTGGGAAGCTGGCAGCCCACCGGTATGGACACCGGTTACGCGCTGACCACGTTCGGTGCTCAGTTCGCAGAGGTCGCCGTGGATTCGGACCTCGGGCTCGTCCGTGTCCGGCGGATGGTCGGCGCCTTCGCCCCGGGCCGCGTGCTCAACCCCAAGACCGCGCGCAGCCAGCTCATGGGCGGGATGCTCTGGGGAATGAGCCAGGCCCTCCCCGAGGGCACCCAGATGGACAGCCGGATGGGCCGCTGGGCGAATGCGAGCTTGGGCGAGTACTTGGTACCCGTGAACGCAGACGCGCCCGAGGTCGACGTTGAGTTCGTCGAGGTCCGCGAGGACGTCGCCAACCCGCTCGGGGTCAAGGGAGTCGGTGAGATCGGCCAGATCGGCGCGGCGGCGGCCATCGCCAATGCCGTCTTCCACGCTACCGGCCACCGCGTCCGCGAGCTTCCGATCAGAATCGAGCACCTGCTGCGATCCGCATGAGGGACGCACCACCGGCCAGATGCGGCGCGATTTCCCGCATCAAGGGGGCCCGGCGATCGTGGACCCCCGGTCTGGCGGTGGCAGGTACCGCGCGGTACCTCACGAACCGGTGTGCGGTCGCGGGGTGGGGCCTTGAGAGGGCTGTGGCTGGGAGTGGTGTGATCCGGGGTGGTCATGAGCCGTGAGGTCCCGGCTCATCCGGTACCGTCCGGCGGATCTGGTCGCCGGGTCCGCCCAGCCATGGCACAGCAAGGCCCCTGCCCCGAGAAGTTCGAGCGGCGGTCCGCGGCCCTGGTCTGGTGATCGAACGATAGTGGTCGGCCTCGTATTCGGCCGGTGGCACGTCGCCGATCGCTGAGTGGAGACGATTTGACCAGGTCCGGCCGACCGCGGTGCGGGTAGAGGACGGCTTCGCCGCCCTTTCCCCTCAAAGACCAGGGCGAGAACCTCAAACAACGCGCCACGGAAAGCAACGTCAGCGCGATGAGCTCGATGACGGTCACAGCAATCATCGACGGTCGCATCGACAAAGCCACCTATGCCCACACGCTGACCGTGGATTCCGGCGGCGCCGGCCCTGGAGAGCACCTCCATGCCAATCCGAAAAAGTGGCGCATCCCGCGCAAGCTGCGCTATCGTTCGAATACTCGCTTTGCAAACCTGACAAGCAGGACAAAAAGCGTTCAGCGCACAGCAATATCGATTACGACGAAGCGAAAAGAGGGTTCCGGTGAGCGACGGCTCGTCACCTCCCAATGACCCTGACCCGCTCCCCTCTTCCAAGATCGATACCAGTGTCCCGCACTCGGCTCGTATCTGGAACTACTGGCTGGGCGGCAAGGACAATTACCTCGTGGACCGCGAGGCCGGCGACCAGTTCTGCGAGGTCTTCCCGGGCATCGTTGATATCGCTCGCACCTCCCGCCACTTTCTCGGTCGTGTCGTCCGGTACCTGACCGGCGAGGCGGGGATCCGCCAGTTCCTCGACCGACGAGGCGTCCGTCGAGGCACACCGGCGCTACAACGAGAGCGGGGCGGCCCCCTACAACCTGCGCAGCCCTGAGCGAATCGCCGGGTTCTTCGATGGTCTGGAGCTGGTGGAGCCGGGCGTGGTGCCGGTCACCCTGTGGCGGCCTGAGCCGGCCCCGTGGAGCGCCCCCGCCGAGGTGGCTGAGTTCGGCGGGTTGGGCAGGAAGCCGTGAGGAGAACCGGTGCGCCGCTCCTCCTGTGACCATCCGCGGCCTTGACTCCCCGCACGGCCGCGCTTAGCGAGTGGAGGACCGGCGACCGCCCAGCGGAAACCCCGATTGGCCGCAAAGGGTGCCGCTCCGGGTAAGGCGTGCCGCACAATCCCTCCTATCCTGAACTGCCATCCGCGACGAGTGCTGCTCTGGGAGGGGCTGTATATGCTCCCAGCGGAAGATTCCGCGACTGCCGGGCGTGTCCACGGGGACGCGCACGGCGGGTCGACAGTCGTGCGCGTCCTGCTGGGCGCCCATCTGCGCCGGCTGCGCACCGCCAAGGGCTTATCCCCCGAGGAAGCGGGGCGTGCGATCCGGGCTTCCCCTGCCAAGATCAGCCGCATAGAGGTGGGACAGATCCATTTCAAGACCCGCGAGGTGACCGATCTCCTCACCCTCTACGGGGTACAGGATCCCCAGGAGCGGGCCACGTTCATAGCGCTGGTCGAGTGCGCCAACGTGCCGGGCTGGTGGCAGGAGTACGAGGACGTCCTGCCCGACTGGTTCGAGCTCTACCTCGGGCTGGAGGAGGGCGCCTCCATCATCCGCTCCTATGAGCTGCAGTTCGTACCCGGCCTGCTGCAGACCGAGGACTACGCCCGCGACGTCATCCAACTCTCCCGTACCGTCACCTCAACCGCCGAGATCGACCGGCGCGTCGCCATGCGGATGCGGCGCCAGCAGCGCCTCACCGGCCCCACGCCGCTGCGCTTCTGGGGGGTACTGGACGAGGCGGCGCTACGCCGCCCCTACGGCGATCCCAAGACGCTGCGCGCTCAGATCACCCATCTGCTCGAGATCGCGGAGCTGCCCAACGTCACGCTGCAGGTCGTCCCGCTCACGCAGGGGGGACACCCCGCTGCGGGTGGCCCTTTCAGCCTCCTGCGTTTCGCCGAAACCCAGCTGCCCGACGTTGTTTACCTCGAACACCTGCACAGCGCCTGCTACCTCGACAAGTATGACGACACCGACTGCTACATGGAGATCATGGGGGAGCTGTGCGTCCAGGCCCCACCACCCGCAGCCACCCCTGAACAACTGGTTTCGCTACGCGACGACCTCTGCTGAGCCCGCCCACAGCCGGTATCACGGGCAGTCGATCCCGACGACGGCCGGGGGACCGTACAAAGAACGGCTCTGCCCCGCTTTCGGTGGTGACTGAGTGCGGTGTTGACCGAGGAGGATTCGACAGCGGAGCAGCGCGAACCCCGCACGGCCGTACCCGGCCCTCCTGAGCGCTTTGCCCAGGCAGATACCGCCTTCCACCGCTCCTGAGCTCCAAGGGAGAGTCAGCCCGGCTTTGACCGCCTCAAGGGGAACGAAAGTTCACCCTCGAACCCACTCGTCTTCTTCGTCGTGTGTCTCCTAAGCCAAATTCGCTGAGATCACTTCAGCATTATCCCTAAAGTCCTGATTGATCCAGTTTGATGGAATGGGGGAGGCCGTGACTGGTATCACCGAGGCTCGCCAACCCAGGGAAGCGGCACAGCGGTCCCGCGACCACGGCGCCACCAGCGGCCCCGCAGCCGCTGGAGCAGGCCGCCTCCGAGCCCGATGCGGCCCCCCTCTGGCCGAACCCGCACCCCAGGGCCCCGCGACGACGCCCCGGCCCGGCGAAAACCCGCGGCGGCCATTGGGGGTGAACCACCCGGCCGGAAACGGGAGCAGGGGCGAGACACCCGAAAAGAGCGCGGCCGAAGGGCCGACCGGAAGAGCAGAGGGAACACCCGGTTTCCGATCTGTGATTTCCACGCCGCCCGCGGCGCACACCCCCCACTGAGCACGGCAGCGCGCTCACACCCTTTCTAAGAGGACACCCCGCGGGAGGCGTGTGTCTCCTGGAATCCCGAAAAAGGAGATCGGTTGATGAGATACAGACGCATGAAGACCGCGATCGGAATCTTAGGGATCACGTTTCTCGCCGCCGCATGCGGTGGTGGCGGTCAGGAGACCGACAGCGATGTACTCGAGGGACGCGGTCCCATCACCTTTGTCCGGGGCAAGGACACCGCGGACGTGGTCCACCAGAAGGTCAACGAATGGAATGAGTGGCATCCCGACGAGAAGGTCACCTTCCTCGAACTGCCGGAAGCGGCGGACGAGCAGCGCCGGCAACTGGTCCGCAACGCCGAGACGCGGTCCGAGGAGTACGACGTCATCCTCATCGACGTCGTGTGGACCGCGGAGTTCGCGGCCAACCGCTGGGTGGAGGAACTGCCGCGGGAGGAGTTCGACTTCTCCAATCATCTGAAGCCCCCTGTCGAGGCGGCCACCTACCAGGACCGGCTGTTCGCGGTTCCCAGCTATTCCGACGGGGCGCTGCTGTACTACCGCAGCGACCTGCTCGGCGAGGTCGGCGCACAGCCGCCGCAGACCTGGCAGGAGATGGAGCAGATCTGCGCGAAGGTGCGGGAGCTGCCCGAGGGCGAGGGCGTGGGCTGCTACGCGGGCCAGTTCGAGAAGTACGAAGGGCTCACCGTGAACTTCGCCGAGGCCGTGCAGAGCGCGGGCGGTTCGGTCGTGGACGAGGACGGCACCCCCACGGTCGACACCCCCGAGGCGAGACAGGGCCTGGGCTTCCTCGTCGAGGGCTTCAAGGAAGGCTTGATTCCGTACGAGGCCCTCTCCTTCAAGGAGGAGGAGGGGCGGCGCGCATTCGAGGACGGCGACCTCGTCTTCCACCGCCAGTGGCCCTACCAGTACCACCTGGCCAACGACCCGAACAGCGAGTCAGAGGTCGCCGGCGACTTCGGCGTCGCCCCGCTGCCCGGCCTGGACGGCCCCGGTTCCTCCAGCCTGGGCGGCTGGAACCTGGCGATCTCCAGCTTCTCCGACAACAAGATCACCGCGCTGGACTTCATCAAGTGGTACAGCAGGGAGGATGCCCAGTGGGAGCGGATGGACAAGGCGTCGCTGGCGCCGGTAGTGAAGGACCCCTACGAGGCTGAGGAACTCCAGGACGACTCTCCCTACCTGCCCATCCTCAAGGAGTCGATCGAGACCGCCGAGCCGCGGCCGCGGGTGGTGGAGTACGCCAAGATGACAGCGGCCATCCAGGACGAGGTCTATGCCGCTCTGACCGGCGACAAGGACACCGGGCAGGCGCTCGCCGACCTGCAGGACAGGCTCGAGGGACTGACCGAGCAAACATGAGGCTCCGACCGCGGCGGACGGCTCGATGCATGGCTCTGAAATCTGGCAGTTGAATCTGTGTTCTGACGCGCATGTCGCATCCGGGTCCGTCTGCCGCTGAGGTTGAGCTGACCGATGCTCAGCGTGCCCGCCCACGGTGGTGCGGGTCCGGGCGGGCGCGGGGACGCTGGAGCGTGCCGCGTCGTCGGCGCGGATCCGGTCGCACAGCGTCTCACGGCTGACGCCCAGCTCATCGGCGATCTGCGCGATTGTCACACCGGGACGGAACCGGTACAAGGCGACCGCGTCGGCCCTGAACTCAGCCGGGTAGACCTTCATGGCCATGGGGTGGACTCCTCCTCAAGATCACATTGTCGGAGATGTCCACTACTCGGCGGGGAACGCCCAGCCTTCACCCAGGACACCTACCAACACGCCCACCCCGTCGTGGTCCAAGAGGCGGCCGGAGCCACCGCAGCGCTGATCCCGCTGAAACGCCGCCGTAAGGACCCTGCCTGACCTGCGGCGGCGCAAACACTCAGGCAACCGAGCACGCAAAACCCCGGGTCGGGGTCCGTTGAACGGACCCGACCCGGGGTCTGACCGTGCGCCATCAGGGACTCGAACCCCGAACCCACTGATTAAGAGTCAGTTGCTCTGCCGATTGAGCTAATGGCGCCTACCGGATGATGTGCCGGTGGGGGTGCTTTCGCCCCGCTCCTTCCGACGGCGTCAACTTTAGCAGCCCCCGGGAGTCCCCGCGAATCGTTTGTCCCAGGATGCCCCCGCCACCGCGGCGCGGCAGCGAGGGCTCAGTGGTGACCGCCGATCCGGAGGCGGCTCAGGACCATGTCATGACCACGGCGACCACAATGGCGACCGCGACGATGACACCGACGGCGGCGAGGATATAGGGGGTGATCGGGGGCTTGGGCGGGGCCGCGGGCTCGTCGTTGGTGTCGACGAACTTGCGGAACATCATGGTCGACCCTGCGGGGTCGTTCTGTTCTTCGTTGTCTTGGTCTTTCGGATTCTGTGGCATGAGCTAGACACTAGCGACTCGCCGCCCCTGCGTGGACCCTTTGCCGGGAGGAATCCGCCAGGTGTATGCGTGATCACGGAAGAGGTCCGCCACTACGGGGACGGCTGTACCGCCCGCAGCAGCGCGTCGTGCGCTCCCTCCGGGGCGCCGGCCCTGCGCAGCGCCAGGCCCGCGGCGCCGAGCGCGCCTTCGGTGGCGGTCTGCGGGACGATCCCGTAGCGGTCGCGCAGCCCGGACCGGACCGAGTCGGCCACCGGGCCGTGCGCCAGCACCGCGCCCGCGAGCACCACCGGAGCGGCGCCGACGTTCTCGGGCGCCACTGTCGCAAGGCTGCTCAGTAACCTGTCGGCGGCCTCGGCGACGATGTCGTGCGCCACGGCGTCGCCGTCGGAGGCCGCGGCCGTCACCTCCGGGGCCAGCCGCCCCAGTTCCGCGGGGTGCCGGGCGTAGCCGGCATCGACTATGCGCTCACGTTCCCCCGGTGGGAGCTCCAGGGCGGCGGCCAGCCGGTCGCACAGCACGGTCGGCCGGCCGCGGCCGTCGAGGGCGGCCAGTACGGCCCGCAGCCCGCGCAGTGCGATCCACACCGCCGAGCCCTCGTCTCCAAGCAGCCAGCCGTGGCCGTCGCAACGGCGCGCGAGGGCGCCGTCGCGCACATAACCGGCGACCGCCCCGGTACCCGCGATGAGCACCGTTCCCGCGTCCGCCGCGCTGCCCGCGGCGAACGCGGCGGCTATGTCATCGGTGACGTACGGCTCCCCCGGGAGTCCCAGCGACGCCCAGACCCGCCCGGCCATCTCGGCAGCCCGGGCGTGTCCGGCCCCTGCCGCTCCCGCCACACCGAACACCGCGCCGAGCACCGGAACGCCCTCCGCCGCGGCCAGCGCGCCGCTCAGCGCCGCCCGCAGCGACGCTTCCGGATCGGGGCTGGAGTGCTGGTTGGCGCCTCCGGAACGCCCGCGGCCGAGCACCGTCCCGTCGAGCGCGGCCACGACGCAGCGTGTCGAGGTCCCTCCGGCGTCGACCCCGATGATCGCGTGTCCGGTCATGGGGGAAGCCTAAACGCCGTTCCGGGAGAACCGCGGCACCTGCCGGGCTCCGCTCGCCGCGGCAGTTCCTTTGCGTCCTGTTCCTGCTGAAAGCGAATCGCCAGTGCACTGAAAGCCTGGTTCGGCACGATGGGTGGTGTGGGCGGTTCCCGGCCGGTACTTCCCTGCGGCCGTGAGCGCCCCGATACGGGCTGGGCTCACCGCGGGCCCACACTCCTCCCGGGCTGGAGGACGGACAGCCCGTGAGGGGGCAAGGGTGTTCTGTTAACAGGGCATCCGTGCCTGGCGGGAGTAACGGGGCATGGACGACTCCTGCCAGGCGCTTCCCCCGCTCTTTTTCCGTCCGCGGCCCGCTCAGCGCCCTGGCGGAGGGCCGTGTGGCGCCTACCGCCGCATCGCCGCGCCAGAACGGATCCGGCCGCGGCCCGGGCGGTCGCGCCTCTTTCGGACGTCATGCCGAGGAGCGGAGCTCTCGACAGCCTCAGCAGGCTGATCTACCCTCTCGCGGGGATAAGGGTGGGTCTCTGGGCACACTTGTGTCACGACCTGCATTTCAGGTTATTCGCTGTCCACACATTGACTCGCAGACGACTCCGAAGGAAACTTTCCGACATGGCGAATACGACGCAACCGCCCGACGAGCCATCCGCGTCGAACGCCCACGAGGATGTCGCCCCACCCACCACGGTGCTGCGCATCCGCTCCCTGCTGCCTTCTCTCGCACCGGCCGAGCAGCGGGTGGCCCAACGCATCATCGACGACCCCGAGCGCGTGGCGGCCTCCTCCATCACCCAGCTCGCCAAGGACTGCAACACGTCCGAGGCGACGGTGATCCGGTTCTGTCGCACCATCGACTTCTCCGGCTACCGCGAACTCCGGCTCACTCTGGCCACCGAGGCCGGGCAGGTCCGGGGCGCCCGCGTCGGCACCCGTGAAGTGACCAGCGACATCGATCCCGACGATACGCTTGTCACAGTCGTCGAGAAGATCGCGTTCACCGACGCCCGCGCGGTCGAGGAGACGGGCGCCCAGCTCGACGTGGAGGCGCTGCACACCGTGATCGAGGCGCTGTCAGGGGCACGCCGCATCGACATCTACGGTGTGGGCGCGAGTGCCTTCGTCGCAGCGGACTTCCAGCAGAAGCTGCACCGCATCGGGCTCACGTCCTTCTCCTGGTCCGACACGCACATAATGATGACCAGCGCGGCCCTGCTCATGGAGGAGGACGCCGCGATCGCCATAAGCCACAGCGGAGCCACCACCGACGTCGTCAACGCGCTGGCCGAAGCACAGCGGCGCGGGGCCACCACAGTGGCCATCACCAACTTCCCGCGCTCACCCATCAGCGCGGCCGCGGACCACGTCCTGACCACCGCCGCCCGCGAAACGACCTTCCGTTCCGGGGCGACGGCCAGCCGCCTCGCCCAGCTCACCGTGATCGACTGCCTGTTCGTCGGTCTGGCCCAGCTCCGCTACGCCGACAGCCGCGCGGCCCTGGAGTCCACCTACGACGCTGTGCGCGGGCTGCGCATCGGCGAGCAGCGACGCCGACCGCGCGACCAGGACGAATAACCGAGCCCGACCACCGCACACCGCACCAGGGGCTCCGACTCCGCACCAGGAAGGAACGGCATGAAGCCGGACCACGACCTCGCCGCAGACAGCAACGCCAACGGCTCCTCGCCCGCCTCGGTGGAGATCGTCCGGGCGCCGACCGAGGGCCGCAACTCCGGCACCTACGACATCGACGTGCTGCCGACCATCGACGTGCTGCGCGAGATCAACGCCGAGGACGCGACGGTGCCGCACGCCGTCGCCCGGGTACTGCCGGTGCTGGCGCACGCGGTCGACCTGGGAGTGGAGGCGCTGCGGGGAGGGGGACGCATCCACTATTTCGGGGCCGGGACCTCGGGCCGGATCGGCACCATGGACGCCGCCGAGCTCCCGCCGACGTTCGGTATCAGCGAGGGCCGGGTCGTCTCCCATCACGCGGGGGGCGATACGGCCCTGGGCCACGCTGTCGAGGGCATCGAGGACGATCTCGATCTCGGCCGCGCGGACGCCGCCGAGCTCGCGCCCGGCGACCTCGCGGTCGGGCTCGCCGCCAGCGGCCGGACACCCTACGTCGCGGGGGCGCTGCGCCAGGCCCGCGAACTCGGCGCCCACACTGTTCTGGTCAGCGCCAACCCCGCGGCCCCGCTCGCGAAGGAGGCCGACGTGCACGTGGGGGTGGACACCGGTGCCGAGGTCATCGCCGGATCCACGCGCATGAAGGCCGGCACCGCGCAGAAGCTCGTCGTCAACGCCTTCTCCACCGCCGTGATGGTGCGGCTGGGCTACACCTACTCCAACCTCATGGTGGGGATGAACGCCACCAACGCCAAGCTGCGCGGCCGGGTGGTGACCATCCTCACCGAGGCCAGCGGGTACCCCGAAGACGTCTGCGCCGACGCGCTGGCCAAGGCCGACGGCGACACCCGCATTGCGCTGGTGTCCCTGCTGAGCAGTGTCGACACCGTGACGGCCGGGCGGGAGCTCGCGGCGTCCGGGGGGTACGTGCGCGAAGCGCTGCGGCGTATCGGAGTCACCGGCGCCTCCTAGCGGGCTGACCCGACGCGCCCGCCCGGGAACCCGGACCGGCGGCCGGACGTCGATCCGGATGTGACGACAGCAAGGGTGAGCAGACGACGGACGTGGTTCACCGCGGGGGCACTCGGCCTGCTGCTCCTGATACCGGTCCCTTTCGCGTGGCTGACGGTCTCCACAGAGGAGCGGCGGTTCTCCCCCGGCGGCGTTCCGGAACGCCCCGTGGCGATCGTGCTCGGAGCGGGGCTCACGGAGGACGGCGGTCCCGCGACACTGCTGTCCCGGCGCCTCGACATCGCCGCCGAGCTGTACCACCGGAACAAAGTCCAGGCCGTGCTGGTCACCGGGGACAACAGCCGCGAGGGCTACAACGAGACCGACGCGATGCGCAGCCGCCTCATCGCAGTGGGCGTTCCCGAGGAGAAGGTGGTGGGCGACTACGCCGGGTTCAGCACCTGGGACTCGTGTGCAAGGGCGCGCGAGATCTTCGGGGTGGAGGCCGCGACGGTGATCACGCAGAACTTCCACCTGCCGCGCGCTGTCCGGCTGTGCCAGGCGGCCGGAATCGACACCAAGGGCGCCGGTGACGCCAGTATGCGGGTGCGCACTGTCGCGACCGTGTACGGGTACGCCCGCGAGCTCCCGGCGGCGTTCAAGGCCGCCGCCGACGCCGTGCTCATCCCCGAGCCGCGGTTCCTCGGCCCCAGGGAGGACGGCGTCGACGAGGCCCTGGCCGCGCCGAGACGCTGACGGGAGCACCGGCCCGCCCCGCTCGCACGGCGCACGAGGGGCGGGCCGCGTCCGGCTGGGGAGG
>NZ_LAJC01000005.1 GCF_000981225.1 Allosalinactinospora lopnorensis
GGCCCGAGAAACCGAACACCGTCCGGGTCCGGTTACGGTCGTGATGCCATAGAGTGAGAGATCTGGGAGCTACGCGGGACCGCATGCGCTGCTACGGCTGAGTGGCAGCGCTTTTGACTGCTTACGGACGGGCGATGACTGACGACAGCCGATCGGAGAGCCAAGACGACTCCGGAGGCCCGAGCAACGGAGAGCACCATCCCGGAGGCTCAGGCGATCGCGGTGGCAAGAAGGGGCGCCCCCGCGCGGGTTCCGGACGTGGTGATGCTCGCGGCGGGTACCGGGGCGGTTCCGGGCGCGATGATCGGTCCGGTCGTGACCGGTCAGGTGGTGGTGGGTTCGGCTCCCGAGACGGTGATCAGCGGCGTGATGGCAGTGGGCGCCGTGGCGAGTCCCGGAATCGGGGAGGGCGCGAGGAGCGCGATCGTGGCCGCGCGGGACAGGGCCGGGGAAATCGCGACTTTCGTTCCTCCGGTGGTCAGCGCTCCGGTGGGCGTTTCGATCGCGGTCGCGGCCCCCAACAACGGGAGGAGCGCGATCACCGGAACAGGTCGACTGAGCAGCGCGACCCGGCAGACGCCGCTCCGAGGCTTCGCGAGGACATCAGTCATGAGCAGCTCGATCGCGAGGTCTGGGGTGAGCTGAGCACGTTGCCGCGCTCGCTGGCCGAGACCGTGGCACAGCATCTTGTGGCGGCCGGCGAACTGCTGGAGGAGAAACCCGAGCAGGCCTACGAGCACGCCACTTACGCTCGCCGGAAAGCCTCGCGTGTCGGCGCCGTGCGTGAGGCGGCCGGGCTCGCGGCCTACCGGGTCGGAAAGTGGCAGGAAGCCCTGTCGGACCTGCGGGCCGCCCGCCGGATGACCGGGCAGAGCAGCTTCCTGCCGATCATGGCCGACTGCGAGCGAGGGCTTGGGCGCCCGGAGCGTGCCCTGGAAACCACCCGCGAACGCGATGTGGAGCAGCTGGAGGTCGCGGAAAGGATCGAGCTGCGGATCGTCGCCTCGGGGGCGCGCCGCGACCTCGGTCAACTGGAGGCCGCACGTGTCGAGCTTCAGGTTCCGGAGTTGAAGGAGAGACGGGCCCGTCCGTGGACGGCGCGTCTGTTCTACGCCTACGCCGACGTTCTGCTGGAACTCGGGCGGAACGAGGAGGCGCGTGAATACTTCGCGCGGGCCTCGGCCGTGGACCGCGAAGGTCTCACAGACGCCGATGAGCGGCTGGCCGAGCTGGAGGGCGTCGACATCGTGGACGCGGACGATGACGTCGTCTGGACCGACGCCGAAGAGGCTGGGAACCTCGAAGAGCCGCCGGCCGGGCAGGAAGGGCAGGACCGAGAGGAGCGGACCGAGGAGCCTCGCGAAGGGGAGAGCCCGCGTGACTCCTCGTAGGGCGCGTTACCACAGAGTGCCGTCCTCCCCTTGGATGAACGGTGCGACTGTTCGGCTCGGCCGGATGCCGGAGGAGTACGACTCCGTGGTGTGCCTGCTCTTCTCGGGAGACCGGCCTGTTCTCGTGCGTCATCGGGACCGGGCCTGGGAGTTCCCCGGAGGCCATGCCGAGGCGGGCGAGGACGCCGAGACCACTGCCCGCCGGGAGGCGCGTGAAGAGGCCGGCGCGGAGCTGGGCAAGGTGTACGTGGACGGACACTATGTGCTGGCGAACAGGCACACGACCGTCGTCACGCACGCTCAGGTGGCCTCATTCCGGCCGCTGAGAGGGGCGTTCGAGACGGTGGAGGTCCGGGAGTTCGATGTGCTTCCCGCCGACCTCTCGTGGAACGACGGGATCTACGCTCACCTGCTGCGCTCGATCGGCCTGCCCGGCGCGCCGGACGACCGGGTGGCCTGGACCCCCCGTTCGGGGCGGCGGTAGCCGCCTCTGTCCTCCGGGACCGGCCCGCGTCCTGTCCGCCGGAGCGGTCAGGCGTTCTCGGACTCGCGCTTCTCGGCCGCGAGGCGGTCCAGCCAGTGCGCGATTCCAGTGACGTTGCTCTGCACACCGCTGAGAACCTCCAGCACCTCCGCGGCCTCGGCCGATGCGTCCTCAGGAAGCGGACGATAGCGGTCGAGAACGCGCTGCCGGACCATCACCACCGCGTGGTCCAAGTCTCCGGCGGAGCCGTAGGCGTCGCGGACCGCGTCGACCCACACGTGCAGCTCCTCGTCGGCCCGCTCGATGGTCTCGTCGACCGTGTCGACCGCTCCGAAGTGCGAGAACATCAGGCGCTGCGGTGCGATGTCGCTGAACAGGCGCAGCGATCCCAGTGCGGACTCCAGGTCGAAGTCGGGCGGCGGCGTGGCCGGGCGGACGTCGCCGGTGAGGGGGTTGTACACCCCGAGCGCGTCGCCCACGTACAGGTCCCCCGTGGCGGAGTCGACCAGACCGACATGATGCTTGGCGTGGCCGGGGGTGTAATGGGCGACCAGGCGGCGCCCCGGCCCGAGGTCGATCTCGCCGGTCTGCGCCACCGAGCGGATACGGGCGGCATCGGTCGGGCGCATGTCGCCGAAGAGCACGTCGAGCTGGTCACCCCATACGGCTCGGGCGCTGCGCATGAGCCGTGAGGGATCGGCCAGGTGCCGGGCGCCGCGTTCGTGCACCACGATTTCGGCGTTGGGGAACATGCGCGCTATCTCCCCGGCTCCGCCGGCATGGTCCAGGTGGATGTGGGTGACCACGATGGTCGCCAGATCCCGGGCGTCGATTCCGAGTGCCGCCAGCCCGTCGCGGAGTACCGGAGCGGATCCCGCCGTGCCCACCTCGACGACGCAAGGGCGTTCGCTGCGTATCAGGTAGCTCGAGGTGATGCCTGGGTACCCGGCCATCCGGGTGTCGATGGCGAAGATATCGTCGCCCAGCTGGGTGATGCCGCTGGGCAGACCGTTCGCGTCCGCTCCGTCGCGCACTGCTTCGTCTCCTTTCCCGCCGGCGGGTGCCGACAAGGCCGAATCTAGTTCACCCGCCGGGAAAGCGTGCGGGCGGGGCGTGGCGGGATGCCGGAGGTCTCACGGCGGGAAACCTTCCCCCGACCCCTTGAAGGCCTGCACCATCCCTGTAGCGAGGAGGTCTGACCCCCATGACGCAGCACGACCCGGCCCCTGTCGAGCACCCGGATCATGCGGAACTGGCCGGGGATCCGCTGCCCCTCAGGGGGCGGGTGGCACTGGTGACCGGCGCCAGCCGCCGCGAAGGCATCGGTCACGCTGTGGCGCGCCGGCTGTGGAGCGAGCGTGTTCTGCCACCATTTCCGGCCGCACGACGACACCCGGCCCCGGGGCGGAGATGACATCCGGGCGGCGTCAGGGCCCCATGCCGGGGGAAGATCGCCTACGCCGCCGCCATCGCCACGGTGAAGCCGGATGAGTGCGGGCGGGGTTCGCCGCGCGGCGGCCCGGTCTCACACGGGCCGGGGCGGTCCGGGAGAGGAGGACGCGCGAACCGGCGGCGGACTTGTCCACAACGACCGGATCGATCTTCCGGCAGCGGGAACACGCGCCGATCCTGGAACAGTTCGGCCAGTCCGGCGCAGAGCCGCGGGGCCCGGCCGCCCGCACCGCACGCTCCTTTCGGAAGGACCAGCATGCCGAAGCCGCCCACCACGCCCGCCACCGTCCACGCCCCGGTCTCCGCTCAGGCGCCGTTGCCGCAGCCGGGGCGAAGCCCGCGTTCCCCCGGACAGCAGAACGACGGGCGACCGCACGATGACACAGGGCACCGCAACGAGGTCGTTCTGGCGGGCAGGGTCACCGCCGAGCCCGCGGTCCGCGAGCTGCCCAGCGGTGACCACCTGGTCACCTGGCGGATCTCGGTGACCAGGCCGCCGGCGGAGCAGCGGCCCAACCAGCCGGCCGATCCGATCACCTGCGTCAGTTTCCACCCGTCGATCGAGGAAACTACACGCGGCTGGCGGATCGGCGATGTCGTGGAGATCAGCGGTTCGCTGCGGCGCAGGTTTTGGCGGTCACAGAACGGTTCGTCCAGTGTGATCGAGGTCGAGGCCAGGAAGGCGCACCGGGTCGCTTCCCGGGGTACGGCGGGCGGTGACACCCGGGCGCACCCCTCCGTCCGGGAGCCCGATCACCAGCCCAGCTGAGCCAGGGCATCGCGGGAATCAAGGTCCGATCCCGCCTCCTGCGGGGCGGACCATGCGGCCCCGCAAAGGGCGCGTAGGCCGTCGAGGCGGTCCCCCTCGCCGGTGAGCCTCAGGTGTCCTTCGCGCACTGCGGCGGTCCAACCGCCGCAGTGCGCCTCGCCGGCTGCGGCCTGTGTCTCAGGGTGCGGCAGGTTCATCCCTCCCAGGTCCCAGGCGAGGTAGTCCGGTTGGTGCCGGGTGGGAGCGGTGATCAGATCGGCGGGTTTGGTCACGCCCGAGAGCACCAGCATGCTCGCGGCCTCGTTCGAGGTCGCCCCTTCGATGTCGGTGTCGAGCCGGTCGCCCACCACGAGCGGTGCCCGCGCGCCGGTCCGCAGGACCCCCTCCTCGTGGAGGGGCCGCATGGGTTTGCCCGCGACGACGGGCTCCTGGCCGGTGGCATTGGCGATCACCCGCGAGAACGAGCCGTTGGCCGGGAGGATCCCGCGGTCCATAGGGGTGGTGGAGTCGTTGTTGCTCACGACGAACAGTGCCCCTTGGGAGACCGCCAGACCGCCTTCGGTGATCAGGTCGTAGTCCATGCGCGGCGAATACCCCTGGATGACGGCCACGGGGCGGTCGGCGGAGACCGAGACCGGGCGAAGCCCGCGGCGCCATACGGCGTGGCGGAGTCCGGTATCCCCGACGACCAGCACCGGAGACCCGGCGGGGAAACGTTCGGCCACCATGCGGGCGGCCGCGTCCGCGGAGGTCACCACGGACTGCGCGTCCGCCGCGACGTCCAGGGCGGTGAGTTGTTCGGCGACCGCCGCCGGGGTGCGCGCCGCGTTGTTGGTCACGAACACCACCCGCATCCCCGCGGCCCGCGCCTTCTCGACGGCCTCAGGGGCGGCGGGAACCGCTTGGGAACCGATGTACACGACACCGTCGAGGTCGACGAGTGCCGCGTCGTAGATCGCGTTCAGTGGTCGGGCTGAGGAAAGGAGAGTCATGCGCGCCTTCATCGAGAGCTTGCAGCGGTGTCCCATTATGGTCCTCCGGCCGCGGCGCGGTGCCCGGCGGGGCGCCCGATCCGGGCTTGACCGCTCCCGACCGTTCAGTCCAAGCTGCGCAGCACGAGGCCGGTGCGCGGTTTCGGGCCGAAAGAGGTCGATTTGCGCGGGGTCAGCTCGCCGCGGGCCGCGACGGCATAGACGTCCTCCACCCGGAGCGGCGGGGCGATCACGGCGGTGTCCAGTCCGGACCGGGCGGCCGCCACGGCGGCCGCCGAGTCGTCGTGCACCAGTTCCACACGGTCGCCGCCGATTCCCCACAGCGGGAGCAGCAGGTGGTCGAGCACGGCGATGGGCAGCGCCCGCCACGGGGCGGAGCGTTCCGGTGCGGCGGTGGCCAGCCGGTCCATGTCGGGGCTGTGGAGAAGGTAGTGGTCGCCCTGTGCCGCGAGGAGCAGCGCCGGGCCGTTCGCGGCGGCCGACGTCAGCCGTTCGGTGCTCTCCTGCAGCCGGCCCGGTCCGGCGCCGTGGCCGGGCAGCCGTTCGACCGCGCTCACCGCTGAGGCCGCGTCGGCGGCGTCGCGTACTCCCAGGCCGCGCAGGACCCGGTGGATGGCGCCCAGGTGAGGCGACCGAGCATCGGAGTCGACTAGGAAGGCCAGACCGTGGTCGTATGGTCCCGGGCCTTGTTGCCGGGCACGCAGCCGCCGGTAAGCGGCGTAGCGGTGGTGCCCGTCGGCGATGAGCGCCTCGCGGGTGGCCAGATCCGCCGCGATGTCGGCCTGCACGTGCGGGTCTTCGATCCCCCAGAGCCGGTGGGCGACCCCGTCGCCGGTGACCGTGTCCACCAGCGGTGCGGTGGACGGGTCGGCGGCGGCCTCGGTGGCCCGGGTGGCGGCGCCGCGCGCTCACCGGTGCCGCCGCGGTACAGCAGGAAGATCGGTTCCAGGTTGGCCCGGGTGGCCTCCATCAGCCGTGCCCGGTCGGCGACGAGACTCTCGGCGACGTCCTCGTGGGGGCGCACCGGAGTCGCCTCGCCGTGGGGCAGCCGCAGCGCGCCGATGAGCCCCCGTTGCCGCTCCCCAGTAGGGCAGACCTGCTCGTAGACGTAGAGCAGGGGTTTGCGGTCGCGCACCAGCACGCCGTCTTCGACCCAGTGGCGCAGAGTGCGGGCGGCCGACCGGTAGCGGTCCGGGCCCGCCAGTTCGGTCGGGGGGCTGGGACTTTCCGCGGCCGCGGGAGGAACAGTGAGCCGCACGGCGTTGTGCGGGTCCGCGCGTACCAGGTCGGAGTACGCCGCGGCGTCCAGCACGTCGTAGGGAGGGGCCAGAGCGAGCGCGATGTCGAAGGCGGGGGAGTCGAGGAACGCCCGGGCGTCGGATGCGGCGTAGCGGAGGCCGCGCAATGGCGCCAGCTCCAGGGCATCCTCTGGCACGTCTCGTGGCACGCTGGAACGATACCCGCCTGGGCTCCTCCATCAGATCAGGTCAAAGTCCGGGGGACGGGTTCCTAGAGGAGTTTGCGCAGCCGCAACAGGTCGGAGAAACTCACGTCGAGCCTCACCCGACCCGAGAACAGCGCCCTGCCGAAGTTCATCCGGTCGTCGGCCAGTTCGACGAGGTCGTCGCTGGAGACGGTGATGCGGACCTGGGCCCGCTCGGCGGGGGCAGTGGTGCCGCGCGGAGTGACGTTCTCCAGGCCGTTCAGCGTGAGCCGCATATCGAAAACGGTGGCCAGGTCGGGCACTGCGACACTGACGCTGCGCTCCTCGATGTGCTTGCGCCGGTCCGCCTCCTCCACCTCCATAATGCGGTCGGAGGCTCTGGCGAGCGCCGCTCGGCATTCTTCTACGCTGGCCATGGCATCTATGATGCCTTAGCCGGCCGGCCGCCGCCGTTCCCGGGACTGCGGCCGCCCGCTCGCCTGAGCGATCTCCGGTCCGGCGCATTCACCGCGCCGCGCCACAAAGCGTATTTTCGGCGTGCGCTTTCGCTCTGCGGGGCCGGCGATCCCGGTACCGTTGGCCTTTGATCCCTTTTCCCACAGTGGCACCTGTTTTCCGGTAATTCATCAAGGAGCACGTCCCATGGTCGTCGATGCGGTGCGCATCTATTTCGATGCTGCCAGCGGTCTCACCGAGCTGACCCGTAAGCGTGCCGTCGCGGCGGCCAAGGCGCTGCTCAAGATGGGCGATGACCGCTCCGTCGGTGCCGCCCGGGCGTACGGCACCGACCGGTCGGCCGCAGACGACGCGGACGGTCCGGGGCGCATAACCCGGGTCGGCCACGACATCCAGTCACTGGCGGCGGAACTCCTCGAGACCAGCCAGGCCAACCGGGCCGCGTTGAACGCAATGGTGGAAGCCGAGGTCAGGCGGGGGCTGGACCGGCTCGATCTGGTTCGGCGCGACGATTACGAGCGAGTGGTCCGCAGGGTCGCCGAGCTGGAGCGCCGGCTTTCCTCGCAACGTGTGCCCGCCGCTCGCCCCGCTCCGGTCGCCGGAGCGCCGGTGGAGGACGGTACCGCCGGGGAGTCCGGGACGCCAGAGGAGGAGGCGGTGCCCGGGAAGGCAGGCGGCGACACGGCACCCGGCGGAGAACAACGCGGGGCCGCGGCGGGCCCAGCGGGCGGCGCGGCCGCTGGGCCGGGTGACGGGGCCGCCGAGAGTACCGAGGAGGCCTCTGTCGAGGCCGCGATCGGCGGTGAGGCGCCCTCCGCTTCGGTGGGGGGCGAACCCGGTACAGCCGGGGCGGTGCCGGCGGACGAGGGCAGGCGGGCTGCGGAGTCCCGCGTGACCGAGGCGGGCACCGGAGACGAGTCGGAGCGGACGACGGCGGGTACGACTACTGACGCCTCCGGGGGGCGGGAGACGGGCACGGAGGCGGACGCCGAGGAAACCGAATCCGGGAACAGGGGCCCTGACCAGGCGGCCGACGGCTCGCGTCAGCGTTCCGGTTCCGCCGGCAAGGGCGCGAAGACGACTGGCAAGCAGACCGCGAGCAAGGCCGCTGGCAAATCGGGCAAATCCAAGAGCACCACGAAGCGGTCCGGCGGCCGCGCGAAGAACACCGCGCAGGCCAAGAAGAACGAGCAGTAGTGACCATCGTCGGCCTTGAGAGGTACGTGCTGACCCGATGAACGCGGAACACGACGTGAACGGCACCAGTCGGCCGGAGGAATCGGCCGGGGCAGGGATCGCCGCACGCACCCTGGAAGAGGCACGTCGGCGCCTTGCCGCGCTCGACGACCTCCCCACAGCGGATCACGTGGCGGTTTTCGACGAGCTGCACCGGGAACTCTCCGGTGTTCTGGAGCGTCTTGACCAGGGCGGTGAAGCCGGCGGGGGCCAGCGAGGGTAATCGCCGGGGGCGTCCTCGCCGCCGATGGTCGCGCGATGCCGTTCCTGCACGCGGGCAGGCGGGCGGGGCCGGACACCAGGAGGCGAGGCGCCGTGTCCAGCCACCGCGTGCCCGGCCGATCCGCTGTTCCACAGGCACTATCCAGATAGGCGCGATCATGGCCAAACGCACTCGGCTGGATGCCGAACTCGTCCGGCGCGGGCACGCCCGCTCCCGCGGGCACGCCGCCGAGCTCATCGACGCCGGGCACGTCCACGTGGCCGGCGTCCTCGCGGGCAAGCCCGCCACTCAGGTGGGGAGGGACCAGCCGATCGTGGTGCGGATGCCCGATAGCGAGCCCTCCTACGTCTCCCGTGGCGCCCACAAGCTCATCGGCGCGCTTGACGCCTTCGGAACCGGGGTCAAGGGGCGCCACTGCCTCGATGCGGGGGCGTCCACCGGCGGGTTCACCGACGTCCTGCTGCGCCGGGGCGCCGCCCGCGTCGTCGCGGTCGACGTCGGTTACGGCCAACTCGCCTGGTCCCTGCGCAACGACGACCGGGTGACCGTCCGGGAGCGGTGCAATGTCCGCGACATGGCGCCGGAGCAGGCCGGCGAGCCCCGGCCCGATCTGGTGGTCGGTGACCTCTCCTTCATCTCCCTGACCCTGGTGCTGCCGGCGTTGGTGGAGTGCGCCGCACCCGACGCCGATTTCGTGCTGATGGTGAAGCCCCAGTTCGAGGTGGGCAGGGACAGGGTCGGTGCGGGCGGTGTGGTCCGCGACCCCGAGCTGCGCGCCGATGCCGTTCGCTCCGTCGCCGCGCGCGCCCACGCCCTCGGTCTGGGGATCGAGGGCGTGGCCGCCAGTCCGCTGCCCGGCCCGTCCGGCAACGTCGAGTACTTCCTGTGGCTGCGCGCGGGAGCCGCCGACCTGTGCGAGGACCGGTTGCGCGCGGCCGTCGTGGAGGGGCCCCGCTAGATCGCGGCCGCCTTCACCGGCCGGTGGGGCGAGCTTTGCGCGTGGCGAGAGCCGGCGGGGATAACGTCGTGAACAGAGGCACTGTGCCCGGCGTGTTCGGGGTAACGTAACCCGGCCGGGAAGGACTGCGGGACCTCTTCCCCCCCGGGGGCACTTCAGGCAGCTAGGAGGACGTATTCATGACCAGCGCCGGTTTGGTGGGTGGCATGCCGGACGCGCGAGAGCGTCGCAGGGTACTGCTCGTGACGCATACCGGACGTCCCGCAGCGATGCGCAGTGCCCAGTTGGTGCACCAGAGCCTCACCAATGCTGGACTGACCGTGCGGATGCTCGGCCAGGAGGTCGACGAGCTCAAGAGCGCCGGATACGAACTGGATCCGGTCGAGATCGCGCGCGGCGTCGACCCCGCCGAAGGCGTGGAACTGGTCATGGTGCTCGGCGGCGACGGCACGCTGCTGCGCGCCGCGGAGATGTCCCGCCCCGCCGGCGCCCCGCTGCTGGGGGTCAACCTCGGCCACGTCGGTTTCCTGGCCGAGGCCGAGCGCGAGGACCTCACGGCGACCGTGCGCAGCGTCGTCGAGCGCGACTACGGGGTAGAGGAGCGGATGACGCTGGACGTCGCCGTGTTCAACGGGGGGCGGGGCGACAGCGCGCCGCCGGTGCGGACGTGGGCGCTGAACGAGGCGACCCTGGAAAAGGCGACGGCGCGCCGGATGCTGGAGATGGTGCTGGAGATCGACGGCCGGCCGCTGTCCCGCTGGGGGTGCGACGGTGTGGTCTGCGCCACGCCCACCGGGTCCACCGCGCACGCCTTCTCCGCCGGCGGGCCCATCGTCTGGCCGGACGTCGAGGCGCTGCTGGTCGTGCCGATAAGCGCGCACGCCCTGTTCGACCGGCCTATCGTGGTCTCCCCCGAAACCCATCTCGCCCTTGAGGTGCTTCCGAACACGACCGCGGGCGTGCTCTGGTGCGATGGACGCCGTATGGTCGAATTGCCCGCAGGGGCGCGAATCGAGATTTCGCGCGCGGATGTGCCGGTACGTCTGGCCCGTCTGCAGCGGGCACCGTTCACCGACCGGTTGGTCGCGAAGTTCGGTCTGCCCGTCGGAGGGTGGCGGGGACGTGCCGAGCGCAACCGGTAGGTGAACGCCGGTGCGTCTTCGGGCGCACCGGTGACGAATCGGCACACCAGTGCGAAAGCAGGAGAGGGTTCGGTGCTCGAAGAAGTCCGCATCCAAGGTCTCGGTGTCATCGACGATGCCATGCTGGAACTGTCGTCGGGTCTCACCGTGGTCACGGGCGAGACCGGTGCCGGGAAGACCATGGTGGTGACCGGCCTGGGGCTGCTCTTCGGCGGGCGCGCCGATCCGCAGCGGGTCCGGCCGGGCGCCGAGCGCGCTGTTGTGGAGGGCCGCCTGGCCGTGCCCGCCGACAGCCGGGCCGCCGAGCGCGTCTTCGAGGCCGGGGGCGAGCTCGACGACGGTGTGCTGATCCTCAACCGCTCCGTCTCCGCCGAGGGCCGGTCCCGCGCGACGATGGGCGGGCGTTCCGCGCCGGTGAGCCAGCTCGCCTACCTCGCCGATGACCTGGTCGCCGTGCACGGCCAGTCGGACCAGCAGCGGCTGCTGCGCCCGGAGCGTCAGCGCTCGGCTCTGGACCGGTACGCCGGGGAGCGCCTCGCCGGCCCGCTCAAGTCCTACACCGTCGCCTATCGTCGGCACCTGCAGGTCGCGACCGAGCTGGAGGAGCTCACCGAGCGTGCACGGGAGCGCGCGCAGGAGGCCGATGTGTTGCGGTTCGGGGTCGAGGAGATCACCGAGGCCGAACCGGCGCCCGGCGAGGACGCGGAGCTGCTCGCCGAGGAGACACGGCTGGCCCACGCCGACGCGCTGCGCAGTGCCGCACAGACCGCCCACGAGGCGCTGACCGGGGACCCGGCCGCGGAGGTCCAGGCCGACGTGGTGGGGCTGCTCGCCGCCGCGCGCGCGGCGCTGACGGCCGTGCGGGAGCACGACACCGCGCTGGCCTCGGTCGCCGACCGGCTCGACGAGGTCAGCTACGTCCTCAGTGATGCCGCCACCGAGCTGGCGTCGTACGCGGAGTCAGTGGAGGCGGACCCGGCCCGCCTGGCCGCCATCCAGGAGCGCCGCGCGCTGCTCACCCAACTCTCCCGGAAGTACGGGGAGACCACCGACGCCGTCCTGGCGTGGGCGGAGGAGGCCGCGAAGCGTCTTACCGAGCTCGAAGGCGACGACGAGCGTATCGAGACGCTGCAGACTGAGGAGGCCGAGCTGCGGAACCGGCTGGCCGAGCTCGCCGACGAGCTGACCCGGATCCGGACAGAGGTCGCGGAGGAGTTCGGCGCCGCGGTCACCGAGGAGCTCACCGCCCTGGCGATGCCGCACGCCAGCGTCACGGTCCGGGTGAACACCGGTACGGAGTTCGGCCCGCACGGGCGTGACGACATCGAACTGCTCCTCTCCGCGCATCCGAGCGCGCCGCCGCTGCCCCTGAACAAGGGGGCCTCCGGCGGTGAGCTCTCCCGTGTCATGCTCGCCATCGAAGTGGTCTTCGCCGGTGCCGACCCGGTTCCGACCTTCGTCTTCGACGAGGTCGACGCCGGGGTCGGCGGCAAGGCAGCTGTGGAGATCGGCCGCCGGCTGGCCCGGCTGGCCCGCCGTGCCCAGGTCATCGTCGTCACGCATCTGCCCCAGGTCGCCGCGTTCGCCGACGCGCACCTGGTGGTGGAGAAGTCCAACGAGGGGACGGTCATCGCGAGCGGTGTGACCCGCCTCGACCGGGCCGGCCGCGCTCGCGAGCTCTCCCGAATGCTGGCGGGGCTCGAGGACTCCGAGCTCGGCCGCGCGCACGCCGAAGAGCTGCTGACGATCGCGGCGGCCGACCGTCCCTCGTAGCCGGGGAGGGGGTCGTGAGGAGCATGGGAGCCGTGGGGTTTCGTCCACTGCCGCCGTACTGGTGTCCGCAACCGGCCATGGTCGGTCGGGCTCCGCGGAAGGCCGCCTGGCCAGCGTGTTAGCGGCCTGGGACGTCGTCCTCGCACTGCACTGCAGACAGACATCCACTTATCGGATCACGGGATGCGTAGCCAGCGGGCAGTTGGCGGGTATGGGGCTACCGGGGGCGAACACGCCGTATACGTCGCGTAACGGTGATCCCGGAAAGGGCTCTGGCAGTATGCGAGCAATGAAGGTCCCGACAGCGCTCGGCGCCCGATTCGGCAAATTCCGTCGTCAGAAGGTCGACGGACCTGCAGGCCTATCCGCCCCCGTCCGCGTGGATCGTCGGACCAAGGACCTCACCAAGCGGTTGCGTCCCGGTGACATAGCGATCATCGACCATGTCGACATCGACCGGATCAGCGCCGAAGCGCTGGTGAACTGCGGTGTCTCGGCCGTGCTCAACGTCGCGGCCAGTATCAGCGGGCGCTACCCCAACCTCGGCCCCCATCTGATCGTCGAGGCCGGGATCCCGCTCGTCGACGACGTCGCCCCCGAGGTCTTCGCCCGGGTGCACGAAGGCGAGGAGCTGCACCTCGAAGGCGGCACCCTCTACCGCGGGGAGGAGGAGGTGGCCAAAGGGGTCGAACAGGACGCCGCCTCCATACAGAGCGCCATGGCCGAGGCCCGCGCGGGCCTCTCTGTGCAGTTGGAGGCGTTCGCCGCCAACACCATGGAGTACCTCAAGCGGGAACAGAAACTCCTGATCGACGGGATCGGGATTCCCGACATCAAGACCAGGATCGACGGCAGGCACGTGCTGATAGTCGTCCGCGGGTACGACTACCGGGACGACATCTCGGCGCTGCGCTCCTATATCCGCGAGTACCGGCCCATCATGATCGCGGTGGACGGCGGCGCCGACGCGCTGCTGGAGGCCGGGTACCGCCCTGACATCATCGTGGGCGACTTCGACTCGGTGTCCGACTACGCGCTGGCCAGCGGTGCGGAGCTGGTGGTGCACGCCTACCGGGACGGCCGCGCGCCCGGACTCAAGCGCATCAATGACCTCGGCTACGAGGCCGTGGTCTTCCCGGCCACCGGTACGAGCGAGGACGTGGCGATGCTGCTCGCCGACGACGCCGGGGCGGCGCTCATCGTGGCCGTCGGTACCCACGCCACTCTCGAAGAGTTCCTGGACAAGGGGCGTGCAGGCATGTCCAGCACCTTCCTCACCCGGCTGCGCATCGGCGGGAAGCTCGTCGATGCCAAGGGCGTCAGCCGGCTCTACCGCAGCCGGATCTCGCCCTGGGCGCTGATGGCGCTCGTCATAGCCTCCTTCCTCACGATCCTTGTTGTGATCTACAGCTCGCCGGCAGGGCAGGTCTACATCACTTTTCTCGCTGCCCGCTGGGACGCGCTCGTCTACTGGTTGACCGGACTGCTGCCGTGATCGATTTTCGCTATCACCTGGTATCCATCGTCGCGATCTTCCTCTCCCTGGCGGTCGGCGTGGTCCTCGGCACGACCATGCTGCAGGATCCGCTGCTGAACACGCTCAAGGCCGAGACGGCCGATTTACGTGAGCAAAGCGAGCAGCTGCGTTCGGAGAAGGACATCGCCGACCAGCTCAACGCGGGCGGAGACGAGATGGTCGCCGCTCATGCCGACGACATGCTGGAGGAGCGGCTCGACGGCGTCCGTGTGGTCATCATGGAAGCGCCGGGGGTGGAGGAGGAGATGCGCGACGACATCATCGCGCGTATCGAACAGGCGGGCGGGACCGTGCCTGGCCGTCTGGCCTTCGCCGAGAAGTACATCGACACCGGTCAGGCCGCGTTCGTCGACGAACTCACCGAGGAACTCTCCAACGGCGCCGAACTGCCCGACGGTAACCCCTACGAGAGGGCCGGAGCGCAGCTCGCCCAGGCGGTACTGGAACCCGATACCGAGGACGCCGGCCGCAGCGACGATGAGGAGAACGCGGCCGAGGAGGACACGTCCTTCGACGCCGATGCCGTGCTCGCGGGCTTCGCCGAGACCGAGCTGTTGGCCGTGCACGGGGACCCGGCGGAGAGCGCTGACATCGGACTGGTTCTCGGCCCGGCGTACTCCTTCGCCGTCGAGGAGGAGCGCTCCCCGGAGACGGAGGAGGAGACGCCGCCCGGCAATGGGGTCATGCTCGCCTTGGTCCGCGCGTTGTACGACGCCTCGGACGGCGCGGTCCTCGCCGGCCCGACCTCGTCCATCGGCGTCGGCGGCCTTGTGGCGCAGGCGCGCCACGAAGAGGCCCGCTACAGCACCGTGGACGCGGCGGGACGCACTACGGGGAACGTCGCCACCGTGCTCGTCCTGGCGGCCGCGACCGAGGGGCGGTCCGGGAGTTTCGGCATTGGCCAGGCCGCCGAGGGCTTCCTGCCCGATCCGCTGCCGGAGGCCAAGAGCGAGGCCGAGGAGAACGACAACAACAACCAGGGCTCCGAGTGAGTCCGGACAACGCGGAGATGTGACGTAAGCGGGTTGCACAGTGAGTCTTCTTCGTCCTGTTTCCGGGGAGGGGCGCGAACGCGTGGGCGAGCACGGAGCGGACCCCGGAGGGCGCGCCACAGGTCCAGCCCTCCTCGCCTGCGTCGCTTCCCGGCGATGAAAAGCCCCAGTCGAAGAATCGGAGCGTTCCCATGGTCTTCCCTCGTTCCACCACCGGGACCCGCCGCATCCGGCCTCTGGTGCGGGGTGCGGTCGGCACCGTGCTGGGCGCGGTCGCCGCGCGCGCCGCCTACGGCGTGCTGGCCCGCTCGCCGGCTCGCGACACCGTGGACGACGTGTTCAAGGTCGCCGAGCACTCCCGCGATGTATGGACCCGGACCAACTTCCGGGGGGAGGAGGTGACGCTGCTGGAGGGGCCGGCGCTGGCGGCGGGTACCTGCGCCGCTGCGGCCCTGACCCCGGGGGTGCCGCCGCGGCTGCGGACGGCGACAGTGGTCGCCGCGCTCGGTGCCACCGCGTTCGGCGGCTATGACGACCTCTCCGGGACCGGCGCCTCCCGCGGCTTCAGGGGGCACCTGGGGGCGCTGGCACGCGGCGAGATCACCACCGGCGCCATCAAGATCGCCGGGATCGGCGCGACCGGCCTCGTGGCGGCCGCGCTCCTCGACCGCCGCCCCGCGGACACCGCCATCAACGGCGCCTTGATCGCGGGCACCGCCAACCTGCTGAACCTTCTCGACCTGCGTCCCGGGCGCGCGGCCAAGGCGGGGCTGCTCGCCGGCGCTCCCGCGCTCACCGGGCCGGCTTCGGGGATCGCAGGGTCCGTGGTCGGCGCCACCGCGGCGCTGCTTCCCGAAGACCTCGGGGAACGGGCGATGCTGGGGGACGCCGGAGCCAACGTGCTGGGCGCCGTCCTGGGCGTCACCGCCGCGGCCTCCCTGCCGCGTCCGGCCCGCGCCGGTATCTTAGGGGGCGTCATCGGCCTGACACTGGCCAGTGAGTTCATCAGCTTCACTCGGGTTATCGACCGGGTGCCGCCGCTGCGGCGCCTCGACGAGCTCGGTCGGCGCCGCGCCCCCGAGGACCACACAGCGCCAGAGGAGACCGCGCCACCCGCTCCGGATGCCGAGCCCGTCCGGGTGATCGTGCCGCCCCAGAGAGGAAGCGGGTCCGCCGGCGGGTGAGGCGCCGGGCGTGTCGGGTGGGCGTCCCGGTCGTCCGGTCGTTCCATCGCTGCGTGCCGGGCGGAGGAGGCCCCGCGGCGGCGCGCACACGAAGAGCGAGGCGACGACGTGGAGCATGGGGGGCGTAGACGGACGTGAGCTGGGAGCGGATTCGCGGGCTGAGCGCCGGCGTCGCCGGGGCCGCCGCGATGATCGCCGTGGTGACCGCGTTCGCGCGGGCCGCCGGGTTCGGGCGTACCGTGGCGTTCTCCCAGACGGTCGGGGACAACTGCCTGGGCACCGCCTACGTGACCGCCAACCAGTTGCCCACCGTGCTGTTCGAGATCGTCATCGGCGGTGCCCTGGCCGGGATGGTGGTCCCGGTTCTGGCCGCGGCGGCCGCGCGAGGGGACCGCGACCAGGTGTATGCCACCGCTTCGGCCTGATCACCTGGGTCGTGATCATCGCGGTGCCGCTCAGTCTGCTGCTCGCCGCCGTTTCGCTCCCGGCGATGTCGCTGATGCTGGGCGCGGGCGCCGGCTGCGACCGCGAAACGCTGCTCGGTTTGGCCGTGCGGTTCCTGGTGGTCTTCGCCCCGCAGATCCTCTTCTACGGGCTGGCGGCCGTCCTCTACGGCATCCTGCAGGCGCACCGCCGCTTCCTGGCCCCGGCGCTCGCGCCGCTGGTGTCCAGTCTTGTGGTGATCGCGGTCTACATCGCGTTCCTCCCGCTCGGAGACGGATACCAGAACGACCTCGCGAATCTTCCTCTCAGCGCCGAGCTCACCCTGTCGGTCGGTACCACGGCCGGTGTCGCCACCTTGTTCCTCACCGCGCTCGTTCCCGCCGTACGGCTGCGGCTGCGCCTGCGGCCCAGACTGTCCTTCCCGGACGGGGTGGGCCCCGGGTCCGCTCGCTGGCCGTTGCCGCGCTGCTGCCCTTGGTGGCGATGCAGCTCAGCCTGCTGCTCGCGCTGACCCTGGCCAACCGGGGCGGGGGAGCGGGCGCGGCAGTGCTCTACAACTACGCGTGGATCCTGTTCACCCTGCCCTACGGGGTCGTCGCGATCCCGATCGCCACGAGCGCCTTCACCACGCTGTCGGTTCGGCACAGTGAACAGGATTCCGGTGGATACAACGCGGTACTCGCGGTGAGTTCCCGCGCCTCCATGGTGATCACCGCGGCGTTGGCCACGGCGCTCGCGGCCGCGGCGGCGCCGGTGGCCGCGGTGTTCGCCCAGAACGATCCGCTGCCGCTGGAGCGGGCGCTGCTCAGCTTCGCTCCCGGGATCGTCGGCTTCGGCCTGGTCGCGCTGCTGAGCAAGGCGCTCTACGCCTCCCACCACGGCAGGGAGGCCGCGGCGGCGCAGGTCGTCGGGTGGATCACGGTGATGGGAAGCAGTACCGCGCTCGTCATGGCCGCGCCTCCCGACTGGACCGTCGCGGCGCTGGGCGCCGGCACCTCGGCCGGCCTCACACTGGCAGCCGCTCTGCTGGTGGCGGTGGCACTACGGGCGCACGGGCGCGCGGCGTTCGCCGGGCTCGGACGCGGAGCGATGGCGGTCGTCGGAGGGGCCGTCGCCGGATACCTTGCTGGGGCGGCCGTCATCGGGTTCTTCGACATGCCCGGGGTATGGCAGGCCGCCGGGGCTTCCATCACAGGCGGCGCGGCCGCCGTGGCGGCCTTCGGCGTCGTGGCCGCGGTGGTCGACGCGGGGGCGGTCCGGGCCGCGTTCTCCCGGCGGACGAACAACTCGGCGGCTCAGTCGGCCGTCCCGTCCGCGACCGACGAAGGGAACAGGCCATGAGGGGACACCGGATCGCTCTGGTCATCGCCACCAGCAGCGGCGGCGTGGGAAACCATGTGCGTTCGCTGGGCGCGGGGCTGGTGGCCCGGGGATGCACGGTCGTGGTGATCGGCCCGCCGGAGACCGAGGAGCGCTTCGGCTTCACCGCCATCGGGGCGCGCTTCGCCCCTGTGGATATCGGTGCGGCCCTGCACCCCATGCGTGATGCGGCCGCGCTCGTCCGGCTCGGCGGACTGGTCGCCGGGGCCGATGTGGTGCACGCACACGGCATCCGGGCCGGGGCGATGTGCGCTCTCTCGGGGGTGTCCCCCCTCATCGTCACCGCCCACAATGCCCCGCCCCCGGTGTCCGGGCCACGCGGGCTGGTCTTTCCCGTCCTGGAACGTGTCGTGGCCCGCCGGGCCGACGTCGCTTGGGGGTTTCCGGTGATCTGGTGCGGCGGCTGCGCGAACGCGGTGCCCGCGATTCCCGGCTCGCAGTGGTGGCCGCCCCGCCCATGCGTCCCGCCAGGCGAGACCGCGATGCCGTGCGCACCGAGTTGGGCGTACCGCCGCAGAGCCCGCTGCTGCTGGTCGTGGCGAGACTCGCCGCGCAGAAAGGACTGGACGTCCTGCTCGACGCGGTTCCCGCGATCGCCGACCGGGCCTCGGAGCCGTTCGTCGCCGTCGCGGGCGACGGCCCGTTGCGCGGCGAACTCGGCGCCCGCGCCGCCGACGAGGGGCTCCCGGTACACCTCCTGGGGCGCCGCGATGACATCCCGGAGCTGCTGGCCGCTGCGGACCTGTTCGTGCTGCCCAGCCTCTGGGAGGGGCCGTCCCTGGTCATCATGGAGGCGCTGCGGGCCGGGCTGCCGGTCGTGGCCTCCAGGGTGGGCGGTATCCCGGACCTGTACTCGGACGTGGCGCTGCTGGTTCCCCCAGGCGACGCCGGGGCGCTCGCCGGCGGGGTGGCGCGTGCGCTCGGCGACCCGGAACTGGCGGAGCGGATGCGTGCGCAGGCGAAGCGTGCGGCCGAGGCGCTGCCCACCGAGGAGGACACACTGGACCAGGTCCTGGCGATCTACGGCTCGCTCGCGGGCCGGTGACGGCTACCCGGGGCGGCGGGACACCGGCCCGCGCGGGCAGCGGCCGGTGTTGCGATCGACACGTTGCACGGACATGGCTTGACCGCCAGTAGGCATTGGGAGCGGATCGGTGGCATCATGGGGGGTGTCCCGGAAGGTCGCGGAACGTCTTCACGCGTCCGGTTCCGGAGTGCACACGGCGAGGGGAGTATCCCTGCGCGGCGGTGTCGTCATCACGGGGCGCAATGACGCGGCCCCCGGTGCCGTCGGCTCGCATTCGCTGCCGGTCGGCTGCGGTCATTGCGGGTGGGAGAGACCTCCGGTGGCAGATATGCCCGTATTCAACGACCGGGCACGTCAACCGGAGGAGCAATCTTAATGAACGTCCCCTTGTGGGTGTGGCTGGCCACGGTCGGCGCGATGATCGCCATTCTGGCTATCGACCTCGCGATCGTCGACCATCCCTGGAGTAAGAAGCGGGGACCTCAGGAATTCGGCATGCGGCAGGCCGCATGGTGGGCGACCTTCTACGTCGGGATCGCGATCCTCTTCGGTATCGGTCTGTGGTACGTGGGCGGTGCGACGGTCGCCGGCGAGTACTTCGCCGGTTTCCTCACCGAGAAGAGCCTCAGCGTCGACAACCTTTTCATCTTCTACCTGCTCATCGGCGCGTTCGCGGTGCCGAGGAAGTACCAGCACGAAGTGCTGCTGATCGGCATCGTGCTCGCCTGATCATGCGCGGCATCTTCATCGCGATCGGCGCGCAGGCCATCAACGCCTGGAGCGAGGTCTTCTACCTTTTCGGCGTCTTCCTGATCTACACCGGAGTCAAGATCGTCCGGGACCACATTAAGCGGGACGAGGTGGCCGACGAGGATTTCACCGACAACTTCGCGGTGCGCGTGGTCCGCAAGATCTGGCCGGTCACCGATGAGTACCACGGTGCGCACCTGACGGTGAAGCAGCACGGTCGCCGCTACCTCACGCCGATGTTCCTGGTGATCCTCGCGATAGGGGTCATCGACGTGGTCTTCGCGGTCGACTCCGTTCCGGCCATCTTCGGCCTCACCCAGGATCCCTACATCGTCTTCACCGCCAACGCCTTCGCCCTCATGGGACTGCGCCAGCTGTACTTCCTGCTGGCCGGGCTGATGGACCGGCTGGTGTACATCAGCTGGGGGCTCGCGGCCATCATGGGGTTCATCGGGGCCAAGATGATCCTGCACGCGCTGCACGAGAACGGTGTCCACGTCCCGGAAGTGGGCGTCGGACTCTCCCTGACGGTCATCATCGGTGTGATGACGGTGACCATCGTCGCCAGCCTGCTCAAGTCGCGCGTGACAACGAAGGAGAAGGCCGTCCGGGGCTCCCGCGGCCCGGGATCGGAATGAGCCGCGTTCGAACTGCTGTTCCCCTATAGTGGGGGTGCCCGCCGCTGCGGCGGGCACCGGGCGTTCCCCGCGAGGCGGAAGTTTCCACCGCCCGGAGTCGTTACCGTTGAATGGTCCACGCCGCGCGGCGAGTCGGGGCGAGCCGAAGGGGCTGGTTTTGCAGATGGCCGAACAGCTGGTGATCCGGGGCGCCCGGGAGCACAACCTCAAGGACGTTTCGCTCGATCTACCGCGTGACGCCATGATCGTTTTCACCGGGCTGTCGGGTTCGGGGAAGTCCTCTCTGGCCTTCGACACGATCTTCGCCGAGGGCCAGCGCCGTTATGTGGAGTCGCTCTCCGCCTACGCCCGGCAGTTCCTCGGCCAGATGGACAAGCCCGACGTCGATTTCATCGAGGGGCTGTCCCCGGCGGTCTCCATCGACCAGAAGTCCACCAGTCGCAACCCGCGCTCCACTGTCGGCACGATCACCGAGGTCTACGACTACCTGCGCCTGCTGTGGGCCCGCGTCGGCGTCCCGCACTGCCCCGAGTGCGGCAGGGAGATCGCCCGGCAGACCCCGCAGCAGATCGTCGACCGCGTCCTCTCCATGGCCGAGGGCACCCGCTTCCAGGTGCTCGCCCCGGTGGTGCGCGGACGCAAGGGCGAGTACGTCGAGCTCTTCAAGGACCTGCAGACCAAGGGTTTTACCCGGGCCAGGGTCGACGGCGCCACCGTCCGGCTGGACGAAGCCCCGGCGCTGAAGAGGTACGAGAAGCACGACATCGCCGTGGTGATCGACCGGCTCAGCGTCAAGGAGTCGGCGAAGAAGCGCCTCACGGACTCCGTCGAGACTGCGCTGCGACTGGCGGCGGGCACGATCGTGCTGGACTTCGTCGATCTGCCCGAGGACGACCCCGAGCGCGAGAAGGTCTTCTCCGAGCACCTGCACTGCCCCTATGACGACCTCTCCTTCGAGGAACTGGAACCGCGCTCCTTCTCCTTCAACTCGCCCTACGGTGCCTGCCCGGACTGCACCGGTCTCGGCACCCGCATGGAGGTCGATTCCGAGCTGCTCGTCCCCGACCCCGCGAAGACGCTGTCGGAGGGCGCGATCGCCCCGTGGTCGGGCGGGCACGCCTCCGAGTACTTCGGCCGGCTGATGCGGGCGGTGGGCGACGCCATCGGCTTCGATCTGGACACCCCGTGGGAGCGGCTGCCCAAGGCGGCACGCAAGGCGCTGCTCGAAGGACACGACACCCAGGTCAACGTGCGCTACCGGAATCGCTTCGGGCGGAGCCGCTCCTACTACACTGACTTCGAGGGCGTCATCCCCTGGGTGAAGCGCCGGCACTCCGAGAGCGAGAGCGACTTCGGCCGCGAACGGCTCGAAGGGTACATGCGCACGGTGCCGTGCCCCACTTGCCGGGGCGCGCGCCTCAAGCCGGTCGTCCTGGCCGTGAAGGTCGGGGGAGCCTCGATCTCCGAGGTCTGCGCCCTGCCCCTGAACGAGTGCGCGGAGTTCCTGCGCGGCCTCAGGCTGAGCGAGCGCGACCAGGTCATCGCCGCGCAGGTGCTCAAGGAGATCAACGCCCGGCTGGGCTTCCTGCTCGACGTCGGCCTGGACTACCTCAATCTGGAGCGCCCGGCCGGATCGTTGTCCGGCGGTGAGGCGCAGCGCATCCGGCTGGCCACGCAGATCGGCTCCGGCCTCGTCGGTGTCCTGTATGTCCTGGACGAACCCTCCATCGGCCTGCACCAGCGCGACAACTTCCGGCTGCTGGAAACGCTGCGGAGGCTCCGCGACATCGGCAACACGCTGATCGTGGTGGAGCACGACGAAGAGACCATCCGTTCCTCCGACTGGGTCGTCGACATCGGGCCGGGCGCCGGGGAACACGGCGGCGACGTCGTCGTCTCCGGGCCCGTCGAGGAGTTGCTGTCCGCGGGCACCTCCGCCACCGGCGACTACCTCGCGGGCCGCCGCTCCATCGAGGTGCCCGAGCGCAGGCGCCCCGTGGTCAAGGGCCGTGAACTGGTCGTGAAGGGCGCGCGGGAGAACAACCTGCACGACCTGGACGCCGTGTTCCCGCTGGGCGTGTTCACCGCGATCACCGGAGTCTCCGGTTCCGGAAAGTCCACCCTGGTCAACGAGATCCTCTACAAGGGGTTGGCCAAGGAGCTGCACGGCGCGCGCGCCGTGCCGGGTCGACACACCCGTGTCAACGGGCTCAACCAGGTCGACAAGGTCGTGCACGTCGACCAGAGCCCGATCGGACGCACCCCGCGGTCCAACCCGGCCACCTACACCGGCGTCTTCGACCACATCCGGAAGCTCTTCGCGCAGACCAGCGAGGCGAAGGTGCGCGGGTACCAGCCCGGCCGGTTCTCCTTCAACATCAAGGGCGGTCGCTGCGAGGCCTGCGCCGGCGACGGGACGATTCGGATCGAGATGCAGTTCCTCCCGGACGTGTACGTCCCCTGCGAGGTCTGCCACGGTGCCCGCTACAACCGCGAGACGCTGGACGTGCACTACAAGGGCAAGTCCATCGCCGACGTCCTGGAGATGTCGATCGAGGAGGCGCTGGAGTTCTTCGAGCCGATCTCGGGGATCCGCCGGCACCTGCAGACCCTCAACGACGTCGGGCTGGGGTACGTCCGGCTGGGCCAGTCGGCCACCACGCTCTCCGGGGGGGAGGCCCAGCGGGTGAAGCTCGCCTCCGAACTGCAGCGTCGTTCCACCGGACGCACCGTCTACGTACTGGACGAGCCCACCACCGGCCTGCATTTCGAGGACATCCGCAAGCTGCTCGGTGTGCTGAACCGGCTGGCCGACAACGGCAACACCGTCATGGTCATCGAGCACAACCTGGATGTCATCAAGACCGCCGACCACATCATCGACATGGGGCCCGAGGGCGGATCGCGCGGTGGCACGATTGTCGCCACCGGAACACCCGAAGACGTCGCGAAGGTCCCCGACTCCTACACCGGGCAGTTCCTGAGCAAGATTCTGTAGGCGCCCGCTGCTCTGTGGGGCCCACGGGCGCCTCTCGCGTGCGCCGACCACACCGGACTTCTGGAGACGAGGGGCTGATGAACGACGCGCGCGGGCCTCATCCGGCCGGCCCCGGGCGGCGGGTGCCGGCCAGGCTCATCGATCTGCTGGTCATCGGTGCCATTGGTGCGCTCATCAGCACGGTTGTGGTCCGCACGGTTCCCGGCGGAGAGGATCCCATGCGATTGGAGTTCCCCGCCGGCTTCGTGCTGTCGCTCGTCGTGTTCCTGGCTTACGTTGGCTACGAGGTGGTGCTCACGTCCCTGTACGGCGCGACGCCCGGGAAGCTCCTCTGCGGGGTGCGCACCATCTCCGCGGACGGCGCCGCGAGGCCGGATGTGGACGCCGTCGCCAAACGCTCCGCGGTGCTGTACCTTTCGGTGCTGTTCAACTGGGTGCCGCTGCTCGGCCTGCTGGCGCTGGGAGTCTCGGTCTACGCCGTGGTCTCCGCGTTCCTGGACCGCCCGCGGCGCAGAGGGCTGCACGACCGGGTGGGCGGTACTGCGGTGGTGACCAGTTCGCCGCACTCGGTATCGTCGTAGACTGCCGACGGGCGCGGGAGCGGACCGCGGCGCGTTCCCTCTCCCCGCTCTATGATTCCTCCAAGGAGGTCCGCCCCCTATGAACTATCCTCCACCGCCGCGGAACGAGGGCATGGGAGCCCCGTTCGAGCAAGGGGGGTCCTGGCCGCGGGGACGGACCGGTGGACCGGAGTCGCCGGACACCGCCTACGACCCGCAGTCCGAGACGCGGGAACCCTACTCCGGTGCGGCGTGGGACGAGCCGAGCGGCCGCGGTACGGCCGATCCGGGAACGGACGGCCGCTACCCGTTGGCGGGATGGGTGCGGCGGGCGGTCGCGCGGCTCGTCGACTGGACGGTGGTGGCCGTCCCGACCGGCGTCGCCGCCGCGCTCATCGGTTTCGTGTGGATCGGCGCGCAGGCGGTGATCGCGGGATACGGGGAGAGCGCGATCAGCCGCAACTTCGGGCTCATCTTCAGCGTCTGCTGCTTCGTCGTCCTCGTCGGGTACGACACCGTCTCCGTCAAGAAGCAGCGCCGCACGATCGGCAAGCGGTTGATGGGCCTGGAGGTCGCGCCGCTCAGCAGTGCGGGCCACCGCGGGCCGATTCCGGTGGCGTCCATGGTGGCGCGGGCCGCGCTGCTCAACCTGGTGTTCCTGTTCATGTGGAGTCCCAGGGTGTTCGCGCTGGCCTGGCTGCTCTTCGTCGTGTTCATCGCCCTGTGGCCGCTGTGGAGCGGTCCCAACCGTCAGGGGATGCACGACAGACTGGCGGGCACCCTCGTGGTCCGCGTCGGCTGACCGGACTCGACGGCGCCCGGCGGAACGCCTCGCACCAGGTACTACAGTCTGTAGTGCCTAAGGCGAGCGAAGGGGAGCAGCGATGGAGACCCGGGCCGGATGCGGGATGAGCCGGCGCCGACTGCTCGGCGCGGCCGGCGCGGCGGGGGCCGCGGCTGCCGGCGCGGGCGCCTGCACCGGCGCTGAGAACCGTCCCGAGCCCCAGGACGCCGTACGCGGCCGGGTGATCGCCCAGACGACAGAGGTTCCCGTGGGCGGCGGGATCGTCGTGATCGACGGCAAACTCGTCCTCACCCAGCCCGAGGAGGGCGAGTTCAAGGCCTACACGGCCGTGTGCACGCACAGGGGATGCACGATCCAGGAGGTCAACGAGCACATCCGGTGCCTGTGCCACGGCAGCCGGTTCGACATCTCGACGGGCGAAGTGGTGCGGGGGCCGGCGACCGAGCCGCTGAAGACCTTCGGGGTGACAGTGGAGGGCACCGACATCAGACTCGACGCCTGAGGGCCGTTCGTGCAGCGGGAACGGCGCGGAACCGGGCTATTCGCCGTCGCCGTCCGTAACTCCGTTGGAGCCGTGGCCGCCAGTGTAGGAACGGGAGCGGGGAAAAGCGGGGTCGGGGAGTACCGCGGCGTAGGCATCATCGCCGTCGAAGGTGCTGAACTCGGTGCGGTTGCGTGGCAGCGCCTCGGGGAAGTTCGTCTGGATGTAAGTGATCATGTGCTCGCGCAGTTCGCAGCAGAGGTCCCAGCGGGCGTCGGAGTCGGGGACGGTGACGACGGCGCGCAGTTCGACCAGGCCGCCGTCGAGGATGTCGGTGGCCTGCAGGCCCCAGCGGCGGCCGTCCCACAAGGGGTGCTGGGTGACGAACGCGCCGATCTCCTCGCGGATCTGCTCGATGGGGACGTTCCAGTCCAGGCGCAGCATCACCCAGCCGGTGATGGAGGTGCCCTGCTTGGTCCAGTTCTCGAAGGGGTTGGTGGTGAAGTGGGAGACCGGGAGCACCAGCCGGCGCTCATCCCACAGCCGCAGGGTGACGTTGGTGAGGCTGAGTTCCTCGACCCGGCCCCACTCGCCCTCGAAGACGACGATGTCGTTGAGCCGCAGCGAGTCGCTGAAGGCCAACTGGAGTCCCGCGAACAGGTTGCCCAGGACGGACTGCGCGGCGATGCCGGCGACCACCGAGAGCAGACCGGCCGATGCCAGCATCCCGGCGCCGAGCCCGCGGACGGCGTCGAAGGTGAGCATGATCGCTGCGAAGGCCACGAATCCGATGATGGTGGCCACCGTCCGGCGCACCAGCCGGACCTGGGTCTGCAGCCGGCGGGCCCGGCGGTCGGCGTCGCCGTTGGTGTGGGCGAGCTTGTTCAGGACGGTATCGGTGATCGCGTAGGCGATCGAAAGCGCCAGCCAGGTCAGCGCGGCGATCATCGCGATGATCAGGGCATGATCGATCACGTCGTAGACCTGGGCGTCCATCTCGTTCCTGGAGGGCCTCGCTATGTTCACGCCGACCACAGCGGCGGCGGCATAGGCGGAGTACCGGCAGCGCTGCACCAATGGGCCGGCCACCGTCCACACCTTGGACAGCTGGTGGGTCAGGAGCCAGTGCATCACTGTGACCACGAGCACGGAGACCGCGACGGCGACGCCGATCATGATCCACTGCGTGAGGTCCACGGATTTGTTCCCCTTCACGAAGTAGGGCGACGTGTCAGTACTCGCTCAATCTAGGCCATGGAGATGCGAAATCGTGACGTTTGACCGGTGGGTAAAGAACTGGTCCGCTGGTCAGCGGCCGAAGGTGAGCGCCTGGACGAGCGCCGCAGGGTGACATCGAGCACGTTACCTCTCCCTGATCTCCCGGCATCCCACCCGCCCCGTCCTCCTTCCGCCGAACAGGTGGCCGCAGGCCGGAACGAGCGACCACAATGGGATGCATGGCAGCCCGACCCCATCTCCGGCCCAGTCCCGGTTCGATCCCCACCTCCCCGGGGGTCTACCGTTTCCGCGACGCGCACGGCCGGGTGATCTACGTGGGGAAGGCGAAGAACCTGCGCTCCCGGCTGTCCTCCTACTTCCAGGACTTCGCCGCCCTGCACCCCCGCACCCAGACCATGGTCTCCACCGCCGCCGACGTCGACTGGACGGTCGTGGGCACCGAAGTGGAGGCGCTGCAGCTGGAGTACTCCTGGATCAAGGAGTACGACCCGCGCTTCAACGTGCGCTACCGGGACGACAAGAGCTACCCCTACCTCGCGATCACACTCGGCGAGGAGTTCCCCCGGGTGCAGGTTATGCGCGGGGCCAAACGCAAGGGTGTCCGCTACTTCGGCCCCTACTCCCACGCGTGGGCGATCCGCGAGACCGTGGACCTGCTGCTCCGGGTCTTTCCGGTGCGTACCTGCTCGGCCGGGGTGTTCCGCAGTGCCCGCAACAGCGGGCGGCCGTGCCTGCTCGGCTACATCGACAAGTGCTCCGCCCCGTGCGTGGCCAGGGTGGACGCCGACGAACACCGGCGGCTGGCCGAGGATTTCGCCTCCTTCATGGCCGGCGACACCGGGCGGTTCATCCGCCGGCTGGAGCAGAGCATGCGCGAGGCCGCCGCCGAGGAGGAGTACGAGCGCGCGGCCCGGCTGCGCGACGACATCCAGGCGCTGCGGACCGCGCTGGAGAAGCAGTCGGTGGTGCTCGGCGCGTCCACCGACTGCGATGTCATCGCCTTCGCCGAGGACCAGCTCGAAGCCGCCGCCCAGGTGTTCTACGTGCGCGGCGGTCGTATCCGCGGGCAGCGCGGGTGGGTCGTGGACAAGGTCGAGGACGTCGACACGGGAGAGCTCGTCGAGCGGTTCCTCGCCCAGACCTACGGTGAGGTCGAGCCCGAGAACGGCACGGGGGCGGTGATCCCGCGCGAGGTCCTGGTCTCCGCCCCGCCCGCCGACCGGGAGGCGGTAATCGCCTGGCTCGGTGAACTCCGCGGCGGAAACGTGGACGTGCGGGTGCCGCAGCGGGGTGACAAGAAGACCCTGCTGGAGACCGTGCGCAAGAACGCCGAGCAGGCGCTCGTCCGGCACAGGACACAGCGCGCGGGCGACCTCACCACGCGCAGCCGCGCCCTCGGCGAGATCCAGGAGGCGCTCGGACTGGAGGAGGCGCCGTTGCGCATCGAGTGTTTCGACGTCTCCAACCTCATGGCCGAGCACGTCGTGGCGTCCATGGTGGTGTTCGAGGACGGCCTGGCGCGCAAGCCCGAGTACCGGCGTTTCAGTATCCGGGGGCTGAGCAGGGGCTCCTCCGAGCAAAACGATGTCGCATCGATGCACGAGGTCATCAACCGCCGGTTCACCCGGTACCTGGAAGCGAGCCGGCGCCACGGTGAGCTCGGCCGGATGGGCGAGGACATCCACGACGACGCGGAGGACCCCGCGGAGGCCCGGCGGGCCGGCAGCGCCGCGGCGCAGGACGAGCCGCCCACGGCGCCCGCGAAGTTCGCCTACCCGCCCAACCTGGTCGTGGTGGACGGCGGCCGTCCCCAGGCGAGAGCAGCGCAGCAGGCTCTGGACGAACTCGGCATCGACGACGTCGCGGTATGCGGTCTGGCGAAACGGCTGGAGGAGGTGTGGCTGCCCGATGAGGAGGACCCGATCATCCTCCCGCGTACCGGGGAGGGGCTGTACCTGCTGCAGCGGGTGCGCGACGAGGCGCACCGCTTCGCCCTGGCCTACCACCGGCAGAAACGCGCCAAGGCGCTCACCGGAAGCGTGCTGGACGAGGTTCCGGGCCTGGGGCCCGCGCGGCGCAGTGCGTTGCTGAAGCGCTTCGGGTCGGTGAAGCGGCTCGCGGCGGCCACGACGGAGGAGATCGCGGAGGTTCCGGGGATCGGGAGGCGGACGGCCGAGGCCGTCCAGGCGCGGTTGAACGGCGACGGCGATACCGGGAGCAGTACGATCGGCACTACTACCGGCAACGGGGGTACCGGAGAAGCGCCGACCGCGGCGCCCGCCCCGGTGGACGCCGGTGAGCGAGAGCATGGGGGAGTACCAGGTGGCGAATAATCTCAACGGTGAGCTTCCACCGGAGATCGTCATTGTCACGGGGATGTCGGGGGCCGGTCGGAGCACCGCCGCGCGGGCGCTGGAGGATCTGGACTGGTTCGTCGTCGACAACCTGCCTCCTGGACTGCTGCCCACCATGATCGACCTGGCGGGGCGGACCCACGGCGCGGTCCCCCGAGTCGCCGCGGTCGTCGATGTGCGCAGCATGGCCTTCACCGAGGACCTGCTGTCCACCGTGGAGCAGCTGCGGGGACGCGGTATCACCGCCCGCGTGGTGTTCCTGGAGGCGAGCGACGAAGCACTGGTGCGCCGGTTCGAGAGCGTCCGGCGCCCGCACCCCCTGCAGGGCGACGGCCGGCTCACCGACGGCATCTCGCGGGAGCGGGAGACGCTGCGCGCCATCAGGGGAGAGGCCGACCTGGTCATCGATACCTCCCAGCTGAACGTGCACCAGCTCAAGGCGAAGGTGATCGGCTTCTTCGGTGAGACGGAGGAGGCGAAGCCGCGGGCGAACATCGTCTCCTTCGGCTTCAAGCACGGCCTGCCGGTCGACGCGGACCTCGTCCTCGACTGCCGATTCCTGCCGAACCCGCACTGGGTGCCCGAGCTCCGTCCGATGAACGGCCGCGACGCCGCCGTGCGCGAGTACGTTCTGGCGCAGAACGGCGCCAAGGAGATGCTGGACTCCTACACCGAAGTGCTGCGGCTCATCGTCGCCGGGTACCAGCGCGAGGGCAAGCATTACATGACGCTCGCCGTCGGCTGCACCGGAGGTAAGCACCGCAGTGTCACCATGGCGGAGCGCTTTGGCGAACGGCTGCGGGAGCAGGGCTTGGACGTGCACGTGGTACACCGGGATCTGGGCAGGGAGTGAGCCGGACACCGCCCGACACAGGGGCCGCGGAACCGGGCGGGCGGCCGACCGGCCATCCGGTTCCCGACGTCGCCCCGGTCGGCGGCGGTGGTGCCGGGGCGCCGCCTCACGTCATGGGCGTGTGTCCGATATATCCCGAAAACGGCGAGTCGTAGGCGGATTCAGAGGTCAGGAATGAGCGAGGCGGATGCGCGGCGCGCGGGGGACGAGCCGAACGGCGACGCCCCGCCCCCACGGGTGGTGGCCCTGGGCGGCGGACACGGCCTCTACGCCTCCCTGTCGGCCCTGCGGCGTGTCACCACGGACGTCACGGCCGTGGTCACGGTCGCCGATGACGGGGGCTCCAGCGGCCGTCTCCGCCGGGAACTGGGTGTGCTGCCGCCGGGAGACCTCCGTATGGCGCTGGCGGCGCTCTGCGGGGACGACGAATGGGGGCACACCTGGAGCGAGGTGATCCAGCACCGCTTCCGCTCCGAGGGGGAGCTGCACGGCCACGCCGTGGGCAACCTGCTCATAGTCGCGCTGTGGGAGCTGCTCGGCGACTCCGTGGCCGGCCTCGACTGGGTGGGCCAGCTGCTGGGTGCGCACGGCCGCGTGCTGCCGATGTCGTCGGTGCCGCTGGACATCGTGGCCGAGGTAGCGGGGGTCGACCCGGCCCACCCGAACGACATCACCATCGTGCGCGGTCAGGTGGCCTGCGCCAGCACGCGGGGACGGGTGCGGTCGATCTCGCTGATCCCCGAGACGCCGCCGGCCTCGACCCAGGCGGTAAAGGCGGTGCGCGAGGCCGACTGGGTGGTGTTCGGCCCCGGTTCGTGGTTCACCAGTGTGCTGCCGCACCTGCTGGTTCCGGATCTCGCCGAGGCGCTGGTGACCACCAAGGCGCAGCGGATCGTGGCGCTGAACCTCTCACCGCAACAGGGCGAGACCGACGATTTCCGGCCGGAGACCTACCTGGAGGTCCTCGCCGCACACGCCCCGGAACTGAGTGTGGACGTTGTACTGGCCGACAGCTGGGTAGTGGACGACCACGACCAGCTGAACCAGGCGGTCAAACGCCTCGGCGGCCGTCTCGTGCTGGCCGAGGTGGGGGCCGATGACGGTTCGCCGCGGCACGACCCCGACCGGCTGGCCGCGGCCTACGACGACATCTTCCAGGGCTGACCGCCTTCCGCGCGCAGAGTCCCGGACCGGAGCCGGCCCGCGGGGCGGTGTTCGCGGGTGCCCCGGCTGCACCGGGCTCCGCGGAGGCGGTGAAGGCCGGCGGATGCGGCATTCGGAGTGGACCCGGCCGAACCCGCAGGTAGCGACTCGCGCATCGATCAGGGATATTGGACACGCGGTCAGGGGCGTGGCGAAGTGGCGCCAGGCCAGTAGTCTGCGACCGAAGGGCACAGGTCCACCGCACCCGCGGTGGTGGAGTTCCAGGGGGAGGACCGCATTCATGGCGATGACCGGCGTGGTGAAGGACGAACTGAGCCGGCTTTCCGTTCTCAAGCCATGCTGCCGAAAGGCCGAGGTGTCCACGATCCTGCGCTTCACCGGCGGGCTGCACCTGGTGGGCGGGCGCATCGTGATCGAGGCCGAACTCGACACCGGCGCGGCCGCGCGGCGGCTGCGCAAGGACATCTCCGAGGTCTTCGGGCACGAGTCAGAGGTCGTCGTCCTCTCCCCCAGCGGTCTCCGCAAGGGGAACCGCTACGTTGTCCGGGTCATCCGGGACGGCGAGAGCTTCGCCCGGCAGACCGGACTGATCGACAACAACGGCCGCCCGGTCCGGGGGCTTCCGCGGCATGTGGTGGCCGGCGGGCCCTGCGACGCCGAGTCGGCGTGGCGCGGCGCCTTCATCGCGCACGGCTCGCTGACCGAACCCGGGCGGTCGATGTCGCTGGAGGTCACCTGCCCCGGCCCCGAGGCGGCGTTGGCGCTCGTCGGATCGGCCCGCCGGTTGAAGGTGCACGCCAAGGCGCGGGAGGTGCGCGGCGTGGACCGCGTCGTGGTGCGCGACGGCGACTCCATCGGCGCCCTGCTCACTCTGCTGGGAGCGCATCAGAGCGTGCTGGCGTGGGAGGAGCGCCGGATGCGCCGCGAGGTCCGGGCGACCGCGAACCGGCTGGCCAACTTCGATGACGCCAACCTGCGGCGCAGCGCCCGGGCGGCCGTTGCCGCCGGTGCCCGCGTGGAGCGGGCACTGGAGATCCTCGGCGAGGAGGCACCGGAGCACCTGGTGGCCGCGGGCCGGCTCCGGCTGGCGCACAAGCAGGCGTCCCTGGAGGAGTTGGGCCAGCTCTCCGTGCCGCCGTTGACCAAGGACGCCATCGCCGGCCGGATCCGCCGGCTGCTCGCCATGGCCGACAAGCGCGCCTGCGAGCTGGGGATCCCGGGAACCGACGCGAACCTCACCCCGGACATGTTGGTCTCCTGAAGCCGCGTTTCACGGAGTGGCCAGAGGTTATGAGGAGGAGTGCGGGGGTTCGCCCGCATGTCCGGGCTGACCGCACCGACTCGGCGGCTTCCCAAAGCGGTGCCGTACGGGGATCGATACCGGTTCTGATGTGCGGTTCTGTGACGGCGAGCCGGAACTGGAAAACTTCGTAAATGGTCTAGACCGGTCTTGGTTCGCGGTGCGAGTATGGTTCCCGCATGCTCCGGGAGGGACCCGGTTTCGCCGCGGGGGCGGCGCGGTCGCTCGCTGTGCGCGACGATAGGGTCGGTTGCGTATCCCGGACGCACATTCTTCGCGGTCCGGCGCGCTGCGCCGGGAGCGCGTCAGCGACACACACGAACACGTGAGGAGACTGGTTACCGTGACCATCCGTGTAGGCGTGAACGGCTTCGGTCGGATCGGCCGTAACTTCTGGCGCGCGGCGCAGGCGGCCAACGGCAGTGGCGTCGAGATCGTCGCGGTCAATGACCTCACCGACAAGGCCACCCTCGCGCACCTGCTCAAGTACGACACCGTGCTCGGCACCCTCGAGGGCGACGTGGAGGTCGGCAGCGACAGCATCCGCGTCGGCAACACCACGACCAAGACCCTCGCGGAGAAGGACCCCGCCAAGCTTCCGTGGGGCGACCTCGGGGTGGACGTCGTGGTGGAGTCCACCGGCATCTTCACCAAGGCCGAGGACGCCAAGAAGCACATCGAGGCCGGCGCCAAGAAGGTCATCATCTCCGCCCCGGCCAAGGGCGAGGACCAGACCATCGTCATGGGCGTCAACGACGAGGACTACGACCCGGCCCAGCACCACGTGCTGTCCAACGCATCCTGCACCACCAACTGCGTGGCGCCGATGGCCAAGGTCCTGCTGGACAACTTCGGCATCGTCAAGGGCCTGATGACCACCACGCACGCGTACACCAACGACCAGGTCATCCTGGACTTCCCGCACAAGGACCTGCGTCGCGCCCGCGCCGCCGCGCAGAACATCATCCCCACCACGACGGGCGCGGCGAAGGCGACCGCGCTGGTGCTGCCGGAGCTGCAGGGCAAGCTGGACGGCATCGCCATGCGCGTCCCGGTTCCCGACGGCTCGGTCACCGACCTGGTGGTCGAGGTGGAGCGCGAGGTCTCCAAGGAGGATGTCAACGCCGCGTTCAAGGCGGCCGCCGAGGGACCGCTCAAGGGCATCCTGAGCTACACCGAGGACCCGATCGTCTCCTCCGACATCGTCGGCACGTCACCTTCCTGCACCTTCGACGCCGGCCTGACCATGGTCTTCGGCAACCAGGTCAAGATCATCGGCTGGTACGACAACGAGTGGGGCTACTCCAGCCGCCTCGTGGACATCACCAAGATGGTCGGCTCGAAGCTGTAAGCCCTGAGTCTCCCGACCGTGTGGAGCGCGGGAGTGGCGCCCTCTCCGGTGCGAGGGGGCGCCACCGTTCTTCGGCCGCGTTCTTCCGCGTTCCCCCCTTTCTTCGCCCTTTCGACAAGGAGAACAGCATGCGGACGATCGAGGACCTCGACGTCTCGGGCCAGCGCGTGTTCGTCCGGGCCGATCTGAACGTGCCGCTCGACGGCGGCCGCATCACCGACGACGGCCGGATCCGGGCCAGCCTGCCCACCATCGACAAGCTGCGCGAGCGCGGCGCCCGCGTCATCGTGGCCGCGCACCTCGGCCGGCCCAAAGGCGAGCCCGCCCCGAAGTTCTCGCTGCGGCCTGTCGCCGCACGCTTGGGCGAACTCCTCGGTACCGACGTCGCCTTCGCCGCAGACACAGCGGGTGAGTCGGCCCGCGCCGTGAGCGGCGGGCTGGCCGACGGTGACGTCGCGCTGGTGGAGAATCTGCGCTTCGAGCCGGGGGAGACCAGCAAGGACGATGCCGAGCGCGACGAGTTCGCCGGCCGTCTCGCCGCGCTGGCCGACCTCTACGTCGGTGACGGCTTCGGCGCGCTGCACCGCAAGCACGCCAGCGTCTACGACCTTCCCCGGCGCCTGCCCCACGCTGTCGGCGACCTCGTGCTGGCCGAGGTGGAGGTGCTGCGCAGGCTCACGGCCCGCCCTGAGCGTCCCTACGCGGTGGTACTCGGCGGCGCCAAGGTCTCCGACAAGCTCGCTGTCATCGACAACCTGATCGGCACCGCCGACCGCCTGCTGATCGGCGGCGGCATGGCCTATACGTTCCTCAAGGCCAAGGGGTACGAGGTGGGGGCCAGTCTGCTTGAAGCAGACCAGATCGGCACGGTCAAGGGGTACCTGGACCGCGCCGAGAAGGAGGGGGTGGAGATCGTCCTCCCGGTGGACGTCGTCGCCGCGGACGGCTTCTCCGCGGACGCCCCCCATGAGCCGACGACCGTCGACTCCATTCCGGCCGAGCGCATGGGGCTGGACGTCGGCCCTGAGACGCGGAAGCTGTTCGCGGCCAAGCTCGCCGACACCGCGACCGTTTTCTGGAACGGCCCCATGGGTGTCTTCGAGATGGAGCCGTTCTCGCACGGTACGCGGGCACTGGCGCAGGCGCTCAGTGAGTCCGCCGCCTTCACCGTCGTCGGCGGGGGCGACTCGGCTGCGGCTGTGCGCGCGCTCGGCTTCGAGGAGGAGCGGTTCGGGCACATCTCCACGGGTGGCGGTGCGAGCCTGGAGTACCTCGAGGGAAAGACCCTGCCCGGGATCGAGGCCCTGGAGGCCTGAGACCGGCGACCTGACGACCGCGCGTACCTGGTGCACGCGGTTCCCATCGGAACACCCCTGCAGATACGGGTTTGAGGACTGACATGGCAGAGCCCAAGCGCACACCGCTCATCGCGGGCAACTGGAAGCTGAACAACAACCATCTCGAGGCCATATCGCTGGTCCAGAAGCTGGCGTTCTCACTTGAGGACTCCGACTTCGACCACACCGAGATCGTGGTGCTTCCGCCGTTCACCGCCCTGCGCAGCGTGCAGACCCTGGTGGACGGGGACAAGCTGCGGACCCGCTACGGCGCGCAGGACATCTCCCAACACGAGAAGGGGGCCTACACCGGCGAGATCTCCGGGGCCATGCTGGCCAAGCTCGGCTGCTCCTATGCGCTGGCCGGGCATTCCGAGCGGCGCGAGTACCACAGCGAGGACGACGCCGTCGTCAACGGCAAGGTCAAGGCCGCGTTCGCCAGCGACATCACCCCGATCCTGTGCCTGGGAGAAGGGCTGGAGGTGCGCAAGGCGGGCGGCCATGTCGCGCACACCATCGCCCAGCTGGAGGGGGCGCTGGCCGGTATCACCGCGGAGCAGGCCGCCCGGCTGGTCGTCGCCTACGAGCCGGTCTGGGCCATCGGCACCGGTGAGGTGGCCACCCCCGAGGACGCCCAGGAGGTCTGTGCGGCGCTGCGCGCGCGCCTGGGCGAGCTGTACCCCTCGGAGGTGCCCCAGTCGACGCGGATTCTCTACGGCGGTTCGGTGAAGGCCGACAACATCGCCGGGATCATGGCCAAGAGCGATATCGACGGTGCTCTTGTCGGCGGCGCGAGCCTCAAGCCCGACGAGTTCGTCAAGCTGGTTCGTTTCCGCGATCAGGGGTAACCTTTCGTTCCAGCGCGGCGGCATATGCGCCCCGGCGGGCGCGAACCGCGGGCCCTTTCCGCACCCGGCGGTACGGTAAAGGGGCTAGACTGCGCGGAAGGTTTTCCGAACAGCCTGGCCTGTGCCGTTACGGCGCGCAGTAAAATTGAGAATTGTCCCCGGTCCCTCCTCCGCGCCGGGCCCTCGGCCAAGCCGAGCGGCGAGAACGCGGTCGTGGGGCTCTAGGTCGTCCATTCCCCCGCGCTCGCGGGGGTGAGCAACGGGTGAGCGTGTGATCGTCGGTCTGTCCATCTTCGTGATGCTCTGCAGTGTGCTGCTGATTCTGCTGGTGCTCCTCCACAAGGGCAAGGGCGGTGGCCTCTCCGACCTGTTCGGCGGCGGCGTCACCTCCTCACTCGGGGGATCCTCAGTGGTGGAGCGCAACCTTGACCGGCTGACGATCGTTACGGCGCTCATGTGGATCGTGTGTGTGGTCGGGCTGGGGCTGCTGATCAGCAGGGGCGCTTAACGCCCCCTCGAGAACCCGCGTCCACGTGGGGCGGGCACGAGACCCCTGAACGGTCCGCCGCGCGGGTGCGAACACCAGGTTTTCCCCTTCACCGGGGCACGTCCGCCGAAGGAGTTTTTCGTGGGTAGTGGTAGCGCCATACGTGGCAGCCGCGTCGGCGCCGGTCCGATGGGAGAGGCTGAGCGCGGCGAGTCCGCACCGCGGATCAGGGTCCCGTTCTACTGTGCCAACCAGCACGAGGTCGTTCCGAGTTTCGCGAACGAAGCCGCGGTCCCTGAGGAGTGGGACTGCCCTCGGTGCGGCTTCCCCGCAGGCAAGGACCCGCAGAACCCGCCGTCCCCTCCGCGTACCGAGCCGTACAAAACCCATCTGGCCTATGTGAAGGAGCGCCGCACGGAGGAGGAGGGCAGACTCATCCTCGACGAGGCCCTCGCCAAGCTGCGTGCCGACCGGGCCGAGGTCGAGGCGCACATGCGGGCCACCGCCAACTAGTCCGCACATGCGGGTCGCACACGTATCGCGCCCGGTGACTCCGAAGGGCCACCGGGCGCCGTTGCTCCGCCGCCTCCGGTCACGGCGCGACCGGTGTCGGGTGGCGGTGGGCTAGCGCTCGGCGTAGTGGGTGGCGCCTCCCCAGTCGATCATGGTCACCGGCTCGTCGCCGACCACCCACGCGTCGTGCCCGGGAGGCGTGTGGGCCACCTCTCCCGGTCCTACCTCGAACTCCGTCCCGTCGGCCATCCGGACGCGCAGAGTCCCCGAAACCTGGTAGGCGAAGTGGTCGTTCTGGCACAGGTCCGTGCCGGCGATCGGCTTCACGTCATTCGACCAGCGCCACCCCGGTTCGAGCTGGAAACGTCCGATCATTCCTCCGTCCACGCGGATGATGTCGAGATGTCCGTGACCGAAGCTCCGGGTCTCGTCGGGGGTGGCGAAGTCCGCGTGCTGCGCACCGCTCATAGTGCTCATTCTCCGGTGCCCCCCTACTCGTCCCATGCCTCGACGCTCGTGTGCCGGATGATGCGGCCGTCCTTGAGGTCGAGCATCGAAATACCGAGCACCTGGGTCCCGTCGGGGTAGGTGCACAACTCCTCGTATGCGGCCCGGTCGCCCTCTACGACGACGTTCCGCAGCTTGTGCTGCATATCGCGGCCGAAAACGTCGCGCAGGGCCTCTTCGATCTCCTTGCGCCCGCGGCGGGTGAGCGGCGATTTCGGCGTCGCGTGCCGGTTGACGGTCCGCATCTCGGCCTCCTCGGCAAGGAGGTCGAGCATCGCCTCGACGTCCCGCTCCTCAAGCGCGCGACGCAGCTGCTCCGTGTCGAACCGGCGACCGGTCGATTCTTTGATCGCCATAGTGTTTCCTTCCTCTTCGTGCTCCCGCTCTTTATGTCAAGCGTGCGCCCGGCGTGTGACGCGTGTCCCTCAAAGCGGGGTCATCTCTTCTGAAAAGAGCCAGGAAGGAGCCCTTATCCGGCTTCCGTCGCCTTTACGCCGCGTATCAGGGCCTCCAGTGCCGCGTGCAGCTCCTCGGCGTCGGGGGGCGGGTCGCGGGTGAGCATCCGGACGTACAGGCCGTCGATCGCGGCCGAGATCGCGAGCCGGGCCGCCGGGTCCGGCGTGCACCGGGCGGCGACGGCGTCCAGTGCCCGTGGCCAACGCTGCAGTTCTTCGCGCAGCCCGGGCCGATCGGCGGCCATCATGCAGAACTGGTACTCGGCCACCGCGCGTCCCCGGTCCTGACCGAGACCGTTCGCCATCACCTTCGCGAGCGCTCTCGGTATCTCCTCCGGGGCGTCGGGGAGGGTCTGCACCTGGGCGATGTAGCTGTCGTTGGCCTCCCGCAGCACCGCGAGCAGCATGTCGTCGATGCCGCCCAGGTGGTAGGTCGCAGCGGGGGAGGGAAGCCCCGCCTCGGCCGCCACCGCACGGTGGGTCAGACCGTTGAGGCCGCTGCGTCCGATGACACGGAGCGCCGCGTCCAGCAACCGGCGACGCCGCTGCTGGGACTTGGCCGGTCGTCCGCGAGCGGGAAAAGTCAATGGCGGCCTCCCATCTCCAGCAGCGTCACACCACCGATCACCAGGATGATCCCGCCGACCTGGGCCCAGGTCATGCTCTCTCCGAGGAAGAGTGCACCGATGACCGCCACGAGCGCCACTCCGACCGAAGCCCAGATCCCGTAGGCCACACCGAGCGGGATCCCGCGGGTGAGTCCCTGGGAGAGCAGGTAGAACGCCATGACATAGCCGGCGACCACGATCACCGACGGAACCGGTTTGGTGAACCCGTTCGAGAGTTTGAGCGAGACCGTTGCCGTGACCTCGCCCAGGATCGCGAATGCGAGGAACACCCATCCCATGGGATCTCCTAATGTCCGGGCCGAAAATGAAACAGATGTTTCATTTTATGCACATGAAGGCCGGTGCGTCATCGGTCGGCGCGGCGGGTCCGGTGCGGGAGCCGCTCCGGGGAGTGATCCGAAGGGCCACGCCCCGGCGGGGCCCATGTGGGGCTAAGGGCGCTTCCCGCCGAGTTTGCGGGTCAGTTCAGAGGCCGCGTCGCGCACACCGGAGGCCAGGGCGGTGAGGGTGACCGGGCGAGCGCTGGGCACAGTCAGGCTGATCGCGGCCACAGGTGTGCCGTTGTGGTCGAAAGCGGCCGCGGCGACCGACGAGAACCCTTCGGTCACCTGGCCCTCCTCGCTCGACCAGCCCCGCTGCCGCTCGTGGGCGAGGAGATCGCGCAGTTCGGCCGGTGACGCGGGGCCGGCCCCGGTGCGGTCGACGAAGCTGCCGGCCCCCGGGTAGAGCGCTCGCACCTGGGCCCTCGGCAGGTGCGCCATAAGGGCGCGTCCCGACGCGGTGAGGTGGGCGGGCAGCCGCACCCCCACGCCGGTGACGAGCGTCGGCGCCTGCGGCGGCTGCTCCTTGAGGAGGTAGAGGGTGTCGGCGCCGTGCAGCACGCCCAGGTGGGCGGTGGCGCCGGTCTCCTTGGCCAGGTCGCCGAGCAGTGGGCGGGCGAGGCGTTCCAGGGGGTCGTGCCGCAGGTAGGCCGAGCCGATCTCGAACGCCGCCACGCCCAGCCCCCATCGCCGCTCCTCGGGCAGGTGGATGACGAAGCCCTCTCCGGCCATGGCCTCCAGCAGCTGATAGGTGCTGGAACGCGGCAGGTTCAGTTCGGTGGCGATGGCGGACGCGGAGACCGGTCCGGGGCGGGTGGCGAGGAACCGCAGCAACCGCAGGGCCCGGGTGGCCGCCGGAACGTGACTCATTAGCCGATTGTGGCACGGTATGTGTCGGAGTCCGGAAACGGGGGAGTCGGCGGGACTCACCAGAGAGAAGCGGGCGCCGGGCCGTGAGCGCCGCTGTCGCGACGGCGCCGCCGTTCCCCGGAGGCGCGGTCGCTCTGGTTCAACGTTCAACGAAGTTTGCTAATTTGGACCCGACGCCGAGACTTTCCCCGAATGTGCGTGTCCGTCCCACGCACCGCGCAGGGCGCCCCACTGTCGCAGTGGGGCACCCTGTGTTATCCGGTCCCGCTGTCGCGGTGCCGACGCGGCCGGAAACAGGGCCGTGGACCTCCGTACGACACCGTGTGATCTGAGATCTCGGACATCAACGTCGTTTCAAGCTCGCGCGCCGGGCACTGAGGGCGTGCAATGGAGGCATGCCCACCTGGATCGCTGTCGGCCGTGAGCCGTTGACTCCCGAAGACATCGTCGCCGTCGCCCGCCATGACGCGGAGGCGCGCCTCACCGAGGACGCACGCAAGGCGCTCGCCCAAGGGCGCGAGCGGGTGCGGTCGCTGGCAGCGGGAAAGGACCCCGCCTACGGGGTCAGTACCGGGTTCGGCGCACTGGCCACCCGGCACATTGAGGCGGACCTGCGCGCCCGGCTGCAGCGCTCGCTCATCCGCTCGCACGCGGCCGGCGCCGGCGCCGAGGTCGAACGGGAGGTGGTGCGTGCACTGATGCTGCTGCGGCTGCGCACGCTCGCCTCGGGCGGCTCCGGTGTCCAGGTGCGGACCGCCGAGGCGCTGGCCGCGATGCTCAACGCAGGCATCACCCCGATCGTCCACGAGTACGGCAGCCTCGGGTGTTCCGGCGACCTCGCACCGCTCTCACACGTCGCCCTCGCGCTGATGGGGGAGGGCGAGGTCCGCGGCGCGGACGGCGAACCGGTCCCCGCCGCCACCGCACTGCGCGATGCGGGGCTGCAGCCGGTCGAACTCGCCGCCAAGGAAGGGCTCGCCCTCATCAACGGCACGGACGGCATGCTCGGCATGCTGCTGCTGGCCTGCCACGACCTGAACGGGTTGCTGCGTGTCGCCGACGTCACCGCGGCGATGAGCGTCGAGGCGCTGCTCGGGACCGACCGCGTCTTCGCGGCCGACCTCCAGGCGCTTCGCCCGCACCCGGGACAGGCCGCCGCGGCGGCCAACATGCTCGCGCTGCTGCACGGCTCGTCCATCGTCGCCTCGCACCGGGGGCCCGACTGCACCCGGGTGCAGGACGCCTACTCGCTGCGCTGCGCGCCGCAGGTCGCTGGAGCCGCGCGCGACACCCTCGCGCACGCCGAGACGGTGGCCTCCCGAGAGCTCGCCGCCATCATCGACAACCCCGTGGTGCTGGACGACGGCCGGGTCGAGTCCAACGGCAACTTCCACGGCGCGCCTGTCGGCTACGTGCTGGACTTCCTGGCCATCGCGGTGGCCGACGTCGCCTCCATCGCCGAACGCCGCACCGACCGGATGCTCGACGTCGCCCGCTCGCACGGCCTGCCCGCTTTCCTCGCCGACGACCCCGGGGTGGACTCCGGTCACATGATCGCCCAGTACACCCAGGCCGCGATCGTCTCCGACCTCAAACGCCTCGCTGCCCCGGCCAGCGTCGACTCCATCCCCAGTTCGGCGATGCAGGAGGACCACGTCTCCATGGGCTGGTCGGCGGCGCGCAAGCTGCGCCGCGCGGTCAGCGGCCTGGCCACCGTCCTCGCCGTGGAACTGCTCACCGCGGCCCGCGCCCTGGACCTGCGCTCCCCGTTGCAGCCCGCCCCGGCCACCGCGGCCGTCCGCGACACCGTACGGGAACGCGTGCCCGGACCGGGGCCGGATCGCTACCTGGCCCCCGAGATCACGGCCGCCACTGACCTCGTCACCGACGGCTCCGTTCTCGCCGCCGCCGAATCCGTCACCGCGCTCACCTGAACCGGAGGTCCCGAAATGAGCACCACGAACGCGATCCGAGGTCCACGACCCGTCCGGGCCCCGAGGGGAACCGCGATCTCCGCCAAGGGGTGGCAGCAGGAAGCCGCGCTGCGGATGCTGCACAACAACCTGGACCCCGAAGTGGCCGAGCACCCCGACGAGCTCATCGTCTACGGCGGCACCGGCAAGGCCGCCCGCGACTGGGCCTGCTTCGACCGGATCTCGGCGTCGCTGCGCAACCTGGAGCACGACGAGACGCTGCTGGTGCAGTCGGGCCGCCCGGTCGGGATCCTGCGCACCCATGAGTGGGCGCCCCGGGTCCTCATCGCCAACGCCAACCTGGTCGGCGACTGGGCGAACTGGGAGGAGTTCCGCCGCCTGGAGTCGCTCGGCCTCACCATGTACGGGCAGATGACGGCCGGGTCGTGGATCTACATCGGTACCCAGGGCATCCTGCAGGGGACCTACGAGACCTTCGCGGCGGTCGCCGCCAAGCGCTTCGCCGGCGGCCTCGCCGGGACCATCACACTCACCGCCGGGCTGGGCGGGATGGGCGGCGCCCAGCCGCTCGCGGTCACCATGAACGGCGGCGTCGCCATCGTCGTGGAGTGCGACGCCAGCCGGATCGACCGGCGCATGGAGACCCGCTACCTGGATGCGCGTGCCGAAGACATCGATGAAGCGCTGCGGCTGGCGGTGGAGGCGCGCGACGCCCGCCGCCCGCTCTCCATCGGACTGCTCGGCAACGCCGCCGACATGCTGCCCGAGTTCCTCCAGCGGGGCGCTCCGATCGACGTCGTCACCGACCAGACCTCCGCGCACGACCCCCTCTCCTACCTGCCGAGCGGCGTGCGCTTCGGACAGTGGCGGGAGTACGCGGCGGCCAAGCCCGAGGAGTTCACCCGGCGGGCCCGGGAGTCGATGGCGGCCCACGTGGAGGCCATGGTCGGGTTCGCCGACGCTGGGGCCGAGGTGTTCGACTACGGCAACTCCATCCGGGGGGAGGCCAGAACCGCGGGATACGCACGGGCCTTCGACTTCCCCGGGTTCGTCCCCGCCTACATCCGCCCGCTGTTCTGCGAGGGTAAGGGGCCCTTTCGGTGGGCGGCGCTGTCCGGGGACCCCGCCGACATCGCCCGCACCGACCGGGCCGTCCTCGACCTCTTCCCGGAGAACGAGGCGCTGGGCCGCTGGATCCGGATGGCGGGGGAGAAGGTCGCCTTCCAGGGGCTGCCGGCCCGGATCTGCTGGCTCGGCCAGGGCGAGCGCGCCGCGGCCGGACGGCGGTTCAACGAGCTCGTGGCATCGGGGGAGATCAGCGCACCGCTGGCGATCGGCCGCGATCACCTCGACACCGGATCGGTCGCCTCTCCCTACCGCGAGACAGAGGCCATGAAGGACGGTTCCGACGCCATAGCGGACTGGCCGCTCCTCAACGCTCTGGTCAACACCGCCTCAGGCGCTTCGTGGGTGTCCATCCACCACGGTGGCGGGGTCGGCATGGGCCGTTCGCTGCACGCCGGCCAGGTGAGCGTCGCCGATGGCACCGATCTCGCGGCGGCGAAGCTGGACCGGGTCCTCACCAACGATCCGGCCATGGGGGTCATCCGGCACGTCGACGCCGGTTATTCCGAGGCCGGAGCGGTCGCCGCGCGCCACGGTATCCGCCTCCCGATGAACGAGGGGTAGACGGCGCCGCCCGGCGACACCACCGGCCGGGATCTGCGGCGGCCCGGGCGTGATGGGGGAGACTCCAGGAGAACAAGGGCGGGAACACCCGACCCGGACAGAGGAGGCGGAGATGAGCGCTACCTTCGACGAGCTGTGGGCCGAGCTGGCTCCTCTCGGGCGGCACCGGCCCACCGGCGGGTACCGGCGTTTCTCCTGGGGGCCCGCCGATGTCGAAGTGCGTTCCTGGTTCGCCCAGGCCGCGGCGGCCCGCGGGCTGGAGGTGCAGCCCGACCGCAACGGCAACCTGTGGGCCTGGTGGGGCGATCCCGGCCCTGATGCCGTCGTCACCGGCTCGCACCTGGACTCCGTTCCCGATGGCGGTGCTTTCGACGGCCCCCTCGGTGTGGTGGGCGCGCTGGCGGCGGTGGACGAGCTCCAACGGCGCGGTGCGCGCCCGCTGCGCCCGCTCGCCATCACCGTGTTCGTCGAGGAGGAGGGCGCCCGCTTCGGCGTCCCCTGCCTCGGCAGCAGGCTGCTCACCGGCGCGATCACGCCCGAGCGCGCCGCCGCCCTCACCGACGCAGATGGGCTCACCTGGGCGAGGGCCATGGAGAAGGCCGGGCTCGACCCTGATCGCATAGGGCCCGCCCCCGAGCTCGTGGACCGCATCGGAGTGTTCGTCGAACTCCACATCGAGCAGGGACGCGCGCTCGCCCGCACCGGAGACCCCATTGGTGTCGCCAGCGCCGTCTGGCCGCACGGGCGGTGGCGCATGGACTTCTCAGGGCGGGCCGACCACGCCGGGACCACCCTCCTCGGCGACCGCCACGATCCCATGCTGCCCTTCGCGGAGACCGTCCTGGCCGCGAGGTCCGTGGCCGCGGCGCACGACGCGATTGCGACCATCGGCAAGGCGCAGGTGCAACCGAACGGCACCAACGCCATCCCCTCGAAGGTGCGCGCCTGGCTGGACGCGCGCGCCCCGGACGAGGCCACGCTGCAGGCGGTGGTCGAGGGCGTCGACGCGGCGGCCCAGCGCAGTTCCGGCGAGCACGGCGTCTTCCTCGCCAGCTACCAGGAGTCGCGTACGCCCCTCGTGGAGTTCGAGAACGGGCTGCGCGACCGGATCGCGGCCATTGCCGGCGACAGGAACGGGCCGGTCCCGACGCTGCCCACCGGGGCCGGCCATGACGCCGGTGTTCTCGCGTCCGCCGTTCCCACGGCGATGCTGTTCGTGCGCAACCCCACCGGTGTCTCGCACGCCCCGGACGAGTACGCCGAACCGGCCGACTGCCACGCCGGTACGGCCGCACTGGCCGATGTCCTCGCCGAACTGCTGGGAGAGGGGCCCGGATGACCTCTTACGGGTTCGCGGACCGGGCGGGCACCGCCGTGCTGGAGAAGGCCGAGCGCACGGAGCACGGAGGCGAGAACCGTCGCTACTGGTGCGAGTGGGCGTGGACCGGCGACGGGGGTGCCCCAGTGGCTCCCGACGTGCTGATCGAGGTTGACGCGGTGGGCCGGATCGTCTCGGTCGTCCCCGACACCGCCGCCCCGGCCGACGCCGAGTGGCTGCCCGGAGTCACCGTGGCGGGGCTGGCCAACGCGCACTCGCACGCCTTCCACCGCGCGCTGCGCGGGCGCACCCACGCCGGCAGCGGGTCGTTCTGGAGCTGGCGCGAGCAGATGTACCGGGTCGCCGACCGGCTTACCCCCGACTCTTACTACCGCCTGGCCCGGGCCGTGTACGCCGAGATGGCGCTCGCCGGGATCACCTCTGTCGGTGAGTTCCACTACCTGCACCACGGCCCCGACGGCAAACCCTACGACGACCCCAACGCCATGAGCGCGGCGCTGGCCGCGGCGGCCGCGGAGGCGGGCATCCGCATCACCCTGCTGGACACCTGCTACCTGTCGGGCGGGATCGGGCGCGACGGCCGGCACCGGCCGCTGGACGGGCGGCAGTTGCGGTTCAGCGACGGCGACGCCGACGCGTGGGCCGCGCGGGTGGACGCCTTCCGGCCGCCCGGAGGGCACACGCGTGTCGGCGCGGCCGTGCACTCGGTCCGCGCCGTACCGGCGGAGCAGTTGCCGGGCGTCGTGGCCTGGGCGGAGGAGAAACGGGCTCCGCTGCACGCCCATCTTTCCGAGCAGCCCGCCGAGAACGAAGCCTGCCTGGCCGCCTATGGCCGGACCCCTGCCGCGCTCCTGGCGGAGGCGCGTGCGCTGGGTCCGCGCACCAGCCTGGTGCACGCCACTCACCTCACCGATGCCGACGTCGGTATCGTCCGTGCCGCCGCGGCCGGAGTGTGCCTGTGCCCGACCACCGAACGCGACCTCGCCGACGGTGTCGCCCGTACCGGCGACCTGGTCTGCCCGGACCCGCAGAACCCGGGGCCGACCGCGCGGATCAGCATCGGCACCGACCAGCACGCGCAGATCGACATGTTCGAGGAGATGCGCGGCGTCGAACTCCACGAACGGCTGCGCACCGGCCACCGCGGCACGCTGGACAGCGAACGCCTCTACCGCGCGGGCACCGTCGACGGCCACATCCTGCTGGGATGGGGGAACGCAACCGCCGAAGCCGGGGCGCTGCGGCCCGGCGCACGCGCGGACCTGGTCAACATCAGCCTGGACAGCATCCGGCTCGCCGGGTTCGACCCGGCGCACGCCGCGGGAGCCGTCGTCTACGCGGCCACGGCCGCCGACATCCGAAACGTCATGGCCGACGGCCAGTGGATCGTCCGCGACGGAGTGCACGCTTTCGTCCCCGACACCGCTCTCGACCTCGACGCCGCCATCAAGGAGCTCTACGCATGACCGTGTCCGCGCCCGCCCCGAACTCCCTCCTCATCGACGGAATCGGCACCCTCGTCAGCAACGATCCAGGACTGGGGGAGGGGATCCTCGGCGAGGTCGCCGACGCCGCTCTGGTGATCGAGGGCGACCGCGTGGCGTGGGCGGGGCCGGCGGCACGGGCACCGGGCGCCGACACCCGCGTGGACGCGGGCGGCCGGTGCGTGATCCCCGGGTTCGTCGACAGCCACTCCCATATCGTCTTCGCCGGCGACCGCAGTCGCGAGTTCGCCGCCCGGATGAGCGGGCGTCCCTACGAGGCGGGCGGGATCCGCACCACGGTCGCCGCCACCCGCTCCGCAACCGAGGCCGAGCTACTCGGGAACGCGACCCGGCTGCTGCGGGAGGCGCGCGCCCAGGGAACCACGACCCTGGAGATCAAGTCGGGCTACGGCTGAGCGTCGAGGACGAGGCACGCGCCCTGCGGGTGGCCGCGCGCCTCACCGATGAGGTGACGTTCCTGGGCGGACACGTCGTGCCGCCCGAGTACACCGATGACCCGGTCGGCTACGTCGACCTCGTGACCGGGGCGATGCTGCGGGCATGCGCCCCCCGCGCCCGGTGGGTCGACGTCTTCTGCGAGCGGGGCGCGTTCGACGAGGAGGCCTCCCGGCGCATCCTCACCGCCGGGCAGCAGCGCGGACTGCTCGCCCGCGTACACGGCAACCAGCTCGGCCAGGGGCCGGGAGTCCGGCTCGCCGTCGAGGTCGGCGCCGCCTCGGTGGACCACTGCACCTACCTGACCACGGACGACGTGGACGCTCTCGCCCAATCCGCGAAGAGCCGCGACGCCACGGTGGCGACCCTGCTGCCCGGAGTGGACTTCTCCACCCGCCGGCCTTACCCGGACGCCCGCGCCCTGCTCGACGCGGGCGCCGTGGTCGCGTTGGCCAGTGACTGCAATCCGGGCTCGTGCTTCACCTCCAGCGTGGCGTTCTGCCTCGCGCTGGCCGTGCGCGAGATGCGCATGACCCCCGAGGAGGCGCTGTGGGCCGCCACCGCCGGCGGAGCCCGCGCCCTGCGCCGTGACGACATCGGCCATCTCTCCGCGGGGGCCCGCGCCGACCTCGCCCTGCTGGAGGCGCCGAACCCGGTCTATCTCGCCTACCGGCCGGGTGTTCCCCAGGTCGCGGCGGTCTGGAAGGGCGGTGAGCTGGTCAGCGGTACACCGTGACCACGGTGGTCTCCTGTTCTCCGTTCGCGCGATCTAACGGCGGTGTAGCACGCCGGAAACGCCCGCTCCGCACACTGGAGGGTGGTCGTCTCGTGCCGCTGCGAAGCACAAAGACACAGAGCAGCGGGCGTGCTCATTCCGAGGGGGAGCGACATGACCCTGTGGCGCATCCGTACCGCCGTCGAGGACCGTCCGGGGCAGCTCGCCGGGGTCGTCGACGCGATGGCCGCCGAGGGCGGCAATATCGTCGGCCTGGCCATCCACGCCGACACCGCAGGCGTGGTCGACGAGTTCATCGTGGACGTGCCAGGGGACCACCGCCCCCTGCTGCGGGAGGTCGCCCAGCGCAGCGTCACCGACTCGGTGGTGGCCGTACCGGCGCAGCCGCGTGAGGTGGGAGACGACGTCACGCGTGCCCTGCTGCTCACCGCCCGGCTCCGGACCGGACCCAACCGGCTGCCCGAGGCGCTGCGCGAGCTGCTCCTCGCCGATGAGGCCCGCTGGAGCAACCTGACCCGTCCGGCACCGGAGTTCCCGGAAGAGCCCGAAACCACGCTGCTCGTTCCCGTCGGCCCGTTGCGCGGCGTCCGGCTGCGCCGCGCGGACCGCCCGTTCACCTGGACCGAGTCCGCCCGAGCCGACGCACTGGTCCGTTCCGTCCTGCCGCCCGCCGGGCCGGCCCCCACCAGCGGCTCGCTGGTCACCGGCAGCGGAGCGGAGCTGTTCGTCTGGCAGGTGGGGGCGGGCGACGCCGAGCGGCTCCAGCGGCTGCACCGGCGCTGCTCCAGCGAGACCACCCGGCGGCGCTACTTCACGGCGCTGCGCGAACTCACCCCGCGCATGCTCGCGGTCTTCTGCGACCCGGAACAGGGGCTCACCCTTGCGGCGCGTCCGGCGGAGGGGGGCGAGCCGATCGCGCTCGCGCACCTGATGTATACGCCCGACCCTGGCGTGGGCGAGATCGCGTTCCTGGTCGAGGACTCCTGCCAGGGGATGGGTGTGGGGACCGCGCTGGCGCGGGCGCTCACGGCGATCGCGGCCGACTGGGGGCTGGCGGAGGTCCGGGCCGAGACCGTCGCGGGAAACGAGGCGATGCAGCGCATCATGCGGCGCATGGGGGCCGCGATCCGCTCGCCGCGCCGCGGGACGGTTCAGGTGCGGCTCCCGGTGGCGGGTTCGGTGCCCTCACGCCGTCCCGGTCGCCTTATGAGCCTGTTGACCCAGGCGGGAGCACCCGGCCAGCCGTCGACCTGACCTCGCCCGTTGAACCATGACCAGATGAATGACGAACGGGGGGAGCACCGGCGGCCGGACGGCTGGCCTCCCTCCGTTGGCATGCCACGGCCGCGCCCGCGGGCCCGACACGGGCAGGGGCGCCGGCTCGGCCGGCGCCCCTCGCTTCCGGGCTACTCGAAGGTGTCGGTCTCGGGCTGCTCGGGGTGCCTGCGCAGCTGGATGATCGCCGCGATCAGGCCGCCCCAGACGATGGTGACGGCGATGAGCATCATCACGATGGCGCCGGTGGACATCAGCGCCTCCTTTCGACGCGTACGTCCGGGTCGATGGGCGGGGAGTCGCTGGCCTCGCGCCGCCACGGGATGAGGGCGAGAAGGACGCCCACGGCGATCGCGCCGAGGGCGACGCCCCAGCCTGCTGCGAGCAGGAAGCCGGTCGGGTAGCCCTCGTAGTTCGCCGAGAGCTCGGCGCTCAGGCTGTCCCACATCATCCAGCCCAGGACCACCGGCGTGATCACTCCGAGAGTGATCCGCCACCACCGGCCGAGGCCGATGGCCGAGGTCGTGTCGGCGTGCTTCTGCAGCTTCGGCAGCAGGCGCAGTGCCCAGGCCGTGACGACCACGACCACCAGCGCGGCCAGGGCGATGCCGTACTGGTTGATGAAGCGGTCGGCGGCGTCCAGGACGTAGAGCCCGCCGTCGGTCGGGTACAGGGCGATGGAGACCACCGTGGTCGCGCCGCCGACCGCGAGCACCGCGGGGATCCGGCCGATCCCGGTGCGGTCCTGTACGGCGGCCACCACGACCTGCACGATGCTGATCAGCGACGACAGGCCGGCGATCACCAGCGAGCCGAAGAACAGCACACCGAACAGATCGGCGCCGACCGGCATGTTGGAGATGATCTCCGGGAACGCGACGAAGGCCAACCCGATGCCGTCTGTGGCGGTCTCGTCGACCGCGACTCCGGCCGAGACCGCCATGAAACCGAGCGTCGCGAACACGCCGATGCCCGCCAGGATCTCGAACGAGCTGTTCGCGAACCCCGCGACCATGGCGGAGCCGGTGAGGTCCGCGCGGCGCCGCAGATACGACGCGTAGGTGATCATGATGCCGAAGCCGACCGAGAGCGAGAAGAAGATCTGGCCGTATGCCGCGACCCAGACGCTGCCGTCCGTGATGGCCGACCAGTCGGGGGAGAACAGCGCGTTGAGGCCGACAGCCGCGCCGTCGAGGAACAGCGCCCGAACGACGAGGACGCCGAAGAGCACGACCAGCAGCGGATGAAGATCTTGTTCGCCCACTCGATGCCGCGCCGCACACCGAAGAGCAGTACGGCGAGGACGATCGCCCAGACAGCGATCAGCGGCAACGCCACCCCGGGAACGAAGGAGGAGAACACCCCCGGTTCATCGGAGACCTGCAGGAACTCGCCGAACAAGAAGCCATCGGGGTCGTCCCCCCACTGCTGGCCCACGGAGAAACCGGTGAACCGTATGGCCCACGCGACGATCACCGCGTAGTAGGTGGCGATCACGAAGCAGATCGCGACCTGCCACCACCCGATCGCGGTGGCCGGGCGGGACATCCGGTGGAACGCCAGCGGCGGCGACCCGCGGAACCGGTGGCCGATCGTGTATTCGAGGATGAGCAGCGGGATACCGGCGGTCAGCAGCGCGATGAGGTAGGGCAGCAGGAACGCACCGCCGCCGTTGTCGTAAGCGACGTATGGGAACCGCCATATGTTGCCCAGGCCGATGGCTGATCCGATCGCCGCGAGCAGGAACCCGGCGCGGGTCCCCCACTGCTCGCGGTGTTGTTGTGCCATATCCCTGACTCCTTGTCGTCTGCCGATCGCGCGGTGGCGCGAGCAGCGTCGTGTTCTAGTGGGTGATCGGTTCCAGTCCGGGACTCGCCGGCGGGCCGTTCCGGAGAACCCGGCTTCGCGCCCGCGGCGGGCGGGCGCGAACGGCCCGGGCGAAGGCGGCGGGAACCGGTAGAACGGCAGTGGCGGTGCCACCGTGGACCCCGGTTCGGGCGGGAACCGCGCTGACGGTGAGCGACAGCGCACGGCCGCCCACGCTCCCGGAGCCGCTGAGACCGGCCCTCAGATGCCTGGCCTGCCCGTGACCCGGTGTACCGGTGTCATGGTTCGACCGTTCGCCGCTGTCTGCGTGCCAGGTTCCCAACTGTGACTCCGCACCCGATATTCGTCCTTGTGAGACGACTGTGACGTCTGCGGTGCGGAATCATACCGTTCACCTTCCGTCCCCCCGAACCGGTCCTGCCAGGGGCGGCCTTCGGCGCGGCCTCGCGGCTTGAGGCGCTCTGCGGCACTGGGCCGGGCCGTGACCAGTGGATGCGCGCGCACTGCGCGAACCGCGGCGGCGCGAGGCCGTGGGCGCTGGGCACAGGTAACGATGTCGCTGTTACGACGTAACGATATCGCGCGCACGCAGGAGCCGGCGATCCCGGAGGGGCGCCGGCTCCTGATGTCCTCGTTCTCCGCGCCGCGGCGTGGACCGGCCAAGGTGACGCGCGGCGGCCGTTCAGGCGGAGTCGTCGGCTGCCGCGGTCTCCTCGGTGTCCCCGCTCTCGGGCTTCGACTCGGCCTTCTTGGTGGTGCGGCGCTTCTTGACCGGACGGGAGTAGTCGACCAGCGCCTCGAAGCGGGTCTCGTACTCCTTCTTGCACTCGTCGCAGGCGTCGACCTCGCGAACGGCGCCCTCCCAGGCGAACTGGACGACATCAGTCGCCTCGACCTTCTCTTCGCGGACGGCGTGCGGGTCGCAATACTTGCGCGTGAAGACCTCGGTGACCACGGCGGTGGCATCCCTTCGGTAGTCGGTACGGAGACTCTCGGGGGAAAATCATACACGCGTTCGAAGAGGGAGATCGATATCTCGTCGATCTCCCGCGGCGCCGGGGTACTCCCGGGGCAGCTTAACGAAGATCCGGCGCCGGCAGTGGGGCGGGGCCGCCCGCATGACCGGCGGCCGGTCCCGGCGGCCCCGTCGTGTGCCGGTACGGCATCCGCAGGAACGGAGAATACCGGTGCGGCCTCGGAAGTCGGACCGGCGCCGAGCATGCGCCGGCCTTGCTGACGCCCCTGAGAAAGGATGAAATGCGGCACGCATCCCCCTTATCGCTTTGCCTCTCGTGCTCCCCCTCGTCTCCGGCTGCGGGCTGGTGGGTGAGGAGCCCAGGAGCGATGACGACGACGAGGACGGCAAGCGACGGAACCGCCGCGTTGCCATCTCCGCTCAGCGCTGACGAGCGGCGCCGGTGTGCGGCGGGACACTTGGGCGGCGGGGCGGTGCGCCCCGCCGTGGTCAACGTGCGTAGCCGGACAGCCGCTCGCTGAGCAGCGCGGCGAACCCCTCGGCGTCGACGGAGCAGGCCATCCGTATGTTCCGGGGGCGGCCCGGAGAGCGCAGGTCGGCCACGAGGGCACCGCACGTGATCGTTCCGGCGCACTCGACGGTCGCCTGGCCGGCCTCCCATCCCAGCAGGCGGGGATGGCTCACGGCCGAGACCGCGAGAGCGTCGTGTACGGGGAAGCCCGCCAGCCCGGAGCGCGCCTGGGCCCGACGCCCGTAGTCATCCAGCATGCGCCCCGCCACCCCGGCGGCGCCGGACATGCTCGCCAGCCGCTCGGCCGCCTGCGGCGGGAACAGGGCGGCCCGGGTCACGTCGAGACCGACGATCCGGACCGCCGGCCCGGACTCGACGACGAGGCGGGCCGCCTCGGGGTCGGCGAAGAAGTTGAACTCCGCCGCCGGTGTGGTGTTGCCCTGCACGAACGCGGCCCCACCCATGACCACGACCTCGCGCAGCGCCGCCGCCGCTTCGGGGTGGCGTCGCACCATCATCGCCACGTTGGACAGCGGCCCGATCGCGGCCAGCGTGAGTGTGCCGGGTTCGGCGAGCGCCTGGGCGGCCAGCCAGTCGACGGCGTGCGCGTCGTGGAAACGGCGCTTCGACGGCGGCAGGTGCACCCCGCCCAGGCCGCCCTCGCCGTGGACGGGTTCATCGCGGACGCGTCGGGTGCGCGCGATGGGCCCGTCCAGTCCGGAGACCAGGGGAAGATCGTCCGGGGCTCCGGCCAGGTCCAGAACCCGCGCGGCGTTCCGGTTGACCTCGGGCAGCGAGACGTTCCCCGCGACCGTGGTCAACCCGCGCAGGTCCAGTTCGGGCGCGGCCAGGGCCATCAGCAGGGCGATGGCGTCGTCCACGCCGGGGTCGCAGTCGATGACGAGGGGGCTCCCGTGCGCGCGGTCCATCGCTGCCACCTCCGCGGTACCTCCTGGCCGGGATCAACGGTGCGCGGGCCCTGTTCGCCGGCGCCGACTCGGTATTTATCCCGGAAGACGGCGTTCGACACCCCGGCACCGTATACCAGGGCAGGTGGTGCGGTACCGGCCGCCTGCTCCCTGTTCCCCTTCCTCTCCTCGGGCCGACCGGCCGGTGGCGGCGGACGTGTGGACGCGGGCCCGGCCGAAGCGGTGGAAAGGACGGGGGCCGGTACCGGGAACGCCCCCAGGCGCCGCGTCCGTTCGCGCGGACGCGGCCGATCCGCCGCTCGGAGGCCCCGTCCGATCTCCCTCGGCGGGGAGCCGGTGCAGGAGTGAGAGTTTCCGACGGCTTTCTCGGAGATTCAGTCGGTCGATTAGTGAATATCGCGAACAGCGGATCCGGAATCTCGTTAAGGTAATTCCCTACCGCACCGCGGTTCGGCGCGTCCGCTCGCGGTGCCCGGGCCGTCAGCTGCGACCGGCCGATTGTGTTCCCCAGGCGCCGATCGCAGGGGGAGATCCACGGACACGGGCAAGGGGAGCCCGTGGCCGTCCACGTATTGGGGGAGGAACGTGGTCGATTATCTTGAAGGCGTTACGAGGTCAACGACCGGGCCGAGGGAGGTCGTCGCACTTCGCGGCGTGGACCGGCACCACGGACCCGCGGAACGGAGCCGGCTGGCCGTCCGGTTATCAGCGGACCCGCGATTCGTGAAACTGCGTAGGAGATTCGTAGTGCAGACGGCGATTCTGATCGTCGTTTTCCTGGGCTGGTATATGGCCTACCTTTTCCTCTCCATATACGCCCGCGACTTCATGGGAATGCAGATTTACGGGGTGATCAACCTCGCCCTGCTCCTGGGAGTCGGCCAATTCGCTTCGACGCTTGTCCTCGCGTGGGGCTACTGTCTGTATGCCGCCCGCCGGCTGGATCCGCTCGCCGCCGAGCTCCGTGACGAGTCCGCGGCCGCGGAGGCCGTTCTGAACGGCCGGGTGGGGCAGGGATGACTCTCCTCGTCGAACTTCCCCCCGACGTCGGCACCGTAGGTCACGACGTCGGTGCCTCGCATGTCTGGGCCATCGCGCTGTGCGCCCTCTTCGTCGGTGTGACACTTGCTGTCACTTTCCGTGTTGGCGGAACCACCAAACGGGCTGTGGATTTCTATGCCGCCGGCCGCGGCTTCGGCAGCACCCAGAACGGGCTGGCACTCACCGGCGCCTACCTCTCGGCCGCCTCGTTCCTGGGGATCGCCGGGATGATCGCGCTGTGGGGCTATGACGGTTTCCGGTACTCCATCGGGTTCCTCGTCGCCTGGATGCTGGTGCTGCCGCTGGCCCAGCTGATGCGCAACACCGGCCGCTTCACGATGGCGGACATCCCGGCCTTCCGGGCGCGCCAGACCCGGGTCCGACTCGCCTGCACCGCCTCCACGGTGACCGTCAGCGTCCTCTACCTGCTGGCCCAGATGGTCGGTGTGGGCGCGCTTGTGACCTTGCTGGTGGGCGTCCACCAGGGCGGAACCTTCCTCGGAATGGCGGCCCCGCAGGCCGAAACGGCGGCGATCGTCCTCGTCGGCGTGCTGATGATCGTCTACGTGATGTACGGCGGGATGAAGGCGGCCACCTGGCTGCAGATCATCAAGGCCGTGCTCCTGCTGGCGGGATCGGCGCTGATGGCGTTCCTCGTACTCGGCCTCTTCGGTTTCAACGTCGGCGATCTGCTGGCCAGCGCGGCCGACGCGAGCGGCAAGGGCCAGGCGTTCCTGGAGCCCGGGGCGCGGTTCGGGGGCGACGTCGCCGGTGACCCGGCGCAGAGCCTCATCAACCGGCTCGACCTGATCAGCCTGGTGCTCGGCCTGGTGCTCGGCACGGTCGCTCTGCCGCACATCCTCGTCCGCTTCTACACGGTCCCGGACGGGCGGGCCGCCCGAGCCTCGGCGAACCGGGCCATCATGCTGATCGGTGTGTTCTACCTGATGACGCTGGTGCTGGGATTCGGTGCCGCGGCGCTGGTCGGCCCGGAGAGGATCGCCGCCCAGGATCCCGGGGGCAACACCGCTGTTCCCCAGCTCGCCGAGGAGATCGGTTCCCTCGTCGCCGGTCCCGTGGGCGGGGCGGTGCTGCTCGCGCTGGTCTCCGCCGTGGCCCTGGCGGCCATCCTCGCGGTCGCGGCCAGCCTTACCCTGGCCTCCTCGTCCTCGATCGCGCACGACCTGTTCGGGCACGTGCTCATGTGGGGCCGTCCCAAGGAGTCCCAGGAGCTCGCGGTGGCGCGGCTCTCGGCCGCGGCCATCGGCGCCGTGGCGATCGTCCTGGCGATCCAGGCGCGGGATCTCAACGTGGCGTTCCTCGTGGGGCTCGCGTTCTCCGTCGCGGCTGCCGCGAACCTGCCGGTCATCGTGTTTTCGCTGTTCTGGCGGAGGTTCAACGCCAGCGGTGTGGAATGGGGGGTCTACGGCGGGTTGGGCGCTTCACTGCTGCTGATGCTGTTCTCCCCGGTGATGTCCGGCAAGGTCCACCCCGAGACGGGGGAGAACCTGTCGCTGCTGCCGGAGTGGGTGGACATTCAGCTGTTCCCCTTGGAACACCCCGGGCTGGTGGCCATCCCGATCGGGTTCCTGTGTGCCGTCATCGGCACGCTGCGCTCCGATGAGCGCAGCACGGACCGGTACCGGGAACTCCGCGTCCGATCGCTGACCGGGACCGGAGCGGCCTGATCCGCGCGGCGAGCGCGCCGAACGGAAGGGGGCGCGGCGTGCTCCGGCCGGAACACGCCGCGGAAAGCCGGCCACCGGAGACTTTCGCACCGCCGGGGGCGTTCCCGCCGCCCTCAGAACTGCTCGGGCTCGATGGAGAGGGTTCTCACCCGGGTGGCCCGGACGCCCCACCCCTCCGAGGCGCTCGACGATGTCGACCGCGGAGTGCGGGACGACCCGTACGCTGCGCCAGACCAGCGCGAGCAGGAGCACCGCGAAGACCAGTAGGAGGACGGCATCGGCGATCATGGGGGCTCCGGTCCGATGGCCGGGGGGTCCGCCGCGCCCGGGCCGAGGGCTTAGAGCACGCCCGGAGCCACCATACTCTTCGGGAGCCTGGCCGCCGCCGCGCGGTCGAGCAGGAACAGGGTACGCGCCCTGCCGCGCGCGCCGGCCGCCGGGATCTGGACGGGACCCGCGTCGCCGAGGGCGAGGCGGACGGCGTCGGCCTTGCCGCCGCCGGAGGCGAGCACCCACACCTCGCGCGAGGCGCGGATGGCCGGAAACGTCAGGGTCACGCGGGTGGGCGGCGGTTTCGGGGCGCCGTGCACCGAGACCACGGTGCGCTCGTCCTCGTACAACGCGGGCTGCTCGGGGAAGAGGGACGCGACGTGGGCGTCCGGCCCGAGTCCCAGCAGGCAGAGGTCGAACGACGGTACGTCGGCGTGGTTCTCGGGGCGGCTGGCCGCGAGCAGCCGCTGGGCGTAGCGCTCCGCTCCGCGTTCCGGGTCGCCGCCGTCGGGGCCGTCGGGCGCCGGCATGGTGTGCACCCGGGCCGGATCGACGTTGACGTGGTCCAGCAGGGCCGAACGGGCACCGGTCTCGTTGCGCTCGGGGTCGCCGGTGGGCAGGAAGCGCTCGTCTCCCCACCAGACATCCAGGCGGCGCCAGTCGACGGCGTCGCGGGCCGGGGTGGCGGCCAGCTCCCGCAGTACGGCCGTGCCGATCCCCCCGCCGGTGAGGACGATGGAGGCCGCCCCTTGGGCGGCCTGGGCGTCGACCAGCCGCGTAACGATACGCGCCGCGGTGGCCTTGGCCAGCAGATCGGCGTCAGGGTGGACGACGGCTGAGGGGGGAGGGGTCACGCTCTCACCAACCCTTCTGGAGGATGAATGGGCCTTCAGGCCGGGGAGGAGTCCGGGTCGGGCGCACCCGGCGTTGCTTACGCATGTCGTTCCTTCCTGGAAGGTCGGGGGTGTGCGAACGGCGTACAAGTGCCGGACCTGCCGCACCCGCCATGACCGGGACATCAACGCGGCGAAGAACATCCCTCGCGGCTGGTCGAGTCGCAGCCCGCGATGCGGGCAAAGCCTGTGGAGCTGGTGTCAGTCGGCAAGGGTCCTCCCTTCCGCAGCCGGCTGTGAAGCGGGAAACCCACCTCGCGAGGGGGAATCCCCTCCTTCTAGGAAGGGGAAGAAGTCAGTTCCGTCCGGTTCAGCAGTGGGCCGACGTGCTTCGCGGCGCTCACATAGACTTCGTCGGCGTCGAGGTGGCGCAACTCCTCGGCGAGAGCCTCGGAGGCGGGGCGCCGGGTCAGGGCCACGGTCTGGTCGGGCTGTCCGGGCCGCGACAGGGTGGCGGCGCGCCCGTCGAGCCGGGTGACCCTGATGTCACCGGTGTCGGCGGCGAGCCTGACGTCGGTCAGGCCGGGGCCGTGGGACTCCATGCGCCGCACCGGCACTTCCAGCTGGTCCGAAAGCCAGGCGGCGAGCAGTTCGGCGCTGGGGTAGTGCGGTTCGGCGGTGACCTCCGCGGAGGTCACCCAACCGCAGGGCCGGTCCATGGCGCTGGCCAGCAGGGAACGCCACGGTGTGAGCCGGGTCCAGGTGAGGTCGGTGTCGCCGGGCCGGTAGTGCCGGATACGGGTCAGCAGGTCCGCGACGGGGTTGGGCGCACGCAGCGAATCGGTGATGCGGCGCTGGGCCAGCCGGCCGATCGGGTCCTCCGCAGGGGCCTCGGGGCCGTGGCCCGGCCACCACGCGACCACCGGCACGTCGGGCACCAGGAGCGGTGTGACGACAGCGCCGGGATGGTCGCCGAGAGGGCCGTAGAGCCGGAGCAGGATCACCTCGCCGGGGCCGGCGGTGCCCGGCTGGCGGATCTCGGCGTCGAGCGCTGGCTCGGCGTCGGGGTCGCGCCGGATCACCGCGAGCACGCGCGATGGGTGCTCCCGCCCGGCCTCGGTGGCGGCGCGGACGGCGTCGTAGTGGTCGGCCTCGTCGGTGACGATGACCAGGGTCAGCACCATGTTCATGCGCCGCCGCCGAAGTTGTGCCGCGTGGTCGTGAGTTCCTCGTCGATCCGCGACGTGGTGGTGCGTGGCAGGTACAGAGTCATCCTTGTTCCCCTTGGCGGCCCTTGGCGCGCGGAGTCTCCGCGGGGCGCGTGTCGTGGAAGGCGGGCACCGGCCTCATGGGCGCCGCCACTGACGGCCGTCGCGGGCCAGCAGCTCGTCGGCGGAGGCCGGGCCCCATGTGCCGGCCTCGTACTGTTCGGGGCGGCCGTTCTTGGCCCAGAACTCCTCGACCGGGTCGAGGATCTTCCAGGACAGCTCGACCTCCTCCTGGCGGGGGAAGAGGGGCGGGTCCCCGATGAGCACGTCGAGGATGAGCCGCTCATAGGCCTCCGGGCTGGCCTCGGTGAAGGACTGGCCGTAGGTGAAGTCCATCGTGACGTCGCGGACCTCCATGGCGGCCCCGGGAACCTTGGAGCCGAACCGCAGGGTGACCCCCTCGTCCGGCTGTATTCGTACCACCAGGGCGTTCTCCCCGAGTTCGGAGACGTCGCCGCGGCTGAACATCTGGTGCGGGGCGCGCTGGAAGACCAGCGCCACCTCGGTCACCCTGCGGCCCAGGCGCTTGCCGGTACGCAGGTAGAACGGAACACCGGCCCATCGGCGGGTGTTCACGCCGAGTTTCATCGCCGCGTAGGTCTCGGTGGCGGAGTCGGAGGGGATGCCCTCCTCCTCCAGGTAGTCGCGGACCTCGGTACTGCCCTGCCAGCCCGCGGCGTACTGGCCGCGCGCGGTTCCGGCGGCGAGGTCCGGCGGGAGGGTCACCGCGGAGAGCACCTTCTCCTTCTCCGTGCGGATGGCGTCGGCGGTGAAGGAGACCGGTTCCTCCATCGCCACCAGCGCCAGGAGCTGCAGCAGGTGGTTCTGGATGACGTCCCGGGCCGCGCCGATCCCGTCGTAGTAGCCGGCGCGGCCCCCCACACCGATGTCCTCGGCCATGGTGATCTGCACGTGGTCGACGTAGCCGCGGTTCCACACCGGTTCGAACAGCGTGTTGGCGAACCGCAGCGCCATGATGTTCTGGACGGTCTCCTTGCCCAGGTAGTGGTCGATTCTGAAGACGGACTGCGGTGGGAAGACCTCATCGACGACCGCGTTGAGGTCCCTGGCGCTCTCCAGGTCGTGGCCGAACGGTTTCTCGATGACGACCCGTCGCCAGGCACCGGGGTCGGGCTCGGTGAGTCCGGAACGCTTGAGCTGCTTGAGAACGGTCGGGAACAGCTTCGGCGGCAGCGAGAGATAGAAGCCGTAGTTGCCTCCGGTGCCCCGCTGGTGGTCCAGTTCGCCGACAGTGTGGGCCAGCTTGTCGAACGCCTCGTCGTCGTGCAGCTCACCCTGGACGAACCGGATGCCCTCGCTGAGCTGGCGCCAGACCTCCTCGCGGAAGGGGGTGCGGGCGTGCTCGCGGACGGCGTCGTGGGTCTGCCGGATGAAGTCCTGGTGCTCCCAATCGCGGCGGGCGAACCCGACCAGACCGAACGCGGGCGGCAGCAGTCCGCGGTTGGCCAGGTCGTAGATCGCCGGGAGCAGCTTCTTCTGGGCCAGATCTCCTGTGACCCCGAACAGCACCAGCACGCTCGGGCCGGCGATGCGTGGCAGCCGGCGATCCAGCGCGTTGCGCAGCGGGTTGGGGACCGCTCCCGGCATCACCGGTTCTTTCACGTCGAACTCCCCGTGTGATCGTGCTTGTGTCGCCGGCCGCGGCCCCGTTGCCGCGGCCGGGAGGTCCGTCTAGGCGCGCAGGGCGGTGACCGCCTGCCGCACGCGGGCCAGACCGGCGTCGCGGTCGCGCAGGTGCAGCCGTACGGAGGGGCGTCCGCGGCCCCCGAGCGCTCCGAAGTCGCCGAGCGCCTGGGCGAGCTGCAGCCGGCCGAAGGTGTACGGGCGCCCCGGGATCGGCAGATCCACCGTACTCTCCCCCGTGATCTGCAGGAACACGCCGTTGGCCGGTCCTCCCTTGTGGTACTGCCCGGTGGAGTGCAGGAAGCGCGGCCCCCAGCCGAACGTCACCGGCCGCGGTGTCGACCGGGCGAGGTCGGCGCGCAGTTCGGCGGTGGAGCTGTCGCCGATTCGGTCCAGGTAGGCCATGACGGCCAGGTAGCCGGACTCGGGCACGGCGCGGAGCAGAGCCCGCAGGACTCCGTCGAGGTCGCCGGTGCCGTCCGGCAGGATGCCCGTGACAGCGTCGGCGTAGACCTCCACGGCGCCGTCGACCAGCAGCGGCGTCCCCGTGGGCAGGGGGGTGTCCACGTGCGATTCCAGCAGCGCCTTGGTGTTGTCCTTGGACTCCTGGACGTTGGGCTGGTTGAACGGGTCGATGCCGAGCAGCCGGCCGGCGATGGCGGTGGCGTACTCCCAGGCCAGGAAGTGCGCCCCCAGTGGGCCGGAGACCACGGTGTCGCTCGTCTGGGCGGGGCCCGCCTCCTTGCCCGCGGAGTAGGTGGCGAGGTGCGTGTCGGAGGCGGTGGCCGGCGTATCGATGCCCTCCACGACAATGGGAAGCAGTCCGGTCCCGTTCTTCCCGGTGGACTCGGCCACCAGCTGTTCGATCCAGTCGCTCAGGCCGACCGGCGTGTCGCCGGCCAGCACGACCTTGTCGTGACCGGTGAAACCACCCAAGGCGGCGCCGAGCAGCAGTGCGGGATTCTCCGTCTCGCTGCTCAGCGATCGCAGCAGGGCCTCGGCTTCGTCCAGCAGCGTCTCGACGTCCACGCCGGCCAGCTTGGCGGGGACCAGGCCGAAAGCGGTCAGCGCGCTGTAGCGCCCGCCCACGTTGGGATCGGCGAGAAAGGTCCGGTACCCGCGTTCCGCCGCCAGCTCCGCCAGCGGGGAACCGGGGTCGGTGACCACAACGATGCGTTCGGCGGGGTCGATGCCGGCCTCGCGAAAGGCCTCCTCGAAGGCGCGGCGGTGGCTGTCGGTCTCGATCGTCCCGCCGCTCTTGGAGGACACCACCACGATCGTGCGCTCCAGTCCCTCCGACAGGGCGCGCCGGATCTGCCCGGGGTCCGTGGTGTCGAGCGTGATCAGCTCCGCACCACGGTCGGCGGCGATGACCTCCGGCGCGAGCGAGGAGCCGCCCATACCGGAGAGGACGACGCGGTCGAGGCCGGCGGCGCGGACCTCCGCGGCCAGGCGGTCCAGCTCGGGTAGCAGGGCGCGCGAGGAACGGGGCAGGTCGAGCCAGCCGAGCCGGATGGCCGCTTCAGCGGCGGCGTCGGGGCCCCACAGTGTGGCGTCCTTGGCCGCCAGCTTCGCCGCGACCCCGTCCGCGGCGAGGGCCTTCATGGCGGAGCCTGCCGCTTCGGCCGCGCTGCCGCGCACCTCAACGGTGAGATTCCCGGCCCGTACCTGAACACTATTCACTGCGACCGATCCTTCCTGGATTTCTCGCGCGTATTGCTCGTGGTTGGATTGTCCGCCGTCCGGAGGGCGCCCGTCAGCGATTCGCGGCGGAAGCCCTCCGCGCGTCGACCGCCCGAAGCGGTCACCGCCCGCCGAGGCGCTGGGCGATGCCGTCCAGCAGCGCTTCCCAGGACTTCTCGAACTTCACGACGCCGTCCTCCTCCAGGAACCGCACGACGTCGTCGTAGTCCACCCCCACCGAGGCGAGGGCGTTCAGGTCGGCCCGGGCGCGGGCGTAATCGCCGCGCACCGTGTCGCCGGTGATCTCGCCGTGGTCGGCGGTGGCCTCCAGGGTGGCCTCCGGCATCGTGTTGACGGTGTCGGGTGCGACCAGCTCGGTGACATAGCGGGTGTCCGCGTAAGAAGGGTCCTTCACGCCTGTGGAGGCCCACAGCGGACGCTGCGGTGTGGCCCCGGCGGCCTTCAGCGCCTTCCAGCGCTCGGAACCGAAGACCTCCTCGTAGGCCTGATAGGCCAGACGGGCGTTGGCGATCGCCGCGCGGCCGCGCAGCCCGGCGGCCTCATCGGTCCCGATCTGCTCCAGGCGCTTGTCGACCTCGGTGTCCACCCGGCTGACGAAGAACGAGGCGACCGACTGGATCGCCGCGAGGTCGCGGCCGTTCTCGCGGGCCTGCTCCAGGCCGGTGATGAAGGCCTCCATCACCTGGCGGTGGCGCTCCAGCGAGAAGATCAGCGTGACGTTGACGCTGATGCCCTCCGCCAGGGCGCGGGTTATGGCCGGCAGCCCCTCGACGGTGGCCGGGATCTTGATCATCAGGTTGGGCCGGTCGACCAGCCACCACAGGGCGCGGGCCTCGGCGACGGTGCGCTCGGTGTCGCGCGCCAGCTGGGGTCGACCTCCAGCGACACCCGGCCGTCGATGCGGTCGGAGGAGTCGTACAGGGGTCGCAGGACGTCGGCGGCCCAGCGGATGTCGTAGCCGGTGATGGCGCGCACCGCCTCACCCACCGAGATATCGCGCAGGGCGAGGTCGTGCAGCTGGGCGTCGTAGGCGTCGCCCTCTTTGAGCGCCTTCTCGAAGATCGTCGGGTTGGAGGTGACACCGACCACGTTGCGCTCGGTGATCAGCTTCGCGAGGTTGCCTGATCGGAGCCGTTCACGGCTGATGTCGTCCAGCCATACGGCGACGCCCTCACCGGACAACGCGCCCAGCGGGTTCGTGTTGCCTCGTGGATTCGTCATTGGCCTTCTTCCTCGTCGGTCGTCGGGCCGCGGCCGGTTCGCGCACGCGCTGCCCAACCCTGCTCGCCCCTTGCACGGCACGAACGCCCAGCCGGTTCGAGGGCGCGCGCCCAACGTAAAGGAGGGCCCTTCCCGTTCGGTGAAGGGCCCTCCTTATAACACTCAATTCCCGGTCGTCGTTCCCCGTTCGCGACCGAGCCGGGCGACGGCGGCGTGTACCGCGGCGACGACGCGGTCCGGCGTGATACCGAACTGCTCGTACAGCGTCTGGTACGGGGCCGAGGCACCGAAGTGCTCCAGGCTCACGGTCTCGCCGGCCTCGCCGATGAACTCGCGCCAGCCCAGCCCGATTCCGGCCTCGACCGAGACGCGGGCGCGCACGGACGGCGGCAGCACGCGCTGCCTGTACGCCTCGTCCTGCTCGTTGAACCACTCCACGCTGGGCATGGACACCACGCGCGTGGGCGTTCCGGACTCCTCCAGCCGTTCACGGGCCTGCAGCGCGATCGCGACCTCGCTGCCGGTGGCGATGATGAGCGCCTCGGGGGTGCTGCCGGAAGCCTCGGCGAGGATGTAGCCCCCCTTGACGGTCCCTTCGGCGTCGCCCAGCTCGCCCCGATCGAGGGTGGGGACGTTCTGCCGGGTCAGCGCGAGCGCCGAGGGGCGGTGGCCGTTCTCCAGGATGGTGCGCCAGGCGACGGCCGTCTCGTTGGCGTCGGCCGGGCGGACGACGTCCAGCCCCGGGATGGCCCGCAGCGCCCAGAGGTGCTCCACCGGCTGGTGCGTGGGGCCGTCCTCGCCCAGGCCGATCGAGTCGTGCGTCCACACGTAGGTCACCGGCAGCTTCATCAGCGCGGCCAGCCGCACCGCTGGGCGCATGTAGTCGCTGAACACCAGGAAGGTACCGCCGTACGGGCGGGTGGGGCCGTGCAGCGCGATGCCGTTCAGCAGCGCGCCCATGCCGTGTTCGCGGACGCCGAAGTGCAGTACACGGCCGAACCGGTTCCCGGAGAACGCCTTGGTGGAGTACTCCTCCGGGATGAAGGACGGCTCGCCCTTGGGGGTGGTGTTGTTGGAACCGGCCAGGTCGGCCGAGCCTCCCCACAGCTCCGGGAGGATCGGCGCGATCGCGCTGAGGATCTCGCCGCCGGCCTTGCGGGTGGCCATGCCCTTCTCGCTGGCCTCGAAGACCGGCAGGGCGTTCTCCCACCCTTCGGGGAGTTTGCCCGCGTGTAGCCGGTCGAACAGCTCGGCGCGTTCCCCGGCGCCGGTGCGCCACGCACTGAAGGCCTCCTCCCACACAGCGCGCGCGGAGCGGCCGCGGTCGACCGCCTGGCGGGTGTGCCGGAGCACGCCGTCGGGGACGTCGAAGTGCGCGTCGGGGGCCAGGCCCAGCACCTGCTTGGTGGCGGCGACCTCTTCGGCGCCCAGGGCGGCTCCGTGGGCGGCGCCGGTGTTCTGCTTGTTCGGTGCGGGCCAGCCGATGATGGTGCGCAGCCGGATGAACGAGGGGCGCTCGGTCTCGGTCTGCGCGGCCAGGATGGCGCGGTACAGGGCGTCGACGTCCTCGTGGTAGGAGTCGCCCAGGGTCCAGTCGATCTCCTGGACGTGCCAGCCGTAGGCCTCGTAACGCGCCGCCACGTCCTCGGAGAACGCGATCTGGGTGTCGTCCTCGATCGAGATGTGGTTGTCGTCGTAGATCACGACGAGGTTGCCCAGCTTCTGGGTGCCGGCCAGCGCGCTCGCCTCGTGGCTGACCCCTTCCTGGACGTCGCCGTCGGAGCAGATGGCGTAGACGAAGTGGTCGAACGGGCTGTCACCGGGGGCGGACTCCGGGTCGAACAGCCCCCGCTCGCGGCGCGCGGCCATGGCCATGCCGACCGCGTTGCCGAGGCCCTGCCCGAGCGGACCGGTGGTGGTCTCGACGCCCGCGGTGTGCCCGTACTCGGGGTGGCCGGGGGTGAGGCTGTCCCACTGGCGCAGCCGTTTGAGCTCCTCGATGTCGAGTCCGTACCCGGCGAGGTAGAGCTGAATGTAGAGGGTGAGACTGGAGTGGCCGCAGGACAGCACGAACCGGTCTCGGCCGGTCCACGCCGGCTCGCTCGGGTCGTGCCGCATGATCTTCTGGAACAGCAGGTAGGCCGCCGGGGCGAGACTCATCGCGGTGCCGGGGTGACCCGAGCCGGCCTTCTCAACGGCGTCCATGGCCAGGGCGCGGACCACATCGACGGCACGACGGTCGGGTTCCGACCATTCAAGGGTTTCCGAGGTGTCGATGTTCACGCGGGCTCAGGGCTCCTTTCGGGCAATCCAGCTCATCACCACGGGCATCCGTGCCGGGTAATGCGAGGCTATCCATGGTTGGGCCGGCCTGCCAGAGTGATCCACACGCAGGAGGCGATCGCCGTGGGACCGGCTGGCGCATGGCCGTTCCGCGGGCCGGAGGGCCGCCCAGGGAAAACGACAAGTGCGGCCAAGTGCGAGCCTATCGCTCACCTTGTTGTGGCCACCATGTCTCTTGGCCGCCTGCGGGACGAGCCGGCGGGCGGGATGCCGGCCGCAGAGGCTCCACCGCTCCGCGTGGCAGCGGCCCCGCGGGCCGCCCGCCGCGGTGGGTGTCCCCGTCCCGGTAGGCTGCGCTGCGGCGTGCGCGGGTGCGGCCCCCGGTCAACCGGGCCCTGATGTAAGTACTACAGTATGTCGTTGACGGGATTATGCGCGTTCCCGATGTGGCGTCAGGAGCAGCCGCGTTCCCGATGTGGCGAGCAGTGAAGATTCCCGACTCTTTGAGGTTCAGCGTGTCTGTGTCCGTAGTGCGGATGTTCCCCGCCGTGCGATCCGGGCCGTGCGGCCGCCCCGTGAACGGGCCATGGCGGTTCCGGCCGTGGATGCGGCGGTCCTGATGGCATTGCTGAACGGAGCCGAGCAGGGACCGCCCAACCCGCGAGCCGATGGTGCCGATGGTGAGGCGCGGTCGGCCGGTGCACGGCCGGGAAGCGCCGGAGACGCCCCGTCCGTGCGCGCCTACCTGCGCGCCTATGTCGCGCTGTCCAAGCCCCGCGTCATCGAGCTGCTGCTCATCACCACGATTCCGGTGATGTTCGTGGCCGCCGGCGGTGTTCCCCCGCTGTGGACCGCGGTCGCCACCCTGGTCTTCGGCACCATGTCGGCGGCCAGCGCCAATGCGATCAACTGCTACCTCGACCGCGACATCGACCAGGAGATGCGGCGCACCCGCCGCCGCCCGGTCGCCATGGACCAGGTCACTCCGCGCGGTGCGATGCTCTACGGGCTCGTGCTGGCCACGGGGTCGACGGCCGGGTTCGCGCTGTTCGTGAACTGGTTGTCGGCCGCGCTGTCGTTGTTCGCGATCCTCTTCTACATCTTCGTCTACACGATGCTGCTCAAGCGGCGCACGGCGCAGAACGTCGTGTGGGGCGGGATCGCCGGATGCATGCCCGTGCTGATCGGCTGGGCGGCCATCACCGACCGGCTGGACTGGGCGCCGTTCATCCTGTTCCTCGTCGTGTTCTTCTGGACTCCGCCGCACACGTGGGCGCTGGCGATGCGCTACCGGGAGGACTACGCGGCCGCTAAGGTCCCGATGCTCCCGGTTGTGGCGGGGGAGCGCCGGGTGCTGCTGGAGTGCGTGCTGTACAGCTGGGCGACCGTCGCGGTGTCGGTGTTCCTCTGGCCGGTGGCCGGGACCACGCTCTTCTATCCGGCGGTGGCCCTCGCCCTGGGCGCGGTCCTGCTGGTGCAGGCGCACCGGCTGCTCCACCGGGTGCGGTCGGGCCTCTCGGGTGCCCAGCTCAGGACGATGGGTTTCTTCCACCTGTCCAACGCCTACCTGGCGCTGCTCTTCGCGGCCGTCACCATCGACCCCCTGCTCGCCGGAGTCATCGGCTGATCGGTCGCTTCACGGCCCGGGCCGCGGCCACCATGGCGGTGTGCCCCAGTGGCCAGGGACACGCCTGCGTCAGCGCACGGTTCGGTGGGCCGAGGAGGTCCAGCTCCAGACGAACACCCACGTGACCAGCACCACGAGGGTCATTCCCATGACGACGTGCAGGTCGAGCACGCCGTGGCTGCCGAGGTAGGCCTGCAGGAAACCGAGTGCGAACGCGAGCGTGCTCAGCATCAGGGGCAGAACGGAGCCCCGGCCGGGCCGCCAGAACAGCGTCGCGGCCACGAGCTGGAAGCCTGCGACAGCGTGCAGCATGATCGCGCCCTTGGAGTGCAGCGGCAGGATGTCGCTGGCCCCCGCGATGAGCTGGCCGGCGGTGCCGAATTCGAACACCACCAGAGCCGCGTGTATGAGCACGGCCGCGCGCAGGACCCACAGATAGGGCGTCGAGGTCTCGGTCGGAGCTGGTGCGGCGACGTCTTTCTGGATCATGAGGAGATTCTCTCCAAGCTTTGGCCGTGCTCGACGAGGTGGAGCACGGTTCTTACTCGACTCAAAGGTGGAAACGGAGCGGGCCGGTGTCCGGTTCACGGTTCCGAGGAGTGCGCACCAGCTGGCCCCGCTTTTCCGCATCGGGATCCGGGGCAGAGGTCCGCCCGGAGGGCGCGGCGGGTCCGTTGCCCGGACCGAACGCGCTTCGGCGGCAGGACGCCGAAGCGCTACGATCGGAGATCATGCCCGCACTTGACACCAAAGCGATTCTGCAGGGGCATAAGCCCGGTTACCGATCCACCGCGATAGGTGCCGGTATCGCCGTCTGCGTCCTCTGCGCGCTGGGAATACTCGGCTACCTCCTGTGGGCCGGGCTGGACACCGGCGGGGTCGCGGGCGGATTCGGCTTCCTGCTCAGCGTGGTGGCGGCGACCATTCCCGTCGCCATCGTGATCCCGCTGATCCTACTGCTGGACCGGTTGGAGCCCGAACCGGGGTCGATGCTGGTCTTCGCCTTCGTCTGGGGAGCGGGCGTCGCGGTGGTGCTGTCGCTGCTGCTGAACACCGTAGGCATGGAGCTCTACGCCGTGCCCGTGTTCGGGCCGGACGTCGGTGTCGTGTTCAGCACGGCCGTGATAGCGCCGGTGGTGGAGGAGAGCGCCAAAGGGCTTGTCCTGCTCATCCTGCTTTGGCGGCGCCGCCAGGAGATCGACGACTACACCGATGGTGTGATCTATGCGGCCATGGTGGCCATCGGGTTCGCGTTCTCCGAGAACGTCCTGTACTTCCTGAGCTCGTTCTTCGAGCAAGGGCTGTTCGGTCTGGCCTTCACGTTCGTGCTGCGCGGGCTGATCGCGCCGTTCGGCCACCCCCTCTACACGGCCATGATCGGCATCGGCGTCGCCTACGCGGCCATCAACCGCGGGAAGCCGCGGTTGCTCGCCCCGGTCGCCGGGTGGGTGGGGGCTGTGCTGCTGCACGCGATCTGGAACGGGTCCGTGATCTTCGGCTGGCTCGGCCTGGGGGTCGCCTACCTGCTGCTCTTCTTCGTGCTCATCGCGATCATCGTCATCGCGGTGCAGGATCGGCGCCGCCAGGTCGGCGCGATCGCCTCTTACCTGCCGCCCTACATCCCCACCGGGCTGGTGACCCCGGCCGACATCCGGATGCTCAGCTCGATGGACGGCCGCCGTGCGGCACGGGGGTGGGCGCAGCGCAACGCCGGCCAGCGCGGCAGGCGGGCCATGAAGGACTACCAGTTGGCCGCCACCGAACTGGCGCTACTGCACCAGCGCCAGGCTCGGGGAGTGGCGCGGCCGGGCTTCGACGAGCGGCGCGACGCGCTCCTGGCTCTCATGCACGTCGCGCGTGATGCCTTCCTGGGGCGGACGGCGGAGCCCATGCCCCCGGTATGGGCCCCGAGGGCGACCGACTCCGGTTTCCTGAGGCGTTCCGAGTTCGCGCACGTCATCACACAGGCCCGGGCCGCAGGCGAGGTTCAGGGGCCGAAGGGGAGCGGGGAGCGGCCTCCACAGGGCCCGCAGGGCTGGGAGCAGGGCCGGTGACGGCGACGCGTTCCGCGGTGGCGAAGTACAGCCGGGCGATGGCGATCCAGGTAAGGGCCGATCCCAGGACGTGCAGCACCACGAGCCCTTCGGGAACGCCGAGGATGTACTGGGTGTAGCCGATGATCCCCTGCCCGAGGAGCGCGGCCAGAACCAGCCACGCCTGGAGTCGGACTGGGCGGGGCGCGCGGGCGCGCGTGAGCAGCACGGTCAGGGCGACCGCGAGGATGAGGACGCTCCAGGCCAGCCAGGCGTGCGTCCGCGCCACCGCGACCATGTCGAACCCCCAGCGGGGGGCGCCGGGGTCGCCGCCGTGCGGGCCGTTGCCGGTGACGACGGTCCCCGCGACCAGCACCAGGAATCCGAGGACGGCCAGCGTCGCGGCGAGCCTACGGGCGAGGGGACTCACAGTGAGCCGCAGCTCGCCCCGGGGCTCGCGGCAGCGCACGTAGAACGCCACGGTGAGGAAGACCACGAGCATCGAGAGCAGGAAGTGCGAGGCCACCGACGCCGGGTGCAGCTCGCTCCAGACGGTGATACCGCCGACCACGGCCTGCCCGAGGACCCCCGCTGGGACCAGGGCGGCCATGACCATCAGGTCGCGGCGGCGCGGGCGCAGCCGCAGCACGGCGATGAGCACGATGACGCCCACGGCCAGGACCAGGAACGTCAGGGTCCGGTTGCCGAACTCGATCGCGGCCTGCAGTGCGGTGTGCCCGGTGTCGACCGGGACGAAGCTGTCGGGTGTGCACCTGGGCCACTCCGAGCAGCCCAGCCCCGAGGCGGTGACCCGCACGGTGGCGCCGCTCACCGCGATGCCGGCGTTGACGACGATGTTCCCCAGGGCCCACCAGCGCAGTGAGTTCGTCGTCGGTTCCCAGGCCGTCCTCGCCAGCAGGACGAGAGCCAGGACCCCGACCGCGGAGAACGCGACCTGCCACGCCCATAGCGGCAGGTTGAGAAACACGATGTCGCCTGCGGCGAGCACAGGTGGGGAACCGGTCATACGACGAACTGTAGTAGAGGTCGCTCCGCCCCTTGAACTGCGGTGCCGGTTCGCGGTACGGGGCCGGAGTAGTCAAATGAGCAGGACCTCGTGACAGGGGCGTCGCGGCAGGGTTAGATGGGGCGACGTTCCGTAACCGTTCGACAACCCCTCGGGATCGCCCCATGACCGTGTACGTGTGTTCCCTCATCGTCGACGAGACCCAGACCATCCCCGGCGACGGCGAGTACCACCTTCTCCGCTTCCCCTATGGTTCCGAGAGCTACGACGGGCACGACATGCACCCCAGCGAGCAGCCCGACGGTGAGCGCTCCGAATACCCCGACGAGCGGTCCGGCTGATCTGGCCCGCCGCCGAAGGGTGGGGCACCCTGAGCGCGATGATCCACTGGGAGGAGGGGGACTACACCGAGGTCCGCGACCAGTACGCGCGCGACCCGCTGGACCTCGCGGACGGTATCGACACCACGTGCACAGAGGACCATGCGGCGAACCCGGGCGGCCAGTTTCTGGCCAAGAACCACGAGATCTTCGTGTCCCCCGGAACACCGCTGGGACTGCGGGTGCGCCACAACGGTGAGGGGGAGGCCCGTGTCGTGCACGCCCAGTTCAAACTCGCCATCCAGAGTGACGTGGCCGAGTCGTGACCGGCCGCTCCGGCCCGCCGCGCCGCACGCCGGCGGATCGGGGCACGGAAACCGGCCGGGCGTCAGCCGCCGTCGCGCTCGGACCCCGCCGTGCCGCCGCCGGCCTGCTCCCCTTTTTCCGGGCGCCGCTGAGCCCGGGTCGCGCCGGCGCTGGCGATGATGACGCAGGCCACTGCGAGCCACTGCGAGGCCGACAGGAACTCGGCGAGCAGCGCCATCCCCACCAGGGCGGCCGCGGCCGGCTGCAGGCTCATCAGGATCCCGAACACCCGCGGCGGCATCCGCCGCAGCGCCTGCATCTCCAGCGAGTAGGGCACCACCGAGGACATCAGACCCACGAGCAGGCCGAAAAGCAGCAACTTCGGCTCCAGCAGCGCCGGACCGCCCTGCGCCACCGCGGCCGGGCCGATGAACAGGACGCCGACCACGCTGGCGATGGCCAGCCCCGAGGTCCCGGAGAAGCGCTGTCCCGTGGCGGCGCTGAGCAGGATATAGCCGGCCCACGCCGTCGCCGCGAGCAGCGCGAAGCCGATTCCGACCGGGTCGAGGGCCACGTCCCCACGGCCGAGCAGCAGCACGCCCAGTCCGGCGAGGGCCACCCATGCCAGGTCCAGTACGCGCCGCGAGCCGGCCACGGCCACCGCGAGCGGCCCAAGAAACTCGATCGTCACCGCGATCCCGAGCGGTATGCGCGCGAACGACTCGTAGATCGCGAGGTTCATGGTGGCCAGGGCCAGGCCGAAGCCGACGACCACCAGCCAGTCGGCGCGGCTCCTGCCACGGACGGTCGGCCGGACGAGCAGGAGCAGGACGGCGGCGGAGGTCAGCAGGCGCAGCCATACCACGGCGCTGGGCGGCAGCACCGCGAAGAGGTTCTTCGCCACCCCGGCGCCGGCCTGGACGGAGAGGATCCCGATGAGGACGAGCCCGGCGGGCGGAATGGAGTCGCCGGCGGTGCGGACCAGGGCGGCGCCGCCGGCGACCCGCGACCGCAGGGGCACATGGGGGGAGCTGGCCAGAGGAGTCGCACTCACAGCCGACCATCCTATGTCTCCCGTGGTGGTACGGCCCGGTCCCGAAGGCCGCCGGGCCGGTTCCGGCGGGGATTCGCGGGGAATGCTCCGGGAAGTCCGAAACCGCGCGAGGAGCCGGGGAAGCATGGGATTTTCGGTGACGTCCGAGGTAGGCCGACTGCGCCAGGTCATCGTGCACCGCCCGGATCTGGAGCTCAAGCGACTCACCCCGTCCAACAACGACGAACTGCTCTTCGACGACGTCCTGTGGGCGAAACGCGCCCGGGAGGAGCACGACGCCTTCGCCGAGCAGCTGCGCGACCGCGGGGTCCGGGTACACCTCTTCCACGAGCTGCTCCAGGACGTGCTGGAGATTCCCGAAGCCAAGGCCTACATCCTGGACAACCTGCTGGACGAGCGGTTCTACGGGCCGATGGCGATCGACTCCATCCGCAGCGCCTTCGAGGCGATGGCGGACGACACGCTGCGCCGGTTCCTCATCGGCGGGATCACCAAGCGGGAACTGCTGGAGCGGATGGAGGAACCCAGGTCGGTCTGGTTCCACACGCTCGGCATGGACGACTTCGTGCTCTCGCCGCTTCCCAACCACATCTTCACCCGCGACACCTCCTGCTGGCTGTACAACGGGGTGTCGATCAACCCCATGCGCAAGAAGGCGCGCCGCCGGGAGACCATCCACTACGAGGCCGTCTACCGCTGGCACCCGCTGTTCGCCAGCGCGGACTTCGAGGTGTGGAACCCCGGCCGGGCCTGGGCGCCGGCGACCATCGAGGGCGGCGACGTCATGCCCATCGGCAACAGGTCGGTGCTGGTGGGGCTGAGCGAACGGACCCGGCCCCAGGCGGTCGAGCTGCTGGCGCGCGAGCTGTTCGCCCGCGGCGGCGCCGACCGCATCCTCGGCCTCTGGATGCCCAAGGCCCGCTCGGTCATGCACCTCGACACCGTGATGACCAACGTGGACTACGGCGTGTTCACCAAGTACGCGGGGCTTGGCATGCTCCCGTCCTACACGATCGAGCCGGGCGACAACGAGAAGGAGCTCAAGGTCACCGATCATCGGCCGGAGGACATGCACCGGGCCATCGCGCTGGCCGCCGGACTCGACGACATCAAGGTGCTCACTCCCACCCAGGACGTGTTCTCCACGGAGCGCGAGCAGTGGGACGATGGATGCAACGTCTTTGCGGTGGAGCCCGGCGTGGTGATCGCCTACGAGCGCAACATGACCTCCAACACCTGCCTGCGCGAGAACGGCATCGAGGTCGTCACCGTCAGCGGCAGTGAGCTCGGTCGGGGGCGAGGCGGTCCGCACTGCATGACCTGCCCGGTGGAGCGGGACGACTAGGCGTTCCGTCCAAACGTCGTTCTCGGCGGCACCTGCACGCTTACCCGCACTGGCGTACGCCCCGCCTCGCCGCGAACGCCACCGCGGAGGGGGCCGATCCGCGCCGAGAGCCGTCCGGGCAGCCGCCGCGAGCCCACGTCCGCTCACCCCAGGCGCGCCTCTGCGAGCGCGCGTAACGAGATGCGCGTCGCCGCGCCGTCCGGATCCCGGAGGTGTTCCCCGGCCTGCGCCCCCGGGACGACCCGGCGGTGCGCGATTTCGAATCGCGGCTCCCAAGGCTCCATTTCGACCTCGGCCCGCCAGTAGGACCGAACAAGTACCAGGCCCTCTTCGTGCCCCTCAACGCACTCGCCGCGGGCGAAACCGAGTAGCCGGGCGCTGACCACGTGAACGCACGCCTCTTCCCGCATCTCCCGGTGGAGCGTCTCCTCGATGCTCTCGTTCCCTTCAGGCCGACCGGTCGGAAAACCCCAGTGAACGCCGTCGTGGCTGACCAGAACGAGCTGGTCGGCCCCGGCCACGCAGACCCCGGCGGCTCGACTCCGGAACACTTTAAAGGGCGCGCTGTGGCCGCGCCATGGGTCACGTGATGGTCAGCGGCGGGTCCGGCCAAGGGGGGCGGTGCTGACGCCGCGGCCCGTGTCTCCCCTGCCGGGGGCCGATGGCCGCGGGCTTACTCCCACCGGAAGAAACGGCTGGCGAGGGCCGCGCCGGCGGCGGTCCAGACCGCGAGGACCAGCAGGGGGAGAAGCGGTGGGGCGGCTCCCTCGGCCAGTACGGCTCTGAGGCCGGTGGCGAGAGCGGTGATGGGCAGCGCCTCCAGTACCGGCTGCAGGAAGGCGGGGAAGCGGTCCACGGGGAAGATCACACCGCCCAGACCGAGCAGGACGACGTAGATGAGGTTGGCGGCGGCGAGGGCCGCTTCGGCGCGCAGGGTTCCGGCCAGCAGCAGGGCGAGCGAGCTGAACGCGGCCGTGGCCAGCAGGACCAGCGTCATGGCGTAGAGGGCGCCGACGCTCCCGGAGGCGGGCGCCCAGCCCAGGGCGAGCGCGACTCCGCAGATCACCGTGATCTGCAGCGCCTGCACCCCGAGCACCGCGAGTGTCTTGGCCGCCAGCAGCCCGAAGCGCGACAGTGGTGTCGCGCCGAGCCGCTTGAGCACCCCGTAGCGGCGTTCGAAGCCGGTGCCGATCGCCTGCCCGGTGAAAGCGGTGGACATGACCGCCAGCGCGATGATGCCGGGGGTCAGGTAGTCCACCGGTGCCGCATCGCCTAAGTCGAGCAGTTCGGTGACGCTGAATCCGACCAGCAGCAGCACCGGGATGACCATGGTGAGCAGCAGTTGCTCACCGTTGCGCAGCAGGACGCGCAGTTCCATGGACGCCTGGGAGGCGACCATGCGCCACAGTGGCGCCGCTCCCGGCGCGGGCGCGAACGTCGCGGTGGAGCGTGCTTTGGGTGTGCTGGGGTCGCTCATGAATCTCGGAGGTCCCGACCGGTGAGTTCGAGGAAGACGTCTTCGAGGGTGCGCCGCTGCACGCGCAGCTCCTCGGGCAGCACGCCGTTGGCCGCGCACCACGTGGTCACGGTGGCCACGAATCCCGGGCCGAGCCCGCCGGGCGCCTCGGTGACGACCACGTACCGGGTGCGCTGCCCGCTGGGGTGGGCCGCCACGTGGCTTGTGGGCGGCAGCGCGGCCAGCAGGCTCTCGGTGTCGAGTTCCGGCTCGGCCTGGAAGCGCAGTTCCTGCTGGGCGTCGGTGAGCTCGCCCGCGCTGCCGTTGGCGACCACCCGGCCGTGGTCGATGATCACCACATGGTCGGCGAGCCGTTCGGCCTCCTCCATGTGGTGGGTGGTGAGTACCACCCCGACGCCCGCGTCGCGCAGCTCTGTGACGAGGTCCCACGTCGCCATGCGCGCCTGCGGGTCGAGGCCCGCGGTCGGTTCGTCGAGGAAGACCAGTTCCGGGCGGCCGATCACGGCGGCGGCCAGGGACAGCCGCTGCTGCTGGCCGCCGGACAGCCGGCGGAACGGCGTGCCGGCCACCGATGTCAGGCCGAGCCGCTGGAGCAGTACCTGCGCCGGAACCGGGTGAGCGTGGAAAGAGGCCATGAGGCGCAGCCACTCGCCGGCCCGGGCGCTGGTGGGGACGCCTCCGGCCTGCAGCATCACGCCGACCTTCGGCTTGAGCGTGGCGGAGTCGGCGTCGGGGTCGAGCCCCAGTATCCGGACGCGTCCGGAGTCGGCGCGGCGGAATCCCTCGCAGATTTCGATCGTGCTGGTCTTGCCTGCGCCGTTGGGGCCGAGGAGCGCGGTCACCGCGCCGCGCGGTGCGGTGAAGGACAGGCCGGCCACGGCGGTGGTGTCGCCATAGCGCTTGATCAAGTCGGTTACCTCGACCGCGGCGGTGTCCATGATTAAAGAGTGTAGGGCGGGCTCGCGGGACCCTGTACTGGGTGGTGGGCGCCACTGATCATGGGGCGCGGGGAACGGGGCCGTGTCGTCACCCTGGGACCTGTTGGGCGCGCTGCCGCTCTCCGCGGCGCCCGGAACGGAAGCGCTGATCTGTCCCGGAATACGAGACTCCCCTCTTAGAGTTTGGGATATAAGGGGGTGTTGCGCCGCGTTTCCCGACCCGGTCCGAAGGGAATCGGCGATGAGTTCCCTGTAAGGAAAGCCTTGCCTGGGTGACCCACGACATGCGTCGCGGTTTGCCAGGGGGGACTGAATTACGTCACACTGATGTTGTGAAAAAGGTGAGCGGTCGACAGCGAGCAGCGGGGGACGCCTCATCGGGCGTGGCCCGGGTGCCCGCGGGTCCCGAGCGCGGCGCCGAGAACGGCACCAGGGCGCACGTGGCCAGGCTCATCCTGGAACACGGTCCGATCACCGCGTCCACGCTGGGGGAACGGCTCGGACTCACGCCGGCGGCCATCCGCCGCCATCTTGACAACTTGATGCACGAGGGCATGGTCGAGGCGCGCGACGCCCGGCCGCACGGGCGCCGCGGCCGGGGCCGTCCAGCTCGCGTCTTCGCCATCACCGAGGCCGGCCGGGACGCCTTCGTCCACGGATACGATGACCTCGCCTCAAGCGCCATGCGCTTCCTCGCCGAGAAGGCCGGGCCCGAGGCGGTCACCGAGTTCGCGCGGCGCCAGGTGGCCGACCTCGAACGTCGGTACCGCCCGCTCCTTGAGCAGGTCCGGCCCCAGCAGCGGGTCCGGCTGCTCGCCGAGGCGCTTTCCAGTGACGGCTACGCGGCGTCGGCGGGGGAGGCACCGGCGCCGGGCGGCGGTGAGCAGCTCTGCCAGCACCACTGCCCGGTCGCGCACGTCGCCGCCGAGTTCCCGGAACTGTGCGAGGCCGAGGTCGAAGTGTTCGGGCGGCTGCTGGGAACCCCGGTCCGGCGGCTCGCGACCATCGCCCACGGCGACGGCGTGTGCACCACACACGTCACTCCCCGCGACATCAACACCGATGAGATGAAGACCTGCCAGAGCCCAGGCGACGGCGGGCAACGCCATACAGAGGACGTCTGAGTCCAGGAGGATCCGCGTAATGACGTCTATCGCGCACCCCGAGCTCGAAGGGCTCGGTACATATGAGTACGGCTGGGCCGACTCCGACGAGGCCGGAGCCTCTGCTCGGCGAGGCCTGAGCGAGGAGGTCGTCCGCGACATCTCCGGCAAGAAGGACGAGCCGGAGTGGATGCAGAAGCGGCGCCTCAAGGCGCTGAGGCTCTTCGAGAAGAAGCCGATTCCCGACTGGGGTGCCGACCTCTCCAAGATCGATTTCGAGAACATCAAGTACTTCGTGCGTTCCACGGAGCAGCAGGCCCAGTCCTGGGAGGATCTGCCCGAGGACATCAAGAACACCTACGACAAGCTGGGGATCCCCGAGGCGGAGAAACAGCGTCTGGTCGCCGGTGTCGCCGCGCAGTACGAGTCCGAGGTCGTCTACCACCAGATCCGCGAGGACCTGGAGGAGCAGGGCGTCATCTTCCTCGACACCGATACCGCCCTCAAGGAGCACCCAGAGCTCTTCGAGGAGTACTTCGGCACGGTCATCCCGTCAGGCGACAACAAGTTCGCCGCGCTGAACACGGCGGTGTGGAGCGGCGGCTCCTTCATCTACGTGCCCAAGGGCGTGAACGTCGAGATCCCGCTGCAGGCCTACTTCCGGATCAACACCGAGAACATGGGCCAGTTCGAGCGGACGCTGATCATCGTCGACGAGGGCGCCTACGTCCACTACGTCGAGGGCTGCACCGCGCCGATCTACAAGACCGACTCGCTGCACTCGGCGGTCGTGGAGATCATCGTCAAGAAGAACGCGCGCTGCCGCTACACGACCATCCAGAATTGGTCGAACAACGTCTTCAACCTGGTGACGAAGCGGGCGGTGGCCTACGAGGGCGCCACCATGGAGTGGATCGACGGCAACATCGGATCCCAGGTGACCATGAAGTACCCGGCCGTCTACCTCATGGGCGAGCACGCCAAGGGCGAGACCCTGTCGGTCGCCTTCGCCGGCGAGGGCCAGCACCAGGACGCCGGCTCCAAGATGGTGCACTGCGCGCCCAACACCTCCTCGACCATCATCTCCAAGTCGGTGGCCCGCGGAGGCGGCCGCGCGTCCTACCGGGGGCTGGTCCAGGTCCAGGAGGGCGCCGACCACTCCAAGTCCACGGTGAAGTGCGACGCGCTGCTCATCGACACCATGAGCCGCTCCGACACATATCCCTACAACGACATCCGCGAGGATGACGTCGAGATGGGCCACGAGGCCACCGTCTCCAAGGTCAGCGAGGACCAGCTCTTCTACCTGATGAGCCGGGGCCTGGACGAGGACGAGGCCATGGCCATGATCGTGCGCGGGTTCGTCGAACCCATCGCGCGCGAGCTGCCCATGGAGTACGCGCTGGAACTGAACCGGCTCATCGAGCTGCAGATGGAAGGAGCGGTTGGTTAAGGATGGCCAGCCCGAATATCGGAGTCAAGGAGCACTCCCACGGCGGGGATGTCCCGATCTCCCGACTCGACACCCACGGCTCGTTCGACGTTGACGCCTTCCCGGTGCCGAGCGGGCGCGAGGAGGAGTGGCGTTTCACGCCGCTGCGCCGCATGCGCGGACTGCACGACGGCCGCGACGCCGTCGGCGGTGCCGTCAAGGTCGAGACCCGGGCGCCAGAGGAGGTCGCGGTCGAGACCGTCGCCCGCGACGACGCCCGCCTGGGCACCTCGTTCCTGCCCAGCGACCGCGTCAGCGCTCTGGCCTACTCCGCGTTCACCGAGGCCACGGTGGTCACGGTGCCCAAGGAGGTCCAGGTCTCCGAGCCGGTGTATGTCAAGATCACCGGGGTCGAGGAGGGCGACGCCTACGGCCACGTCCTGGTGCGTGCCGAGAGCCACTCGTCGACGACCCTCGTTCTGGAGTACGGCGGCAGCTCGACCTACTCCGACAACGTCGAGTTCGTCGTCGAGGACGGCGCACAGCTGACCGTGATCAGCCTGCAGGACTGGGACCGCGACGCCGTCCAGGTCTCGCACCAGTACGCCAAGGTCGGCCGCGACGCCCGGTTCAAGAGCTTCATGATCACACTCGGCGGCGACCTGGTCCGGATCTCGCCGAGCGTCCGCTACGTCGGGCGCGGCGGCGACGCCGAGCTGCACGGGCTCTACTTCACCGGCGAGGGGCAGCACCACGAGCATCGTTCGCTGATCGACCACAACGTGTCCAACACCCGCAGCCGCGTCGAGTACAAGGGCGCGCTCAGCGGCGAGGACGCCCACGCGGTGTGGATCGGCGACGTCATCATCGGCGAGGGCACCCAGGGGACCGACTCCTACGAGCACAACCGCAACCTGGTGCTCACCGACGGCACCCGGGTCGACTCGGTCCCGAACCTGGAGATCTTCACCGGCGAGGTCGAGGGCGCCGGGCACGCCAGCGCCAGCGGCCGGCTCGACGACATCCATCTCTTCTACCTCCAGTCGCGCGGGATTCCGACCGACGAGGCCCGCCGCCTGGTGATCCGTGGGTACTTCGCCGAGCTGATCGGACGGATCGAGCTTCCGGATCTGCGCGAGCGGATCATGGACGAGGTCGAGGAGAAGTTGGCCCTGCATGAGTAGCACCGAATTCGTCAAGGTCTGCGCGCTCAGCGACATCCCCGAGGAGGGCGTGCTCGGCGTGGAGATCGACGACACCCCGGTGGCGCTGGTGCGCAGCGAGGGGGAGGTGTTCGCCGTCAGCGACATCTGCTCCCACGCCGAGGTGAACCTGTCCGAGGGCGAGGTCGAGGACGGCACCATCGAGTGCTGGCTGCACGGTTCCTGCTTCGACCTCCGCTCCGGGGCGCCGATCAACCCGCCGGCGACAACGCCGGTACCCACGTACGTTGTGAAGATCGACGGCGACGACGTCCTCGTCTCGCTGAACGAACAGAACTCTTGAGGCTGATACGAAGATGACCAAGTTCGAAATCCGCGGTCTGCGCGCCGACGTCCTCATTGGCGCCGAGCAGCGCGAGGAGATCCTGAAGGGCGTCGACCTCACCATCGACTCGGGCGAAACCCACGCCATCATGGGCCCCAACGGCTCGGGCAAGTCCACGCTGGCCTACGCCGTGGCCGGGCACCCCCGGTACGAGGTCACCGATGGCGAGATCCTGATCGATGGCGAGAACGTCCTGGAGATGAGCGTGGACGAGCGCGCCCGCGCCGGGCTGTTCCTCGCCATGCAGTACCCGGTCGAGGTTCCGGGCGTGTCGATGTCCAACTTCCTGCGCAGCTCCGTCACCGCGGTGCGCGGCGAGGCCCCGAAGCTCCGCACCTTCTCCAAGGAGCTGCAGAGCACCATGAAGGGCTTGGCCATCGACTCCTCCTTCGCCTCCCGCGGCGTCAACGAGGGGTTCTCCGGCGGTGAGAAGAAGCGGCACGAGATCCTCCAGCTGGAACTGCTCAAGCCGAAGATCGCGATCCTCGACGAGACCGACTCCGGCCTGGACGTCGACGCCCTGAAGGTCGTCTCCGAGGGCATCAACCGGGCCAAGACCGAGACCGATGTGGGTGTCATGCTGATCACCCACTACAGCCGGATCCTCAACTACGTGAAGGCGGACTACGTGCACGTTTTCGCCGGCGGCCGTGTCGCCGAGTCCGGCGGCCCGGAGCTGGCCAACGCGCTGGAGTCCGAAGGCTACGAGCGGTTCGTGAAGGCGGGCGCTTAACTGTGACGGAACGCGAGCTCGGGCTGCTCGACGCGGAGAAGCTCCGGGAGGACTTCGAGATCCTGTCCCGGACCGTCCGCGACGGGCGTCCGTTGGTGTATCTCGATTCCGGGGCGACTTCGCAGAAGCCCCGGCAGGTCCTTGACGCCGAGCGTGAATTCTACGAGCGGCACAATGCGGCGGTGCACCGCGGAGCGCACCAGCTCGCGGAGGAGGCCACCGACGGCTACGAGGCCGCGCGGGCCACGATCGCGGCTTTCATCGGAGCACAGGCCAACGAAGTGGTGTTCACCAAGAACACCACCGAGGCGATCAACCTCGTCGCCTATGCCATGAGCAACTCGGCCACAGCGGGGGAGGAGCACGCCCGCTTCCGGATCGGGCCGGGCGACGAGGTCGTCGTCAGCGAGATGGAGCACCACGCCAACCTGGTGCCGTGGCAGGAGCTGTGCCGGCGTACCGGCGCGACCCTGCGTTGGTTCTCCGTGACCGACGAGGGGCGTCTCGACCTGGCGAACCTGGACGAGCTGGTCAACGAGCGCACCAAGATCGTCGCGCTCGCCCACCAGTCGAACGTGCTCGGCACGGTCAACCCGGTCCGGACCGTCATCGCGAAGGCGCACGAGTTCGGTGCGCTGGTGCTGCTCGACGCCGCCCAGTCGGTACCCCATATGCCGGTCGACGTCCGCGAACTCGGCGCCGACTTCCTGGTGTTCTCCGGGCACAAGATGCTCGGGCCCAACGGGATCGGTGTGCTGTGGGGCCGACCGGAGCTGCTGGCGGCGATGCCGCCGTTCATCACGGGCGGTTCCATGATCGGTGTGGTGTACATCGACAGCGCGACCTGGGCCGATCCTCCGCAGCGCTTCGAGGCCGGCGTTCCGATGGCCCCACAGGCCGTGGGGTTGGCGGCGGCGTGCGACTACCTGAGCGCAGTGGGTATGGAGAATGTGCGGGCCTATGAGCACGCGCTCACCGGATACGCGCTCAAGCAGGTCGGAGCGCTGGACGGGGTGCGGATCATCGGTCCGGTGGATGGCGAGGCCCGCGGGGGGACGATCTCCTTCGTCGTGGAGGACATCCACCCGCACGACGTCGGACAGGTCTTGGACGACCAGGGACTGGCGGTGCGCGTCGGGCACCACTGCGCGTGGCCGCTGCATCGCCGCTACAACGTGGTGGCCACCACGAGGGCGTCCCTGTACCTGTACAACACGTTCGCCGATGTGGACGCGCTGGTCGAGGGGATCAAGGCGGCTCAGCGGTTCTTCGGCACCGGTCCCGGTGCGTGAGAAGGGGCGTCAGTTCTAACGATGCGATTGGACGCGATGTACCAGGAGATCATCCTGGACCACTACCGCAACCCGCACAACAAGGGGCTGCGGGAGCCGCATGATGGTGAGGCGCACCACATCAATCCCACCTGCGGTGACGAGGTGACGCTGCGGGTCACGCTCACGCCGTCGCCGGAGAACGCGCTCGACGGCTCGGCCACCGTCAGCGACGTCTCCTACGACAGCATGGGGTGCTCGATCAGCCAGGCCAGCGCATCGGTGCTGACCGACCTGCTGATCGGCAAGACCGTGGACGAGAGCATGCGGGTGCTCGACGAGTTCACCGAGATGATGCACTCGAAGGGCGTGGGCGAACCCGACGAGGACGTCCTGGAGGATGCCGTGGCCTTCGTCGGGGTGTCGAAATACCCTGCCCGTATCAAGTGCGCGCTGCTCGCCTGGATGGCCTGGAAGGACGCGACCGTGCAGTCAATGCAGAGCGAGCCCCGCGGAGGCGGGGACGGACTGGAGGGCGCCTCATGACAGAGAGCAACACCACCCCCGCCACCGGGCCTGAACAGGGCCAGGAAACCCTGGACGAGGAGATCAGCGAAGCGCTCAAGGACGTCATCGACCCCGAGCTCGGGGTGAACGTCGTCGATCTCGGTCTGCTCTACGGTGTCAATGTCGACGGTGACGTCATCACCCTCGACATGACACTCACGAGCGCGGCCTGCCCCTTGACCGACGTCATCGAGGATCAGGCCGGCAGCGCGCTGGAGGAGTTCGAGCGCGAGGTCAAGATCAACTGGGTCTGGATGCCGCCGTGGGGGCCCGACAAGATCACCGAGGACGGCAGGGACCAGCTCCGCATGCTCGGTTTCAACGTCTGATTCCGCCGCGGATCTGCACGAGGAAGGGGCCTCCTGGGAACAGGAGCCCCTTCCTCGTGTCTCCGGTGCGGCCGCGCCGTCAGTGCGTCGCGTACAGACTGGGGCGCAGTTCCTCGATGATGTCGTCGTCTCCCCGTTGGGCGAGAAGTTCCATGAGCGTCTGCGTGGTGACGGGGGAGTCGTTCTCGTCCTCGCGGATACGGTGGCTGATGATCCGCAGAGCCTCCTCGGTCGAAGCGGGGGCGGTGTAGCCGATGAGGTGGAGCGCCTTACTCGTGGGCCCGTAATCGCTGAGGTCGGCGGCGGGAAGCCGGCGGGCGTCGAGGCGGTCGTTCTGGACGGTGATGAACACCCGGTCACCGGGCTGGGCCGAGAGCCGCCGCAGCAACGGGCGCAGCGAGTCAAACGCCGGCTGGTCGCGCCAGACCAGGACCAGCAGGTCCGCTCCGGGAGCGGTGAGGCAGAGCAGACGCCCCGGCTGCAGGCCGAGGTGTGTGGCGTAGCCGGGCGGTACGGTGACCGGTGCCCCGTTGAGGTGGTCGGCGGTGACGTCCACGCGGTGCCACCACCGGCCGTCGGGCGCGCGGAAGCACCGCGCCGATGTGGCGACGCCGGGCACGGGAACCTGCTCCTGGGGTGCCGGCTCCTCCTGGTGGGAATACGCCACGTCCGGGCGGCGCCGGATCGGCAGCCCGTTGGCGGTCGTCGTGCCCGAGGTCTCCGGGGCCAGGTCGGCGTTCCCGCCGTAGGCCGGAACCTGCGCGGGGGTCTCCATCGGAGTCGAGGGGTCGACGAGCACATGGCCGTCGCGGATGGTCACCCCGGGAGTGCTCAGCAGCCACGCGCGAAGCGCCTGCTGCCGGATTCCGAGCCGGCCCAGCCGGATCCCGGCGTCGGTGAGCCCGGGTGCGTCGCCGAGCAGCTCGCGGGTCTTCCAGCGCAGCAGGTGCGGATCGTCGCTGACCAGCCAGCCGTTGTGCAGCCGCCGGTCGGTGAACAGGGTGATGAGGACACGCCATAGCGGTGTGCCCAGGGAGGGGACCTCCACCGGATGGTCCGGGTGCGCGTTGATCAGGTGGTCGATCGTGGCGGCGGCGCCGAGCCGCTCGGACAGCTCGCGCAGGTGCTCGGTGATGGGAGTGCCCGAGGGGGAGCTCAGCCATTGCAGCAACCGCTCCTCGACGCTGCGCTGGGCGTTGCGGATCTCGCCGACGTCCACCCGGAGCTGGTCGGCCAGCACGCGGATACTGACGGGATCGGTGGCGAAGAGCCGCTCGGCGGCGACGGTGCGCTCCAGGTTCTCCCAGCTGCGGAACAACTCCTCCAGCAGGTCGACAAGGGGGTGCTCGCCGAGCTCGGGAGCCGGCGCGGCGGCTTCCTGCTCCGTTGCGCCCTCCGCGCGCGTCTCCTTGGGCCTGCCGAAGGCGGGGCGGCGCAGGGTCCGGTCGGGCCCCATCAACGGGCTCCGGGAGCGTCTTGCGGGCCCGCTGGGATCGGCGGCGGCGCTCTGCTGCCGGCTCTCCGGTGCCGCCTCGGTGTTCGGCGGCTGCTCCTCGTCGCGCTGGGCACGTAGTGCTCTCAGGGTGCGGATGGCCCGGGTCGCCGGACTCTGCGGCGGGTGCTCCTGGGAGGGATCCCCGGCCGCGACAGGGTCAGCGGACCCCGTCGTGTTCGTGGAGTCGGCCCCGGTGGCCGAAGTCAGATAGGCGAGGGCGTTGTGCACGTGCGGCGGGGCCGAGGCCGGCATCCAGTTGGCGACGGTCCGCACCGCCTCGATCATGAGCGCGGGCGAAGGCAGTGGGGCTCCGGTGGTATCGCGGGTGAACGGGTGCACGGCACGCCACATGACGGTGCTTATCACGTCGACGTCGCCGCAGTCGCTGGGAAACCCCCACGCGCGCATGGCAGTGGGAGTGGCGGTGATCAGCCGGTCCCAGTCGCCGGCGGTGGCGAGGATGGCGCCTCGGACCGGCTCGGCGATCTCGTCGAGATCCACCGTCATCTCCTGCAGCGACGGCAGAAACTCGGTGAGCCTGAGGTGCTCCCAGTGCTCGATAGCGAGGCGGGCCAGGGAGTAGGAGAGCCAGGCAGGGCCGGCGATGTCGACGACCCGGGGGAGGGGGAGCGAGCGCCACCAACCGTCGACAAGCCGGGAATGCCGCAATACGGGAGCGACGTCGCCGGGTCTGCTCCAGTGCAGGGCGGGGACGAGGTCGGTGAGGCAGATCGGGGAGACGGCATTCATCTGCTGAGGACCTCGACCTCCTGGCGTGCGGCTCACGAATGAGGATAACCGGGTGGGCAATCGGCTCGGCGCCACCTTACGCGTCTTTGACCGAGACCGGATCCCGGTACGTCGACAGGCATCCGGTATGTCCGGAGCGCGTCGGCGGAGCGCGGCGCCGGCAGGGCCGGTCACTGGGGGAAGCACGCCGATGTCACGACGGTATTGCGGTAAGCGCTTATCGCAGATCGTACGTGCGTGACAGGCTCCTGGATAGTCCCGGCGCGGGAAAAGAACAGCACATGGCGGCAGACCGAGACGGATTCTCCTGCTGGGCGCAGGATGCTCGACCGCCTCGGGTCGGGCGCTCCTGTGACATAGAACACCGCCCGGCCTGGCGGGTTGTGCGGCTCCTGGCCGGCGCCGACGTCGCGTGTGTTATTGGCCGGCCAGGACAGCGACGGTCTCCGGGTAGATGGGCACCCCCGTAGTGTTCCCCGGATTCAACGCCAGTCCCACCCCTTCGGGCAGCGCGCCGGCGAGTTCACGGGTCGCGATGACGGTGAACGGCAACTCCGCGCTGCGCGTACTCAGCTGCGACTCCGAGGTGAACGCCGGGACGAACGTGGATCCCTCCAGCTCCAGAGTGGGCAGGGCGATGGAGCCGTCTTCCTGCGTTCCGGAGCCCTGCGGCAGCGGGACCCACAGGTCGCCGTCGCGCAGTGTGGTGATGAAGGTGGTAACGGCGCCGCTCTCGTCGCCCTCGCTGTCGGGATCCTCCTCGCGGGACTGGGCCAGCGCCAGATCGAGCGCCTCCTCCACCTGGTTGGCGGGAAAGTCCACGTTGTCGTCGGGTGTCGTCTCGTTGCTGGTGCTCATGGTCGGAAGGAACATCTCCTTGGTCTGAGCGGGTTCCGGGCCCGCTTTCGATCGGGTCTCGGCCCGGTGTACCGCTGAGAGTCGGCGGTATGCTTATCAGGCACGCCGTACCCCGCCTTTCCGTTTTGACACATGCTCGTCAACACCGTGAGAGGCGCGTCTGATCCCCCCGCACCCCTGCACTTGCCCGGATCGTGGCGTGTCGCGGATGAGTGGGCAGCCTGCATGATTGGTTGATGTGACTGACCTGGAGATGAATCCCCCTGAAGACGCTCAGGCGGAGAGCCCGGCGGTCATTCGCTCGTATGTGGCGATCGGTGACAGCCTGACCGAGGGTCTTGACGATCTGGGCGCCGCCGGAAAGTACCGCGGCTTCGCCGACCGGCTCGCAGAGCACCTGGGCGCCGCCAAACCCGGGTTTCGCTACGCCAACCTGGCGGTGCGCGGGCGGCGCATGCGGCATATCTTCGGTGAGCAGCTGGAACAGACCCTGGCCTGTGCTCCGGATCTCGTCACCGTACACGCCGGCGGCAACGATGTCCTCCGGCCCAACGCCGACCTCGACGCGCTCGCCGCCGAGTTCGAACGAGGCGTCTTTCTGCTGCGCGAGGCCGGGATCCGGGTCGTGGTCCTCTCCGGCCACGACACCGGGTGGATCCCGGTGCTGCGGGTCTACCGCGGCCGGGTCGCGGTGTTCAGCATGCATCTGCGGGCCGTCGCCGAGCGTACCGGCAGCGACATCGTCGACCTGTGGGCGATGGAGGCCCTGAACGACCCCCGGGCCTGGAGCGTCGATCGGCTGCACTTCAACGCCGACGGGCACCACATCGTGGCCGCGCGGATCGCTGAGATCCTCGGGCACCCCATGGGCCCCCGCGAGATCTGGGCCCGCCCGTGGTCGACTCCGCCCCGGCAACTGCCGCCCATCCTGCGTCGCCGCGAGAACCTGAGATGGGTCCGGCAGTACCTGGTTCCGTGGATCAGCCGCCGCGCCTTGGGGCGCTCCTCCGGTGACGGCCGGCTTCCCAAGCGCCCTGATCTGGTGGAGCTGAGCAGGGAATTCCGCGTCGACGGCCACTTCGGGGCGAACGGGCAGGACCCGGTCTAGCGGTCCGTCGCCGGCCCGCGCGGGATGCTCAGTCGCGGGCGAGACTCCTGATCAGATCGCCGACGTGCACGATGCCGATGCACTGGCCGAACTCATTGACGGCGATCAGATCGTCGTAGATGCGCTCGCTGTCGGTGCCCGCGGTCCGCAGCGCCGCCATCGCGGGCAGCCCGCGCGCGACCGTGCGCGGGGGATCGGCCAGGCGTTCAGCGGGGCGGCGGGCGTGCAGTGCGTGTCCGTAGGGACCGGTGACGGCGAGCAGGAAGCGGGAGCGATCGATCAGGCCGATCGGGCGCTCGCGATGGTCGATCAGCACGACGCTGTTGAGGGCGGGGTCGTTGGTGAACGCCTCAAGGACCTCTTCGGCCGTCGCTTCGGCGGTGACCGCCACGGGCGGACGCATGAACTCCGAGACGCGGGGGCCCGACTCCAGTGCGGGGAGAGCGGAGGCGACCGCGGAACCGGGGACCGGGCCGACCCGGTCGCCGGGCTTCCAGCCGTCATCGGCGAAGAAGGGGCCGTGGGCGAGCCGGATGCCCGCGTCGCGCAGCTTCACCAGTTGCGCCACTGTGGCGACACCTGTCGCCATCGGATAGATCCCGGACCCGCGCCCGATCCGGCTCAGGCCCTCGACGATGGCGAGCCGGCGCTCGTCCGAGGGGATGCCGGAGACGATCCCGGGGTCGATGCGGAACAGGAACGGATCGGCATCCAAGAGCAGGTCCGGGGGGACCGATGCGGTGCCGAACGCGTAGCGGAAGCCCAGTTTCCGGAGTTCGCGGATTCCGCGGACGAGCGATCCGCGAGGGAGGTCGCGCAACTCCGGTCCGAGCATCAGTGTGACGTCGCGCGGGCGCCGACCCGCGCGGCGAAGCTCGTTCTCGAGTAGCCGGAACGTCTCGGGGCCGGCTGTCACCGTGGTGGCGACCAGCGGAAGCACAAGCGGCAGCAGGGGTTCCTCCGCGGTCACCCGGCGGGCCAGTCGGGCCAGCCGTTCGGCCTGCGCCGCGGCGTCGCCGTCGTGCGGACTGTGATCGCGGGCGAGGGTCTCCACCTCGACGGCGAGAACCGCTCCGCCGTCGAGGTCGACGATCGGGCGGAAGAGGAGGCCTTCCCGTGCTGCGCCATCGGGGGTGTCCGACGGCGCGGGGACCTGCCCCTGCGGCGTTCCACCGGAACCGGAGACGAGAGGCTGGGAGGACACGCGGCCTATTATCGTCCGGCGCATCCGGCCGTCACAGGGGATCCGGGTGTGTTCAATCAGTCTTTTTCGATGCGCCAAGAACCATTCACATACGGTTCGCCGAGCCTCGGAACCGGCTGCCGGGGCACCGGGTGCCTCCCATGCGCCCCGAACATACCGGGTGTCACAGCGGGATGTTGCCGTGCGAGCCCCTGGCCGGGGGCACGCTGGAGATAGCCTCCGCCAGTGCGGTGCGCGTCCGATTGGGGTCGATCACCTCGTCGAGGACACCGAGCTCCTGCGCCCGCTCCAGGCCTCCCGCGGCCTCCTCCTGCTCCGCGGCGAGCTTGGCCTCCAAGGCCGGGCGCTCCTCCTCGGGAACGGCGGCCAGCTGCTTGCGCTTCAGGATGCGCACGGCCGCCACCGGTCCCATGACGGCGATCTCCGCGGTCGGCCAGGCGAGCACGCGGGTGGCGCCCAGGGCCCGCGAGTTCATGGCGATGTAGGCGCCGCCGTAGGACTTGCGGGTTACCAGGGTCACCCGGGGCACGGTCGCCTCGGCGAAGGCGTGGAGCAGTTTGGCGCCGCGGCGCACGACCCCTTCCCACTCCTGCCCGACACCAGGCAGGTACCCGGGCACGTCCACGAGCACGACGAGCGGGACGCCGAAGGAGTCGCACATCCGCACGAAACGCGCCGCCTTCTCCGCGGACTTCGACTCCAGGCAGCCCCCCAGCCGCAGGGGGTTGTTCGCGATCACACCAACCGTGCGCCCGCCGAGCCGACCCAGTGCGGTGACGATGTTCGGAGCCCATTTGGCCTGCAGCTCCAGGGAGTCCTCGCCCAAGGGGGAGTCGAGCAGGCCGTTCACCAGCGGCTTGACGTCATAGGCGCGGCGGGCCGACTCCGGCAGGACGTTCCCCAGATCGACGTCGGTGATGTCCCCGGTTCGCATCCGGCCCTGGTGCCCCAGCAGCAGGGCCAGATGGCGGCCCCGGACCATCGCGGCGGTGTCGTCGGGGGCGGTCACGTGCACGACGCCGCTGCGGCGCCCGTGAGCGTCGGCGCCGCCCAGCTCGTCAGCGGTGATCTCCTCACCGGTCACGCTGCGGACGACGTCGGGACCGGTGACGAAGACCTTTCCCCGCTGCGACATCACCACGATGTCGGTGAGCGCCGGACCGTAGGCGGCGCCGCCCGCGGCGGGGCCGAGTACGACCGAGATCTGCGGGACGGCGCCGGAGGCCCGGGTCATCGCGGCGAATACCCGGCCGACGGCGTGCAGGCTCTCCACGCCTTCGGCCAGTCTGGCGCCGCCCGAGTGCCAGAGGCCGATGACGGGCATCCGCTCGCGCACCGCGTACTCGTAGGCGGCCTCGATCGCCGCGCACCCCGCCGTTCCCATGGCGCCCCCCTGAATGCGGGCGTCGTTGGCGAAGGCGACAGCGGGCATTCCGTGCACCCGGCCCACTCCGGCCAGAGCTGCGCTGTCGTCCTCGGCGGTGATGAGGTGCAGAGTCCCGGCGTCGAAGAACACGGAGAGCCGGACGCGCGGGTTGCGGGGGTCCTCGGGCTCGGTGGACGCGTTCGCCACTCGATTGTCGATCACGGTCACGTGAGCCAGCTCCTTACGAAGAAGCGGTCGGTTCCTGCGCGCATGGCGGTCCCCTCCGCTGATGGTCGTGACGGCCCGCAAGGTCGGCGTCCCGCCCCCGGGCGCCTCTTCCGCCGGGGAGATCAGGGGCGGCGGAAGACCACCGCGATGTTGTGGCCGCCGAAGCCGAACGACTCGTTGAGCGCGGCCAATGCCTCGGCGGGAAGTTCGCGTTGCTTGTCGCGGACGATGTCCACCTGGACATCGGGGTCGAGCTCTTCGATGTTGATGGTCGGTGGGATCCGGCCCTCGTGCAGGGTGAGTACGGTCGCGATGGACTCCACGGCACCCGCTCCACCGAGGAGATGGCCGGTCATGGACTTCGTGGAGGTGACCGCCACCTGGTCGGCGGCGGTGTCGCCCAGAGCGATGCGGATGGCGGCGGTCTCGCTGACGTCACCGGTGGGCGTCGACGTCGCGTGCGCGTTCACGTGGGCGATGTCGGTCGGCTTCAGGTCCGCGTTGGTCAAAGCGCTGAGGATCGCGCGCGCCTGTCCCGTGCCCTCAGGGTCCGGGGCGACGATGTCGTGGGCGTCGTCGGAGTATCCGGCGCCGGCCGCAACGGCGTAGACGCGGGCGCCGCGTCTCGCGGCGTGCTCGGCGGACTCCAGGATGACGACGCCGGAGCCCTCGCTCATGACGAAGCCGTCGCGGTTGACGTCCCACGGGCGGGAGGCGCCCTGCGGATCGTCGTTGCGGGTCGACAGCGCGCGCATCGAAGCGAACGAGGCGATGTTCAGCGGGTGCAGGGCGGCTTCGGTGCCGCCGGCGATCACGATGTCGGCGCGGCCCACGCGGATCATGTCGATGGCGTTGGCGATGGCCTCCGCGCTCGACGCGCAGGCGCTCACCGGAGAGTGCGCCCCGGCCCGCGCGCTGAACTCCAGTGCCACGGCCGCCGCGGGGCTGTTGGGCATGAGCATCGGCACCGTGAATGGTGAGACGCGCTTCCAGCCCTTCTCCCGGAAGATGTCGTACTGCTCAAGAATGGTCAGGATGCCGCCGATACCGCTGGAAAGGACGACCCCCAGGCGCACCGGGTCGACATCCGGTGTTCCCGCGTCGCCCCAGGCCTCCTTCGCGGCGATCAGCGCGAACTGCTGAGTGCGGTCCAGACGGCGCAGCCGCGCGCGCGGCAGCTTCTCCGAGGGCTCCTCGGCAGCCCGGCCGGCGAAGTGGACCGGCAGGTCGGCGACCCAGTCCTCAGTGAGGGTCGAGATGCCGGAGCGACCTTCGAGAAGCGCGGACCAGGTTGTGGCGACGTCACCTCCTAGGGGGGTGGTCGCGCCAAGGCCAGTGACGACGACGTCGGTGTTACTCATTGGCCGTTCGCCCTTCTCGCTGGTCGAACCCGGCTTGGCTGGTGCCGGGCTCTGGGTGCTGGACGGTCTCGCTCTCCCCCGTTGGTGAGGGGCGTGGCCCGCCGGCGACCGCGCACAGGCGGGGCCGGCGGGCTCGGAACGCGGAGGTCCCTACTTCTGGATGTAGTTGATGACGTCCCGGACCGTCTTCAGGTCCTTGAGCTGGTCATCGGGGATCTCGACGCCGAACTTGTCCTGCGCGGCGACGGCGATCTCCACCATGGACAGGGAGTCGATGTCGAGGTCGTCGACGAAGCTCTTCTCCGGCGTGACGTCGGCGGCGGGGACGCCGGCGATCTCGTCGATGATCTCGCCGAGGCCGGCCAGAATTTCCTCTTCAGAGTGGGCCATCTTGGAGTTCTCCTTCGGTATGCGATCGAGTGTTGCCGCGGGGTCCCGTCGCGCACGCTCCGGGCCTTGCTCCGCGGATGTCTAGGGGATCCGCAGCACCTGTGCCGCGTAGGTCAGTCCGGCGCCGAATCCCAGAGTGAGCACGGTGCTCCCCGAGGGCAGCTCGCCGCGTTCGCTCATGCGGGAGATCGCAAGAGGAATGGACGCGGACGAGGTGTTGCCCGCCGTGACGATATCGCGCGCGACGAGCGCTTGCGGAGCGCCCAGTCTGCGCGCTATGGCCTCGACGATGCGCAGGTTGGCCTGGTGCGGCACGAACGCGGTGAGCTCGGTGGCCGCAACCCCGGCGCGCTCCAGGGCTTCCAGCGCCACCGGGTAGAGCTCGGTGGTCGTCCAACGGAAGACCGTCTGCCCCTCCTGGAAAAGGTATCTGTTCTCCCGCAGGTGGATCTTGTCGGCGCGTTCACCGGAACTGCCCCACACGACGGGGCCGATGCCCGGTTCGTCGGCGGCGGTGACCACCGCGGCCCCGGCGCCGTCGGCGAAGATCACGCAGGTGGAGCGGTCGTCCCAGTCGACCCACTCGGAGAGCTTCTCCGAGCCCACGACGAGCACGTTCTGTGCGGATCCGATGCGCACGGCGTCCGAGGCCACCGCGAGCGCGTAGCAGAACCCGGCGCACGCGGCGTTCAGGTCGAACGCCCCAGGGGCGTTGATCCCCAGGTGTGAGGCGACGCTGGAGGCGGCGTGCGGGATCTGATCGGTCTGGGTGCATGTGGCGACGATCACCAGATCGATCTCGTCGGGGGAGAGCCCGCCGGCGGCGAGGGCCTTCCCCCCGGCGGCGACGGCCATGCTGACCACGGTCTCGTCGGCGCCGGCGATGCGGCGCTCCTCGACACCGACCCGGCTTCGGATCCACTCGTCCGAGGTGTCCACGCGGGCGGTGAGGTCGTCATTGCTGACGACGTTGCCGGGCTGGTACTCGCCGAAGGCGACGACGCGCGCACCGGGCGCGGGGGCGGAAAGGTTCATCGGGCACGACCTTCCAGGTCGACGGGAGAACCGACCGAGTGCTCCTTGACCAGCTCGCGGGCGCGGTCGAGGTCTTCGGGGCTCTTGACGGCGAGCAGTTCGACACCGCGTAGCGAACGCTTGGCCAGTCCGACCAGGGTGCCCGCGGGCGGCAACTCGATGAGTGCCGTGACCCCGAGGTCGGCCAGGGTCCGGGTGCAGGCGTCCCAGCGGACCGGGGAACTGATCTGCGAGACGAGGCGGCCGAGGTACTCGCTCCCGCTGGTGACCACCGCGCCGTCGCGGTTGGACAGCAGCCGGGTGCCGGGATCCGCCGGTGCGATCGTTTCGGCCATTCGCTGCACACGCTCCATGGCCGGGGCCATGTGTTCGGTGTGGAACGCGCCGGCGACCGAGAGCGGACGCAGCCGGGCGCGGGAGGGCGGGTCCTCGGCGAAAGCGGCGAGCTGCCCCTCCGTTCCGGCGGCCACGATCTGCCCGGAGCCGTTGTCGTTGGCCGCGGTCAGTCCGTGGGCGTCAAGAGCCGACAGGACCGCCTCGCGGTCCCCGCCGAGCACCGCGGTCATGCCGGTGGCGATGCTCGCGGAAGCCTCGGCCATGCCGCGGGCCCGCTCGGCTACCAGGGCCAGGGCGTCCTCGGGGCTGAGAACACCCGCGATACCGGCGGCGGTGAACTCGCCAACGCTGTGCCCGGCGATCGCGTCGATGGATGGAGGCGCGTCCGCGAGATCGCCGAAGAGGGCCGCGGTGGCGGCGAGCCCGGCGCTGACCAGCAGCGGCTGGGCGACAGCAGTATCGCGGATCTCCTCCGCGTCGGCGGTCGAGCCGTAGCGCTCCAGGTCCAGCCCGGTCACCGCGGACCACCGCTCGAAACGATCGGCCATGCCGGGCGATTCGAGCCATGGGGCGAGGAAGCCGGGAACCTGGGCGCCTTGGCCGGGAGCAACGATTACAAGCACGCCATTAACACTGCCCTGTAGGGGATCACCAGTCGGATGGCGACACGTACGAAGTTTTCGAGATTCGATTTGTCGAACTTCTACAAGATGGCCCGACCTGGAGGTGAAATGCTCTGAGCGGAAGCGGCGCGGCCGATCCAAGTGTGGGCCATCCCACCCGTCACCCTCCACGGAGGCGCCGCGCGCCGCGGGCATGTGCCGCTGGTATGTCCCGAAAAGGGCGGCTGCGGCAGCGTGCGGGCCGGCCTGATGCCACCCTGGAAGCGTGAACACGAAATTCACTGACCGGGACGAGTCGCGGCAGCCGGCCGGTGCGTCCGATGACGACGCGGCCGTCCGGGCCGAGACCGTGACCCGCCTCGAACGTTCCATGGGCGCGCTCGGTACGGCCGCCGTAGCCCGTATGGAAAGCCGGCTGTCCTGGTTCCGCCGGATGTCGGCCGAAGACCGGTCCTGGGTGGGCCTGGTGGCCCAGTCCGGCGTGGCGGCCTTCGTCGACTGGTTCAAGACACCGGGACGCGGCCGCCCGGCCATCACCGTCGAGGTGTTCGGGACGGCGCCGCGCGAGCTCACCCGCTCGGTGACGCTGCAGCAGACCGTGGAGATGATCCGGGTCGTCATCGATGTCGTGGAGGCCCAGGTCGAGGAGTTGGCCGCTCCCGGAGGGGAGCAGCAGTTGCGCGAGGCGGTGCTGCGCTACACCCGCGAGGTCGCGTTCAGCTCGGCCAAGATCTACGCCAGAGCGGCCGAGGCGCGCGGTGCCTGGGACGCGCGGCTGGAAGCGCTCATCGTCGACGCCCTCCACGGCGACCGTGAGGAGGGGCTGCAGACCTGGGGCTCGGCCCTGGGCTGGTCGCACACGCCTGTCATCGCGATCGCCGGCGGCCTGGGCGAGCGAGAGGGCGAGGGGGCGCTCGACGACATCCGCGTCGCCGCGCGCCGCGCCGGCCACGATGTCCTCGCGGGGCTCCAAGGAGAACGGGTCGTGGTGGTGGTCGGCGTCAACGAGAAGTTCGACGAGGCGTCCGCCCCCATGGCGGTCGCGGAGCCGCTCGCCGGGATGTTCGGCTCGGGGCCGGTCGTCGTCGGCCCGGCTGTCACCGACCTGCAGTCCGCGAACCACTCGGTGCGCTCAGCGGTGAGCGGGCTGCGGGCCGCTGTCGCCTGGCCCGACGCCCCGCGTCCGGTGCTCGCCGAGGACCTGTTGCCCGAGCGGGCCCTGGAAGGCGACTCCGTCGCGCGGCGCCGGCTCGTGGACGAGGTCTATCTTCCCCTGCGCAACACGGGCTCACCGTTGCTGGACACCCTGTCGGTGTACTTGGAGCACGCGTCCTCCCTGGAGGCCACCGCGCGGATGCTGTTCGTGCACCCCAACACCGTCCGGTACCGCCTCAGCCGGATCGCCGAGCTGACCGGCCATATCCCTTCGGACGGGCGGGGCTCGTTCGTGCTGCGGATCGCGGTAACGTTGGGCCGGCTTTCCGAACGCGGCGCGGCGCCCGATGAGTGACGGAGTCCTCACGGACCTGCGGCGAATCGGTAACGGATCACAGGCTGCCGAACTGTCCGAAATGGTGCCGCATCCGGTGTCGCGGGCAGGAACTCTGGGGCGGCGCGGGCCGTTCCTGGGGTGGGAAAGGGAAATCACCTGGTCTTTCAGGGGTCGACCCCGAAATACTGCCGTATGTGATCCAGTAGGCACGACCCAGCCGTTAAAGGCGTCAACTGAATGTGAATCTAACGCGTCTATGCGGGTAAGGGGATCTGCGACAAGCTGGGAGCATCAGCGCGGATCAGCGGATCGTTGTGGCTTGTGCGCGGTTGACTGACAACAGTGCCATTCACGAATCGTGATCAATCGGCCACTTTCCGCGGTTGCGCTTGCGGGTCCGGGAGATCTCCTAGTGCGTGTGCTTGTGAACGAGGATTTGGGGGATTACGGCTGTGAGCAGAGTGAAGAAGCTGTACGCGAGCTTGAGGGAGGCCGTTCTGCGGCCGACGGAAACCGGACAGCTTCGTCGGCAGGTTCTGTTCTTCGTTCCCCTCCCCATCCCCGTGTTCGCCATCGTGGCGCTGGCGGTGGGGGGCAGCCTCTCCGCTCCGGGCTGGATGATCCTGCTGTCGGGTTCGGTCGCGATCGCCTCGCTGCTACTGGCTGTCGTCGTGCAGCCCTCCCCCTTGCCCGAGGGGCTGTCCGCTGAGGCATCGGTCCGCCGTTCGCTGCACCGGTTCCGCCAGATCACCACTCTGAGGATCAGCCTGGCACTGACCCCGATCGCGGTGGGAGCCGGAACGGCCGTGGCCGGCGGCGGCCTCCTCCCTCTGATAGTCGCCCTCCTGCTGGCCTGGCCGCAGCTCCTGCTCGCCATGCCGAGCTTCTTCATCATCACCCGCGCCAGGCGCGCCATGGAGGCATGGGGCACCAAGGCCTACCTCTGGGCTGCCCTGGCCCAGTCGGCCCGCGTGGAGTGGCCGATCGCGACCTACCTGATGGAGCAGTACCACGAGCGGAAGGCCCTGGCCGCCCAGCGGGCCGAGAAGGCCGCCTCGGGACGGGGAAGGGACGAGGTTCCCACCCAGGAGGGCGCGGAGCAGGACACGAGCGGGACGAACGCGGATCTGCCCGAGCGCTTGGCCGTGCCCACGGCCGAGCCCAAAGCCGAGCCGGGGAACCTGATCCCCGGTTTCCCGATGCCGGGTGCGGTCGCTTCCCCGGCGCGGCGCATCCTGCGCACCGGCGACGGCATTCGGCGCAAGGTCCGCTCGGGGCGGGGAAACCGGCGCCCCAAGACCAAGAACTGACCCGGCCCGGCGGCGAGCCCCTGGTTTCAGCCGCGGGCAGGAAGCCGACGTGAGCGCTGGGCCGTCGGTGCGGAAAGAGGCCGCGGCCCCTTTCCTGCCCGCTCCCTCCGACCGGGTGCTCCTGCGCGCCGCTTTCCGCGTACCGGCATGCGAGCGCATGAGGTGGTAGGGCCGAAAGTCGGCGATGGCTGCCCCCGGGACGAGGCGGCGGCTGGGACGAAAGCCCTCCGGATACAGGTATGTCGGCGCTAACAGTCAAGGGGAGCGGTGGTCAGACTGATTCCGAGACCACCGCGACATCGGCCGGGTCCCGGTCTCGGGCGAGGATGCCCTGCGGCACCGGGACACGTGTGGAGTCCGCACAGCCCCGCCCCGGGTCCGGTCGCTTTCGGTGGACCTCACGCCCCGAACAAGGGTCTGTCGGGGTATCGCCCAACGAATCGGGAAGCCAGGATGATCGGTAAGAAGGCCGAAGAAACGCAGAACGCCGAGAGCGCGGCCCCGGAAGCCGGGAGTGCCGCCCAGCGTGAGGTCGTGGTGGGGGTTGACGGGTCGGCCCCGAGCCGGGCCGCACTGGATTGGGCGGCGGAGGCGGCCGTCAGGCGCGGGATCGGGCTGAGGATCGTGTGCGCGCTGAGCATGCCGTTGGTGGCGATGCCTTTCAGCGCCCCGGTGCGGGTGGCACCCACGCCCGAGTTGGCGGACCGGGCGGAGGTGGTGCTGACCAGGGCGGTTGAGCGGGTGGCCGAGGTGGCGCCCGCGCTCGCGGTGCGAACACAGGTCTCCTCCCTGGAGCCGGCTCCGGCGCTGATTGTCGCCTCAAGGCAGGCGGAGCTGGTGGTGGTGGGCTCGCGCGGGCTGGGCGGGACGGGATCGGTGTTCCTGGGCTCGGTCAGTGTCCGGGTCTGCGCTCACGGGGCATGCCCTGTTGTGGTGGTGCCACCCGGTGATGAGAGGCGGCGACCCCAGGAGCGCCGGCGCGTGGTGGTGGGGGTGGACGATTCCGCGCATTCGGGCGCGGCGCTGCGATTCGCACTCGGGGAAGCGGCCCGGCTCGGGGCCGAACTCCGGGTGGTACACGCCTGGCACGTGCCGGTGCCGCTGGATCCGCTGGCGCTTGGGGCGGCAGACTACGCGGTCGATCAGCAGATGCTGGCCGAGCGTGCCGAGGGGCGGGTGCGCGCGCTGGTGCAGGAGGCGCGCTCAGGCTTCCTGGACCAGGTGGCGGTGGACGTGGTGGTGGTGAAGGACCACCCGGCGCATGCGCTGCTCACCGAGGCTCAGGAGGCGGATCTGGTGGTGATCGGCTCCCGGGGCCGGGGCGGGTTCCGCGGGCTGCTCCTGGGGTCGGTGAGCCAGGCGGTGCTGCACCACGCCTCGGCGCCGGTGGTCGTCGCCCGCACCGGCGCGGAGCACGTTGTGGACGAGGAGGCGGGAAAGGAGCACGCGGAGCGTTCGTGAACCGCCGACGGGACCGGGCGCCATCGGGAGGCCCGATACGGCCGACACGCGGACCGGAAAGACCGCAGGGCCGTCTTTCCGGGTGGTTAGCGGGCATTCGAATTCTCGAACGAATAGGGGCGCCACCGGGTCCGCCCGTGGCAGGGACGGGACTTCGGGTTCCTGAAGTCCGCCCCGGTGCGCGCAAAATCCTGCTGTGGCCGCGGAAAAGGGCCGGTCTCCCACCCCGGAAAGGAGACCGGCCCACACGTTTCTACCATCGTCTGCGCGGGCTCCGGGCCTTTTCGCCGGTGCCGACGCGCCGTTCTCCGGGAGGAGCCGCGCCGCTTCGTCGCTGCGCGGGGGTCGCAGCCCCGGAGACAGGGGCGCGCCTGCGGCCGAACCACCGCCGTCCAGCGGCTCCGCCGCCGATCCGCTCTTGTCGCGCGGGGAGTGCGGGATCCGGTGCGAAGGAAGAAGGCGCCCCCCGTTTCCCGTTTCCGCGCGATCGCCTTGCGGTGGTCTTTCGAAGGAGGAGACCGGAATACCGCGGGAATCACCGTACGAACACGGACCGTTGCGGAGGAACGGAAGAAGCAGTCCGGAAGGATCCTCCATTCCGGTCCGGTGAATCCGAGGCAGGCGGCTTTTTCCTCCGGCGGTTGTGCGCTTCGCCCGGCTCCCGGCCGGAACCGCCCGGCGCGTCCGGACCGGTGGGTCAGCTTCCGGCGAGCACGGCCTTGATCTCGTCGTCCAGCGCCGAGCGGTGAGGGTGCGCCCGTCCGAGGCGCATGATCATCTGCGGGTGCGCACCGCAGATGCGCTCGGTGATGAACGCGCGCAGCAGCGGTTCCTCCAGGGGCTGGGTGTGGAAGGCGGCGGACACCCCGCCGGCGGTCGCCGTCAGGAGCATCCGCTGCAGCGCCTGCCCAGCGCTCAGGTGGCTCGAACGGGTGTCGGCGGGCGTACTGAGGATCGCGACCGTCCCCGAGACCTCGCCGTGCACGTCGAGCAGGCCGCGGATCCGGTTTCCCCCGTAGTCGCGGCCCGGGAACATGCCGCTGTCGGTCTGTTCGGTGGGAGGGAAGTCCTCGGCGCGGACTCCGGTGAGAAGCCGGCTGTCCGGCGTGCGCACCCAGCGAGCGAGCTCCTCGGCGTGGCCCCGCTCGTGCCTGTGCAGGAATTCGGCGCCGGCCACCAGCCCCCCGAGTGAACGCACTAGTGAGTCGTCGGTGATCAGGTGCAGTGTCGCCTCCTCAGCGGTCGCGGCCGCGCTGAGGGCCCGGACGAGCCGCACATCGTCGACGTCGGCCAGGAACGGTCCGCGGTGGGTCCGCCGCCGGCGGATCGAGGCGAAGAGCGTGCGCTCCAGGTCGCTCGGCTCGACGCGTCCTGTCACGGCGACGTCCGCGAGCAGGCCGGGACGGTCGGGATCGGGGAACGCCACGACGTGGGGCAGGTCGCCGTGCGCCCGCAACGCGGTGCGGATGTTGTACAACGCCGCACCGCAGCTGATGACGAGCTCCCGTGCCGCGGGATCGGTGACGTCCAGCCGCCTGTCGACATCCGCGCTTACCGTGATATGCGTTCCATCGCGCGTGAGGACCCATGGCCGGGTGTTGCACACCGACGGCGCGCGTTCGGCGGCGGCCATTGCGACACGTATGCGCTCGGCCGGTTCCGAGCGGAGCTCGCGAGCGTCCATCAGTATCAGCTCCGATCGTCGTGGTGCCGACAAGGTCGGCGTCAGGTGCGGGCGTGGTGCACCGCAGGGGCGGCCCCACCTGTTCGGCCGCGTGTGCCCCGCATACCCGCGGGTCGCCCGTCCCGAAGGCCGCCGACTGTCCTCGCCGTGTCACCGCGAGGCGGGGCACGGCCGCGACCATCCCCGTGTCCAGTACATCCGGGGCGGGGGCGGCCCGTTAGGGGCCAACGATCGGACTGCTCAGGGCGGAGGTCCCGGCTGTCCCGGTGCCGGCCGGTACTTTCGGCCCGTTCTCATGAGGCGAAGGGCGGATGCCCGGCGCCGGGGATGATGCCGAGACTGGGGGAGAGGGGCGGCCGGAGACCACGCCGACCGCCCGTGCCCAGGCAGCAGGGAGCAGCATGGACAGGACCTACGAAGCCCGCCAGCACACCAAGGGCCGCGGGGATCTCGGACGCCGGGTGGCCCAGCGGCGCGTCGAGCTCGGACTCTCGGTGGAGGAGGTCGCGCGCCGCGCCGGGATGGCACCCGGGTACGTGATGTACCTGGAGGAGTACCTGCCCAACCTCAGCCGCTGGTCGATGGCGCGGCTGGCCCGGGCGCTGGAGACCAGCCCGGATACCCTGCTCGGCGCGGACGTCGAGACCCCGCCGGGTCGCAGTCCCACCTTCGGGCGTGCCGCCAGCCTGCGGCCCTTGGACGTCGAGGAGTGCATGGACCTCATCAGGCCGGGAGGCGTGGGACGGATCGCCTTCCCCACTGAGGGGGAGGCCGGCCCCATGGTCCTGCCGGTGAACTTCGCGGTGGTCGACGGCAACATCGTTTTCCGCACGGCTGATGACGGGGTCATCGCCAGACATGCCGCCGGGTACGTGAGCTTCCAGGTCGACCGGTTCGACGGGGTGATGAGCGAGGGCTGGAGCGTGCTGGTCAAAGGGCGGGCGCGGCTGGTGCGCGACCCGGGCGAGCTGGACGACCTCGCGGCGGTACCCGTGCGCCCGTGGGCCGGGGGCGACCGCGAAGCCTATGTGATGATCACGCCCACCGCCATCAGCGGGCGCCGGGCCAGCGCAAACGAAGTGGGGTGACACTCACGCCCGGAGAGGGCACTGTCTTCACGTTGCGCCCGCGATCACAGGCGCTGAACCGGTCTCAGCGGCCCCGGATGGCCTTGCGGAGGCCGAAGCCTCCACGGTCGCGGAGCGACCGTGGACCCGGAGCCGCGCGTCGCGAGGGCGATCGCGGCAATGACCGCCGGCCGGCGCACGCAGGACGGTCCGAAGTCCTGTGCGGCCCGGCCTTAAGGCTCTGCCGACCGGAGATGGCACGGCCGTAGCGTGAAACCGCGTTCGCAGCGGGACGGTGCGCACTGAGTCTGAGGGGAGCCCACATGAGCAGGATCGTCCGTGAGGTGATGACCACCGACGTACTCTCCATCGGCCCGGAGAGCTCGGTCAAGGAGGTCGCCCGGTTGATGGTCGCCCGAGGCGTATCCGCCCTGCCGGTCGTCGAAGACGACCGCGTCGTCGGGATCGTCTCCGAGACTGATCTGGTGCGTCACGGGGAGTTCGTCTCCGAAGGCCCCGAGGACGAGGACGACCGCGTGCCGCTGCAGACCCGGCTGCGTCGCGGCCTGGGCGCCGCGGGCAGCGTCCAGGACAGGACCCGGACCGAGAGCGCCGTTGGGCTCATGACCCGCAAGGTGGTCACCACGGGGCCCGAGGAGACCGTCGTCGCCGTGGCGCGCGCGATGGAGCGCCACGATCTCAAGCAGTTGCCCGTCGTCGACGAGCGCGGCCGTCTGATGGGGATGATCAGCCGGCGCGACCTGCTGCGGGTGTTCGTCCGCCCCGATGAGGACATCGCGCGCGACATCGGTACGGCGCTGGCCGCAGTGCCGGCCTGGCTGGACGCCGGACGCATCCGGTTCCAGGTGGACGACGGCGCCGTCACTATCGAGGGGCGGTTGGAGCACCGCAGCCACTGCGCTGTGATCACGCAGCTGATCCACACGGTGGACGGCGTGGTGGGCCTGCACAGCAAGCTCACCTGGAACGTCGACGACATGCTGCCGCCGAGAACACCTTAGAGCGCGTCTGTGAACTCGTCGGCGCGACGTGGTGCGTGCAGGCCCGGCCGAGGGCGCGCCCCCTTGCCGCGATGAGTTCCGGCCGGGTCGCGAGTCTGTTCTGGTGACCGTTGTAGGACGTCGTACGACGGTGCCCGGCACGAGACACCACGGAGGACACCATGACGACCACGTCGGACGATCCGACCACCGCGCTGCACGGCCGCCCGCCCGTCGTTGACCTAGCCACCTGGCAGACCGCCCGTGACGAGCTTCTGGTCCGCGAGAAGGCCCACACCCGCGAGGGCGACGCCCTCGCCGCGGCCCGCCGCCGGCTGCCGATGGTGGAGCTCGACGGGACGGTCGAGGTCGTGGGACCCGACGGCCCGGTCCCGTTCCTGGACCTGTTCCAGGGCCGCGACGAGCTCGTGGTCTACAAGCACATGTGGTATGACGACGCGCCGCACCAGGGGCAGTGCGAGGGCTGCACCACCACGGCCTGGCACCTGAAGGACGCCGTCTACCTCAACGCCCGCGGCGTCTCGTTGGCCATCCTGACCACGGGCCGGTGGGACGAGGTGGCCTCCTACGTCGAGTTCATGGGCTACACCCAGCCCTGGTACTCGGTGCGCGACGTGGACGCGCCGGTCGGCGGCAGCATGGGTTACATCACCTGCTTCCTGCGCGACGGCGACCGCGTGTTCCTCACCTACTCCACGACGGGCCGTGGCAACGAGCCGGTCAACGGGTCCTTGGGCCTACTCGACATGACGCCTTATGGCCGCGGCGAGGCGTGGGAGGACAACCCCAAGGGCTGGCCCGAGGGGCGCGGCGCGTGCTGGTTCTGGCGCTCGGACGCGGACGGGAACGCCACCTGGGGCCCGACCAGCCGCCCCGTGCCGCAGTGGACCCGCCCCGGCGCGACCCCCGTGCAGACCCTCGGTCGGCACGGCCACCACCACTGACGTGCCTTCGTCGACGGCGTTGGCAAAGGTGTTAGGTGCCGGGCGGAACCTCCCGACGATGCGAACGGCCCCCGCGCGCTCGATCGGTGGGCGGTTCGCCCGGAAGGTGGAGGACTCCTGGTAGGAGAGGGGCTGTCTAGACTTGCCAGTCCTACCAGGAATCCGGGTGCACGTATCGTCCAAGTGCCAGTACTCGTCATGGCCTGCTCATGGCCGGGGTGGTGATCGTCCCTCGCGGCGGCACTTCTACCCCGGTTCGACGATGACCGACGGGCAGTGGGCGCTGCTGGCGCCGCTGCTCCCGGCGGCGGGGAGCACCGGCGGGCTGCTACTGGCCGTCGTGATCACGACCGCCTCCTTGCAGGACCGCGACGGTGCGTTCCGCATCACCGCCGCGCCGCGCGAGGCGTTCTCCACGATCACCCTGGTGTGGGCCGACGCCGGGTACACCTAGCGACCCGCCATGGAGGTTAAACAAAGAGCTAGGATCGGCCTCCATGGAGATAACAGTGCTCGCCGTCGCGTTCATTTTTGTGGTGCTGCTCGTGATCATGGGATTCAAGATGGACAAGCCTAAGCAGAGAATCGCCCGGCTGGAGCACAGGGTCAATCTGATCTTCGACCATCTGGACATCGAGGAGTTCGGCACGGCTCAACTCGAAGCGGTTGGTGAGCTCGCACGTCAGGGAAAGAAGATCAAGGCGATCAAGCTCTACCGCGAGATCACGGGCGCCGGCCTCCAGGAGGCGAAGGATGCGGTGGAGGCGATGCCGGGCGGACGCTGATCCGCGGCGCCCGGCTTTCCGGCGGCTGGATCGTTGGTGGGGGATGGTCAATGATCGTCAGCCCTCCGCCCGGGCCAGCGCGCTCTCGAACGCCGCGTATGCGGGGCTGTCGAACAGCACGAACCTGCGGGTGGTGACGTTGCTGGTGGCGGTTTCCGACACGGCCGCGATGGCGACGCGCGCGGCGTCGTCAAGGGGCCAGCCGTAGGCTCCCGTGGAGATCGTCGGAAAGGCGACGGTCTCGGCGCCGAGTTCGCCGGCTACCCGAAGCGACTCGACGTAGCAGGACGCGAGCAGGTGGGAGCGATCCTCGGCCGTCGTGTAGACGGGACCGACCGTGTGGATCACCCAGCGCGCCGGGAGCTCGCCGGCCGTGGTCGCCACCGCCTGTCCGGCCGGAAGCCCGTCCCTGTGCGAGGAGTCCCGCAGCCGTCGGCACTCGGCCAGGATGCCCGGGCCGCCGCGCCGGTGGATCGCGCCGTCGACACCGCCTCCACCAAGCAGGGAGGAGTTCGCGGCGTTGACGACCGCGTCGACCTCTTGTGCGGTGATGTCCCCGCGGACGATCTCGATACCCATAGTGGTGGCCACCGTTTCCTTCGACGACGAATCCGGTTCCAGGGTGCCGCTCCGCCGTGCTGCCTCGGCCGGGCGGCCGCACCGCGTCGTCTCCGTACCCGTCGCGGCCGGAGCGCGAACCGCGCACTCTCGTCGCCGCGCCTCCTTTCCGGTCTCGGCCGAGCAGGAGGGGCCGGTCGGAGTTCACCGCTGCTTCTCGGTGACCCGCGCCGCGATCTGCTCCCCCCATTGCCGGGCGCGCTGCGACTCTCCCTGCGAGAGGGGCCCCGTCATTCCCTCGACGAAGAAGCTCACCGCGGGAGCGATGACCCGGAAGCCGCCGCGCCGGAGGCGTTTCCGGGCACCGCGTGCCGCCGAACCGGGAAGACGGGGCCTCCTCACCCGGGTGTCGAACGCCGCGGCGTCGACATCAGGGGATCCTCCGCTCAGGGAGTCCAGCCACTCGCGCACCCCCTCCCCAGCCGATACCAGGTCCCTGCCCGCCTGCTCCGCGGCCGACCTCCGGGTGCTCGCACGGGTCATGCCGAAGGCGTGGGTCGGACCTCCCACGATGAGCAGCCGGACATCACCGCCGATGGAACGAGGGGCGCTCGAGACCTCCGCGACGTCCACGCCGAACCGGGTCGCCACCCCCGCCGCGATCTCCTCTGCGACCGCCTCCGTGTTGCCGAACATGGATTCGTAAACCACCAGTGCACGCATTCCGTCCCCCCGATCGAATCCCCCATCCCCATATTCCCCGGACCGTACCCCGTCTCACCAGGCTGATGGGTCCCGGGCTTTCGCGGCGGCCGGGCGCGGGCGGGTAGCACCATCCATCGCGGTCCTCACCGTTTCCGCTACCGCATGGCGATGTGGCCGCCTCTTCCGTGCTCGCCGACCGGTGCCGCGGAGGCCTTCCTCGGAGCGGACGTCACGATCACTACGGGACAGGAGAGCGTTTCGACGCAGGCCGGGATGGTACGCCCGACACTCGACGCCATCGGCGAGGAGTGCTCGGGTGCGCCCAGGACCAGCAGGTCGGCGTCCTCGGCGGCTCTGGCGAGGGCGTGCGCGGCGAAGTCGCCGCAGACGAGGATCCGCAGTACGCGAGACCAGACCCGTTCGGAGTCCTCGACCGCGTGGCGCAGCTCCCGGGCGGCGAGAGCGTGTCGGGTGGTGGAGGGGGCGGCACCGGTGCGGGGAGCGCCGGAGGCGCCCTCGATCACGCGCACCACCCACAGGTCGCAGTCGCGCAGCCGTGCCTCCTGGACGGCCCAGGACAGGGCCGCTGCGGACGGCGCCGAGCCGTCGTAGCCGACCACGATGGGTTTCGCCGGAGACGTCTGCTTCATACCGCAGGCCCCCTTCTCAGCCGCATGCGCGTGTGCCCTCCGGGAGGCCACCGCTCGGTTGTCCCCTGACCAGCACATCCCACGCGGAAACGCCCCGTTAGGGGCGAACGGTGGCACCGGGCGGGACGGAGGTCCCGCGGCCCCGCCAGCGAGGCCGGCCTCCGCTTCCCGCGCCCCGTCCGGGCCCTCGGCGGTGCCGGACACGGGTCCAAGGACTCGGTGCCGGAGGACTTCGGTCGTAAGGCCGCGGCCACGCCGCGGGGCAGAGGAGACAGAGCACCGGTTCGGCGGGCGTGTTTCCCGGCGGACCCGGCGCCCGTTTTCCGATCGCCGCACGCCACCCAGGAGAGGGGTCCGCCGTGACCGTCGAATCCGGTATCGACTCCGCCCACGCGCTGCTGACCGATGGCGCCATCGTGCTGATCCGGCCGGCCCGGCCCGACGACGCCCCGGAGGTCCGCAGGATGCACGAGGCGATGTCGGCGGAGAACCAGCAGATGCGCTTCTTCGTGCCGAGCGCCGCGATGGCGCCCAGGTCGCGGAGTGGATGTGCGCGAAGCAGGACGCCCGCCACAGGGCGCTCCTGGCCGTGCTCGGCGGCGAGATCGTCGGCGCCGCCGGCTACGAGGCCACCGACCGCGCGGGCGTCGCCGATGCGGCACTGGCGGTCGCCGACCACGTCCACGGCCGGGGGGTGGGCACCCTGCTGCTGGAGTACCTGGCGTCTCTGGCCAGAGAGCACGGGTTCACCGCCCTCCAGGCCGAGGTGCTGGCGTCCAACCACGGGATGCTGCGGGTGTTCGCCGACGCGGGGATGCGCATGCAGCGGCGGACGGAGGCCGGCGTGGTGGAGACGACGATCCCGCTGGACCAGGACGACCACTACCTCGACGCCCTCGGCGAGCGGGAGAGCAGGGCGGACCGGGAGAGCATGCGGCTACTGCTGCGCGCCGGGTCGGTGGTGGTCGTCGGCGGCACGCGACGCGCCGTCTCCGTCGGCAACGCGATCCTGCGCAACATCCGCGGCAGCGGGTACGGTGGCCGCCTGTACGCGGTCCATCCGAGCGCCGCGAGTGTGGCTGACGTGGCGGCCCTCCCCTCGGTGGCCGAGCTGCCGGAGGCGCCGGACCTGGCGGTGATCGCGGTGCCGCCGGACTCCGTTCTGCAGGTCGCGCGGGCGTGCGGTGAGCGGGGCGTGGGGGCGCTCGTCGTCATCACCGCCGGGCTCGACCCGCGGGCCGGCCGGGAGTTGCTCGCTGTGTGCAGGGAGCACGGGATGCGCCTGGTGGGGCCCAACTGCTTCGGGGCCGCCAACATGGAGCCGGAGGTGCGACTGCACGCCACCTTCGCCGCACGCGCCCCCGCCTCCGGGAGAGCGGGCATCGTCGTGCAGTCCGGAGGTGTCGGTATAGCGCTGCTGGACCATCTCTCGCGCCTGGGCATCGGCGTCTCCTCCTTCCTCTCAGCGGGCAACAAACTCGATGTGAGCAGCAACGACATGCTGGCGTGGTGGGAGTCGGACCCGGAGACCGCCATGGCGCTCGTGCACGTGGAGTCCTTCGGCAACCCGCGCAAGTTCTCCCGCCTCGCCCGACGGCTGGGCAGGAGGATGCCCGTCCTCACGGTGCTCGCGGGGCGCTCCGCGTCCGGGCAGAGAGCCGCGGCCTCCCATACCGCCGCCGCGGTCACGCCGGCCCTGACCACCGAGGCGCTCTTCCGGCAGGCCGGGGTTACCGCGACGCGCGGGATCGGGGAGCTGGTCGGCACCGCCGCTCTCTTCGCGCTCCAACCGCTGCCGACCGGGCCGCGGGTCGCCATCATCACCAATGCCGGGGGTGCCGGTGTGCTGGCCGCCGACGCATGCGCCGACGCGGGGCTGGAGGTCTGCGAACTCCGCCCCGAAACCAGGAGCGAACTCGAACGGCTCCTTCCCGCGGACGCAGCGTGCGCCAACCCCGTCGACACCACGCCCTCGGCCCGAACCGACCAGCTCCGCGCCTGCCTGGAGTCCCTCGCGGCGGCACCGGAGGTCGACGCGGTCATCGCGATCATGGTGCGAACCGCACTCGCCGATCCGGCGCCGACGGTCCTCGCGGCGGCCCGCGGCAAGCCGGTGATCGCCGTCGCGCCGGACCAGGCGGAGGCGGTGACCGTTCTGTCCACAGGCGGAAACGGTGCGGTGCCCTCCTACGGCAGCCCGGAGGGAGCCGCGGTGGCGTTGGGGCACGCCTGGGAGCGGACCCGCTGGCTGGCCCGCCCGACAGGTACACCACCGGCGTTCGCCGGTCTGGCGAGACAGCAGAGTGCGAGGATCGTCCGCGATTTCCTCGCGCAGTGGCCGGAGGGCGGTTGGCTGCCGCTGCACCAGGCGATGGAGCTGCTGGAGTGCTACTCGATCCCGGTGGCGCCGTGGCGGCTGGTCCGCAACGCCGGGGAGGCGGCCCGGGCCGCGCGGGAACTCGGCGTTCCCGTGGCGCTGAAGGCGGACGTCGCGGGGGTGGTCCACAAGAAGCGGGCGGGTGCGCTGCGCCTGGACCTCTCGGGTGCGGACCGGGTGCGCGAGGCGTACGACACCGTGACCGAGCTGTTCCGGGAGGATCTGCGCGGGGTCGTGGTCCAGGCGATGGCCCCGAGGGGGTTCGAGGTACTGCTCGGGGTGGCGCAGCAACCGGTGTTCGGCCCGCTGGTCGTCTGCGGACTCGGCGGGACCTACACCGAAGCGCTCCGTACCCGTTCGGCCCGTCTGGCCCCTCTGACCGACCTCGACGCCGCGGAGCTCGTCCGCTCCGTGCGCGCGATACGGGAGCTCGGCGAGCACGGCGGCGAGGACGCCGTGGACCCGGCCGCGCTGGCGGATATGGCGCTCCGGCTGTCCTGGTTGACCGAGGACCTGCCGGAGGTGGCCGAACTCGACATGAACCCCGTCGTGGCCGGCGCCTCAGGGGCGGTGTGCGTCGACGTCCGGGTCCGGTTGACGGCCCGCCCGCACGGCGACCCCTACCTGCGGGCGCTGCGGCCGTTCTGAGTCCGGAGGGGGCGGGCCGCCGTGCACCGTCACGTGCGCTCGATGACGACGCGGGCTACCCCGGGGACGGTCCGCGCGATGGTGGCCACCAGGTGCTCGTCGGGGGCGGTCCCACCGCCCGTGAGGCGGGCTACGCCGTTGTGGACCCGGATCTTCCAGCCGTGCAGGTAGGGGCCGCTGTTGGCGAGCGCGTCGACCAGGTCGGCGTGGATCTGCTCGTCGGTGCGGGTGTGGGCGCGCAGCAGGTCGCCGCGGCCGACCATGCCGACGACGCGTCCGGCGCGCAGTACGGGGACGGTGCGGATCCGGGAGTGCACCATGCGCTCGCTGAGTTCGGCGACGTCGCTGTTCTCAGTGGTGGTCACCACCGCACGGGTCATCACCTGCGAGACCGTCTGCGGTGGTGCGCCCTCCGGTTCGGCGACCGGGCGTGCCGAGGCGCGGGGGTCGGGCTCGAAACGGTCGCGCAGCAGATCGATCTCGGTCACGATTCCGGCGAGCACGCCGGCGTCATCGACCACGGGGGCGGCGATGAGGCCGTTTTCGACCAGTGCCGCGGCCGCCGCCTGGACCGGCATGTCCGGGGTCAGCACCACCCTGGCCGGGGTCATCGCTTCCTCCACCAGCATGGGGCGCTCCTTCTCTGGGCGGTCGGTGCCGTGTCACGGCTGCGCATCGGGCTGCAGGCCGCTCGCGGCCAGCGCCTGGGCGAGGACGTCCGGCATGGGGCGGGAGGTGTCCACGATGGTCGACTCGGGCCACGGGGCGAAGGTGTCGACCATGGTCTGCGCGACCGCGGGCCCGGCATCGGAGACGCCCCCGCTGGCCGCGCGTTCGGCGAGCCGCCGGTCGACGACCTCCTGAGGCGCCGTGCAGCGCAGTTGCACGAAGTCGGCCCGGGCCGCTTCGGCGAGCGTTCCGGCGGCGCGCCTGAGGGGTTCGGCCGACCAGGACGCGTCGAGAACGACCGACTCGCCGCGGTCGAGGAGCCCGCGTCCTCGTTCGAGGAGGGTGTCGTAGACCCGGCGGGTCGCTTCGGCGGTGTAGATCCCCTCGCCGTAGGACGCGGCGGCGGAGTGCAGTGGGGGCAGGCCGGCGGATTCCTTGCGGATCCGGTCGCTGCTGAGGAGGACCGCGCCGAGGCGGTCGGCCAGCCGCTCCGCGAACGTCGTCTTGCCCGTCGCGGGTGTGCCGCCGACGGCGAACAGCCGCACGGCGCCACTGCGCAGGTGGTCCTGTGCCATCTGTTCGAGCAGACGCGCCTCGTCTCCCGCTTCACCGTCCCCCTGCTCGTGGCGCAGACAGGCGACCTTGGCGCGGACCAACGCGCGATAGGCCACGTAGTGGTGGTGCAGCGAGTCGGGTGCCGGGTCGCCGGCGAACGAGGCGTAGGAGCGCGTGAATGACGCTCCCAGCCGGGGTGCACCGAGCCGTTCCAGATCCATGGCCAGGAACGCCGCGTCGTCCAGTCCGTCGAGCCGGCGTAGGCGGTCGTCGAACTCCAGGCAGTCGAGGACGCGCGGACCGTCGTCGAGGCAGAAGACATCGTTGGTGAGGAGGTCACCGTGCCCGTCCACGATCCGCCCCTCGTCGATCCGGGCCCTGAACAGATCGTGCCGGCCGTCGACGAACCGCAGGGCCAGCCGTTCGATCTCTTCGAGCCGGCCACCCAGAACGGTGTCCTGGAAGGGGTGGGCCTCGGCGATGTTGTCGGCCCAGCGGCCTCGGAGGGCCTCGGCCGCCCCCTGCTTCGAGATCTCCGGGCCGCGCTCGGCGCGACTGTGGAACGCAGCGATGAGGTGGGCGAGACGGCGCAGTTCCCCGCTGACGTCTGCCCCCTCACGGACCAGGGTGGACAGTCGACGCGCGGCGGGCATGCGGCGCATCGCGACAAGGTGGTCGACCGGTCTCCCGTCGGCGCCGGTTACGTCGAGCACGCCTTCGTAGACATCGGGCGCCAACCGGCGGTTCAGCTGGACCTCGCGGTGGCAGGCCGTGCGGCGCAGCTCGCGCGTGCTGTAGTCGAGGAAGCCGAAGTCCTCGGGTTTTTTCAGCTTGTAGGCGTGCTCTCCCACCAGGAAGACCACGCCCGCGTGCGTTTCGTATACGTCGGCGTAAGGGGAGCTCTCCTGGATGATGTGCGGCACCTCCTGCGGTTCTCGGTCTCGGCGGCCGTTCCTGGACGCCGGGCATCCTGGTGCGGCGCCTACCGGTCGCGCCGGCTGACGTTCACCTGGCGGCGGCCCTCTTCCCGCTCGGTAAGGCCGACACCGACCTCGAGGATCCCGTTGCCGTAGCTCGCAGAGACATCGTCCTCGTCGGCGCCCTTGGGCGGCGAAACCGTGCGGGTGAACGAGCCGTACCGGAATTCGGAGCACCGGTCCTCCCGGCTTTCCTTGCGGTGTTCGGCGCTGATGGTGAGCGCGCCGGACAGGACCGTCACGCTGATGTCCTCGTCGGGGGCGACACCGGGAAGCTCAGCGCGGACGACGTAGCGTCCCTCGCGGACGAAGTCCTCGACGCGGATACCCGGTGGGTACCGCAGCGGCAGGAACGGGGACTCCAGAAGGGCGCCGAAGTCGGGTAGGAGCGAGTGGCCCTCGCGCGGGGCGAGCCTGTTCATGGTATGCCTCCCTGAGTGGTGACCTGCCCTTCCAGTCCGGCCGCCTAACACGGAAGGGATAGGAACCGCTCGTCGGGGCGTGCGGGGCCGAAGGTCACCAGGACCGCTGAGCGGCCGGGCGGCTCCGCGCCCGTCCGGGGTAACGGAGGTCCCGGTCGACCGGGACCTCCGTTCCTGGTCGGTGACGGTTGCGGTGGGCAGTGTCGAAGGAACGCGACCGCGGCGAAAGGGAGGCCGTGCCCAGTACAGTCGGCGATCTGATGACCAGTCGCGTCATCGCTGTGTCGGAGAACGCCGAATTCAGGGACATCGCGATCGTCCTGCGGGGAACGGCGTCAGTGCGCTGCCCGTGGTCGGCCCGGGCCGGCGGGTGACCGGTGTCGTCTCAGCGGCCGACCTGCTGCTGAAGATCGCGGACCCCGACCCGGAAGGCGACTGTCTCCCGGAGAGGTACGGCGACAGGATCGGACGGAGGAAACGCGACGCCGTTACCGCGTGGGACCTCATGACCGCGCCTCCGGTGACCATAGCGGCCGGAGCGACCCCGCAGGGGGCGGCCGGGCGGATGCGCCGGTACCGGGTCAAACGCCTGCCGTGGTCGTTGACGGCGGCCGGCTCGTCGGTATCCTCAGCCGTCTGGACCTGCTGAGCCTCTACTCCGTGCACGACGACCAGCTCGGGGAGACGGTCTTGCAGGAGGCCGTCCGCGGTGAGTTCGGTCTGCCCGAGGTCGAGGTGTCGGTATGCGAGGGCGTCATCACCCTTGAGGGCGGGACGGCGCGCCGCTCGGACATCCTCCGGCTCGTCCACGCGGTCCGGCGCGTCGAAGGGGTCGTCCGGGTGCGCTGCCTGCTCGACTACGACGTGGACGACCTGGTCCTGATGAGCGGGAAGCGCTGACCCGCCGGACCGGGCCGTTGGCCGGGCGGCGTCCGGAAGACCCGCGCAGGAGCGGTCCGAAGTCCCGTATCGCCCGGTCCAACGGCTCTGCCGGTCGAATACGGACGACCGTAGCGTGAGATCGCAGCCCGCGTCGTGAGGAGAGCTGACATGACTACGATCATCCGCGAGGTGATGGCCACCGATGTGGTTCCCATCAGCCCGGACACCCCATTCAAAGACATCGCCCGGCTGATGGTATCCGGAAACGTCTCCGCCCTGCCCGTCGTCGAGGGCGGGCGCGTCATCGGGATCGTCTCCGAGGCCGACCTGATGCACAAAGAGGAGTTCAAGCCCGAGGCAACCGGCGACGAGTACCACGAGCCGCTGCGGGCGCGGTTGCGCCGTATTCTGGGCACCTCGGGCAGCGCCCTGGACAAGGCCCGGGCCGAGAACGCCGGCGGCCTCATGACCAGGAAAGTGGTCACCGTCCCCCCTGAGGAGACCATCGTCGTCGCGGCACGTATGATGGACCGCCACGACGTCAAGCAGCTCCCCGTGGTCGACGAGCGCGGCCATTTGATCGGGATGCTCAGCCGGCACGAGCTGGTTCGGGTGTTCGCCCGGCCCGACGAGGAGATCACGCGCGACATCGAGGCCGAGTTCGCGGCGGCACCCACCTGGCTGCTCGACACCGAGCGCGTCCGGTTCACGGTGGACGACGGGACGGTCACCGTCGAGGGGCGGGTGGAGCAGCACAGCAATAGCACCGTGATCATCCAGCTCATCCGCGGGGTGGACGGCGTGGTGGGGGTGCACAGCAAGATCACCTGGAACATCGACGACATGCTGCCGCCGAGGGGCTCCTACGTACCTAGTGGTCACCTGGACGGGCCTTCCAGCGCCGACGGGGGCCCGCCCTGCGCGCAACGAGCCCCCGCTGTCCTCGTCCCTCGGCGGCGGACGCGCGCCCACAGGAACGCTCGGCTCTGCGCGGATGGGAGGCTAGAAGACGGTGGCAGCGCAAGGGGGAACGACGGCCGAGACAGCGGAGGCCGCAGGGGCGGCCTCCGCTGCAGTGAATTCGCCCTTCCACGCGCCCAAACGCGCCTGGCGGACCTTCCCCCGCGAGTGGCCCCGCCGCGCTTCCGCCCCGCTTCACCGGTCCGGTCTGCGCGGCGGCCCCGTCCCCAGGCCGGTCCGGGGTCTGCCGTGTTGACGCGCCTGCTGTTCTGGGCGTGCCTGCTCGGCCTGGTCACGGGGGGCGCCGCCTGGCTCGCCGCGCCACCCGTGGCCGATACCGCGTGGCTGCTCACCACGGTGCTGGCGACCGTCCCGGCGTTGTGGTGGGTCACCGAAGGGGTGCGTCAGCGGCGGTTGGGGACCGACGCCATCGCGGTACTGGCTCTGGTCGGCACGATCGCCGTGCAGGAGTACCTGGCGGGCGCCATCATCGCCGTGATGCTCACCGGTGGACGGCTCCTGGAACGGCGCGCGGAGGGGCGGGCGCGGCGCGACCTCAGCGCGCTGCTGTCCCGGGCCCCCAAGGTCGCGCACCGCCGGGAGGGCGAAACCGGCGGAGAGATCGTCACCGTCGACGCCGCAGAGGTCCGCCCCGGCGACCTCCTCCTGGTCCGGACGGGCGAGGTGATCCCGGTCGACGGCCGGATCGAGGAAGCGCCCTCGGGGACGGGGGAACGGGGCGATGAGCGCGACAGGGGGACCGGGACGGTGGCCCTCATCGACGAGTCCGCCGTCACCGGCGAACCGCTCCCGGTGGAGAAGGGCGCCGGAGACAGCGTGTCCAGCGGAACGGTGAACGCCGGGGACCCGTTCGAGTCGCGCGCGACCGCGGACGCCGACGCCAGCACCTACGCGGGGATCGTGCGCCTGGCACGCGAGACACAGGCGCACAGCGCCCCGTTCGTCCGGATGGCGGACCGCTACGCCGCGCTCTTCCTCCCGCTGACGCTGCTGCTGGCCGGGGCCGCGTGGCTGTTCTCCGGTGATCCGGTCCGCGCGGTGGCGGTGCTGGTCGTGGCGACCCCGTGCCCGCTGATCCTGGCCGCCCCCATCGCATTCACCAGCGGTCTGTCCCGCGGCGCGCGACGCGGCGTGATCGTCAAGGGCGGGGGCGCTCTGGAACGCCTGGCACGGGCACAGGTGCTGCTGTTCGACAAGACCGGCACGGTCACCGCCGGCCGGCCGCGGGTCAGCCGGGTCATGGTCGGACCGGGTCCTCTCAGAGAGGACGAGGTGCTCAGGCTCGCGGCATCACTTGACCAGGTGTCACCGCACGTGCTGGCCTCGGCGATCGTGCGCGCCGCCAAGCGGGCGGAGGTGCGGCTGGAACTGCCCGCGGACGTGACCGAGGTGGCGGGCCGAGGAGTGCGCGGGAACGTGGGCGGCCGGATGGTCGCAGTCGGAAAGGCATCCTGGGCGGGGTCCGGTGTGCCGCCCTCCTGGATCGCAGAGGCGCGGCGCCGGGCCGCCGCGGCCGGATCGGTGACCGTCTTCGTGGGGGTCGACGGCGAGATCGCCGGGGTCCTGCTGCTCGATGACCCGTTGCGGCCCGACGCCCCGCGCACGTTCCGGCTGCTGCGCCGCGCCGGCATCGACCGGGCCGTGATGGTCACCGGGGACCGCTCCGCGGTGGCTGAGCCGATCGCCGAGCTGGTCGGGGCCGATGAGGTCCACGCCGAGTGCACCCCCGCACAGAAGGTCGCGGTGGTGCGCGAGGAGAGCGAGCGCGCGCCCACGATCATGGTGGGCGACGGGATCAATGACGCGCCCGCCCTGGCCGGTGCCGGGGTCGGCGTCGCGCTCGGGGCGCGGGGGGCGACGTCGTCATCGGAGACCGCCGACGTCGTCATCACGGTGGACCGCCTGGAGCGGCTGGCCGAGACGCTGGCGATCGCCCGCCGGTCGAAGACCATCGCGAGGCAGAGCGTCCTGGTCGGCATGGGGCTGTCGCTGGCGGCGATGCTGGTCGCCGCCGCCGGGGCGCTGCCGCCGACGGCGGGGGCGCTGCTCCAGGAGGGCATCGACGTCGCGGTGATCCTCAACGCGCTGCGCGCGCTGGGGCCCGGCCCGGGCGGCCGCGTCCCCCGGCTCCGCGGTGACGCCGCGGAGCTGGTGCGCCGGCTCGACGAGGAGCATCGACGACTGTGGCCGGAGATCCGCCGGCTGCCGCCGATCGCCGCCATGGCCGGCACCGCGGCACCGTTACCCCCTGATGTCCTCGACGAGATCGAGGACTTCGCGCGCGCCCTCGCCGCGCACGAGCGGGACGACGAGCACATTCTCTACCCGCAGGTGGCCAGGGTCCTCGGCGGGACCGACCCCACCGGCACCATGAGCCGGGGACACGCCGAGATCTCCACCCTGCTCCGCCGGCTCCGCGAACTCACCGCGCAGCTCCGCGACGACGCCGGGAGTGAGGAGTCCCGGCAGGAGCTCTCCCGGGCGCTGCTGGAGCTGTACGCGGTCCTGAACCTGCATTTCGCCCAAGAGGAAGAGGCCTTCCACTCCCTGGCCGACGAACCCGGGGTTCCGGACCGGCGCTGACTCCGGCCGGTCGCCGTGCGCCCCCCGGACCGGCGGGAGCGGCGTCCACGGAACAGGGGGTGCGGCTGTCCCGGGCGGCCTCGCGGGATCGCCGTACCGCGGCGCGGTTCCGATGCGGAACACAGAGAAGGATCCGGCTGTGACCAGGAGCTTTCGGTTCGAAGGGCACCCGAGATAGGGGCTTTTGTCCCCTCCCGCCACCGGCTGCCTCAGGGCACTGTGGTGGAGGCAGCAGAGTGAGGGGGACTTAATGAGCACGGTTTCGGGTGACCAGAGCAGAGGATGTACGAGCACCACGCAGGCGGCCTCGACCGCCTACGTCGGGACGGGGGCGGGCGGCGAACGCGGCCTCGTGTACGTGTCGGGAGAGCTGGATCTCGCCACGGCCGACAGGGTCGCCGCTGAGCTGGCCCGCGCGATCGCGGCGGCCGGGCCGGGTATCACGGTCGACCTCTCCGGTGTCACCTTCTGCGACGCCCGAGGACTGGCCGCGCTGGTGAAGGCCGCCAACCACGCGGGAGATGGCGGCGGGGCCATCGCCCTCCAGGGGCTCCCTCCGGCGCTGGTCCGTCTCCTGCGGATCACTGGTCTGGAGCGCCGGTTCTCCACTGTGCGGCCTGGTGCGGCAGAGCGAGAAGCCTACGTCGGCGACCTTCACTCTCCCGACCCGGCCCGCCGCGAGGAGCGCGTCGTCGTTCCCGAAGCGAGGGGAAGCGGCCCCGGACGTTCAACGGCGCAGAAAGAAGGGGAGCACGGTGGCGATGCGGGTGAGCGAGCTGATGACGAGGGACGTCGTCAGCGCTTCAGCGGACGCCGATCTTCGGGACATCGCACTGCTGCTGCATAGCTTCAAGGTGAGCGCCCTGCCCATAGTGGACGGCGACAACCGTGTGCTGGGCCTCGTCTCCGAGTCGGATCTGCTCCTCAAGCTCGCGGGACCGCGCGACTCGGAGGAGCGGCGCCTCTCCCGGACATGGAACAGGCAGGAGCGAGCCAAGAGCGCGGCCACGACCGCGCGCCACATCATGACGACCCCGGTCGTGACCATCGGCCCGGGGAAGAGCGTCGAGCAGGCTGCGAGCCTCATGCGCCAGCACCGGGTGAAGCGGCTCCCCGTAATCGACGCCGAGGGCGTCCTCGTCGCATTCTCAGCCGGAGCGATCTGGTGGGGGTGTACACCCGGCCCGACTCCTGGATCCATGACGCGATCACCCGCCGCCTGCTGACCGAGTTCGACCTTCCCGATGTCCGTGTGCGGGTCGAACGCGGAGTCGTCACCCTGGAGGGGCGGGTGCGGCTGCGGTCCAGCGCCCTCGCGGTGCGCCGGTCGGTCCGCCATGTCGAGGGCGTCGTGCACGTGGACGACCGGCTGGACTACAGGGCCGACGACCTCTCCCCGTGGGCCTCCGCGCTGCAGCGGGACTGAACCCGGGCTCGCGGGACGGCTGCGTGTGCGGACGCCGGCGGTGCCGTGTGGCGCGCACCGAGAGTGCTCATGATGGCCGGTGCCATGGAGGACTTTCGGCGCATGTTTCGGGACCGTCGCCTCTCTTCCTGAATTCGGCGCCAGGAATAGCGTCAAAAAGCAACCAAAGATAGCTGATCTGGTGATTCCAATGCACGAAACCATTGACCCGACCCTGTACCGCACACCAGAGGCCGCCATAGCCGCGCCGGCTGAGCGGCTCGCCTATGTGGCCGCTTTCGATCCCTCCGGAGAACAGGCCGATGCCATATCGGTGATCGACTGCGATCCCTCGTCGAGTTCCTACGGGGAGGTCGTGGGGTGGTCGGAGCTGCCGACCGGCGGCAACGAGCTGCACCACTTCGGGTGGAACGCGTGCTCCAGCGCGTTGTGCCATACCGGTCACGAGGGTCACATGGAACGGCGCTACCTGATCGTGCCCGGCCTGCGGTCCTCGCGCACCTATGTGCTGGACACCAAGCCCGACCCGCTCAACCCGAGGGTTGTGCGCACCATCGAAGCCGAGGAGCTCGCCACCAAGGCCGGGTACTCGCGGCCGCACACCGTCCACTGCGGTCCCGATGCGATCTTCATGTCCAATCTGGGCGGGGCCGACGGCGACGGCGACGGCCCGGGCGGCGTGGCGCTGATCGACCACGACACGTTCGACGTCCTCGGCCCCTGGGAGCGTGACAGGGGAGACCAGTTCCTCTCCTACGACGTGTGGTGGCACCTCCTCCACGACACGATGATCACCTCGGAGTGGGCGACCCCGTCGATGATCGAGAACGGGCTCAACCCGGAGGACCTGCTCAATAGGAGGTTCGGGCACCACCTCGACTTCTGGAGCATGTCCGAGCGCAAGCTGGTGCAGCGCGTCGATCTCGGTGACGAGCACCAGATGGTGCTCGAAGTGCGGCCGGCGCACGACCCGACCAAGACGTGGGGTTTCGTCGGCGTGGTCGTCAGCGTTGCCGATCTCTCGGCGTCCGTGTGGATGTGGTTCCGGGACGAAAGCCGTCCGGAGGCCCCGTGGCGCGTGGAGAAGGTCATCACCATCCCCGCTGAGCCGGCCGATGCCTCCGACCTGCCGCCCGCCCTGCAACCGTTCGAGGCGGTTCCGCCGTTCGTCACCGACATCGACCTTTCCGTGGACGACCGCTGGCTCTACGTCTCCTGCTGGGGGACCGGCGAGCTCAAGCAGTACGACGTCAGCGACCCGCGTAACCCGCGCGAGACCGGGTCGGTGCGTCTCGGCGGAATCGTCCGCCGGCAGCCGCACCCGGCCGCGCCCGGGGTGCCGCTGGCCGGCGCTCCGCAGATGGTGGAGGTCAGCCGCGACGGGAAGCGGGTGTACAGCACGAACTCGCTGTACGCGTCATGGGACGACGTCTTCTACCCGGACGGTGTCGGTGCCTGGGCGGCGAAGTTCGACGCCGACACCGAAAACGGCGGGCTGTCCATCGATCCGGGGTTCTTCCCGCACGGCGGTGACTTCCGCGGGCTGCGGGTCCACCAGACGCACCTGCAGGGCGGTGACGCGTCCAGCGACTCGTACTGCTACACGGGCTGAGGAGTCCGCCTTGGCGCAGGGGCTTCTCCGGGAGAACGGAGCCGCGGCGGTGACCATCGGGGGCGCCGCCGCGGCTTGGGTGGTGCTGCTCGCCGGATACGCGCTCGGCCTGGGTAACCTGCTCGCGCACGGCACGGTGCTCGAGTCTGACAGCAGAGCGCTGCCCGTCGCTGTGCTCCTGTTCATCGCCGGCTGGCAGGTCATGATCGGAGCGATGATGCTGCCCAGCACCGTCCCGGTCGTGGAGGAGTTCACACGGACCAGGAACGGCCGGTCGCGGGGCGGCCTGGCCGTCTTCCTCGCCGCCTACTTCGCCGTCTGGACCGTTTTCGGTGTCGCCGCGCTCTCCGGTGACGCCGCCGTCCACCATCTCGCGCACAACTGGCACTGGCTTGAGGAGCGCCCGTCGCTGGTGGCCGCCGCCGTACTGGTACTCGCCGGTGCGTATCAGTTCCTCCCGGTCAAGCGGCGCTGCCTGGCCGAGTGCCGCAGCCCGGCCGGCCTGCTCGACACGGACGGACGGCCCGACGCCGGCGCCTGGCGGCCCGGGGTCCGGCACGCCATCGCCTGCCTGGGCAGCAGTTGGGCCCTCATGCTGGTCATGTTCGCCGTCGGGGTCCACACCCTCTGGGTGGTCGCCGCCCTGACCGTTGTGCTCCTCGCGGAGAAGACCTTCCCTATCGGTCCCGGGATCGTGCCGGTCGTCGGCGCGGCCCTCATCGCCGGCGGCGTGTTCGCCGCCTGGTAGCGAGCCGGCCGTCCGCGCGGCCAGGGGAGCGGCGCCCCTGCCGCGGCCCGCCCGCAAGGGCTTCTCGGGATGCTCGGTAGCCACGGGGCCGGTGCCGATGTGCGGTCAGGCTCCGGCGGCGATGCGCCCGTAGAGCACCAGAGCCCAGATGAGGCAGCCGAACGCGGCGGTCGACGTGATCGCGCGCACGACGTTCCAGCGCACCCAGGATCCCTCGAAGCGCGCCCGCACCTCGCCGGGGTCGGCGATCCGGTCGACCGGCCCGGCCGCGTCGAGCGCGTTGTTCATCGGGATGTTGCGCGCGATCGTGATCACGATCGTCGCGCCGTAGAGCAGGAAGGCGGCCGCGATCCACGGCAGCGCGGCCCGCCCGCCAACGGGAAGATGCAGCGCGGCGGCGGCAAGGGGCAGCACCAGGGGACCGAAGAAGACGACGAGGAACCAACCGTTGACGATCGCCACGTTGATCCGCTGCATCGTCTCGACGAAGGTCCGGTCGCTGGACTGCCCGAGCCCCGGCATCACGGCCACGGCGAAGGCGTAGAACAGGCCGGCGGCGAGCCCCATGGTCAGTGTGGCCGCGATCAGCGTCACCCCGCGGAGCACTTCGAGCATCGGGCCGTCTCCTCTCGTCCCTGCGCTCCCTCAGGAGGCCCAGACACCGGCGGCGGTATCGCGTGCATAGTCGGCGAAGTCGCGGGGCTCCCGCCCCACGGCGCGCTGGACGCCGTCGGCAAGGTGGGTGTTGCGGCCGTCCAGGACGGTTCTCAGTAGATCAGTCAACTGGGTCGCGAACCCGACCGAAGCGCCGTGCTCGGTAAGCGCGGATGCGAACTCCTCCGGAGAGATCGGCAGGTAGTCGATCCGGCGGCCGGATGCCCCGGCGATCTCCGCGATGGCCTCGGCGAAGGTCAGGAGCCGAGGTCCGGTCACCTCGTACAGGCGGCCCGCGTGCCCGTGTTCGGTCAGCGCCGCGACCGCGACGTCGGCGATGTCCTCGATGTCGATGAACGGTTCCGCCACGTCGCCGGCGGGGAACGCGACCGCGCCGCTGCGCACCCCTTCCACCAGGAAGTCCTCACTGAAGTTCTGCGCGAAGAAGCTCGACCGCACTATCGTCCAGGCGAGCCCGGATTCGCGGACCGCCTGCTCGCTGCGCTGGGCCCCCTCCTCGCCGCGGCCGGTCAGCAGAACCATCCGCTCGACACCGGACCGCTCCGCGGTCCTCGTGAACGCCCGGATCGTGTCAGCGGCTCCGGGGAAGCCGGCGTCGGGGTAGTAGGCCAGATACACCGACGCCGCGTCCCGCAGCACGGGCTCCCACGTGGTCCGGTCCTCCCAGTCGAACGGCGGGGCGCCGGAGCGGGAACCGATGCGGACCGGTCGGCCGCGCGCCGCGAGCCGTTCCGCCACCCGGCGGCCGGTCTTGCCGGTGCCGCCCAGGACCAGTGTCGTTCTCTGCTGTTGCGTATTCTGCGTCATACCCCTATTGAAGTCCCGGGTCGTGAGACGAACCATGGCTGATGGGCTCGATCCCATGTCCGTGCGTCTAGACTTCTGGGCATGGACGCGCTCGCGAGTCTCCTTGACGGGCCGCGTGCCCGCGGGGCCTTCCTGCTCCGCGCGGTCATGGACCCGCCCTGGTCGATACGGGTGGAGGACCGCGCGCCGTTCACCCTGGTGGCCCTCACCCGGGGCAAGGCGTGGGCGCTCTCCGGCGCGGAGGACGCGCTGGCGCTGGGGTCCGGGGACGTCGCGATCATGCGCGGACCGGACCCGTACACGGTCGCCGGCGATCCGGACACACCGCCCCAGGCGGTCATCCACCCCGGGCAGCGCTGCACGACCCCGGAGGGGGAGGACCTCGCCCAGTCCATGGGGCTGGGCGTGCGGACCTGGGGAAACAGCCCGGACGGTGCGACGGAGATGCTCATCGGCACCTACCAGATGCGCGGTGAGATCAGCCGGCGGCTGCTCGCCGCACTGCCGCCACTGGTCGCCCTCGCCGATGCGGCATGGGACTCGGCGCTCTTGGCGCTGCTGGGCGCGGAGATCGTCAAGGACGAGCCGGGGCAGGAGGTCGTCCTCGACCGGTTGCTGGACCTGCTGCTGATCGCTGTCCTGCGCGCCTGGTTCTCCCGCCCGGAGGCCGGGGCACCGGCCTGGTACCGCGCGCACAGCGACCCGGTGGTGGGACGCGCCCTGCGGATGCTGCACGGCGACCCGGCCCGCCGGTGGACGGTGGCCGCGCTGGCGGAGGCCGCCGGCGTCTCCCGTGCCACGCTGGCCCGCCGCTTCACCGGCCTGGTCGGCGAGCCGCCCATGGCGTACCTGGCCAACTGGCGGCTGACCCGTGCCGCGGACCTGCTCCGCGAGTCCGACGCCACGATCGCGACGATCGCCCGGCAGGTGGGCTACAGCGACTCCTTCGCGCTCAGCACCGCATTCAAACGCGTCCGCGGTGTCAGTCCGCAACAGCACCGCCTGGACGGGTGAGGCGGCCGCCTGCGCACCTGGACCGGAGCCTCGCGGGGGAGTGGTCGGCGCCTGAGGGGGCCGGTGCGCCTGTTCCGCATGGGAGCCGGGCGGCTTGTGTGGTTCCGTGATCTTGACCTGGCGCGTAACTCACATCACACTCGTCCACGTGCCTTGACGTCGAGAAGAACGCACCAGGGGTCGAGCGCGGGGGATCACTGCTGGTGGGTGAGTGTGGAGTGACACATGCGCCGGATCGGCAACGCCCTCGCGGCCTTCAGCACACGGTGGATCCCCGACGCCTTCGTGTTCGCGATAGGGCTGTCGATTCTCGTCTACCTGGCCGGGCTCGTCTTCACCGACCACGGGCCGTATCGGCTGGTCCAGGACTGGTACGAGGGATTCTGGGGACTGCTCGAGTTCGGGATGCAGATGACGCTGGTCCTGGTCACCGGCTATGCGCTGGCGAACTCGCCGCCGCTCAAGCGCGGGATCGAGTGGATCGCCGCGCTGCCCCGCGGTCCCAGGTCGGCATACGCGCTCACCGCGCTGTGCGCCGCGCTCATGGGGATGGTGCACTGGGGGCTGGGGCTGATCTCCGGTGCGCTGCTGGCCGTCAAGGTCGCCCAGTCCTGCCGGGCGCGGGGGATCAGGGTGCACTTCCCCCTCCTCGCCGCGTCCGGGTATGTGGGCCTGATGGTGTGGCACAGCGGCCTGTCCGGGTCGGCGCCCCTCCTCGTCAACACCCCCGACCACTTCCTGGTCGACGAGATCGGCACGCTGCCGCTCAGCGAGACCATCTTCCAGCCCTTCAACCTGGTCTTTCTCGCCGCGATGCTGATCGGCGCGCCCCTGCTGCTGCTGAGCATGCACCCGCGCGTCGAGGAGTGCGAGGAGATCGACGAGGACTTCGGCGCCGCCCGGTCCGAGGATCCGGCCGCCGCAGCGGCGACCGATACGGCCGTGCAGCGCCGGACACCCGCGCAGCGGCTCATGTACAGCCGGGTCCTGGCCGCGCTCGTGACCGCGGCCGGGCTGGTCTACCTGGTGCCCGAGCTGCTGCGCTCAGGCATCGTGGGAATGGACCTGAACCTGCTGAACTTCATGTTCCTGGTGCTCGGCATCGGCCTGCACGGAAGCCTCGCGAGCTACGCCTCCGCCGCCGCGGACGGGGCGAAGAGCGCGTCGGCGGTCATCATCCAGTTCCCGTTCTATGCCGGGATCATGGGCATCATGGAGCACTCGGGCCTCCTGGAGATGATCGCCATGTGGTTCGTGTCGGTGTCCACCCCGTTCAGCTACCCGTTCTGGACGCTGATCAGCGCGTGCCTAGTGAATCTCGCCGTGCCGTCGGGCGGCGGGCAATGGGCGGTCCAGGGACCGATCGTCGTCAGCGCGTCCGGGGCGCTCGGCGTCGACCCCGGCACCGGGGTGATGGCCGTCGCGATGGGCGACCAGCTCACGAACGGGCTGCAGCCGTTCTGGGCGCTGCCGCTGCTGGCCCTCACCAGGCTCCGGGCCGGGCAGGTCCTCGGCTACAGCGCCGTGGTGATGGTGTTCGCCATCGCGATCGCGGGGCTGAGCATCACGTTCCTGCGCTGACCTTTGGGCGGCGGCACCCCGGCCGCGGGCCCGCGCGGGG
>NZ_LAJC01000006.1 GCF_000981225.1 Allosalinactinospora lopnorensis
CCAGCGGTACCGCGGACGCCAAGCAGCGCGCCCTCGAAGCGGCCGGCGTCACCGTCGGCAAGACTCCCAGCGAAGCCGCGCAACTCGTCCGTACCGCACTCAGCGGGTGACCCGTGCCGCGTCCCTGAGTGGCCGCGGCCGGTCGTGCGCCGTTCATGCCGCCATCGCACGGCGATGGCGGCATGAACGCGTTCGGCGGTAATAGGACCGCGGGGGTGTGGTGCGCGCGGGAATCGGGTAGCGGGCGGACTACCGCGCGATGGCGCGGCAAGAGCGTGCGATAGGCGATGCTTATAGCGTTGTCAATAGAAGTGCTTTGACTTGCGCACAACGTGCCATAAGGATGGTTTCAGAGCCATTCGGCTTGAACAAAACCGCCTATCGCGGATTGTGGAGTCGGCCATGTCGAAAATCGTATGTGTCCTCTATGACGATCCCGTCGATGGTTACCCGCCGGCCTACGCCCGAGATGAAATCCCCACCGTGGAAAGGTATCCGGACGGGCAGACCACACCGAGCCCGAAGGCGATCGATTTCACACCGGGCGAGCTCCTCGGTTGTGTCTCCGGGGAACTGGGGCTGCGGAACTTCCTTGAGTCGCAGGGGAACACCCTGGTGGTGACCTCCGACAAGGAGGGCCCCGACTCGGTACTCGACCGCGAGCTCGAAGACGCCGAAGTGGTGATCTCACAGCCGTTCTGGCCGGCCTATATGACAAGGGAGCGTATTCAAAGGGCGAAGAACCTCAAACTGATCATTACCGCGGGAATCGGTTCGGACCATATTGATCTGGACGCGGCGATCGAGCGCGGAATCACCGTCGCCGAGATCACCTACTCCAACAGCATCAGTGTCGCCGAACACGTCGTGATGATGATCCTGTCCCTGGTCCGCAATTACCTCCCGTCCCACCAGTGGGTACTGGACGGGGGCTGGAACATCGCCGACTGCGTGAAGCGCTCCTACGACCTTGAGGCCATGCACGTCGGGACGGTCGCCGCCGGGCGCATCGGGAGTGCCGTGCTGCGCCGGCTCAAGCCGTTCGGCGTGCACCTGCACTACACCGACAAGCACCGGCTGCCCGCGGAGGTCGAGGAGGAGCTGGGGGTGACCTTCCACCCCACCACGCAGGACATGGTGCCGGTCTGCGACGTGGTGACCATCAACGCGCCGCTGCACCCGGAGACCGAGCACCTGTTCAACGACGAGCTCATCAACACCATGAAACGCGGCTCGTACATCGTGAACACCGCGCGAGGCAAGATCTGCGACCGGGACGCGATCGTGCGCGCCCTGGAGAGCGGCCAGCTGGCCGGCTATGCCGGCGACGTGTGGTACCCGCAGCCGGCCCCGCCCGACCACCCGTGGCGCACCATGCCGCACCACGGCATGACTCCGCATATCTCGGGTAGCTCGCTGTCCGCCCAGGCGCGCTACGCCGCCGGCACGCGGGAGATCCTGGAGTGCTGGTTCGAGGAGCGCCCGATCAGGGAGGAGTACCTCATCGTGCAGGGAGGTGCGCTCGCCGGCGCGGGCGCGCACTCCTACACCGCGGGTGCCAGATAGCACACGCCGCCGTACCGTGAAGGGCTTCTGCCCGGCAGTGGGCCGGGCAGAAGCCCTCTCTCACGGCGCTCAGCCGGTGCGGGGCAGCCCGCGCAGCCGCTCGCGGAGCAGACTGTCCAGCCGGCCGGCCATCGTGAGCTGATCCGCGACCTTCACCAGCGCCCTGCACAGGAGGGACTCCGGCTCGTGGTTCGGGACGAGCAGTCCGACACTTTGGGTGACGTGCGGTTCCACCAGCGGCATCACGCGCATGTCCTCCGACACCCGGAAGGTCCGCAGCCATGTGTGCGGCATGATCGTGGCGAACGAGCCGTCCAGCACGTGCGCGTACAGCGCCGAGATCGAGTTCGTCTCCAGCTCCACGCGCGGCCGCGTATTCACCGACTCGAACGTCCTGTCCAGGAACTGGCGGTTGAGCATGTCCCCGGTCAGCAGACACAACCGCATTGTCGCCGCCTCCGCCCAGGTCACCGCCTCCTGTGTCCGGGGGGTCGACTCCCATGGGGCGAGGAGGACGTACCGCTCCCGGTACAGGGGCAGTGCCCGGATCCCGCTGCCGCACGGCGCGTCCAGGTAGGACACCGCCGCATCGATGTCGAACTCGCCGAGGGAACGGCGGATGTCCGTTGACGACAGCGACAGCAGAGTGAGCCGCACCTGTGGGTGCTCCTGCTGGAACGGCTGGGTGAGCATGGACAGAGCGGGAAGCGCCGTCGGGATCGCGCCGATGCGCAGTGTCCCGCTCAGCTCACCGCGCATGGTCTGGAGCTCTTCGGTCAGCGCCTGCCGGTCGGCGAGGATCCGGCGGGCCCACGCCACGAGCTTCTCGCCCTCCGCGGTGAGTCCTTCGAAACGGTTGGCCCTGCGGACGATCTGGGTGTCGAACTCCGCCTCAAGCCTGCGGATCCCGGCCGACAGCGCGGGCTGGGAGACATGGCACGCCTCCGCAGCCCGGCTGAAGTGGCCTTCCTTCGCCAGTGCGACGAGATATTCGAGCTGGCTGAACAGCACGCCGACCAACCTCCCGTACCCGGTACCGCGGACCCGGACTCAGGCCTGCGGGTACAGGCTGTACGAGGGGAAGTTCCCGTAGAGCCGTTCTCCGGCCGGTCCCTGCGTGACAGCGTGCACGAGCAGTTCTCCGCCGACGAAGGCGCCGTGCCACGACGCCCCCTTGCCGCCGAAGAACTCATCGCGGTCCCCGCGGGAACGCGGCCTGTTGATGCCGACCTTGAACGCCTGGACCTCCGAGGCGAGCCGGGTGGCCATCGTCTGGTCGTCGCACGCCAGCGAGGCCACCAGTGCTCCGTTGCTGGCGTTCATCGCGGCGAGCAGTTCCGCCTCGGTGTCGACGAGCACGATGGAGTCCACCGGACCGAACGGTTCCGCGTGGTGCAGCGGAGAAGGCGCCGGCGGCTCGAGAATCGCCACGGGGGCGAAGTACGCCGAGGTCTGCTGTTCCGGGATGAACCGCCCCTCGGCCACATCGCCCTGGTAGAGCGGAACGCCTCCCCGGGCGATCGCGTCGTCCACAGCGTTCCGCAGTTCCTTGGCCTTCGCGTCGTTGATGAGCGGCCCGAAATCGAGCTTGGGCAGTGGGTCGTCCGCGGACTCCACGGCCAGCGGATGGCCGAAACTGATCTCGCGGACAACCGGAAGGTAGGTGGCGAGGAACTTGTCGAACAGCGACCGCTGCACGACGTAGCGCGGGTAGGCTGTGCAGCGCTGCTTCGCGTAGTCGAAGGACTTGCGGATATGTCCGGCCAAGGTGGGCCAGTCGCTGAACTCCCAGACACCCCAGCAGTTCAGCCCCTCCTGCTCCAGCATGTGCCGCTTGCCGGACTCCAGCACGCTCGCCGCGACCGTGCTTCCGGCACCCCGTCCGCCGACGAAGGACACACACCCGAGCTCCGGTGAGTTCACCAGGGCCGGCGAGAGCTCGGAGCCGCTTCCGCTGATCAGCGTCAACGGCAGCCCGTGCCGTGCGGCGATCGCGGTGGCCAGCGTCAGGCAGCTCACGCCCCCGTCGGTCGGCGCCTTCGCGATCACGGCATTGCCGGCCAGCGCCTGCACCAGCATTGCGTGCATCAGCACGCTCATCGGGTAGTTCCAGCTCGCGATGTTGCTCACCGGGCCCTCCAGAGGCACCCGGCCGTCCATCATCGACTCGATCTCGTCCGCGTACCACCGGACCCCGTCGATGCACCGGTCGACGTCCGAGGTCGCGCTGTGCCAGGGCTTGCCGATCTCCCAGACCAGCAGGAGCGAGAGCAGGTCCCGGTGTTCGGCCAGTTCGTCGAGGGTCTCGACCACGCGCGTCCTGCGTTCCGCGACCGGGACCATGGCCCAGTCGCGGTGCTGCTCAGCGCTGGCACGCACGGCGCGTTCCGCTGTGGCGCTGTTGAGGCGCGGCGGGCCGGCGATAGCGCTCCCGTCCACCGGCGAGATGGCGGGCTCCGGCGCACCGTCCCGAGTCCAGCCGGCGTTCCAGTAGTTCAGCAGCCTGTCATCGTGGAAGGCTTCGGGCGCGGCGCGCTGGCAGCGACCGTACACGGCTGCCCATTCGGTTCCCGGCTTGACGTCAAGGGGCATTGAACAAACCTCCTACTCGGCGAAGTCGCGCCGTACGTGTCCACAGCTCTGTGCGTTCCTCAGGCGGCGGGCTCGATCTGCGCGTTGAGCAGATCGGCGAGCGCGTGGACCACCCGGAGTGCCGGGATCTCGGTCCCCGTCAGATCGGCGAGTTCGACGACCGCGCCCAGGATCGCGTCCAGTTCGAGGGGTTTGCCCTTCTCCAGATCCTGCAGGGTCGACGTCTTGTGGTCGCCGGCCCGTTCGGCGCCGGCCAGCCGGCGCTCGATGGAGACCTCCGGGTGGACACCGAGACTCGCCGCCACCGCGAGGGTTTCGCGCATGCTCTCGATGACCAGTTCCCGGGTGTTCATGTTCTGGCAGATGCCGATCATCGACGCCCGGGTGAGCGCGCTGATCGGGTTGAAGGCGACATTGCCCATGAGCTTGACCCAGATGTCGTGGCGCAGGTCCGGTTCGACCGGGCACTTGAGGCCACCTGCGACCATCGCGTCGGCGAACTCGTGGCAGCGTGCGGACTGCGTTCCGTCCGGCTCACCGATGGAGAGCCGGGTGCCCTCCAGATGCCGGATCTGTCCCGGAGCCGCTATCTCGGTGGCCGCGTAGACGACGCAGCCGATGGCCCGTTCCACCGGCAGCGCGGCACTGACCGCGCCGCCCGGGTCGACGGTTTCGATCCGGCGGTCCTTGAACTTGCCGGGTACCCCGTGGAAGTACCACCACGGGATACCGTTCTGCGCGGCGATGATCGTTGTTTTCTCGTGCAGCATCGGCCGGACCATCGGCCCGGCGGCGGCGTACTGGTTCGCCTTGAAACCTAGGAATATGTGGTCCACCGGCCCCACCTCGTCGGGTCGGTCGGTGGCGTACGGGTGGGCGACGAAATCGCCGCGAGGGCTGCGAACCTGCACTCCCGATTCGCGAATTGCCTGTAGGTGTGGCCCGCGTGCGATGAGGTGCACCTCGACCCCTGCGCGCTGAAGGCAGGCACCCACGTATGCGCCGATCGCGCCGGCGCCAAGAACAGCAACTCTCACGATGTCTCCGTTCTTGCGCTGATGTTGTATGCAGTATACAGTATGAAGCGACTCGGTCAACGGGTCGAGGTCCACAGTCGGGAGGGAATACGCCGTGGACATGCCGGCGCGGAATCGATCGGCGTGCCTGCGGGCGGATTCGGCATCCAGGTCACCGCATAAGCGCTCTGGACAACCAACTCGATTGGAGTCCAGTATTAGCCCATATGGTATGCAGTATGCGGTAGCCGCTAGACGGTAGATGTGAGGAGTTGAGGGCACAAATGGCGCAGCTGGCCAATACCACGCCTGACAGCGCCACCCAGTCCAGTGCGGCGAAAGAGGTCGGTGACCCCGAGCTCATCTCCGGCGGGCATCTGGTGGCGAAAGCTTTGAAAGCGGAGGGCGTAGAAGTGATCTACACCCTCTGCGGTGGGCACATCATCGACATCTACGACGGGTGCGTCGATGAGGGCATCGACGTCGTCGATGTCCGGCACGAGCAGGTTGCCGCGCACGCCGCCGATGGTTATGCCAGGATCACCGGACGCCCCGGGTGTGCGGTCGTCACCGCGGGTCCCGGGACGACGGACGCCGTGACGGGTGTGGCCAACGCGTTCCGCGCGGAGAGCCCCATGCTGCTGATCGGCGGGCAGGGCTCGCTTAGCCAGCACAAGATGGGGTCGCTGCAGGACCTGCCGCACGTTGACATGATGACGCCGATCACCAAGTTCGCCGCGAGCGTCCCCGCGACCGAACGCGTGGCCGACATCGTGTCGATGGCGTTCCGCGAGGCCCACCATGGTGCACCGGGCCCGTCGTTCCTGGAGATCCCCCGGGACGTACTGGACGCGAAGGTCCCGGCGGCCAACGCCCGGATCCCCGAGGCGGGGCACTACCGCGCGTCCACGCGCAGCGCGGGCGACCCGGAGTCCGTCGAGAAACTGGCCGACCTCGTCGCCAAGGCGGAGAAGCCGTGCATCCTGCTCGGCAGCCAGACCTGGACCTGCCGGGCCACCGAGGACGCGATCGACTTCGTACGCACGCTCAACGTACCGGCCTACATGAACGGCTCCGGGCGTGGAACGCTTCCGCCCGGCGACCCCCACCACCTGCAGCTGTCCCGCAGGTACGCGTTCCAGAACGCCGACCTGATCATCGTGGTCGGCACCCCCTTCGACTTCCGGATGGGCTACGGCAAGCGCCTTTCGAAGTCGGCGACGGTGGTCCAGATCGACCTCGACTACCGGACCGTGGGCCGCAACCGGGACGTCGACCTCGGGATCGTCGGGGACGCGGGGCGGATCCTCTCCGCTGTCACCGAAGCGAACTCCGGCCGGTCGACCAACCACTCCGCGCAGCGCAAGGCCTGGCTCGAGGAGCTGCGCGCCGTGGAGGACGAGGCGTACCAGAAGCGGCTCCCCCGCCAGCTTTCCGACGCCTCGCCGATCGACCCCTACCGCCTGGTGCACGAGATCAACGAGTTCCTGACCGAGGACTCGATCTACATCGGCGACGGCGGTGACATCGTCACCTTCTCCGGCCAGGTCGTGCAGCCCAAGGCGCCGGGCCACTGGATGGACCCGGGGCCGCTCGGGACCCTCGGAGTGGGCGTCCCCTTCGTCATGGCGGCCAAGCAGGCCCTGCCGGAGAAGGAGGTCGTCTGCCTCTTCGGTGATGGCGCCTTCAGCCTCACCGGCTGGGACTTCGAGACGCTGGTCCGGTTCGACCTGCCGTTCGTCGGCATCGTCGGCAACAACTCGTCGATGAACCAGATCCGGTACGGCCAGATCGAGAAGTACGGCGCGGACCGCGGACGGGTCGGCAACACGCTCGGCAACGTCCGCTTCGGCGAGTTCGCCCGCCTGCTCGGCGGTTACGGCGAGGACGTCTCCGACCCGGCGGAGATCCGTCCCGCACTGGAGCGCGCCCGCGAGTCCGGCAAGCCGTCACTGATCAACGTCTGGGTGGATCCGGAGGTCTACGCGCCCGGGACCATGAACCAGACCATGTACAAGTGACCGCCCACGAGGGAGAAACAGGATGGGTAAGGCACTCGAAGGTGTCCGCGTCCTCGACATGACCCATGTCCAGTCCGGGCCGTCGTGTACGCAGATCCTGGCGTGGCTGGGCGCGGATGTGGTCAAGGTCGAGTCCGTGACCGGGGACATCACGCGCAGTCAGCTTCGTGATCTGCCCGATGTGGACAGCCTCTACTTCACGATGCTGAACTGCAACAAGCGCAGCATCACGCTGAACATGAAAAGTGAACAGGGGAAAGAGCTGTTCACGAAGATGCTCGGGAAGTCCGACATTCTGGTCGAGAACTTCGGGCCCGGGGCGGTCGACCGCATGGGCTTCACCTGGGAGCGGCTGCGGGAGATCAATCCCAGGCTGATCTATGCCTCTATCAAGGGGTTCGGTGACGGCCCGTACAAGCACTACAAAGCCTACGAGGTCGTCGCCCAGGCCATGGGCGGATCGATGAGCACCACCGGTTTCGAGGAGGGTCCGCCGCTCGCGACCGGTGCGCAGATCGGCGACTCGGGTACCGGGATCCACACCGTGGCGGGAATCCTCGCCGCGCTGTACCAGCGGGAGCACACGGGCGCCGGCCAGCGGGTCACCGTCGCCATGCAGCACTCGGTGCTCAACCTGTGCCGCGTCAAGTTGCGCGACCAGCAGCGCCTCACGCACGGGCCGCTTCGCGAGTACCCGAACGAGGAGTTCGGTGACGAGGTTCCCCGCTCGGGCAACGCATCCGGTGGCGGGCAGCCGGGCTGGGCGGTCAGGTGCAAGCCGGGCGGGCCCAACGATTACGTCTACGTCATCGTGCAGCCGGTCGGTTGGGGCCCGATCGCCAAACTGATCGGCCGCCCGGAGCTCGCGGACGACCCGGAGTGGAGTACGCCGGAGGCGCGGCTCCCGAAACTGGACAAGATGTTCCAGCTGATCGAGGAATGGTCGATCAACCACGGGAAGTGGGAGGTGCTCGAAAAACTGAACGAGCACAACATCCCGTGCGGCCCCATCCTCTCCACGAAGGAACTGATCGAGGACGACTCCCTCGTGGACAACGACATGATCGTGGACGTCGACCACCCGAATCGGGGAGCCTTCTCAACGGTGGGCAATCCGATCAAACTCTCCGACTCCACGGTGGATGTCCACCGTTCACCGCTGCTCGGCGAGCACAACGAGGACGTCTATGTCGGCGAGCTGGGTGTATCAGCCACCGAGCTCGCTGAGCTCAAAGCGAACGGGGTGATCTGAGTATGACCGGAGGCAACGCTGACAAGGCGGCCGTCCGTGAAGTGGTGGCCAAAGCGCGCGCCGAAGGCCGGCAGGCGCTGACCGGGCCCGAAGGCAAGCTGGTATGCGACGCTACGGCATCCCCACGCCGGCGGAGGGCCTGGCCACGAGCCAGGACGAAGTCGTATCACTGGTCAAGAAGATCGGCACGCCGGTGGCGATGAAGATCGTCTCGCCGGACATCCTGCACAAGACCGACGCCGGCGGTGTCGTCGTCGGTGTCGACAGCGAAGCCGACGCCAAGGACGCCTACGAGAAGATCATCGCCAACGCGAAGAAGTACGACGCGTCGGCCACGATCACCGGTGTCCAGGTGCAGCAGATGGTCGGCGGCGGGCAGGAGGTCATCATCGGGTCGGTCACCGATCCGACCTTCGGCAAGGTGGTCGCGTTCGGGCTCGGTGGGGTCCTCGTGGAGGTGCTCAAGGACATCACCTTCCGCCTCGCGCCGCTGGACCGGAACGAGGCCCGCTCCATGGTGGACGGCATCAAGGCCGCCGAGGTCCTCCAGGGGGCGCGCGGCGCCGAACCGGTGGACCGCGAGGCGCTCGCTGACGTGATCCAGCAGGTCGCCGCCCTGGTGACCGACTTCCCCGAGATCAGCGAGTTCGACCTCAACCCGGTGTTCGCCACCGCCGAGGGCGCGTGCGCGGCCGACATCCGGATCCTGCTCGACGACGGTGAGGTGACCGAACCGGACCGGTACTCCCAGCAGGACATCCTGCAGGTGATGAACCGGATGATGAACCCCCGGTCGGTTGCGGTGGTCGGCGCCTCCGCGGAGGACGGCAAGATCGGCAACTCGGTGATGAAGAACCTGCAGAATGGCGGGTTCGCCGGCGGGATCTACCCGATCAACCCGAAGGCCACCGAGATCCTCGGATACAAGGCCTACCCGTCGATCACCGACGTGCCCGGTGAGATCGACGTCGCGATCTTCACCGTGCCGGCCAAGTTCGTGCTCGCCGCCATCGCCGAGTGCGGGGCCAAGGGGGTGTCCACCGCGGTCCTGATCCCCTCGGGTTTCGCGGAGACCGGCAACGTGGAGCTCCAGGAGGAGGTCGTCGCCGCGGCCAAGCAGCACGGCGTCCGCCTGCTCGGCCCGAACATCTACGGCTACTACTACACCCCGCAGAACCTGTGCGCCACGTTCTGCACGCCCTACGACGTGCGCGGGGGTGTCGCGCTCACCTCGCAGAGCGGCGGGATCGGCATGGCCATCCTGGGCTACAGCCGTACGACGAAGATGGGCGTGTCCGCGATCGTGGGGCTCGGCAACAAGTCCGACATCGACGAGGACGACCTGCTGACTTACTTCGAGCAGGACGAGAACACCCAGTGCGTCGCGATGCACCTGGAGGACCTCAAGGACGGCAAGGCCTTCGTCGAGACCGCGAAGCGCATGACCAAGAAGAAGCCGGTCGTGGTCCTCAAGGCCGGCCGCACCGCACTGGGTGCGCGTGCCGCCAGCTCGCACACGGGTGCCCTGGCCGGTGACGACAAGGTCTACGACGACGTGCTGCGCCAGGCCGGCGTCATCCGGGCGCCCGGGCTGAACGACATGCTGGACTACGCTCGCGGGCTCCCCCTCATGCCGACCCCGAAGGGTGAGAACGTCGTGATCATCACCGGGGCGGGCGGTTCGGGTGTGCTGCTCTCCGACGCCTGCGTCGAGGCCGGGCTGTCCCTGATGGACATCCCGCCGGACCTGGACGAGGAGTTCCGGCGCTACATCCCGCCGTTCGGGGCCTCGGGCAACCCCATCGACATCACCGGCGGCGAACCGCCGTCGACCTACGAGGCGACCATCCGGCTCGGGCTCGAGGACCCGCGGATCCACGCGCTGATCCTCGGGTACTGGCACACGATCGTCACCCCGCCGATGGTGTTCGCGGAACTGACCGCACGCGTGGTCAACGAAGCGCGCGCCAAGGGGATCGACAAGCCGGTGGTCGCTTCGCTCGCCGGCGACACCGAGGTGGAGAAGGCGAGCGACTACCTCTTCGAGCACCGCATCATCGCGCATCCGTACACCACGGAGCGCCCGGTCGCGGTGCTCGGGGCGAAGTACCGTTGGGCGCGTGCCGCGGGTCTGCTCTGACCTGGGACCACCACCCTCCGGAAGCCATCCGTTGACACCAGCCACACCCGGTGGTCCCGCAGCCGCCACTAACGGACCACCGGGCACCGCGGTGGATGACCGCACCGCCAGCGGTCGCCACGGCGACGACCGCAGTTAGCCGCAGGCCGAACGGCCCGGGGAGAACAAGGAGGCGATAGGCAGAGAAATCAAGGGGGCGATGGGGGTCAGCAGCTCACATCCGCACACCCAGCCAGGGAGCTCCAGTCATGGACCCATCTGAAACCAACACCGGCGGCGTGCCGAGTAGGGACGCACGCTCCAAGAACGAGCCGCCGCCGGTCCCGGTACCCTCTCATTCTTCCGACTCCGCCTCGGCGGAGGGCGGTGGCAAGGGGACGCCTTCCACGCAGGATGCGGGCGCCACGGAAGAGCGCTACTGGCACGCCGGCGGGCTTGAGGCGATGCCCATACGCAAGCTGCCGAAAGCACCGCCGTCGATCCACATTCTCGGGCCGACGATGTTCCTCGTCGCGCTCGGCGTGGGGATGGGCGAGTCCTACATGTGGCCGCGTCTCGTCCTGGTCTTCGGACCGGAGATTCGCTGGCTCTTCCTGATCGGCGTGAGCCTTCAGGCCTTCGTGATGCTGGAGATGGCGCGCTACGCCATGGCGACCGGCGAGAGCATCTTCATGGGCGCGGCGCGCGTGTTCAAGCCGCTCATGTGGTTCTTCTTCGCCACAGCCATACTGGTCTATATCTGGCCGGGCCACCTCTCAGCGGGAGCCGCGGCGTTCGAGAATGTCACGGGCATCCCGTGGCAGATTACGGCGATCACGGGGATGATCCTGGTCGGTGTGGTCTTCACACTGGCCAAGGTGATCTACAACCTCCTGGAGAACGTGCTGTCGCTCCTGATCGGCACGCTCGTCGTGGGCACCTCGGTGGTCGCCGCGCTGGTCGGCAGCTTCGAGGACGTGCTCTCCACGATCACGGGCATGTTCGCCTTCGGCTACATGCCCGACGAAGCGGTAACAGCGGCGTGGTTCCCGGTCATCGTCGGCTCGATCGCGTTCGCCGGCCCCTCAGGCATGCAGCAGATGTGGTACACCCTCCACCTGCGGGACAAGCAGGCCGGCATGGGCGCGCACATCCCGCAGATCCGCGGCCTGGCCAACGCCAACGAGCAGGAGGCCATGCCGTCGCGGGGCTTCATGTTCGACACCGACGACCCCGAGGAGATGGAGAAGTGGAAGGGGTGGCGCAAGTGGGTCACCTTCGACGCCATCGTCCTCTTCTGGGGCATCACGATGCTGGTGACCATCGCGTTCACCGTCATCGCGCAGGCCTCCGCCCGGCTCGACCCCAACGTGGGGACGGTCATCCGCGACGGCGAGCAGGACGCCGCGCTCCAGGCCATGGCCGGCGCGTTCTCCTCGGCGGGAAGCCCGCTCCTCGGGACGATCTTCTTCTGCTTCATCGCGCTGATCGGGCTGAACGCCACCCTCGGCCTGTTCGACTCGTTCTCGCGCGGCCAGGCGGACATGACGTACTACTTCATCCCCGGCGCCCAGCGGTTCAGCCTGTCGAAGCTGTACGCCATGTTCCTGTGGGGCGTCATCGCCTTCGGCATCCTGATCCTGCTGTTCGGTCCGGCTGACGGCCCGGCGGGGATTCTGGACACCCTGGCGTTCCTGTCCACCTTCGCCATGGGGGCCTACTGCGTCGTGTTGCTGCTGGTCAACAACATGATGCTGCCGAAGAAGATCCGACCGGGGATCGTGTCGAACGCCATCATCGGTTTCGGCGCGTTGTTCTACCTCGGTGCGCTGTTCTACTCGCTGTTCGCCTTCGGGGTTGTGGTGAGCTAATGGGAACGACATCGAGATCCCGCGCTCCGTCACCGATCACTCCGTTAGGGCTCGTCGAGCTCGCCGTTCCGGGAATCGCGATCGGGTTGCTGTGCGGCCTGTTCGCGGCGCTGATATCCACCCTTGGCGGACTGTCGCTGGGGTTCATGGCGACCTCCGCGATGGCCATGGGCGTGCCTATGGCCATCGCAGGGGGCGGTTACTGCGTCCTCCTCGCTCTGGGGTGGTTCCAGATCGGAACCGTTGGTCCCATGGCGGCCTATTGGGCGGTCTGCTTCCCGCTCGCGCGGTTGGTCCACGAGTTCGCCATGGCCTACACGTTCGACTACGACACGGTCCTGCGGGAGCCCCTGTGGTCGTTCCTGCTGTTCCAGGCGATGTTGAGCGTCGGCTTCGCCATCGGTTTTCTCTGGTTGCACGAGCGAATCGCGCCGCGGTGGCTTCTGCGCATCCAGGTTCACAACCCGCTCGCGAATGCGCTGCTCGACCGCTATTCGGCGCACGCGAGCACCATGCTACGGCGTAGGGAGGAGAAGAGAGCGGACAAGAAACGCTCACCCTCGCGCTGATTAACCCGATGACGTTCGTGCCCGGGCAGAACCGGCCCGGGCACCTACCAACTTGCGCAAAAACCCTGAGGAGAACCGCGCATGGATGTCCAACCCTGGGTTTGGGGAGCGACGTTAACCGTCCTGATCGCTGTGATCGCGGTCGACTTCTTCGTCGTCGTTCGCAACCCTCGTGCACCGTCGATGCGTGAAGCGACGCTCTGGGTCTCCCTGTACGTGTCGCTCGCGATCGCGTTCGGCATCGGCCTGGGCTTCGCGGCCGGGGGCGATCAGAGTATCGATTTCTTCACCGGCTGGATCGTCGAGTACTCGTTGAGTGTCGACAACCTGTTCATCTTCATCCTGATCCTGGGCTCCGGGTTCGCGGTACCTCCACGGCACCGCCAGCGCGTACTGCTGGTCGGTATCGTGCTCGCGCTGCTCTTCCGCGGTATCTTCATCGCGCTCGGCGCGGCCGCGGTCGAGGCGTTCGCCGGTGTCTTCTACCTCTTCGGCGCGATCCTGCTGTACACGGCCTGGAAACTGGTCACGGCCGACGAGGAGGAGGACGAGGAGTACAAGGAGAACGCCGCGGTGCGCCTGGTGCGCCGGGTGCTGCCGACCACCGACCGCTACCACGAAGCGAAGCTCACGGTGCGGATCGACGGCAAGCGATATTTCACTCCGATGATGCTCGTCATGATCGCGATCGGGTTGACCGACATCATCTTCGCCCTCGACTCGATCCCGGCGATCTTCGGTATCACCCAGGAGCCCTACATCGTGTTCACCGCCAACGCGTTCGCGCTTATGGGGCTACGCCAGTTGTACTTCCTCATCGGCGGTCTCCTGGACAAGCTCATCTACCTGAGTAAGGGACTCGCGGTCGTTCTCGGTTTCATCGGGGTCAAACTGGTCCTGCACGCCCTGCACGAGACCACCGACCTGCATGTACCGGAGATTCCGACCCTGGTTTCCCTCGTGGTGATCCTCGTGACGCTCACCATCACGGCGGTGGCCAGTCTGGCCAAGAGCGGCCTGGCCAAGAGCGAAGCGGACGAGAGCGCGGCACGGACTCGGGAGGAGACGACACCCTCGGACCCGTCGGACAGGGACGACGACCTGGACGCCGCTGGAACGAACGCCTCCCACGACTAGGTGGTGCCGCCTGGCCGGAACCCAGGAGCGATCACCTGGTCGTTCCCCCTTGTGAGGCAGGAAGATCAGCGCATACTGTAGGCAAAACCCGTGGAAGGGTGAGGACCGATGCGAACGACGACTCACGCCCTCTGCCAGCGGCCGCCCCCGGCGGGCACCGTCATCGGCGTGCCGTGCTGCATGCCGGCGGCGGGCGAGGCGGACACCGTCGCGCGAGGATGTCCGCGCACCGTCACCGGGGCTTGAAACGGCCTCGGCGACGGTGCGCGGGCACCTGGAGCGAACTCTTAGGCGCGTCGGGCCTCACCATTGGCGCCCCCTGCGTAGCCGCGCCGTGATCCGGCTACTTGGTCCTCCCTCCGGACATGTGCGTGCTACGCAGGGGCGCAAAGCAGATCCGCGTCGGGCCCCGGTCGCTTTCGGGCGGAAAGACCGAAGGCAATTCCAATGGGAAAGAGGAAAGTACGCACTGTTCTAGACCGGTGCGCGTCCGCTCCCGCTACAACCCCATATCGCTTGCGTGTCCAATGTCTACGCTCTGTCAACAAGAAAGTCCTGGCGCGTCTATTAGGTAAAGTCGGGAATGATTTCAGGTTACCTGTGTACGCGTAGATGAAATTCGGGTATTCTATAGGGTGATAAGAGCCCGCCATTGGGCGAGTTGAGTTTCCAAACGTCCGTACCCCTCGGTGACGACCATCTGGATCTGGCGTTGTGAACGCCGGTGGCGGAGGCCAGTGTGGTAAAGCGGAGGAAGGGAACGGGCGCCGGATCGGCCAGTGCTACCGCCCCCAGCGCTGGCCGATTTGGTATTTGCCCGGCCGGTCAAGCGGTGTACTGCCGGGGTTGAATATGCGCGGTTATCAGCGGATCCCTAGCCGCGCGGAGCGGTTCTCCTCCGCCGGCGCAGCGGCACCGCCGGCGCTTCGTTCTTCGGCTCGGCCTTGAGCTGCTCCAGATAGGACAGCCGGGTCCGCTCCGTGTGCTCGCGCATGATCCGAGAGGCGGCCTCGCTGTCGCCCTTCTCGATCGCGTTGACCAGCTGCCGGTGCTCCTGCCAGGCTTGCTCGCCCCGCTGTCGGGCGATGGGCGTGTAGTACCAGCGCACCCGGCGGTCGACCTGCGTCACGAAGTCGAGTAGCACCTTGTTGTCGGACAGTTGGGTCACATACCGGTGCAATTCTGCGTTGGCGGCGACCATTCCGTCGATGTCGTCGGAGGCGACCGCGGCCTCGCCCTGGTCGCAGAGCTCGCGCAGCCGCGCGACCCCGTCAGCGTCCGCCGACTGGGCGGCGAGCCGGGCCGACTCACCCTCCAGGACGCAACGTACGGCCAGGAGCTGGTCGACCTCCTGCTCGGTCGGTGCGTGCACGAACGCGCCGTAGCCGGGGCGCAGATCCACCCAGCCGTCCGAGTTCAGTAGTTGCAGCGCCTCGCGGACCGGCTGCCGCGACACGCCAAGCGTCTCGGCCAGCTCGCTCTCGACCAGGTGCTGCCCGGGCGCCAGGTTGCCCGAGATGATCAGCTCTTGCATGGCCTCGTAGACGCGCTCTCGGAGCGGGGCCGGTCGATCGATCCGGCGTCCCAGCACATCCTGGGCCAACTCGGTCGACTGCATGTGGACTCCAAAGCTCGGGGGCGCTGTCTCCGCTGCTGACTATCAGCGATTAGCGCCTATCAACAGTCATCGTCGACTGCCTACAGCATACAACAACCAACATGTCATCCCCGTGATCATCTCCGTGTGAGTCCGGTCACCGTCGCATTGCATTCGGAACCTCTTCTGTGACTTCCGTATGATGGAGACACGCTCTTTCTTTCCTCAATTCGCCGCTATCGCATAACAGCGAAGAGGGTATCCGAAATAGGCCGGCGACTGCCGGATTCCGGGTCGTTCTGTGTTATTCGACGTTCCCATCGGCGCGAGGTGACTATCCCGTTCGTGCGGGACGCGCTGCCGATACCGGTCGCATTCCTTAGCCTCGCGAATTCCGGCGGTCTGCGCAAATGCCTCCGCCCGCGACCGTGGGGGACGGCAGGTGCCCACCGCGGCGAGAAGCACCGCCGACCTGCTGCAAGAGCGCCTCGAACGGGATGGTGGAGTCGAGGGCGCGCGATGGGTGCGGGAAAAGCTCGGGACACGCGGTGCCGGCGCCGCGTGGTGGTCCGGGGAGGGCCGAGCGCAGCCGTGAATTGCGTCCGGGGCCCGACAAGTGCCGGACTGAGCAGACGGGGGAGTCCCGGACGCCGAAACCGTCGACGGGCGGTGCTCGGTTTCCAGGGGCCCCGCACCATGGCCGGCCTGCCGACGCCCGCGAACCGGCGAGGCGTCCGGTAACACACGCGGCCCGGTGATGGCATTCCCGAGTTGCGCGCACGACACCCGGACATGCTGTGGACCGAGCCGGCCACTGAGGACGCCCTTGACAGGCCCGAGGGGGCGCGGTTCCGCCGAAGCGGGCGCCCGCGTACGGCTCTCTTCCGGTCCGGCGCCGACCTCCACGCGGAGTGCGGTGGTGAAGGGCATGTGCCCGTTGCCTCAGAGCGCCGGAATCCTCAAGAACAGGGCCGCACATACCATCTTCCGCTGGTACAGTAACCCGGTCAGATCGTTGTTTTGGAAGGTCGCACGGGTTCATGGCCCGAGACACGGCAGGTCAGAATCCCGGACCCACGACCGACCAGTTACTCGGTCACATTGAGGCGGACACGCCTGCCCGGCGTAGCAGCAGTTGCCACTCCGAGGTCGCGTGGTTGAAGGTTCGGCGGGTAGGGATTGCCATGGCGTATTTCCTTCTGCCCATGACATTGCCTGGGCTATCCGGCGTATGGCGCGGATGCCGACAGCAGGTCAGCGCTGTCGACCACAATCGTCGTCACAGAGGTTTGGCGTTGGCAGGATCGTACTGGTCAGCACGGTCTTTGAAATCCCGCCGGTGATGACCGAGACCTTCGTGACGGAGGCGAGCGTGGAACACGGCGAGACGTCGGACACGCCGTTCGAGAAGACCGCCATCGCCATGGAGTTCAGTGGCATTCCCCCTGACCAGGAACTGATCTCCTCCATGTTCGTTACTCCCGGGCAGCCGAGGTGCCGAGCTGATAACTTCGAGGCCGTCGACTATTTTGCGACGAATCGGCGGATTCCCCCCATCGTGGCGTTGAACAGACCCGGCGGTTTTCTCGGCCACTCCGTCGAGCAGGTACGCGAAGCTCTGGAGGTCGACTCGAAGGTGCGGATCGCTGGTTTCGACGCCCAGACGAGAAGTCACGCGGCGGTGTACTCACCACGCTGCTGCGCCACCCGGCGGAGCGTCCGAAGAACACCGAGCTCGTTGGCTGACGCCTCGAGGCTGGCGCCAGTCCCCCTGTAACCTGGCAGAAAGCAAATTTCTGATGCGTAAAATCCTCATTGTCGGCGCTGGCCAATCAGGCCTGCATCTGGCCCATGGTCTGCTGACCTACGGATACGACGTCACCCTGATCACCAGCCAATCCTCGGCCGAGATCCGCACCGGACGACCGGCGATCACCCAGATCACCTATCCGACCGTCCTGGGCTACGAACGCGAACTCGGCCTCGACTTCTGGAGTGTTCAGGCGCCGAAGATCGACAGGGCGAAGGTCCACGCCTATCCGCCCGGAGGCACCACTCCCATGGCCTTCTCCGGCGGCTTCGACGAGTACGCGATCTCGATCGACCGCCGTGTGAAGATGGCGGACTGGCTCGAGTACTTCGAGGACCGCGGCGGCAAGGTCGTCATCCACGGGGTCACCGTCAGCGACCTCGACTATTTCTCCCGGATGTTCGACCTCGTCATCATCGCCGTGGGGGGCGGCGAACTGGGGGCGCTGTTCGACGTCGACCGCACACGCGGCATCGGCCAGTGCGACCGGGTGCTCGCCCAGGCGCACATCTACAATGTCGCGACCGAACCCGGTGAGAGCGATTCGATCGCGTGGGTGGGGTCGTCCTCCGACGCCTACAGCATCTTCTTCGTGCCGATCCTCACCGCGGAAGGCCCCTGCCACTCGCTGTTCCTCGTGGACAAGCCGGGCGGGCCGATGGACCAGTGGCGCGGCCGGACCAAGCCGGAAGAGCAGTGGGCCCTGATGAAGGAGGCGCTGCAGACCTACATGCCGCAGTTCTACGAGCGATGCGAGGACGCGGAACTGGTCGACGGCAGGAGTCGGCTGATCGAGACGGTCTCCCCGCAGGTGCGCAAGCCGGTGGGCGTCCTGCCCTCGGGCGGGCGCGTCCTGGGAATCGCCGATGTCGTTATCACCTCGGATCCCTTCGCGGGACAGGGCTGGAACAATTCCACCCGGTGCGCCAAGAGCTACCTGGAGAGCATCCTCGAACATGGCAACAAGCCCATCGACGAGGAGTTTCTCTCGGGTATGTTCGCCCGGTTCTGGGAGTACGGACAACACGCCGAGAAATGGGCGAACATCATCTCCTCTTTCGGTGAGGAGCCGCCTCCCCCGCACTTCCAGGAGATCCTCCAAGGTGCCTTGACCTACTCGGAGATCGCCGACCGCTGGATCCAGGCCTGGGACTACCCGCCGGACTACCAGGAGTGGCTCTACGACCCCGAGCTCGCCCGGAAATACCTGGCCGAGGTCAAGGCCGCCCACGAGTCCTGAAGGCGCGGTGCGGTAGCGAGAAGTTCTGCGGCCCGGTTGCTCTCACGGAGAGCAACCGGGCCGTGTCTGTGTAGGCGGTGTGCAGGCAGTTCAGTAAACCTGAACATCAGAACTGTCCGGTATTGACGTATGCCCGAATCACGGAGTAGTTCACCGCTGCTGATCCCGCTACGAGTATGCCCCAGTGGGGCTCTGCCCCCATGCGCGCGCCGGAGCGCCCGCCGCGACCACGCGTCTGCGGATTCCGGTGCAGGTCAGCCGGTCTCTGGGCAGTGCAGCGCGCGTCGCGGTGGTTTCCCGGGAAACCAACAGCGCTTCTTTGCGTTTTCTCAGAACTCGACAATATTTGTCAGGTTGTAGGGCATAACTGCATGCCCGAAACAAAAGTGTCCATTGCCCAGGTATGGGGACGAGAGTTACGCTCGCGAAGACACTTACCCTATGAGGACTATATCGCGTCTTGTGTGACATAAGCCATAAATCATCGACTGTGTCATCCGGGCAACACGGCATTTTCGATCACCCCCCGAGTAACGCTTCGACGCAAGAACGGAAACGTGTCACGCCACCTCATTCTGATTAGACATACCCGTCTCGGCTGCATTGCGGCCATGATGCATACCAGCGAGTCCCTGGTTGTCGGATTAATCGGAGCGGAAACGGATGCAGGGTCCAAGGGAGAAGCACTGCGGCGCCGTGAGCAAATGGAATGAGGGAAATAATGCCTAGTGAGCATTTTTCCAAAATGTCCGGAGTGGGGGTCGAAGCGGCCGACGCCGTCGCGGTAATCGGATTATCCTGCCGCCTTCCGAAAGCAGCTGACCCCGACGCTTTCTGGAAACTCCTGCGTGACGGGACAAGCGCCGTCACGGAGGTTCCCCATGGCAGGTGGGACACGGGCTCAAGCACCGGGCCAGGCGTTTTTGCGGGCGGTTTGCTCAACGACGCCGACCGCTTCGACGCGGACTTTTTCGGCATTTCACCGGGAGAAGCCGCCGCCATGGGCCCCCAGCAGCGGCTCATGCTCGAATTGAGCTGGGAGGTACTGGAGAACGCGCGCATCGTCGCGGCCGACCTCCGCGGGACGCGGACCGGCGTGTTCATCGGAGCCGTCGCAGACGACTACGCGGCCCTCCGCCAGGAGTATGGGGCTGAAGCCATCGCCCCGCACAACCTGACGAAGCTGAACCGCGGTTCCATCGCCAACCGGGTCTCCGCCACCCTCGGCCTGCAAGGGCCCGGCCTCACTGTGGATTCGGGGCAGTCCTCCTCACTCGTCGCTGTGCACATGGCATGCGAAAGCCTGCGGCGCGGCGAGTGCACGACAGCCATCGCCGGCGGAGTGAGCCTGAACATCACCGCCGAGTCGACGATGCGGGCGGTGAAGTTCGGCGCACTCGCCCCGGACGGACGCTGCTCCACCCTCGATTCCCGTGCCAACGGCTATGTCCGCGGTGAAGGCGGCGGGGCGGTGGCGCTGAAACCCCTGCCGCAGGCGCTGGCAGACGGCGACCGGGTCATATGCGTGATCCGGGGCGGCGCGGTGAACAACGACGGTATCTCCGAAGAGCGGACCGCGCCTGATCGGCGAGGTCAGGAGGACGTCCTTCGGCGGGCCTGCGAACAGGCCGGGATCGCCCCTGCCGACCTCGCCTACGTCGAACTCCACGGCGCCGGGACAAGAGACGGCGATCCCGCCGAAGCCGCCGCTTTGGGTGCCGTACTGGGACGAGGCCGTCCCGCGGATTCGCCGTTGCCGGTCGGATCGGCCCAGACCAACGTGGGACACCTGGAAGGGGCCGCGGGGATCGCGGGACTGCTCAAGACGGCCCTGAGCATCGCGCACCGAGAGCTTCCCCCGAGCTCCGGTTCCGCGGTCCTCGATCCGCGGATTCCGCCGCCGGAACCAGGTCTGCGGATACAGCGCGATCTAGGCTCCTGGCCCGAAACCGGGCGTCCGCTGCTCGCCGGGGTCGCGTCCTTCGGCATGGGGGGCGGGACCAACTGTCATCTCGTGCTGGCCGAGTCGCCGGCTGCCGAGCGCGCAGGCGCGCGGCCGGGCGACCGCGCAGGTATGTCCGCCCCGGCAACGCGGTCCCCGCTGGTGCTACCCGTCTCGGCCCGAACCGGGAACGCACTGCGTGCACAGGCCGCACGGCTCCACGATGCCGTTGAGAACGATCCGGGAATCCGTGCGGTGGACGTCGGACTCTCCTTGGCCACCACCCGTTCGCTCTTCGACGAGCGTGCCGCCGTCCTCGCCGACGACCGCGCCGGCCTGCTCCAGGGCCTGACCGCACTGTCCCGGGGCGCCGCTGCGCCCAACGTACTCCGCGGCAGTGCGCGCGCCGCGGGCGCGGTCGTGTTCGTCTTCCCCGGCCAGGAGTCGCAGTGGACAGGTATGGCCACCGAACTCCTCGACTCCTCCCCAGTGTTCCGCCAGGAGATGGCGGCGTGCGCCGACGCCCTCGCCCCGCACATCGGCTGGTCGCTGAACGACGTCGTGCGAGGGGTCCCAGAGGCTCCTCCGGTGGAAAACCCGGACATCGCCCATCCCGTGCTGTGGGCGACCATGGTGTCGCTGGCGGCGGTGTGGCGCTCGCTTGGTGTCGAACCGGCGGCCGTGACCGGCTGCGCGGGGGGCGAGATCGCGGCGGCCTACGTGGCCGGCGCCCTGTCGCGCGAGGATGCCGCCGCAGTCGTCGCGGTGTACGGACGGGCGGTCGCCTCAGCGGCGGACAGGGGTGCGATGGCCTCCGTGCGCCTTCCCGCCGAACGGGTGAACCGGCACGCCGCGCTCCGCGGCGGCCGCCTGCATCTCGCGGCCGTCAACGGTCCCATGTCCTGCGTTGTCGCCGGCGAACCGGGTGCCCTGGAAGAGCTGGTCGCCGAATACCGAGCCGAGGGAATCGACGCACACAGAACCGACGCGGACCACGCGGCCCATACTCCCGAGATGGAGGCCGTACGGGAGTGGTTCCTCGGCGAGCTCGGCGACGTCACCCCCGCGGCGCCGGCCACCCCCCTCTACTCGACGGTCACCGGCGCACGCCTCGACAGCGCCGCGCGTATGGACGCCGAGTACTGGTACGGCAATCTCAGCAGCACCGTGCGGTTCGAGCAGGTCACACGTGCCCTCATCGACGACGGCCACGGAATTTTCGTCGAGGTCGGCCCGAGCCCTGTTCTCACCGATGGGATCATCGAAACTCTCGACGCCGCCGGCGGTACAGGTGCCGCGGTGGGATCGCCGTGCCGTGGCGAATGCGGCTGGGCGCGGCTACTGCGTTCGGCCGCGCAGGCGCACGTCCACGGGGCCGCGCTCGACTGGGGGGCGGTCTATGCAGGCCACGAAGCCGACTTGGTCGATCTGCCGACCTACGCCTTCCAGCGCAAGCGCCACCGGCTGCCCCCTCCCGGCAGCGCGGGCGATGCGGGCTCCCTTGGTTTGGCACCCGCCGGGCATCCGCTTCTGGGCGCCGCCGTCGAACTGGCCGGGGACAACAGCACCCTGTTGACCGGCCGGCTGTCGATACGGACGCATCCCTGGCTCGCGGACCATGCCGTATCCGGCGCTGTTCTGTTTCCCGGAACAGGGTTCGTCGAGTTGGCCACCTGGGCCGGTGCTCAGGTCGGCTGCGACCGGCTGGACGAGTTGGTCCTGGAGGCCCCACTGGCCCTGCCGGAGCAGGAGGGTGTGCAACTGCAGGTCATCATGGGCGCTGAGGAGGAGTCCGGTCAGCGGTCCGTGACCGTGTACTCTCGCCCGGCCGATCAGGAGGGCGAGCCGTGGCTGCGGAATGCCACCGGTGTGCTGAGCAGTACGAAGCAGGAACCGACGCCGGGCATCGGCGCCTGGCCGCCCACCGGGGCGGTACCGGTCGACGTGGACGGCGTCTATGCGGAACTCGCCGAGCGCGGTTACTCCTACGGCCCCGCCTTCCGCGGACTGCGGGCCGCGTGGCGGCGCGGTACCGACCTCTTCGCTGAGGTGACCCTGGCCGAGGAGGTCCGGGCCGACGCCGCAGCGTTCGGCGCGCATCCGGCGCTGATCGACACCGCGCTGCACGTGCTGTCGGCGGGTCCGTCCGCCGCCGACACCGGGATCCGGTTGCCGTTCTCCTGGGCCGGGGTGTCCCTCCACGCGGTGGGTGCGTCAACTGTGCGTGTGCGGTTGTCCCCGGCCGGTCCCGACGGTGTGGCACTGATGGTGACCGATACCGCGGACACCCCGGTGATGTCGGTCGACAGATTGGTGATGCAACCCGAAGCATCCCAGCGGTCGCGCGCCGGCCACGGTTCCGCGATCGAGGACTCACTGTTCGAACCGGACTGGGTCCAGGTGCCCGTACCGCCCGAGGCGAGGACGGATCGGTGGGCCGCGGTGGGCGCCGTCGGCGTTGCGGTGGGAGCGGCGAACACCTACCCGGATCTGGTGTCACTGGACACGGCGATCGATGCGGGAGCACCTGTCCCCGATGCGGTGCTCGCCGCGTGCCCGTCCGATCCCGCCGCCGATGGCGCGGCGGCCGCGCACGCGGCCGCGCACCGCGGACTGGCCCTGGTCAAGGAGTGGTTGTCCGATGACCGCTTCGCCTCCTCGCGGCTGATCGTGGTGACTCGGGGGGCGGTGTCGGCATCGGACGGGGAGGAGGTGACCGACCCGGCGCAGACGCTGGTGTGGGGACTGGTTCGCTCGGCCCAGGCGGAGCACCCCGGCCGGTTCGTCCTGCTCGACATCGACGGTGCGGAGGAGTCCCACCGTGTGCTGCGGGCGGTGCTGGCCTCGGAAGAGCAGCAGTTGGCGCTGCGGCACGGTATCCCCTACGCCCCGCGCGTGGCCCGGGTCGCCGCGGACGGGGTCCTGCTGCCTCCGCCGGACTGCTCGGCCTGGCGACTGGACGTCACGAGCGGGGGGACTCTGGAGAACCTGGCACTGCTGCCCTGCCCGGAGGCGACCGCCCCTCTCGCGCCCGGCCAGGTGCGGATCGCGGTGCGCGCGGCCGGCGTGAACTTCCGGGACATCGTCGTCGCGCTCGGCATGGTCGCCACCGAGGACACCATGGGCAGTGAGGGCGCGGGCGTGGTCGTCGAGGTCGGGCCGCAGGTCAGCGATCTGGCCCCCGGGGACCAGGTGATGGGGCTGTTCTCCCGCGCGTTCGGTCCTCTCGCGGTCGCCGATCGCCGCACGATCGCGCGGATCCCGGCAGGGTGGTCGTTCGCGCAGGCGGCGTCGCTGCCGATCGTTGCGCTGACCGCCTATCAGGGCCTGGTGGACGTGGCCGGGCTGCGGCCGGGCGAAACGGTGCTGGTACACGCGGCCGCCGGCGGTGTGGGGATGACCGCGGTCCGACTGGCCCGGTACCTGGGCGCGGAGGTCTTCGCGACCGCCCATCCCGCGAAGTGGGACTCGCTGCGGGCCTTGGGACTGGACGACGACCACATCGCCTCCTCCCGGTCCCTGGACTTCGAGAAGCGGTTCCTGCACGCCACCGGCGGCCGGGGGATGGACGTGGTGTTGAACTCGCTGTCCGGGCGGTTCGTGGACGCCTCGCTGCGTCTGCTGGCCCGGGGCGGCCGGTTCGCCGAGATGGGCAAGACCGACATTCGCGAACCCAGTGAAGTGGCCGCCACGTACCCCGGTAGGAGCTACGAGGCGTTCAACCTCCCCAGCGTCCACCCGGAGCGTGTCGAGGAGATGCTGGCCGAGGTGCTCGGACTGGTCGAGCGCGGCGACCTGCCGCTGCCGCCGCTGCGTACGTGGAGCGTCCACAACGCGCCGGAGGCACTCCGGTTTCTCAGCCGGGCCCGCCACGTCGGCAAGATCGTCCTGACCCTGCCGCCGCCACTCGACCCCGACGGCACCGTGCTGATCACCGGCGGGACCGGAACGCTGGGTGGTCTGGTCGCCCGGCACCTCGTGACCGAACACGGCGTCCGGCATCTGCTCCTGGCCGGCCGGCGCGGCCACGATGCTCCCGGCGCGGCCGAGCTGGCGGACGAACTGCTCCGGTTGGGCGCCCAAGTGTCGGTGCAGGCGTGCGATGCCGCCGACCGCGACGCACTCGCCGAGCTCATGGCCTCAGTTCCCGAAGGGCGCCCACTGACGGCGGTCGTGCACGCCGCGGGGGTCCTCGACGACGCCCCGCTCCTCTCGTTGACCGCAGAGCAGGTCGACCGGGTCCTGCGCCCGAAGGTGGACGCGGCGTTGAACCTGCACGAGCTCACCGAGCAGCGGAACCTGTCGGCGTTCGTCCTGTTCTCTTCGGCAGCGGGCATCGTGGGCGGGGCAGGGCAAGGCAATTACGCGGCGGCCAACGCCTTCCTGGACGCGCTGGCCCACAACCGCCACGCACACGGTCTGGCCGCTGTATCGCTGGCCTGGGGGCTGTGGGAACCGTCCAGCGGCATGATCAGCCATCTCGATGATGCCGATCTGGCCCGAATGCGGCGCGGCGGCTTCGCACCCATGCCCGCCGAACACGGCCTGGCCCTGCTGGACACCGCTCTGGTACTCGGCCGCCCGTTCCTGGTCCCGGCGCGGCTGGACGCGGCGGCCCTGAGTGCGGACCCCGGTCCGCAGCCCTCCGTGCTGCGCGACCTCCTTCCCAGCCGGCACACATCGGCCACCGGAGCCGACGACGACCGACCGGACCTGGCCCAACGACTCGGTGACATGCCCGAAACCGACCGCGATCGTTTCTTGCTGGACCTGGTCCGCGGCCATGTCGCTCGCGTCCTGGGCCATGGCGACCCCGAAAGCGTCCAGCCCGGCCGCTCCTTCGTCGAGAACGGATGCGACTCACTCACTGCCGTCGAACTGCGCAACCGCATTGGCGCGGCCACCGGTCTACGGCTCCCCGCCACACTGCTCTTCGACCACCCGACACCGACCGCGCTCGCCGCGCGACTGCGGGACGATCTCCTGCCCGGCCCGCCGGCGAGCACCGAGCCCGCCCGCGACGAGGAGGAGCTCCGCAGAACCGTGGACTCCATCCCACTGGACCGGCTCCGGGAGGCGGGCCTGCTGGATGCGCTTCTGGAACTCGCCGACAACTCCTCGGACGAGAAGGGACGTGCGCAACCACCGGACGAAGACGAATCCATCGACGAGATGGAGGTCGAGGACCTGCTGAAGCTCGCCTTGCACAACGACGACGCCGACAGCGGAGACTGAGATGACGATGGACCACGAACGACTCGTCACGGCGCTGCGCTCGTCTCTGAAGGAGACCGAACGCCTGCGCAAGCAGAATGAGCAACTTATCGAAGCGTCGCCGGAGCCGATTGCTGTTGTGGGGATGGGGTGTCGTTTTCCGGGGGGTGTTGGTTCTCCTGAGGGTTTGTGGGAGTTGTTGTGTGCGGAGGTGGATGCGGTTTCGGGGTTTCCTGCTGATCGGGGGTGGGATCTGGCGGGGTTGTTCGATGCTGATCCTGATGTGGGGGGCAGGAGTTATGCGCGTGAGGGGGGGTTTCTTTATGGGGCGGGGGAGTTTGATGCGGGTTTTTTTGGTGTGGGTCCGCGTGAGGCTGTGGCGATGGATCCGCAGCAGCGGTTGTTGTTGGAGACGTCGTGGGAGGCGGTTGAGCGTGGTGGTATTGATCCGGTTTCGTTGTCCGGTTCCCAGACGGGGGTGTTCGTCGGGGTGATCTCCCAGGACTACGGACCACGGATGCACCAGACGCGGGACGACCACGGCGGTTACCTGCTGACGGGCAACGCCGCCAGCGTCGCCGCCGGGCGGGTGTCCTACACCCTGGGGCTGGAAGGACCCGCGGTCAGTGTCGACACCGCGTGTTCGTCCTCGCTGACGGCCGTACACCAGGCATGCCGGGTACTGCAGCGGCAGGAGTGCACTCTGGCGTTGGCGGGCGGTGTGACCGTGATGTCGAGCCCGGGGCTGTTCCTCGAGTTCTCGCGGCAACAGGGGCTGTCACCGGATGGCCGGTGCCGGTCCTTCTCGGCGGACGCGCAGGGCACGGGCTTCTCAGAGGGCGCGGGCGTCCTGCTGCTGGAGCGGCTCTCCGACGCCCGCCGCAACGGCCACCCGATCCTGGCGGTGATCCGTGGCAGTGCGGTCAACCATGACGGCGCGTCGAACGGATTGACCGCTCCGAACGGTTCCTCGCAGCAGCGTGTGATCCGCCAGGCGCTGGCCGATGCCCGGATCGGCCCCGAGGATGTCGATGCGGTGGAGGCGCATGGCACCGGCACCACCCTTGGTGACCCGATCGAGGCCCAGGCGATCCTGGAGACCTACGGGCGGGATCGCCCCGCCGACCGGCCGCTGCGGCTCGGCTCGCTCAAGTCCAACATCGGACACACGCAGGCCGCCGCCGGGGTGGGCGGGATCATCAAGATGGTGCTGGCCCTGCGCAATGGCGTCTTACCGCGGAGCCTGCACATCGGCCGGCCCTCACCCCATATCGACTGGTCCTCCGGTGCGGTCGAGCTGCTGTCCGAGGCGGCGCCGTGGCCCGAGACCGGCCTGCCGCGCCGGGCGGCGGTCTCCTCATTCGGCATCAGTGGCACCAACGTCCACATGATCGTCGAGAGCGCGCCGCCCGAAGAGGAGGCGCAGGACGGCGATGGGGCGGCCCCCGGTCGCATCGGCACCCCGCCCCAGCACGAGACGGACGACGATACCCCGGAGCGGAGCGGCGGATCCGTGCCCGCAGTGCCGTGGGCGTTCTCGGGCCGTACCCAGCAGGCGCTGCGAGCCCAGGCCCTGGGGCTGCGGGAGCATGTCCGGAATCGTCCCGATCTGGACACGACCGACATCGGGTACTCGCTAGCGACCACACGTTCGCGCTTCGAACACCGTGCGGTGGTGGTCGCCCGCGATCGCGAGGAGTACCTCCTCGCCCTGGAAGCGCTGGCCAGGGGCGAATCCGCGCCCAGTGCCGTCCAAGGCCCCGGTACGCAGCCGGGCAGGACCGCCTTCCTGTTCACTGGTCAGGGCAGCCAGCGTCCGGGGATGGGCCGGGAACTCTACGCGGCCTTCCCCGTCTTCGCCGGCGCCCTCGACGAGATCTGCGCGCTTTTCGAGCCCGATCTGGACCGCCCACTGCGTGAGGTCATGTTCGCTCCGGCGGGCACACCAGACGCGGACCTGCTCGATCAGACCGCCTTCGCTCAGCCCGCGCTGTTCGCGCTGGAGGTCGCGCTCTACCGGCTGCTGGAGCAGCACGACCTGGCTCCCGACGTCCTGCTCGGGCATTCCATCGGTGAGATCGCGGCCGCTCACGTCGCCGGTGTACTGACACTGCCCGACGCCTGCACCATGGTCGCAGCCCGGGGCCGGCTCATGCAGGAGCTGCCGCCCGGCGGTGCGATGATCGCCGTGCAGGCGCCCGAAGACAAGGTCCAGGCGTCCCTGGAGGGGCGCGGCGACCATGCCGCGGTCGCCGCTGTCAATGATCCCGCATCGACCGTGATCTCCGGTGACGCGGATGCCGTTGCGGAGATCGCCCGCGAATGGGAGGCGCGGGGAAACCGGACCAAACGCCTTCGGGTCAGCCACGCCTTCCACTCGCCGCGCATGGCCCCGATGCTCGACGACTTCCACCGCGTCTGCGGGAAGCTCTCCTTCCAGGCCCCCCGTATCCCCGTCATATCCGACCTCACCGGTCAGCCTCTCACCGCGGAGGAAGCGACGGATCCCCAGTACTGGGTCCGGCACGTTCGGCACACCGTTCGCTTCAGCGACGGAATAACCGGCCTCCACGCCCAGGGGGTCAGCACCTTCGTGGAACTCGGCCCTGCCGCCGTCCTCACCCCGATGGTCGATGACTGCCTCGCCGAGCAGGCCGAGACCGCGCCGGGCCGACCGGAGGGAGCGGACGGCGCCGCTGCGCTCATCCCCGTCCTGCATCGTGACCGCTCAGAGTCCAGCTCCCTGATCGACGCGCTGGCGCGGGCCTTCGTCCACGGCGTCCCGGTCGACTGGACCCCCCTGTTCCGCGCGGCCCGCACCGTGGACCTGCCGACCTACCCGTTCCAACGCCGGCGCTACTGGCTGGTACCGGCGGAACCGTCCCCGGAACCGGCGCTGAGCGGGCGGGACGCCGCGGAGCAGCGGTTCTGGGAGGCCGTCGACCGCCGGGATCTCGATGCGCTGATGGCCGCCACGCAGATCAGCGGCCATCGCGAGGACCTGCGCCCGGCCCTGGAGACGGCGCTCGGGGCGCTGTCCGATTGGCATCGGCGATCTGACGAGCGGTCGCAGGTGGCCGACTGGGGGTACGCCATGGAGTGGAAGCCCGGACGGCAGGCGCCCCCTGCCCTCGAACAACCGCTGTCCGGCACATGGTGCTCGTGGTTCCGCGTGAACACGCCGGACACCCGTGGGTGGCGGGATGCGCCGCGGTGCTGACCAGGCACGGCGCCCGTGTTAAAGAGATCACGCTGGGCGACGTCGACGATGATGCGCTCGCCGGGCAGGTGTACGACGCGCTCCGCAGCGCTTCGGCGGGTGGCCACGCGGCCACCGGGGTGCTGTCGCTGCTGGCGTTGGCGGAGAGCCCGCACCCCGAGCGCCCGTCGACACCGCGCGGTCTCGCCTTGACGCTGGCCCTGGTCCAGGCCCTCGACGAGGCCGAGGTCGAGGCACCGTTGTGGTGCGCCACCTGTGCCGCGATGCGGGTGACCGATTCCGATCGAGGATCCGGCACGGCGCAGGCACAGGTGTGGGGCTTGGGGCAGGTCATCGCCGTAGAGCACCCTGAGCGGTGGGGCGGGCTGGTCGACCTTCCCGACACCCCCGATCGACGGACGCGGAGGCTGCTGGGAGGCGTGCTCGCGAACGCGGCCGGCGAAGACCAGGTGGCCGTACGGCCGTCAGGGGTGTTCCACCGCCGCATCGCCCGAGCCGCGCAGGCGATGAACGGCACGCCGTGGCAGCCAGAGGGGGCCGTGCTGATCACCGGCGCGACCGAACCCCTGGGTGCGCATACCGCACGCCGGCTGGCACGCGACGGCGCCAGAAACCTCGTACTGGTCGTTCCCCGGGGAGCCGAGGCCGAGGGGGCGCGCACGCTCGCCGCCGATGTGGCCGGCCTGGGCGCCGCTGTCACCTTCCTCGACTGCGACCCTGCCGACCGGAATGCGCTGGCACGGGCGCTCGGCACGCTTTCCGGCAGCGTTGACCAGCCACTGACAGGCGTGGTGCACGCCGCTGGGACGAGTGACGACGGCGACCTCTCCCCACTCACACTCGAACGCCTCGACCGGCTGATGCGGGCGAGGGTGGGCGGTGCGCTCAACCTCCACGAACTCACCGAGCACCTGGACCTGTCGGCGTTCGTGCTGTTCTCCTCCATGGCGGGAGTCTTCGGAGCCGAAGGCCAGGGGGGTCAGGCCGCGGCCTACGCGGCCCTGGACGCGCTCGCCCAGCACCGCAGGGCCCGGGGAATGGCGGCGACCTCGGTCGCGTGGGGACCGTGGAGCGAGGAGGACACCGCTGAGGACGACCCGGCGAGGGCGAAGCTGCTGCACCGATCAGGGCTGACCCCGATGCCGCCGGATCCGGCGCTCACGGCGCTGCTGCAGGCCGCGGGTCAGAGGCAGGCCTTCCTGACCATGGCCGATGTGGACTGGGAGCGGTTCGCCGTCGCCTGGACCGCGGTACGGCGCTGTCGGCTGCTCGACGATCTTCCCGAGGTTCAGGACATCCTCGCGCCGGTCCCGGCGCAGTCCAATGACCCCGCGTCCGCCGCGTCGGACCTGCGGCAGACCCTGACCGGCCTGTCCGAAGCCGAGCGGGAGCACGTACTGCTGGACCTGGTCCGGACGAACACCGCGGCGGTACTGGACCACTCCGACCTGAGCGCGGTCGCCGCCGGCCGCGGGTTCATGGAAATGGGAGTGGAATCACTGTCCGCGGTCGAACTCCGCCATCGGTTGGAAGTCGCCACCGGCCTGCGGCTGCCGACCACTGTGGTCTTCGACCACCCCACCCCGTTCGCGCTCGCCGGCTACCTCACGACCCAGATCACCGACATCGAAGCGGAATCCTCATCCGCACGTGCACTGGCAGAACTCGACGAGCTGCACGCCGCCCTCTCCGACCCCGCCATGAGCGATGCCGCCCGGAACAGAGTGGTGGAGCGTATGCGCAAGGTCCTGGCCGAATTCGACGATCCCGCGACCCACCATTACAAGACGGCCGACGACCTCACGCACGCCACGGACGACCAGCTTCTCGACTACATCGATGAGGAGTTCGGGATCTCCTGAGCTCCGTCGCACTGCTCGCACTTCCGCAAGGGCCGAACCCGTGTGTCCTCAGCCGCCCGGAGGCAGGTGCCAGGCAACGACATCCCGCAGCAGAACGGAGGAAGGGGCATCCGCCCGAAGCGGGCGAGCCGCCCCGAAGGTACAGATGACCAACGAGCAGAAACTCCGTGACGTCCTCAAGAAGATGACCGTCGATCTGCGCCACGCGCGCAACCGCGTGCACGAGATGAGCGAGAGGGAACACGAGCCGATTGCTGTTGTGGGGATGGGGTGTCGTTTTCCGGGGGGTGTTGGTTCTCCTGAGGGTTTGTGGGAGTTGTTGTGTGCGGAGGTGGATACGGTTTCGGGGTTTCCTGCCGATCGGGGGTGGGATCTGGCGGGGTTGTTCGATGCTGATCCTGATGTGGGGGGCAGGAGTTATGCGCGTGAGGGGGGGTTTCTTTATGGGGCGGGGGAGTTTGATGCGGATTTTTTTGGTGTGAGTCCGCGTGAGGCTGTGGCGATGGATCCTCAGCAGCGGTTGTTGTTGGAGACGTCGTGGGAGGCGGTTGAGCGTGGTGGTATTGATCCGGTTTCGTTGTCCGGTTCCCAGACGGGGGTGTTCGTCGGGGTAGTGGCCCAGGACTACGGGCCCCGGATGCACGAGGCTGAGGGGGGAATGGAGACCTACCTGCTGACGGGCAACGCCGCCAGCGTCGCCGCCGGGCGGGTGTCCTACACCCTGGGGCTGGAAGGACCCGCGGTCAGTGTCGACACCGCCTGTTCCTCGTCCCTGACCGCACTCCACCTCGCGTGCCAGGCCCTGCGCCGCGATGAGTGCTCCCTGGCGCTGGCCGGCGGTGTGACCGTGATGGTCGACCCCGGGCCGTTCGTCGCCTTCAGCCGGCAGCGCGGTCTGGCACCCGATGGCCGGTGCAAGCCGTTCGCCGCGGCGGCAGACGGGACCAGTTGGTCCGAGGGCGTGGGGATGCTCCTGGTCGAACGCCTCTCCGACGCCCGCCGCAACGGCCACCCGGTCCTGGCGGTGATCCGCGGCAGCGCGGTCAACCAGGACGGCAGGAGCAGCGGCCTGACCGCTCCGAACGGTTCCTCGCAGCAGCGTGTGATCCGCCAGGCGCTGGCTGATGCCCGGATCGGCCCCGAGGATGTCGATGCGGTGGAGGCGCACGGCACCGGCACCACCCTTGGTGACCCGATCGAGGCCCAGGCGATCTTGGAGACCTACGGGCGGGATCGCCCCGCCGACCGGCCGCTGCGGCTCGGCTCGCTCAAGTCCAACATCGGGCACAGCAGTGCGGCCGCCGGAGTCGGCGGTGTGATCAAAATGGTGCTGGCCCTGCGCAACGGCGTCCTGCCGCGGAGCCTGCACATCGACGCGCCCACTCCGCACGTGGACTGGTCGGCGGGATCGGTGGAACTGCTGTCCGAGGCGGCACCGTGGCCCGAGACCGGTCGGCCGCGCCGGGCGGCGGTCTCCTCATTCGGTATGAGCGGGACCAACGCCCACGCCATCCTGGAGGAGACGCCCGCCGACACCGACCCGTCCGAAGGTGGGAGTCCCCCGGCGCCTGCCGGAGCCGCGGCCCTGCCGTGGATGGTGTCCGGCCACAGCGAGGAGGCGCTTCGTGCCCAGGCGCTGCGGCTGTACGAGCACGTGCGGGCCGCACCGGATACGGACGCGGCCGACATCGGGCACAGCCTGGCCACCGGCCGGACCGACCTCGCGCACCGCGCGGTGGTGATCGGTCGCAGCACAGAGGAATTCCTGGCAGGTCTGCAAGCGGTCGCCGCCGGAGAACGTGCCTCCGGGGTCACGCGTGCGAAGGCGAGGGAGGGGGAGCGGGCGGTCTTCGTCTTCCCGGGACAGGGCTCCCAGTGGGCCGGGATGGCACTGGGACTGCTCGACACCGCGCCGGTGTTCGCCGACCGCATCGCTGCGTGCGAGAAGGCGCTGGCGCCCTACGTCGGCTGGTCGCTCACTGCCGTGCTGCGGGGGGAGCCCGGCGCGCCCGCACTCGACCGGGCCGACATCGTCCAGCCGGTGCTGTTCTCGATGATGGTGTCCCTGGCCGAACTGTGGCGCTTCCACGGGGTGCACCCCTCCGTGGTGGTCGGGCACTCCCAGGGGGAGATCGCCGCCGCGTGTGTGGCCGGTGCGCTCTCCCTCGAGGACGCCGCCCGGATCGTCGCCCTACGCAGCCGCCTTGCCTCGGCCCTGTCCGGTGCGGGTGCCATGATGACGCTGGCGCTGTCCGCGGAACAGGCCGCGGCCCGACTGGAGCGCATCGCCGCCGAAGTGACGATCGCCGCGGTCAACGGGCCCGACACGGTGGTGCTCTCCGGTGACCGGCAGCCTATCGAGGACCTGCTCGCGCAGTGCTCGGCGGAGGGGGTGCACGCGCGCCGCATCGATGTCGACTACGCCTCGCATTCTCCGCAGGTGGAAAAGCTGCGGGAACGGATCGTGGACGCACTCTCCGGGATCAGCCCGCAGCACGCCGAGGTCCCGTTCTTCTCGACGGTGACCGGCGGACGTGTCGAAGGGCGGAGTCTCGGCCCCGAGTACTGGTATCGCAACCTCCGCAACACCGTGCTGTTCGAGCCGACCATCCGCGCACTGCACGAGCACGGAAGCAGCGCATTCATCGAGGTGAGCCCACATCCGATCCTGACCTACGGGGTCGAGCAGACACTGGAGGCGGCAGGCCGGGAGAACGCGTCCGTTCTCGGCACACTGCGCCGGGACGAGGACGGCCCGGTGCGCTTTCTGACCTCGCTCGCCGAGGCACACGTGCGTGGCCTCCCGGTAGGCTGGAAACCGGTCTTCGCACCCTACGGCGCACGGCGGGTCGACCTGCGACGTATGCCTTCCAGCACCGCCGCTATTGGCTGGAGCCGCTCGCGTCCACGGGGTACCCCACCGCAGCGATCCGCGCACCGGACCCGTCGTCTACAGCGGATCCGGCGGCAGCCGGTTCAGCGCTGACGGAGCGCCTGGCCGGACGCCCGGACGCCGAGCGCACGGCCGTCCTGCTGGACCTGGTGCGCACCGGGGCGGCCAGGGTACTGGGACGCCCGGCCGCGGAGGATATCGGCACGGACCAGACTTTCCTGGAGCTGGGTTTCAGTTCCCTCACCGCGCTCGAACTCCGCAACGAACTGAACACCGTCACCGGGTTGCGCCTGCCCGCGGCCGCGGCCTTCTCCCACCCCACACCGGCCGAGTTGGCCCGGCACCTGGACGGTGAGCTTCAGGAACGACTCCGTACCGAACCAGGGGAGCCCGAGATCGCGGATACTTCCCCGGACGAGGCGGCGGACGGAGTGGTCGAGCTGTTTCGGCGATCCTGCCGCACAGGCAGGATCGGCGAAGGGATCGAGCTCATCCAGGCGGCGTCCCGGTTCCGGCCGACCTTCACCGACGCGGCCGGGTTCGGGGCGCCGCCCCGCCCGGTCCGCCTCTCAGAGGGCCCGGCACGGCCGCACCTGATCTGTCTGCCGTCGTTGGTGATGCTTTCCGGGGTGCAGGAGTACGCGCGCTTCGCCGCCGGGCTGCGCGACCTGCGGGAGGTCCAGGTCATCCCGCAACCGGGGTTCACCCCCGGCGAACCGCTCCCGGCCAGTATCGAAGCGGTCGTGGACGTACAGGTGCGAGCACTCTGTGCCTGCGCAGCGGGCGAACCGTTCGTCCTCGTCGGCCGCTCCTCCGGGGGGTGGGTCGCCCATGCCGTGACCGAGCGGCTTGAGGAGGCGGGAGTCGGGCCCGAGGTGCTGGTACTGGTGGACACTCCGCTGCCCGAAGACCAGGCCGTTCTCCCCGTCCTCGGGGCGGGCATGCTCGAACGGGAGCGGCAGTTCGGCTCCATGGACCTGGACGGCGTCAACGCGATGGGGGCTTACCTGCGGCTGTTCGCGGAATGGTCGCCGAAGCCGGTCTCGGCCCCGTCGCTGATGATCCTCCCGGACGAACCGGTCCGCGACCACACGGGGCTGCTGCCGGGCGGCGACGACTGGCGTTTCACCTGGGACCTGCCGCATCTGACGCTCGAGGTCACCGGGGACCACCTCACCATGATGGAGGAGCACGCCGAGTCGACCGCGCTGGCGCTGCACACCTGGCTCGAACAACGGTGAACTCTTCGTCGCGATCTTGCGCTCCTTGCCCGGGCCTGGCCACCTGACGTGGCGCACGCCGGAAAGGAGCGCAAGATCGCGACCGGGCTCCGGGACCACGAGGGATACGGTGGTCGGCGGCGGAGAGCCGTCCAGATTCCCGAAGGCCCCTGAGAGGTGAACTACACGGGAGCCGGCGATCCGGGCAGGTGCCGCACCCTCAGTGAACGCCTGAGGGGTCCGGCAGGTGGATCACCTGGATTCCGGTGATCCGGTGCGGTCATTTGGCCGTTCCTTCGAAGAGCGCGACACATCCGCGGGTCGTGAGCGTGAAGTCGTCGAAGCGCTTCGCCAATTCGTTCCGGAGGTCGGAAAGAGAGTCGCCGGCGTTGTTGAACAGACCTTTCCCCTGATACGCCGCCATAAGACGGCGGGCCTGGGAGGTGATCGGCACGCCGTGGGCGAGAACCGTGGTCCCGAAGAAGCGGCCTCCGGGCCGGAGCACACGGTTGATGTGGTCGAAAATCACGCCTTTCTGTGTGAAGTCGCCCGGGACGCAGTGCAGGAACAGCGACATCGCGACCGAATCGAGTGATCCTTCGGGGATCGGGAATTCTTCGAGTGCGTTGGCCTCGTAGGTCTTCGTTGGATGTCCGGCGACCCGGCGGCTCGCCCGGGCCAGCGGAACCGGGTTCAGATCCAGCAGATGGATCTCGGAGCTCCGTTTGTCGACCTGAGCCTTCTTCAGGAAGTATCCGGTTCCCACCCCGATGTCCAGGTGCCGGTCTCCGACGTTGCGCCGGTACTGGGCAGTGATATTGCGGCGTGGGCAGCGCCAGATCCAGCTCATGGAGAACCGGAGCACATAAAGGTCGTAGATGGCGAGAAGCAGCTTGCTGTAAATGGCGGCGCCGGCGTAAGCATCCGGTTGAGAGGGGTTGGGGGTCGCATCGTGGGGAGTTTCCTGCGCCATGGAACCTTCCAAGGGTCTGGTGGAGCGCGGTGTTCCGGTGTGCTCGACCGAAGGCCTCACACGACCGTCACGCAGGTCTCACTTGTGCAGAATCGCGCCGGACGTGCTGTCAGTGACGGTGGACGCCGCTGGACGGCGCCACCCGGCGGTCAGGACGCGCAGCATGATGGCCGGCCGCAACAGCCGCGCGGGCGGGTCCAGCAGGAACGCGACGCGGATGAACTGGGTGGCGAGGACGGCGTCATGCGAGGCTTCCGCCTGCAGGCGGCGGAGGTAGGGGGCGAGGACCCGCATCGACAGCGGCTGAGACCCTTCCACCCCGGGCAGCGCCAGGTCGGCGGCTGCCGCGCTTTGCCATGCCACTCCGATCGGGGTGGCCGCGGCCCGGAAGAACCGGTGCGGGAGGTTGTGCTTGCTGTGTTTCAGGCAGTCGCGCAACGCCAAGGCCTCAAGCCCGGCGAGCGACATTCCCTGCCCATAGATCGGGTTGAAACTGCACAGTGCGTCGCCGACGACGAGCAGTCCCTCGGGGAAACGGCGCAGCCGGTCGTAGCGTCGCCACCGGTTCGCCGGGAACTTGAACATCGACACCGTATCGAGTCGTTCCGCGTTGCGGATCGCCTCGATGGCGTGCGGCGGCAGGAACTCCGCGGCGAAAGCCACCCTGGCGTCGAAGTCGGCGGGCGGATCGTGGTCCACACACCCATAGGTGGTGAACAGCCACGTGTCGTTCTCCTGCCGGATCAGTGCCCCACCGGTCGGGCGGTCGGGTGTCGCGCCGACGATGATCGACTTTTCCTGCAGGGCATTCGGTTGCAGTCGTAAGGGCTCGGTGACGTAGGCCACCTTGACAACCAGCTCTTCCTCCTGCGGACGCTCGTATCCGAGTTCCGCGAGCCATGCGGGTGTGCGGGCGCCGCGTCCCATCGCATCGACGACGAGGTCGGCGGCGAAGACCTCCTCCTCACTGCCGTCAGCGCGGTGCCGGACCCGGACCCCGGTCACCCGGTCGCGGGTCTCGGTGGTGACCAGGTCGACGACGTCGTACTGGTCGGCGATCGTGATATTGGGCACCGTCCGCACCCGGGTGCGAATGTGGTGTTCCAGGTAGGGGCGGGTGGCCAGATAGGTCGGTACACCGGGCTGCATGTCGGTGGACAGCAGTTGACCGGATGGCGCGAAGGGGAATTCCCGGTAGTCGTGGACGACCGGAGCTCCTCCGGCCGCGAGGTCGCTCAGCAGCCCCGGGAAGAGCTCGTCGAGAGCCTGGGATCCCCGAGGGAGCATTCCGTGCGTGTGTTTTCCTTGGGGAACGCCTCCCCGGTGTTCGCTTGTCGTGGGGAGTCGATCTCGCTCGACGAGCGTCACCCGCTCGTAGGTGTCGGCCAGTACCCGTGCGGCGAGTAGCCCCGCCATACCGGCTCCGAGGACCACAGCATGATCGTCGGCCCCTCCCATCTGCCACCTCCTGTGTGTTGGGCACGCCACAAGCTGTCCCAAACCAGACAGCCTCAAATGTCGTCCCTCGGGGGTTGCGGCATCAAACCCCTTTCACCTCGGATTCCATCGGCGATACGCAACATTTATCGGTGTCGTGCCGTTTTCCCTCATAAGAGCCCTTCAGTGGCGGTACGCTGGCAAAAGAGTAGAATTCCCAGCTCTGTTGTCCACGAGTTTTGGATGACCCCCTGACAGATTCTGGACAGGGTTTAAATGGGCTGCCCGGCCCTTGAAGGCCTTTGTATTTCTTGTTGTCCGTTTTCGTATTCCGCGGATCATCGTGGTGCACCGGGGCGGGAAGCGCGCGATGGTGTACCGATGGGTGCCGGGCATCTGCAGGGACGGCAGGTGTTGTCCGAGCTCCGAAGGCGGCGGTACGCCCGCGGAGACGCGGAGGTACACGTTGTGTTGTTGTGACCGGCCGCGTTTAGGACGGCTGGTTTCGCCGGAAGTGCGACCTGGACCGCGGGCACGGGGACGTATCGGGTGAGGACCACGGCTGCTCCCACGTGATGCTGCTGGGGCCCGCCTCGATCGAGCTCGGGCACGAGTTTGAGCGAGTTGGACGAGAACACTCCGTTCGCGTTCGGTACCAACCCTGGGCCCGTGCGCCGTGGGCCTCGCGACCGGCCCGGAGGAGCCGGCCGAGCCGAGGGCCGCTGAGGACGCGCAGGTGGGCGGGAAACCATCCCGTACCGCGAGTGGGCCCTTTCCCGCATGAGGGGCGAGGAGCCGGGTGGTTTCGTATACCGCTCCCCGCTGGGCGGGACCGCTGTGGCGCGTTCGGGAGCCTGACACCTCAGCCGCGGCCGGCGGATACCCGTGTGCGCGGTCGTGCCGCGAGCTGCCGCGGAACACTCCGGCCTCCTCGGTCCGCCGTTGCCCCACGGCGGTCGCGGATCGCCGCCCCTGTGGATTACCCCCAGATGCTTTACGCCGGTAACCGGAGTGGTTACTATCAAGCTCGGTTTACTGGTAACAATGAGAGGGGTGCGGCATGGACTGGACGTTGGGGCAGCGCCACGAGACCGCGCAGGGGATCGTGCGCTGGGAGAGCTGGGGAGGAGGAAGCCCTGTCGTACTTCTGCACGGAACGCCGTTCTCCTCGTACGTGTGGCGCGACATCGCCGCGGCGCTCGCCACCCGCTACCAGGTGTTCGTCTGGGACATGCCCGGCTACGGCCAGTCGGAGATGCGTCGGGACCAGGACGTCTCCCTGGCGGCGCAGGGGCGCCTCTTCGTCGATCTCCTGGCGCACTGGGGACTGCACCGGCCGCGGGTGGTGGCGCACGACTTCGGGGGCGCGGTCGCGCTGCGCGCACACCTGCTGCACGGCGTGCTGTATGCGCGCCTGGCCCTGCTCGACGCGGTGGCGGTGGCTCCCTGGGGCTCCCCGTTCTTCCGGCTCGTCGCGCAGCACGCCGACGTGTTCGGCCAACTGCCGGAGGCGCTGCATCGTGCGCTGGTGCGCGAGTACGTGACCTCGGCCAGCAGTCGCGGTCTGCGGCCGGACGTCCTTGACCGGTTGGTCGAGCCGTGGCTCGGCGAACTCGGGCAGTCGGCCTTCTACCGGCAGATCGCCCAGAACGACCAGCGCTACACCGACGAGATCCAGGGACGGTACGGCGAGCTGGGCCTGCCTGTGCTGGTGGGGTGGGGGTCTGATGACACCTGGCTTCCGCCGGAGCGCGGCCGCGCCCTGGCCTCGCAGATTCCGGGCGCACGCCTGGAGATGATCGCCGAGGCCGGGCATCTGGTTCAAGAGGACGCCCCCGTACAGGTCGCCACCCTTCTCGGCGACTTCCTCGGAGAGGAGTAGTGCGGGGAGCGCGGCCTCCGCGAGTCCGATGGGACTTCCGGGTGTTCCCTCCTTTCCCGGCGGCCGCGAAGTGGGGTGGGACGCCGGCGGCACTAGGCAACGTCGGCGCGACATGGCACGATCGTGCAGGTGACCAGCAGACCCGCCGCAGCGCAGCATCTGCGTGACCTCGCGCTGCTGCGCCGCGTCCGCGACCGGATCGACCGGGAGTACGCGCAGCCGCTGGACGTCGAGGCGCTCGCCCGAGGCGTGAACATGTCGGCCGGGCACCTCAGCCGCCAGTTCCGGCTCGCCTACGGCGAGTCGCCGTACGCCTATCTGATGACGCGGCGCATCGAGCGCGCGATGGCGCTGCTGCGCCGTGGCGACCTCGGCGTCACCGAGGTCTGTTTCGCGGTCGGCTGCTCGTCGCTGGGCACCTTCAGCAGTCGCTTCACCGAGCTGGTCGGTGTGCCGCCCAGCGTCTACCGGCGCCAGGCGGCGCACGCGACGGCGGGGATGCCGTCGTGTGTGGCGAAGCAGGTGACCAGACCGATCAGGAATCGAGAAGCACCGGCCCCCGCGCCGCACCTAACGTGACTGGCATGGACATCACCATTCACGCGAGCTTCCTTCCGCACGACGACCCGGACGCCTCCCTGGCCTTCTTCCGTGACACCCTCGGCTTCGAGGTCCGCAATGACGTCGGGTACGGCGGGATGCGCTGGATCACGGTCGGTCCTGCCGACCAGCCCGGGACGTCCGTCGTCCTGCACCCGCCGTTCGCCGACCCCGGCGTCACCGAGGACGAGCGCCGCACCATCGCCGAGATGATGGCCAAGGGCACCTACGCCATGCTCCTCCTAGCCACCAAAGACCTCGACGGCGTCTTCGCGCGGCTGCAGGCCGGCGACGCCGAGGTCGTCCAGGAGCCGACCGAACAGCCGTACGGCGTTCGCGACTGCGCCTTCCGCGATCCCGCGGGCAACATGATCCGCATCCAGGAGCGGCACTGAGCCCGTCCGACGATCGCGGCAATGAACTGCACAGACGGCGCTGTGAAGGCGCCCACGCGACGCCGGTGGCGGCCGCCCGGGGGGCCACCGTCACCGATCCCGATGGCAACGTCCCCGAGCTGATTCAGGACCGATGAGTACCGACCCCCGCTCCCGTGCTCAGCGCCGTCGTGACACCGAACATCGGCTCACCCACGACAAAGACGTCTGGGTGGCCAGTGCCTCGGCGGACGGTGCGCCGTACCTGGTGCCGCTGTCCTTCGACTGGGACGGCGAGGCACTGCTGATGGCCACGCCGGCCGACAGCCCGACCGGCAGGAACCTGGCCGCCACCCGGGCCGTTCGGCTGGGGCTGGGCCACACCCGCGACGTGTCCATGATCGAGGGTGAAGTCGAGGTCATCGAGATCGACGCGTTGCCGCGGGAGCGGGGTGACCGGTTCGTCGCGCACACCGGCTTCGACCCGCGTGCGCTGGCCACGCCGTACCGCTGGTTCCGCGTCTCTCCGCGCCGAATCCAGGCTTGGCGCGAGGTGAACGAGATGCCCGGCCGCGAGCTGATGCGCGGCGGCCGCTGGTTGGTCTGACGCCTCGGCAGGGCGCGCCGCGTGGCCGGCGGCCAGAGACGCCACGGGCCGAAGCGGTGTGGACGCCTGGTTCTTGCGCCGGACGGGGCCGCGTCACCCCGGCCGACACCCGCCGATCAGGTGGACAGCGGACCGTTGCCGCGACCGCGCCGACGAAGGAGAACCGGACGTACTGCTCGAAGCTGGTTAGATCGAGCCAGGCGACGCCGACGGAGACCGCGCAGGCGGCCCCCGCCCAACAGATGGAGAAACGATGAGCACGGCCACGAGGACGGACACGCAGTCGCCCGCGCTGCACGTCGCCGACAGCCACGACCTGATCCGCGTGCAGGGCGCGCGCGAGAACAACCTCAAGGACGTCAGCGTCGAGATCCCGAAGCGCCGGCTGACGGTGTTCACCGGCGTCTCCGGCTCGGGTAAGAGCTCGCTGGTGTTCGGCACGATCGCCGCGGAGTCGCAGCGGATGATCAACGAGACCTACAGCGCCTTCGTGCAGGGCTTCATGCCGACGCTGGCGCGGCCGGAGGTGGCCCTGCTGGAGGGGCTGACGACGGCGATCATCGTCGACCAGGAGCGGCTGGGCGCCAACCCCCGCTCCACCGTCGGCACCGTCACCGACGCCAACGCGATGCTGCGCATCCTCTTCAGCCGGCTCGGGAAGCCGCACATCGGCTCGCCCAACGCGTTCTCCTTCAACGTCCCCTCGGTCCGGGCGAGCGGGGCGATCACCATCGAACGCGGTGCCGGCAAGACCGTGCGGCAGACCTTCACCCGCACCGGCGGCATGTGCCCGCGCTGCGAAGGCCGGGGCGCGGTCTCCGACATCGACCTCACCCAGCTCTACGACGACTCCAAGTCGATCGCCGAGGGCGCGTTCACCATCCCCGGCTGGAAGTCGGACAGCTGGTGGACGGTTCGGACGTACGCCGAGTCGGGCTTCCTCGACCCGCACAAGCCGATCCGTGACTACACCGAGCAGGAGCGCCACGACTTCCTCTATCGGGAGCCGACCAAGGTGAAGGTCGAGGGCGTGAACCTCACCTACGAGGGGCTGATCCCCAAGGTCCAGAAGTCGTTCCTGTCTAAGGACAAGGAGGCGCTGCAGCCGCATATCCGGGCGTTCGTGGAGCGGGCGGTCACCTTCACCTCCTGTCCCGAGTGCGGCGGCACCCGGCTCAGCGAGGCGGCCAGGTCGTCGAAGATCAAGAAGATCAACATCGCCGACGCGTGCGCGATGCAGATCAGCGACCTCGCCGAGTGGGTTCGCGGCCTCGACGAGCCGGGGGGTACCGCCCGCGCGTACGGTGGCGTCAGCCACGCGCAGGGGACGGTGGCGCCGCTGCTCGCGACGCTGCAGCACACGCTCGACTCGTTCGTGGAGATCGGGCTGGGCTACCTCTCGCTCGACCGGCCGTCGGGCACGCTGTCGGGCGGCGAGGCGCAGCGCACCAAGCTGATCCGCCACCTCGGCTCCTCGCTCACCGACGTCACCTACGTCTTCGACGAGCCCACCATCGGCCTGCATCCCCATGACATCCAGCGGATGAACAACCTGCTGCTGCGGCTGCAGGACAAGGGCAACACAGTGCTCGTCGTGGAGCACGAGCCGGAGACCATCGCGATCGCCGACCACGTCGTCGACCTCGGCCCCGGCGCCGGTACGGCGGGCGGCACCATCTGCTTCGAGGGCACGGTCGAGGAGCTTCGGGCCGGCGGCACCCTCACCGGCCGCCATCTTGACGACCGGGCCGCCCTCAAGGAGACGGTGCGGACGCCCACCGGCACGCTGGAGATGCGCGGCGCGATGTCGCACAACCTGCGCGACGTCGACGTCGACATCCCGCTCGGGGTGCTTGTCGTCGTCACCGGCGTCGCCGGCTCCGGCAAGAGCTCGCTCGTGCACGAGTCGATCCCCGCCGGCGCGGGTGTGGTGTCGGTCGGCCAGGGCGCGATCCGCGGCTCACGACGGAGCAACCCGGCGACGTACACCGGACTGCTCGACCCGATCCGCAAGGCGTTCGCGAAGGCCAACGGCGTGAAGCCGGCCCTGTTCAGTGCCAACTCCGAGGGCGCCTGCCCCAACTGCAACGGCGCCGGCGTCATCTACACCGACCTGGCGATGATGGCTGGCGTCGCCACCACCTGCGAGGAGTGCGAGGGGAAGCGCTTCCAGGTATCGGTGCTGGAATACCACCTCGGCGGCCGCGACATCAGCGAGGTGCTCGCGATGTCGGTGGCCGAGGCCGAGGAGTTCTTCGGCGTCGGCGAGGCGCGCACGCCGGCCGCGCACAAGATCCTCGACCGGCTCGCCGACGTCGGGCTCGGCTACCTCAGCCTCGGCCAGCCGCTCACTACGCTGTCCGGCGGCGAGCGGCAGCGACTCAAGCTGGCCACCCATATGGCCGAGAAGGGCGGCGTCTACGTCCTCGACGAGCCGACCAGCGGTCTGCACCTCGCCGACGTCGAGCAGTTGCTCGGCCTGCTCGACCGGCTCGTCGACTCCGGCAAGTCGGTCATCGTCATCGAGCACCACCAGGCGGTCATGGCGCACGCCGACTGGATCATCGACCTCGGCCCCGGCGCCGGCCACGACGGCGGCCGGATCGTCTTCGAGGGCACACCCGCCGACCTCGTCGCCGCCCGTTCCACCCTCACCGGCGAGCACCTCGCGGCCTACGTCGGCACCTGACCGGGGCCTTCGCGGGCACCGTGCGACGAGTTCTCCCATCTGTTCCGTCTCCTCCCACTCGAATCACGATGAAAAACGTCCAATGGACGCGCGGGCGGCAAAGCCTTCCGGGTTCGTCGGCGCCCGGCTTCCGAAAAGCGGATTTCCAGGATCTCCGCGAGTCCGCGCCGATTAGGGCAGGGCCCCGCGGACCTCCTTTTCGACGATGAGGTCTCGAGGTTCTTCGCCCCGGTACGGCGGTGCCGCGCGGTTTCCGCTTCGCCGCGGAGTGTCTCAAAACGAGACCGGTCTTTTCCGGAACGCTCCGCCCGCAAGCGGTCGTCGCCACAGGCGCCCTTGCGCTTCCTCGTCTGGGAGAGGGAGTCGCCTGGAGGGCTCCGAAATCGAGACCGTGGCTCTGACCGGCCTTGATGGTGTCCGGTACGGGGTGTGAGGACTCGGCGCCGTGCCGGCTTTCCCGGCCTCGGAAAGCTCCGGCGAGGCTCCGTGCTCTCCTGACGGACCGGGGGAGCGCTGCCGGCCGTCCACGACCGTGCGATCCTCTTTCGATGCCACCTCGTCTCCGGAGTAGTTTCCGAATCCTTTACGTGTTGGCAAAGCTACTTTATGTGATTGCCAGAATATCGGCGCTGCGCTCCCCCATTCAACGCTGAGAACGTGCAGGTTTCCCGCTCTCGGCGAGAGCAAACGCCTGTAGTCTGCCGAAGGCGGAACGATTCCCATCTCGGTTATCGTGCAGGTCATCGACCTCTCTGTCTGGAAGTGGCTCCTATCACGCCTGTGGCTGATCAAGGTAAGCCAAACGTGACTTGAGTTTTAGGATTGCTGTCTTCACCATGATCATGCAGGTCGTTAAGGGCGGGACGAGAGGGGCGTTGGCGCATCATGTGCAGGCCGTCCCCGAACTAGCGAACGAATCGTGAGGAAATCCGCATGGTCGGTGCGATCACCACGGAGCGTCATGAGCGTCTACGGAAGGAGGTGCGGGCTTTCGCCGAGAGTGAGGTGCTCCCCCGAGTACCGGACATGGAAAGGTCGCGCGCCATCCAACACCGGTTGGCCCGGCTGATCGCCCAGCAGGGCTGGATCGGCGTGACAATCGGTCGCGAGCACGGCGGGATGGGCCTGGGGCACCTGTCGAAGACGATCATCATCGAAGAGTTGGCGCGGGTCAGCGGTGCCATGGGGGCCATGGTGCAGGCCTCTCAGCTGGGTGTGGCCAAGATCCTGCACTACGGCAACGAGACGCAGAAGAAGACCTGGCTGCCCGCCATATCCGACGGAGACTGCCTGCCTACGATCGCCGTGACCGAGCGCGAGTCCGGTGGTTACGTCCTTGGTATGACGGCGAGTGCGGTGCGCGACGGTGACGACTACATCATCAACGGCCGCAAGGTGTTCGTCGGAAACAGCCACGTCGGCGACCTGCACGGTGTCGTCGTCCGCACCGGGCCCGGCTCCAAGGGATTATCGGCGTTCCTGGTGGAGGCGGACCGCCCCGGTTTCTCGCTCGGTCCGCACGCCGGGACCATGGGCCTGCACGGGTTCAGCTTCGGCGAACTCATCTTCGACGACTGCCGCGTCCCCGCGGCGAACCTGCTCGGGTCCGAGGGCGACGGTCTGGCGGTGGCCTATTCCTCCAGCATCCTGTACGGAAGAGCCAACCTCGCGGCGGTCTCCTTAGGTATCCACCAGGCGCTGCTGGACGAGACCAGCAAGTACGTCACCACGCAGCACCGCTACGGTGAGCCGCTGTGCGAACTCCCCTCGATCAAGCTGAAGCTGGGTCAGATGCAGTCTCGGCTGATGATCTCCCGCCTCGCCCTCTACCATGCAGTACACCTACTGGACCAGGGACTGCCCTGCGACGCGGAGCTGATGAACGCCAAGCTCATCAACGTCGAGAACGCCCTGGACACCGCGCGCAACGCGATGGAGGCGCACGCCGCCTGCGGGCTCTACACCGATCGGCCGATCGAACGGTACCTGCGCGACGCGCACCACATCTTCGCCCCTGCCGGTACCTCCGACGTCCAGCTTCTCCGGCTCAGCGAAGTAGCGCTGGGGACGGAGAAGAGGCAGTGGTCGCAGCGGTTCGCCGCTCCCCTGGAAGCCGAGAGTGAATTCGCTCCCGTCCCCTGACCAGGGACACCCAGTGGTCGGGCGGTGCACCGCTCGCGGTTTGAGCGGAACCGGTGACCCCCTCCCACAAGTCCTCAGCCACAAAAAAGAGGAACGCGGTCGCAATTCCGCGTTCCTCTTTTTCATGGCACCGTCCGGCGGTACTACTCCGCGCGTCCTTCACGCCGGTGGACAAGATCGATCAGTTCGGCGGCCCTCTCCTTGATGAGCTCCAGGCCGGGGCGGCCCCAAGGGCGCACCTCGCGGTCCACGACGCAGATCGTGCCGAGAGTCGTCCCCGTTCGGTCGATGAGAGGGGCGCCCAGGTAGGAGCGGATGCCGATCTTGTCGACCACCGGGTTGCCGGCGAACCGGGGATAGTCGCAGACGTCGTCCAGCACCAGCGGGAGGCGCCGGGCCACCACATGCGGGCAGTAGCCGTGGTCGCGAGGCATCATCCGGTCCGGTTCCACGCTGGGGGCGGAGTCCGCCAGTGCGGAATTGGCCTGTGTGGGGCCGACGTGCAGTCCGGCGAAGTACTGGCGCTCCTCGTCGATGAAGTTGACCATCGCGAACGGGGCGCCTGTGGTCTGGGCGAGGTCGCGCGCGAACTGATCGAATTCCTGGTCAGGGGTTTCCCCCAGGCCGAGCTCACGCAGCCGCGCCATGCGCTGGGGCACCTCGCGGTCCATAGGGGTCAGTAGGTGGCCTTGGGAGTCTTGGGTCACGACGGAGCTCCATATCTGGCAGATCTTCGATCGGACTATGCGGAATGAGAAGACATGGCGGTGAGCAGATACTGGACCAAGGAGACCAGTACGGAGGTCGCGGAACGGTCGCCACGCGCGTCGCAGAGCACGACGGGCACGTGGGGCCCGATTTTAAGGGCGGCTCTCACCTCCTCGGAGTCGTATCGGAAGGCCCCATCGAACTCGTTGATCGCGATGAGGAAGTGGATGCCCCGGCGTTCGAAGAAATCGACCGCTTCGAAACTGGTCTCCAGGCGACGCGGGTCGACCAGGATGACCGCACCCAGTGCCCCCGTGGAGAGTTCATCCCACATGAACCAGAAACGGTCTTGGCCGGGTGTTCCGAACAGGTAGAGGACGTACCGGGGATCGAGGGTGAGACGACCGAAGTCGAAGGCCACGGTGGTGGTGGCCTTGTTCTCTACCCCCGCCAGGTTGTCGGTGCCGATGCTGGCCGCGGTGATGAGCTCCTCGGTGCTCAACGGCTCGATCTCGCTCACCGATCCGATGAAGGTCGTCTTCCCGACGCCGAAGCCGCCCGCGACCAGGACTTTGACCGCAGTGGGGAACAGGTCAGAGTCGTTTTCGTAGGCCATCGAGCACCGCCTCTAGCACACTTCTGTCAGTGGGGCTGGCCGCGGCGTGCGGGGAGCGCGTGGTCACCGCTCCGCAGTCGACCAGATCGGAAAGGAGAACCTTGGTGACCATCGCGGGCAGTCGCAGATGCGCCGCGACCTCCGCCACCGAAGTCGGACCGTTGCACAGACCAAGCGCCTGAGCATGTTCCGGGGCCAGCTGCGTCGTGGCGATCTGGCCGGTGGCCATCACCAGGGATAGCAGATCCAGACTCTTGGTAGGGCTCGTGCGTCCGTTGCTTACCGTATAGGGGCGCACCAAGCGTCCGGCGTCCTCATCGAGCCACAACTCGTCGTCATGAACCGCCATGGGCACCAGAGTAGGTAGTCATTGTCCGGGCAGGAGTGGCCAGGAACGGACGGACGCTCTTGATCAGTTGCGACATCTCGTAGCCGAGGACGCCGGCGTCGGTCTCCCGGTCTGCCAGCACCGCCAGAACCGAGCCGAAGCCGGCCGACGAGATGAAAAGCAGGGTGTTCTCGAGTTCCACCACCACTTGCCGGACGATGTCACTGCCGCCGAACTTGGCTCCGGCGCCGCGTGAAAGGGAGAACAGCCCGGAGGCGATCGCGGCCATTTGCTCCGCGTCGGCACGATCCAAGCCGTGGACGGCTTTCATCAGACCGTCTGAGGACAGCAGGACGGTACTACGGGTATACGGAACACGCTCGACCAGGTTGCTCAACAACCAGGCGAGGTCTGATTCCTGGCTTGGGGGGACAGCGCTCACCATTGTGGATGGCTCTCCTTCGGGGGCATGGAATGCTCTTGGTCAGCTGGTGTTGTCGGGACGACCCGAGGGGCCGTTCTCGTTCTCCTTCTCTTCCTCGGCGCGGCTGACGCCTCCCCGGAAAGCGGCCATTAGACCAGGGGAGTGATCGGTGTCTGCTTCATCGCGTCGGGATGTGGGGGAATCACGCAGCTGAGGCGCCAGGTGCGTTTGCACGCGACGCTGTGGCAACGGCGGGCGTTCGCTGCGGTCGGTCCGATCGTGGGAGGGGAGATCAGCCGCGGGAGCGGATCGGACGGTCTGGTTGGGGTTCTGCGGGCGCTGGGCGCCGGATTCCCGTTCGGGCAGCGGGGGACGCGACGGGGGGTCCGAGTGGTTGCTGTACGACCCGTTGGTGCGGTTCTCAGCGGCGTACTGGTGGTAGTCCCTCGCCGGAGGCTGTCCGGAGCCGGAGCTGTGGCCGGAGACGGAGGAGGGGGGTGGCTCCGCCGAGTGTGGCGGAGGGGAGGCGGAGTGGGCGGAGGCGGCCGGTGCCGCGACCGCCATGGCCGGAACGGGCTCCGGACGGGCGGGTTGTTCCGGACGGGCGGGTTGTTCCGGACGGGCGGGTTGTTCCGGACGGGCGGGTTGTTCCGGACGGGCGGGGAGGTGCGGGCGGGCCGACTGCTCCGGACGGGCGGGCTGCTCCGAACGAGCCGGCTGCGTTCGTGCCTGGACCTCGTGGTCCTGGGGCGAGGAGCCGACCAGCTTCTTCGGCAGTACGACGACGGCCTGGGTGCCGCCGTAGACATTGGGCTGAAGCTGGACCTTCGCGCCGTTCTTGCGGGCGAGGGTCGAGACCACGAACAGTCCGATCCGGCCGTCGCGCAGCAGCTCGCTGAGGTTGATCTGCTCGGGGTCGGCGAGCAGGTTGTTCATCTGGCGCTGATCGGAGGGCTGCATCCCCAGGCCGCGGTCCTCGACCTCGATGACCACGCCGGCGGTGACGGTGTCGGTGCGGAGCAGCACCTGGGTGTGGGGCGGGGAGAACTTGGTGGCGTTCTCGATGAGCTCGGCGATCAGGTGAATGACGTCAACAACGGCACTGCCGTCCAGGGTGCCCTCGATCGGGGGCACCACCTTGACGCGTGAATAGTGCTCGACCTCGGCAACGGCCGAGCGCAGTACCTCGTACAGGCTCACCGGCTTGCTCCACTGCCGCCGCGATGCGGCACCGCCGAGCACAGCGAGGCTTTCCGACTGGCGGCGCATACGGGTGGCGAGGTGGTCGATGGTGAACAGACCCTTCAGCAGATCGGGATCCTCGACCTGGGCCTCCAGCTCGTCGAGCAGGCCGATCTCCCGGTGGACCAGTGACTGCATCCGCCGGGCGACGTTGACGAACACCTCCACCTGCTGTCCGGACTCCTGCTGTCCGGACTCCTGCGGTTCGGCGGAGACACGCCGTTCGACGCCGCCGTTGGGTTTGACGGCCGCTACGTGCAGGACGGCGTTCTGCGCGGCGCACTGGCCCTTCTGCAGCTCGTGTTCGAGCAGCACGAACGGCTCGCTCTCCTCATCGGGCGGGGCGCCCACGCTGGACGGCGCGAAGTACTCGCCGTTCCGCACCCTCTCGACCAGCCGCTGGAGGTTCTCCTGGCCTCGGGCACTGGAGAACCTCAGGGCATCGAGCCGGTCGTGCACCTGGGCGGTGGCGCGCTTGGCGCCGTAAACGGCGACGAGCAGGATGATCACGGCTCCCGCTCCGGCCACGGCCGGTATCACAGTGGCAGCGGCGGAAGAGGGCGAGAGAAGGAGGAACGCCACCGCCGCCGCCCCCAGGAGCGCCATGAAGGCCGCGGGAAGCACGGAAACCCGCATATGGAGGGCGGGTATGCCGCTCGGGGTATGCGTGTATCGGGCGGAGCGCCTGCCATGCCGCCGGACGTGCCGGCGTTCGGCGGTAAAAGTCGGGGGGAGTTCAGACATAAGCGTCCTCGATAGGTGAGGGCCCGGTCGACAACAAGATCACGATAGCGACTTCTTGTCATTGGTGCGGAAAAAGTACACATTTGTGTTGTTGCGGCTGGCGGCGTTCCTTATATCCCGCCGGCGTGATGACCTGGTTTCAGCCACCTCACCCTCGAGCATGTCGATGCCGGTGAGCGCGAAGCGGCTCCGGTCGGGGCGCGATCCCGCCGTTCTGGCTGGAGTGTTCTCCGACCTTGCTTGTCAGCTTGTGGCGGCCTGACAGGGCCGTACTACTCGTGGCGGTCGGGGGATTTCCACATGGCGACTCCCCAGGGAGCCCGGCCGCCGGAGCAGCTCCTCTCGGTTCCCTGAACGACTCTGCCAGTTCGGCGCACACTCCGCACGACCCTGCTCCGCCATGCTGTTCCAAGCCGTCGTCGTAGCGCGGGGCGGGAGCGAACGAGTCGAGTTCAGGGACGTGGTCAGTATGCACTGAGTGCATTCATGCCTCCAACCGGTCACCGCGTTGCCGCACCAAGAAAGGGCGAAACGCTGGGTATGCTCCCCTGGTTGGTTGTTGAGGGGCCTTGAGTACGCCCTTGTGCTTGGGAGCCATGCAGTGGCCTCGTGAACGCTCGGCGACTCTGCTCCGTGAGGCGGTGCCGTGGCTAGCCTCCGCCAGGGAGGGACGTTATCACGTACACTCCCCTGACCGACCCCACCGGCCCATGCGAACCCCTCGCCTCGCGGCTCCGCCCCCTGCGTTACGGCGGCGACAAAAGCGTGCCGTCGGCCCGCGGCGGCCTCGTGGACGGGAAGCGGATGGCGGCCCCCTGCGCCTGGAAAGAGGGAGATATGGGTAGAGGCACGACATGAGCCTGCTGCTGATGCTCTTGGCGCTGATCGGAGCCGTGGCCGTGCTCGGCCTCGGAGCCCTTGTGATGGACCGCCTGCGGCAGGGGAGCGGGCCGCGGCAGGTCGACTGGCCGCAGAGGCCCCCTCCGGCCACGGAGAACGGTCCGACACAGGTCGGCGGGTACACGCTGCTTTCGGGGGCGGTCGCCGAGGAACCGCCGCCTCTGCTCCCGGAGGCCACCGTCGCGCGCGTGCGCCAACTGGTCGCCGAGGGGCAGGAACTCGACGCGATTAGGTTCGTGCAGGCGCAGACCGGTGTGGACGTGCAGCGGGCCCGGGAGGTCGTGGCCTGGATCCGCGACGGGCGGCTCTGAACCGGTTCCGGCAGCGGGAGCGCCCAGCCGTCGTGTGCGGTTCACGGCCGGGGGAGGACGTCCTGGAGTTCCGGGAACGCCTTCATGTACCCCCGCAGCAGAGTGCGTGCCGCTGTGACGGAGTCCACCAGGGGATGGGTGGCGAACGCGCGGAGGGCGGGCGTGCGGGACCCGGCGCGCACCGCTTCGATCACATCCCGCTCCACCGACTTCACCGCGTGCACCAGCGCTGATCGGTGCCCGGTCAGCGGCCCCGCCGTGAGGGGGCGGGCTCCGCTCGCGTCGACCAGGCAGGGGACCTCCACGACCGCCTCGTCGTCGAGTCCGGGGATCGCGCCCCGGTTGCGCACGTCGAGGATCAGCCGGGAGGGCTCGTCGTGCGCGATGGCCCGCATGACGGCGAGCGCCACCTCCTCGTAGCCGCCGCCGTCGAGGTCCTTCTCGGCGCGCTGCACATCTCCCGCGACGCGCCGGTTGTCGGCCATGTAGCTCTGCTCCCGCTCCAGGCGGGCCCGCTCCCACAGGTCCAGGGCCCCGATCGGCCGTGCGGCGGCCTCCCGGTAGAAGGAGTCCTGCTGGGCGACCAACTGCTCGCCGCGGGTCTGCCCGCCGCCGGCCACCGTTTCGGCGATTGCGCCGCGCGCCTCGCGCGCCATGTAGTAGTAGTGCAGGTACTCGTTGGGCAGGGCGCCGATCGCGCGTATCCACTCGGCGCCGAACAGTCGGCCTTCCTCGAACGAGGTCAGCGAGTTCTCATCGGTGAGCAGTTCCGGCAACCGGTCGCGGCCGTCGGCCCAGAGGCCGGTCAGCCACCCCAGATGGTTCAGTCCCGCGTATTCGAAGCGCGCGCCTGCCGGATCGGTGCCTAGGGCGCGCGCGGCCCGCCGCCCCAGACCGATGGGGGAATCACAGATTCCGATGACGCGGTCGCCGAGTACCGCTGACATCGCTTCGGTGACCAGTCCGGCCGGGTTGGTGAAGTTCACCACCCATGAGCCGGGGGCGTGCTCGGCGATCGTCCGTGCCAGGCACTTGGCGACCGGGAGGGTGCGCAGCCCGTAGCTGATCCCTCCGGCGCCGACGGTCTCCTGGCCCAGCACGCCCGCGTCCAGCGCCACGCGCTCGTCCAGTACCCGGCCCTGCACACCGCCGACGCGGATCGCCGAGAAGACCATGGCGCAGCCGTGCAATGCCGCCTCAAGACTGCTCTCCACGCGCACCGCCAGCTTCGGTTCACCGTGCGCGGTGCGGTGCGCCTCGCGCTGCCGTGCCAGTACGGCGCCGATGGCGCGCAGCCGGCGGTCGTCGGTATCGAACAGCACCAGCTCGGAGATGACCGCGCCACCGCCTTCGGCTCTGTCCTCGCGCAGCGTATCGGCGAGCAGCGCCCGGTGCACCAGCGGGACCCGGAATCCGCCCCCGCCCAGGATCGTCAGCCGCATGGCCGCCCCCTTCCCGGTCGATCCCCGTGCAATCACCCTAGTGCGCGCGGTACGCCGGAAAGCGGTGCACGTCGGGACGCCTCATCACCGGCTTCTTTGCATACCCTGCACTTCTAAGACCGCTTTCGATCGGGGCAGGGGTTCGACATGACGACTCAGGCGCGCGCGGACGGGGAGGAGCACGAGGCGGAGCAGGGATACGACAAGCTGGAGTCCACTCCGCTGGTCGGTGAACCGCGCGATGTGCTCGCGGGTGCGCGGGAACCGGACAGCCCCGCTCTTGACCTCGTGCTCAGCGGCACGGTGTTCTTCGACATCGTTCTCACCGGACTGACCGCGCCACCCGCGTCGGGGACCGAGGTGCCGGCCGAGGGGATGGGGTCGTGCCCCGGAGGCGTGGCCAATCTCGCCGTCGCCGCGTCGCGGCTCGGGCTGCGCACGGCGGTCTCCGCCGCGTTCGGCGAGGACGTCTACGGTGATTTCTCCTGGGAGACCCTTGAACGGCAGGAGATGGTGGACCTCTCGGCGTCCCGGCGTATTCCGGATTGGCACTCGCCGTTCACGGTCTCGCTCGCCTACCGGGGCGACCGCAGCCTGGTGACGCACGAGCACCCGTCGCCGATCCCGTTGTGGGAGATGGCGCGCGGACTGCCGCAGGCCCGCGCGGCGTTCGTGAGCCTGTGCCCCGACCGCGACCTGCCGGAATGGGCGCTCACGCAATCGGGCAACGGAGCGAAGCTCTTCGCCGACGTCGGCTGGGACGAGAGCCAGACGTGGTGCGATTCGGTCCTGGAGCAGTTGGAACACTGCCACGCCTTCGTGCCCAACGCCATTGAGGCCATGTCCTACACGCGGACGGGGAGCCCGGCGTCGGCGCTGGCGCGGCTCATGGACTACGTGCCGGTGGCGGTGGTTACCGACGGCCCGCGCGGCGCGCTCGCCACCGACCAGCTCACCAACGAGAGCGCCGAGGTCGAAGGGCTCGTCATGGAGGCCATCGACACGACAGGGGCGGGCGACGTGTTCGGTGCCGGTTTCATCGTCGGGACGCTCGCCGGATGGCCGCTGGAGCAGCGGCTGCGGTTCGCCAACCTGGCAGCGGCACTGTCTGTGCAGCACACCGGTGGTTCACTGTCGGCCCCGGGGTGGGCGGACATCGCCGCTTGGTGGGTGCGTGCCCACACCGGGCAGAGCGAGTCCGAACGGCGGCTGGCCCGGGACTATGCGTTCCTCTCCGAACTCGTGCCCATGCCGTGGCTGCCCACCGAGCAGCGGCGGGCTAGCGCGACGATCGGGCTGCGGCACTAGCCGACCCGGTACGGCCCCGGCGGTCCCGCCGGGGCGGCGGAGTCCGGTCAGGAGCGCTGTCTCTTCAGCCACCCCCAGACGGCCGTGGCGAGGAACAGGATCACACCGATGACTGTGAGCCAGAACAGGCCCTCGACGATGATGCCCAGTACGGCCAGAACCAGCCAGAGCACCAGCAGGAACAGGATGAACCCGAGCATGGCGACTCCTTCCGGTGGTGGAGGACATGCTCTGGGAGGGCATACCCTCCCGTTGACCGCGGTATGCGACCGGCAGGAGGGGCACGGCGCCGGCTAGAGCCGCTGCTTCGCCGCGTTCGTCAAGCGGCTGACCAGCATGAAGGAGCCGATGCTGACGGCCGCGACCACGGCGAGTCCGAACATGCCCTTGTCGACTTCCTCCCCACGGCTGAAGCCGGCGGTCAGCCGTTCGCGGCAGCGCTGTCCGAGCTCCGGTCGCCCGCCCCGTTGCCGTTAGGCGCACTGCGGCCGTTGACGGAGGTCCCGGTGAGCCTGCTCTCGGTGCCGCCGTCCGGATCCCCTGACTCGTCCGCCGGCGATATCTCCAGTTGGAAGTCACCGTCGTGGTCCTGGGCCCCCGCGATGACCGCTGCCGTGACGATCTCCTCGCCCTTGGCCGAACGCAGCACCGTCGGGTCGCGCCTGAGGTCGCGCACCAGGGCCGCGCAGAGCAGCATGATGATGATCGCGAAGGGGGCCGCCACGATGATCGTGAGGTTCTGCAGTCCGGTGAGCGCGTCGGTCCCGCCGATCAGCATCATGACGGCCGCCACACCGCCCATCATCACCCCCCAGAAGACCGTGATCGGCCGATTGGGCTCGATGGCGCCGTGCTGCGACATGGTCCCCATGATGATGGACGCGGAGTCGGCGCCGGTGATGAAGAAGATCCCGATGAGCACCATCACCGCCAGGGTCACGAACGTGGTGGCCGGGAACTGCTGCAGTACGGCGAACAGTTGCGCCTCGGCCTCGCCGCCACCGGCGGCGGAGATGGCGTGGCCGCCCTGTTCGAGCCTGAGTGCCGAGCCGCCCATGACACAGAACCAGACCAGGCTGAGCGTGCTCGGAACCAGGATGACGCCGCCGATGAACTGGCGGATCGTCCGGCCGCGGCTGATGCGCGCGATGAACATGCCGACGAACGGGGACCAGGAGATCCACCAGGCCCAGTAGAAGACCGTCCAGGCCGACAGCCATTCCTCGGTGTCGGCGCCGCCGAGGCCGGCGGTGCGGGACGACATGGCGAACAGGTGGTTGAAGTAGCCGCCGAGAGCGGTCGGGATCAGGTTGAGGACGAAGACGGTGGATCCCATGGTGAGCAGGAAGACCAGAAGGGCGAAGGCGAGAGCCAGGTTGGTGGTGGACAGCCATTTGATGCCCTTGGCCACGCCCGAGACCGCCGATAGCAGGAAGCAGAACATCAGCGTGCCGATGATGCTGAGCAGCACCGGGTTGCTGGTGCCGCCGATCCAGCCCAGTTCCTGGAGGCCGCCGGCGATCTGCAGGGTGCCCAGGCCCAGCGATGCCGCGGTGCCGAAGAGTGTGGCGAACAGCGCGAAGACGTCGATGACGCATCCGGCGACGCCGTTGGCGTGCCGCTCACCAATCAACGGGGTGAAGGCGGCGCTGATGAGCTGGCCGCGACCGCGGCGGAAGGTGCCGTAGGCGATGGCCAGGCCGACGATGGCGTAGATGGACCATGGGTGCAGCGTCCAGTGGAAGAGCGTCGTCGCCATGGCGTGCTCGACGCTCCCTCCCGCGGTTCCCGGAGGAGACTCGGTGAAATGCGAGACGGGTTCGCCGACCCCGTAGAAGACCAGGCCGATCCCCATGCCGGCACCGAACATCATGGCGATCCACGACAGGGAGTTGAACTCCGGCTCCTCGTCGTCGCGTCCCAGCCTGATGCCGCCGTACCTGCTGAAGGCGAGCCAGAGGGCGAACACAACGAAGCCGGACGCGGCCAGGACGAACGCCCAGCCACCGTTGTGGATGAGCACCGCCAGCGCACCGGCGGAGATGTCACTGAGCGAGTCGCGGCGGAGTGCGCCCCATAGCAGGAAGGCGATTCCGAGAACCGCCGCGGTTCCGAAGACGGTGCGGTTGGTCTTGGGTGCACGGTCCGCTTTGGACGTCTCGGGAGGTTCCCAGAGCAGGTCCTCGGTGCTGATCTCGCCGTTGTTGGAGTTGCCGTTGTCTACCGCCACAGTTTTCCACGCCCCGTTTTCAGGCGCGCCTCCTCCTTACTCTGCTCTCCGGTTGTGGGGCAGGGGCGAACAGAGCGCCGTTTCGTTTCGGGGTGCGGCGATGAACGCGTGCGCTCGCCTGCTCCGGACGCGGCGGAAACCGCGGCCTCCGGCGGGCGTCCGGCCGGACCCCTGATCAGGGCAGACCAATGGGTCCGGAGCAGCGCTGCGGGCATCTCCAAGGCTAAGGGGTCGCAGATGGACAGGCAGATCGCGGGGTTACCCGGGCGAGCACGGCCAGGATCCGTCGACCACGGTCCCGTGACCGGGTTTCTGCCTGTCGAGCCACTCCTGGCGGTTCCGGGCATAGGCCAGCGCCCATTCCACCTGGCGGTCGTGCAGTTCGGACAGGGCCAGCCCGGCGATGCCGGGGTGGCGCGCGCCGATCTCCCGCGCCAGCGCCAGGCACGCGGTCGCGTCGCCGTGCGCGGTGTGGGCGCCGGTCAGTTCGACTCCGTAGAAATCGCACATCGCCGCGAGGTTGCGAGGACCCCTCCGGTAGGGATCGATCCCGCGGTCGATGACCAGAGGGTCGATAACGGGGCTCGGCAGCCCGGACAGCCACTCGGTCAACGGTTTCATTCCGTGCCGCCGCAGTTCCGCCGAGAGGACGCCGAGATCGAAGGGCGCGTTGAAGATGACCAGCCCGTCTCCGGCGAGCAGGTGGCCGGTGAGGGTCTCGGTGATCTCCTGCAGCGCCTCCTCAACGGGGATCCCCTCGGAGCGGGCGTACTCGTTGCTGATCCCGTGGACGCTGATGGCCTCGGCCGGGATCTCGCGCTCGCCCGGATCGACGAGCCAGGTACGGGCGGTGCCCGAGGCGTCCACGAGGGCCGCCGAAACGAGGAACGCCTCGGACGGGTCGTTCGACGAGGTCTCGCAGTCGTACCCGAAGAGGGGCCGGGTGTGCCAGCCGGGGTGGTCACCGCGTGGCGGGGGAGCCGGGCGGGGTTCGTGTTCGGAGCAGTAGGTGCGCCAGCGCCCGTCCTCCTTGAGCACCGCGCCGGTCCTGACGGCAACGTCGGCACCGCAGGTGGTGCAGGTTCCGGGATAGCGATTGCGCATGGGCGCGCCCCCTGTATCTCCTCGCTCGCGGTAATCATAGGTGTGGCCTGTGACAGTACAGGCGCGTACCGCTTACAACGTCGCCCACGGCGTGATGGTGCCGGCCGCGCACCAGGGCGAACCGTGCTGTCACCGATTCCTCCCGGAGGATGGCCCGGCCTTTAGGCCGGGGAGGAAGTCAAGGCACGAAGTCGGCTCTCCGCCCCTGACATGGGATATGGTGCACTCGGGTAGACCCCCCTAACGCGCGAGTTAGTGCGCGAAGGGAAGCGAGGGGAAAGCCGAGGTAAGGCGCCTGCTTCCCGCCGGACGTTGCCGGTCGTAGCGAAGGGGAGAACATGAGCCTGGACGAAGCGGCACGTCAACTCGAAGCCGCCATCCACGACGCGCGCGTGTCGTTCGACTGCATCGCGCTGGAGGAGCTCGAGAGGGCGCACACCAACGCGATAACCGCACGGGCGTCGGTCGACGCGGCGGAGTACGCGATCCGTGTGGAGTTGGAGCGGCGGCGGGAGGAGACCGAAACGGCAGAGGAAGAAGAGGAGGAGTCGCGGGGGTAACCTCCCTGTCCTCCTGAGTGAGGGCGGTTCCTCTCTGCCGTGCGGGTGGAGGCCGCGGTTTCGGTGGGTTCCCGCTTCGCGGTGCTGCGCCGGACGGCGGTACCCCGCAGATCGGTATCGAACTCGCGTTCTAGAGGCGGGGTATCCTGGAAGCATGTCAGAACAGCAGCTGCCCGCGGCGTGGCCGGCCGGTGTGCACCCGCCCGGTTCGGAGTCCTTCGAGCGGACCGCGGTGGGCTGGCTGCTCGACCACGTCCCGGCGGACTACCGGATGCACGGCGTGCTGAGCCGGCATCCGGTCGCGCTCTCGCGACTGGCCCGCCAGCACGTCGCCTCCTCCCTGGAGGGAGCGCGCCAGGGGTACCGCACCGCGCGGGTCGAACTCCGCGACGTTCTGCCCCCACACGCCATTGACCAGGTCATGGATGCCTATCTGACCGAGGGGCGGCGTATGGCGTCGGTCCTGCGCGCCGTCGAGGCCCTCGACGACGCATTGCGCGCCGCGGCCGCCCAGCAGGCCGGCGGTGTCTGAGGTCCTCACCCGGCGACGCGGACCACCACAGCGGTCTCGGTGCCGGTGTTGACGAGCCGGTGCCGGTCGCCGGCGGCGAGCACGCGGGCGCGGTCGGTGTCGAGCTCCTGGACCGCCAGCATCTCGCCGTCCGGGGCGGACGTCACCATGTGCGCCCGGCCGTGCGCCAGGTAGAGCACGCCTGATCCGGAGGCCGCGCCGCCGAGTGCGGGAAGCGCGACGAACTCGTTCGGCTCCAGCGCCACAGCGGCGATCCGCATGCGTCCGGTCGCCCGGCGGCGGGCGGGGCGCGGAGCGGGCTGCCAGTGGCCGCGGCGGCGGGGCCAGAACGCCGGGCGGGCCAGGACAGCGGACGCCTCGCGCGCGGTGGCGGTGAACTGCCCGACCGTGGGCGTGCCGCGGGCCGCCAGATGGGCGTAGCCGGTGGGCTGGCCGGCGAGCGCGATATCGCCGATTCCCTCGGGGAACGGCGGCGCGGCGGTGGGAGCGGGATCCTGGGCGGGAACGTCCGCCCAGGGGTACTCCGTCCAGGGCGTGGCACGGAGGCGTGGGCGGGTGGAGGTCGAGACGTCGTGCGGCATTGCTGGCGGTCCTTCGTGGATGGTGCGCCTGGTCAGAGGCATCGGCGCTTGAGTACTGGGCTCGTCCGGCCGCCCGGAACGGATCACCGGGAAGAGGCCGCGGAGAGTCTCAGGGGCTCCGGCGGCGGCCGGGGATGTGGGTTCGCGGAGAACGAGGAGGCGCGTGGCGCTCGGCCTGGCTCAGTGGAGGCGACACGAAGCCGGACACGACGCACCGGCCACACGGCGAGAGGTCCCGGGGACCTTGCGGGCCATGGCTGCCAGGTGCGTACGCGGATGCATGTCCGTAAGCAGACCAACCCCGGGTGGCGATGTCAAGCTGAGAGGGCGCGCCGCGATGTTGAATTCCTCACGACGCCGGTAGCCGGGCCGCCTATGTCCGGAATACCATTCTTCGCCTGGCCGGAATTTGTGCCGGATGCGTTGCAGTGCAGCAGGGTATGGCTGAGAATCTCGAAGCGGCCGGAGGGAGAATCGGAAGCCGCAGGAGCAGGGAGCGGCTGAGACCGGTACCGCAAGGGGACGCCGCGGGAGGCGGGCGTGCCGCACCCCGGTTCCCGCGAGCGACTCGGAACAGCAGGAAAGCGGGAAGCCCGCGCCCACGCGCATCGAGCCGGGCACACCGGAGGTGACTGTTGGCGGACTCGCGGAGCATCGGGGGCTCCGCCGCCGTGTCCGGGGCGAACGGGGCGATGTGGGCACGCCTCGCCGTACGCGCGCTGGTCAGCTGCTCCGCCGGGGTCATGGCGGCCGGCTTCTTCGACTGGCGTGCAGGGGCGCTGGTCGCGGGGCTGACCGCGTTCAGCTTCGTGCTGCTCACAGTCGTGCCCGCGCCTCGGACCTCGTGGCTCCCGGCCCTGTATGGGCGCCACCGCCTGCTATGCGAGCTGCGGCGGCACGGCTACCGGGTGGTGCCCGACGACGCCTCCCGCTACCTCGTGGTGGGCCCGGGAGGGGGTTACCTGCTGGATACGCGCGTTTGGCAGCACGCGGTGTCCCGTGGTCCGCGCGACTGGCGGATCGGGGAGCGTCCCGCCTCTCGTGTGGTGGACCGGATGGTCGAGTACGCGACACGGCTGGAACAGGCCGCGGGTCCGCCGGACCGGGCGACCGCGCTGCGGATCGTGCCGGTCATCATGGTGGTCGGTCGGCTGCCGGAGCCGGTGATGCGCGCGGGGCGGGGAATCATCGCCCGCCCCCGGGACGCCGTTCGCTACCTTCTGCAGCAACCGGAGATCCTGGAGCCGGTGGAGATCGAGGAGTTCGCCGACGGAGTCGAGCGCCTCCGCGCGCGCTGAAGCGGCTCTCGCCGCCTGTCCTGCGGCTCGGACGGCAGCGCCGGGTCCGAGGCGCTGTTCCGGGTGACTTTGTCGTGCTCACGCACTGAATCACGGAAAAGGTGCGAGATCGCCACGTATTTCGGCAAAGGTGATGTTCCGCCTGCCCGGGAAACCGTAGATTCTTGGGATATGACCGACCGGGACCTGTTACATGCTCTGCGCTCCAACCGCGTGCGCCCCTCCGAGGCCTACGCGCGGCTGTTCGACGCCTACGGGGAAGAGCTCTACGAGCTGTGCTGGTCGTTGTTGGAGGATGCCGATGTCGCGCAGACGGTGCTGCGCGACACCTTCATCGTCGTCCGGGCGCACATCGACCGGCTTCCCAACGAACGGAGGCTCCGCGATTGGCTGTTCGCCGTGGCGGAAGCCGAATGCGAGCGTCACCTGCGGGTCATCGAGGCCGGTTCCACTCTCCAGGAGGTACCGGACTCCGGAGTGCGGTACCCCCCGTGCCTTCGGGTGCGGGTGCTCAGTGGAGTGACCGGTCCCGACCTGTCCGGGTACCGCGCGCACATCGCCCAGCGAGCCGACTCCTTCGACCGGAAGGGGTTCCCGGTTCCGCCCTCGGCGAGACGGTCGGACGGCCCGGTCTCGCGTGTACTTCCGGGGTTCGTCATGGCCGCGTGCGCGCTGCTCATCGTGGTGCTGGCGTTCTACGTGTTCACGAGGCAAGCACCCGAGGACACCACCTCGTGGATCATCGACCCGAGTGTGCAGGGCAGCGACCGTTGATCAGGGCCGGAGGGGCGACACTCCCGGGAACCCGGGAACCCGGTAGACACGGCGGCCCGGCGTAGACCATGGGAGGTATGGGGCCATTCTCCGCGCCGGGCCGCAATAAGCGCTTGAGTCCGACTTGGTCAGCTCAGCCTTATGTGCGAGGTATCCCCGTGGAAGCCGGCGGCCTCGGCGCGCTTCACCGAGGCGGCGATCTCCTGCTCGGCCTCGTGCCGACCGGTCCAGGTGGCGCCCTCCACCGATTTACCGGGCTCCAGGTCCTTGTACACGCTGAAGAAGTGCTCGATCTCCAGGCGCTCGAACTCGCTCACGTGGTGGATGTCGCGCAGGTGTTCCATGCGCGGGTCGGTGGCGGGGACGCACAGCAGCTTGTCGTCGCCGCCGGCCTCGTCGCGCATCCGGAACATCCCCACGACCCGGCAGCGGATCAGGCAGCCGGGAAAGGTGGGGTGCTTCAGCAGGACGAGGGCGTCGAGAGGGTCGCCGTCGTCACCGAGCGTCCCCTCGATGAAGCCGTAGTCGGCGGGGTAACTGGTCGAAGTGAACAGCATCCGGTCCAGGCGGATCCGACCGCTCTCGTGATCCATCTCATACTTGTTGCGCTCGCCCTTAGGGATCTCGATCGTGACGTCGAATTCCATGCTGTTCTCGGCTCCCCTTACGACATACTGTCGCTACGTAGTTCTTTCGTAGTTTTTCCGAATGCCAACGGAAGGCAGGTACCGGGGTGCGGCAGGTGCGGGCCCGAGCGCTGCTTACCTTGGCCACGCTCAACATATTCGTGCTCGTGGCAGGCGTGGTCGCTCTGGATGTCATCGAGTCCCGCCCACCGGCGACAACGCCGTACCCCGCCGCCTTCGCCGAGGACGGACCGGACATGGCGCCGCCGGACGCCGCTCCGATCAATCCTGACCGGCTCGCGGACAAGCTTGATGATCCCATGTCGGATTCCGGGTTTGATGACGGGCTCTCCGCTTATGTCGCCGACGCCCGGAGCGGCCGGACTCTCTACGACAGGGACGCCGCGGAGTCCGCGGTCCCCGCGTCGACGACGAAGATCGTCACCGCCGTTACCGCACTGCACTCCGTCGGTCCCGACGAACGTATGCACACCCGTGTGGTCCAGGAGGACGATCGGATCATCCTGGTCGGCGCCGGCGACCCCACGCTGACGGAGAGCGCCGACTCCGATACCTATCCCCGTGTCGCGACGCTGGAAGAACTCGCCGACCAGACGGCGGCCGAACTGCGTGAGTCCGGGACGGAATCCGTCAGCCTCGGTTATGACAATTCCCTCTATCCGGGCCCTGACACCGGGCCCGGCTGGAAACCCAACTACATCAACGAGGGCAGCACCGCCCCTGTACACGCCCTGATGCTCGACGGCGGGCGTGTCCACCCGGACCAGCACTACAGCGAACGCGTGGGCGACCCGCCCCGGGCCGCCGCCGACGCCTTCGCGGACCGGCTCCGGGAGGCCGGCGTGGACGTCACCGGGGAGCCTGAGCCCGCTGAGGCCGGCGGCGGAGCGGCCCCTGTCGCGAGCGTGCCCTCGGCGCCGATCTCCGCGCTGGTGGAGAAGATGCTGCTGGAGAGCGACAACAACATCGCCGAGGCGCTGCTCCGACAGGTCGCGATCGCCAAGGGCGAGGAGGCATCGTTCGAGGGCGCCGGCGATGCGGCCCGTGCGGTGCTGGACGAACTCGGCATCGACGGTGTGCACATTGAGGACGGCAGCGGCCTCTCGGTGAACAACCAGGTCACGGCGAAGGCGCTGGTCGATCTGCTGCTGCTCTCGGCCGAGCCCGAGCATCCCGACCTGCACTACGCGCTCACCGGCCTGCCGACCGCCCGTTTTACCGGAACCCTGGACGACCGCTACGCCCGCGGCAGCGACTCCTCCGCCGGTGCGGGTGTGGTCCGCGGCAAGACCGGAACGTTGAGCGGTGTCAGCACGCTGGCCGGCACCGTCTACGACTCCGACGGCCGACTGCTGCTCTTCGCGTTCATGGCCAATGACCCAGGGGCCACGGGCAGGGCCATCGATGTCTTCGCCAGCGCGATCGCGGAATGCGGCTGCGCGTAACCGATAGCACCGGCTGTCGGCTGACACCTTTCCGCAAATTCTGTCGAACCGCCTTGGCCCCGGCTTCGTGTAACGGGCTGACAGCGAGCAAGCAGAAAGCGGACACAGCGACCAGGAAGCTGATTCCCCAGTCGTAGGTCCGCGGCGCGGCCGCACTGGAGAGGACGCTTGGATGCGACGCGAGAACAGGATTTATTCGTTAGCCGCAGGGGTGCTCGGCCTTGCCCTGGCCGCCGGCTGTGCTGGTGCCGCTTTCTCGGATAGTGGCGCCCCCTACGACTCGGGTGAGGAAGAACAGGCTGCCGATGAGGCTGGCGGCGGTGCGCTCAAGGTAGTCGAGAACGAGGAATTCGGCGAGATCGTCACCGACGCTGAGGGTTTCACGTTGTACCGGTTCGACGATGACTCGGCTGATCCGCCGCAGTCGAACTGCGACGGTGACTGCGCCGAGGCCTGGCCGCCCGTTGAGCTTACCGAAGATACCACTATTGAGGGCGCCGACGCCTCCGGTCTCGGGAGTGTGACGCGTTCCGACGGTACCGAGCAGGCGACCCTTGGCGGGTGGCCGTTGTACCGCTACGCCGAGGACAGCGCTCCCGGCGACATCAACGGTGAGGGTGTCCAGGACACCTGGTACACCGTGAGCCCCACCGGGGCGAAGGCGGCCGAGGAGTCCGGTGGTGGCGCGAGCGCCAAGGGAATCTCGCTGACCGTCACGGGCGACAGTGAGCTCGGCGAGATCGTCACCGACGCTGAGGGTTTCACGTTGTACCGGTTCGACGATGACTCGGCTGATCCGCCGCAGTCGAACTGCGACGGTGACTGCGCCGAGGCCTGGCCGCCCGTTGAGAGCGCCGACGAGATCTCGTTCAACGGCGACGAATCGCTGCTCGGGAGTGTGACGCGTTCCGACGGTACCGAGCAGGTGACCCTCGACGGCTGGCCGTTGTACCGCTACGCCGAGGACAGCGCCCCGGGCGACACCAATGGCGAGGGCGTCCAGGGCACCTGGTTCGCCGTGAGCCCCGTCGGATCGAAGGCGCAGGACGAGGGCTGGACCGAGGGCTACTGCCCGGCAGGGTTCCGGGTGCACGACGATCCGGAGCTCGGCGAGATTCTGGTGGACAACGAGGGTTTCACGTTGTACCGGTTCGACGATGATTCGGCTGATCCGCCGCAGTCGAACTGTGACGGTGACTGCGCCGAGGCCTGGCCCCCGGTTCTCGACATGGACGAGTTCACCTTCGAAGAGGGGACGGACTCCTCACTGTTCGACGGCGTCACCCGTGATGGCGGCCTTGACCAGGTGACCCTCGACGGTTGGCCACTGTACCGCTACGCGGAGGACACCGCGCCCGGAGACACCAACGGGCACGGCGCACAGGGTACGTGGTTCGCGGTGACTCCTACCGGTGCGAAGGCAGAAGGAGGCGGAGGCGGCGAGGCCGCCGAGGACGGCAACGGTGGTGGCGAGCCGTCTGGCGGCGGCGGAGGCTACTGAGCCTGACGCCGCGACGACCGAAGGTCCCGCGGGCGCCCTGCTCCCCTCCGCCCGCGGTGAACCGCCGAACCTGATGTGCCTGACAACCGGTAGAGAGACGGGCCACGGTGTTCCCGCCCGTCCGTGGGATTCCCACCACCGTGGCCCGTTACAAGCCCCAATGCCCCACAAGTCGCTATGAGTGCGGATCCTCCCGAAATGCGAATTTATTCCGGGGTGTTGCGCGTTCGCGCGAATAACGCCAGGCTAAAGCGCCGTAACCGGGATTCGCTGTCCGTGTTCGTAAGTGAACCGGTCACTTCCCGGAACCGTGTGTGGGGCGCGAGTCATCGTGGCTCCGCTGGCGCCGCCGAAAGCGCCAGTTAGGAGGGAGTAGATGGATGGCGGGTGTGGGGTCGCGCGGCCGGCGCTCGACCGGCGACGAAGCACTGATCAGGTCGCTGTACAACGAACACGGGCGTGCACTGCTGGCCTACGCCACCAGGCTGACCGGGGATCGAGCAGCGGCAGAGGACGTGCTGCAGGAAACCCTCATCCGGGCTTGGCGTAACCCTGATGTCCTCGTGAACGGAAAAGGATCGGTCCGCGGATGGCTGCTCACTGTGGCACGCAACATCGTGACCGACCGCGTACGTGCCAAACGGGCCCGGCCGACGGAGGTCGCCGAAACACCGGCGAACACTCCGGTGGCCCGGGACCACGCGGACTCCGTGGTGGACATGGTGGTCGTCATGGAGGCGCTCGACAGTCTCTCCGAGGACCATCGTGATGTGTTGGTTGAGGTTTATTTCCATGGACGCAGCGTGGGTGAGGCCGCAGAGGTTCTGGGCGTGCCGCCCGGCACGGTCAAATCCCGGTCGCACTACGCTCTACGGGCTCTGCGCCGGGCGTTCGGTGGCCGCAAGGTCGCGTTGAAGGGGGTGGCGGGATGAACACCGCATGGCATGACGTCCAAATGCTCGGTGCCTATGTTCTCGGCACCCTTGAGCCCCGAGAAGTTACGGCGGTGGATGCCCATGTTGTGACGTGCCCGGAGTGCCGAAATGAACTGGAGGAACTGCGGGCGATGAAGGAGAGCCTCGGTGATCTGCCGCCCGAAGCTCTGCTCGACGGGCCGCCCGAAGGCTCTGATTTGGCACTGCAACGCACACTGCGTCAGGTGCGCTCGGAACGGACATCGATGCGGAGGCGGCGAGGGCTGGTCCTGGTCGGTGCCGCGGCCTTGGCCGCTGCTGTTCTGGCGGGGGGTGGATTCGTGGCCGGGCAGGCCGTGCTTCCTTCCTCCGAGGAACCGGAGGTCGTCGAACTGGCGTCGGAAGGCGTCCTCGCCTCCGAGGAGAATCCGGAGACCGGGGCGCGCGCCACGGTAATGCTCCAGCCCGCCGGCGACGCTGAGAGTGTGCAGGTCGACTCGGTCGTCACGGGCATTCCGGAAGGCGAGCAGTGCGAGGTCGTCGTGGTCTCCAAGGACGGAAGCAGCGAGGTCGCGACGAGCTGGATCGTCTCCGCCGAGGCGGCGTCGAAGGCCAGCGAACCGGGCGGATCCGTGGTCATTCCTCCGGAGGAGGTCGCTTCGGTGATGGTGCGCAACGTCAATGACACGGAGTTCGTCACGGTCCCGTTCTGACGACTCCCCCAAGGGAAAGCCCTGATAGGACCCGGAATTCCTGCCGGATACCGGTGAAACACCATCCCAATGGGTACTGTGAGGGCGTGAGTTTGATCGACTGGGACGTAGCCGTCAACACCGGTACCCGCCTTGTGCGACCCGGCCCCCAAATAGGTCTCGCCGAGGCCCGGGAGGCAGTGGCGCATCTTCGCGAGCTCTCCGTCACGGCGCAGGGCCACGTACGCGAGTTCACTGGAATGAATTCCCTGGAACCGGCCGGACCAGCAGTCATCGTTGACCGCCCCGGTTGGATCAGGGCCAATGTCGACGGGTTTCGCGTGGTACTGGAGCCTATTGTCGACCGCCTCGCCGCGGGCCGGCTGAACGGGTCCGCGGCCGGCACCATCACCACGGCGGTGGGGTCCCGGGTCACCGGGATGCAGCTCGGCGCGGTGCTCTCCTACCTGGCCGGGCGCGTGCTCGGCCAGTACGAGCTGTTCCTGCCGCCCGATCCAGATGGCACCGCTCCCGCCGGCCGTCTGACCCTGGTGGCGCCGAACATCGTGCACGCCGAGCGCGAGCTCGACGTCGATCCGCGCGACTTCCGGCTCTGGGTGTGTCTGCACGAGGAGACCCATCGCACCCAGTTCACCTCGACACCCTGGCTGCGCGACTACGTGCAGGAGCAGATGCAGGAGTTCCTGCTCGCCTCCGACATGGACGCCGCGGCGTTCCTCGACCGGCTGCGCGCCGCGGGGGAGGCCGTCGCGGAGGTCATGCGCGGCGGCGAGGGGAACCTCATCGACGCGTTCCAGAGTGAGGGGCAGGGGGAGATCCTGGACCGGATCACCGCTGTCATGACGTTGGCCGAAGGGCACGGCGACTACGTGATGGACGCCGTGGGGCCCGAGGTCGTGCCGTCCGTCGCCGAGATCCGCCGCCGCTTCCAGCGCCGCCGCGAGGGGGCGAACCGGATCGACAAGATCATCCGGCAGCTCCTCGGTCTCGATCTGAAGATGAAGCAGTACGAGGAAGGCGCCGCGTTCGTGCGCGAGGTCGTCGCCAGGATCGGCATGGACGACTTCAACCGGGTGTGGGAGTCCCGCGAGACCCTCCCGACCATGGAGGAGATCCGCAACCCCGATGCCTGGGTGAACCGCGTGGTGCGTCCCATGCCGCTGCCCGGGAGCAACGGCCAGATGCTGGGCAGGCCGGACATCCAGGGGGGCGCGCCGGAGGAGTGATCCCGCGGCGGGCGGGAAGCGCGGTATCCGGCACTATCGTGCAGGTATGACCGGACCTCCAGCCGCCGTGGCCGACGTGCGGTCCGCCGTTCGGAAGGCGCTCAAAGGCGTGGAGGCGGGCGGCCTGGTCGTCGTGGCGTGCAGCGGAGGAGCCGATTCACTCGCGCTGGCCGGAGCCACCGCGTTCACCGCTCCGCGTATGGGGCTGCGCGCCGCCGGTGCCACGATCGACCACGGTCTCCAGGACGGCTCGGCGGAGCATGCCGCGGAGGTCCGCGACACACTCCGCGGGCTCGGGCTCGATCCCGTCCGCAGCGTTGCCGTGGCCGTGGGCCGTGCGGGCGGCCCCGAGGGAGCCGCGCGCAGGGCCCGCTACGCCGCGCTCGACGAGATCGCCGACCAGACGGGCGCGAGCGCGATCCTGCTCGGCCACACCCGTGACGACCAGGCCGAGACGGTGCTGCTGCGACTCGCCCGCGGCTCTGGTGCCCGGTCACTGGCCGGGATGTCCCCGTCCGCCGGCCGCTACCTGCGGCCGCTGCTCGGTCTCGACCGTGCCACCGTGCACGCCGCCTGCGAGCTGATGGGGCTCTCCCCCTGGAAGGACCCGCACAACACCGACCCCGCCTACGCCCGTTCCCGGGTCCGGCACGAGGCGCTGCCCGCCCTCGAAGGCGTGCTCGGCCCGGGCATCGCCGACGCCCTCGCCCGCACCGCCGGGCTGCTGCGCGACGATGCCGACGCCCTGGACACCTGGGCCGATCGCGCGGAGAAGGACGCCCTTTGCGGCCCCGGAGAACTGGATGTGCCCACACTCGCCGGACTGCCGCGCGCCGTCCGGACCCGGGTACTGCGCCGCACGGCGATCGCGGCCGGCAGCCCGGCAGGCGCGCTTACGGCCCGGCACGTCGCCGAGCTGGACCGGCTGGTCTGCGAGTGGCGCGGACAATCGCATGTGGACCTGCCCGGAGCGCTGCGCGGGCGGCGTGTCGCCGGCCGGATCGCGATCGCCCCGTGATCCGGGGTGTCCAGAGGACGGGCGGCCCGTGGCGGAGAGTTCGCCCCCTTTATTCTGGTTGGCGTCGAACAACCGCGAGCCGAGCAGCGAGGCAGTGAAGCGTGGACGCCAAAGATGTGGGCGATGACCTTGAGAAGGTCCTGGTCACCGAGGACCAGATCAAAGCCCGGACCCGAGAGCTGGCCGCCGAGATCGACGTCGACTACGCGGACAGGGACCTGCTGCTCGTCGGTGTTTTGAAGGGCGCCGTCATGGTGATGGCCGACCTCGCCCGCGACCTGCACCACCCCTGCGCCATGGACTGGATGGCGGTATCGTCCTACGGGGCGGGAACAACGTCGTCCGGCGTGGTGCGTATCCTGAAGGACCTCGACACGGACATCAAGGACCGCAATGTCCTGATCGTCGAGGACGTCATCGACTCCGGGCTCACGTTGTCCTGGCTGGTGGGTAACCTGAGGTCGCGGGGGCCCGCCTCCGTCGAGATCTGCACCATGGTGCGCAAGCCGCTCGCCTTCGACGTCGATCTGAAGGTCAAGTACATCGGCTTCGACCTTCCGAGCGAGTTCATCGTCGGCTACGGGCTGGACTACGCCGAGAAGTACCGGAACCTGCCGTTCATCGGTACGCTCGCGCCGCACGTGTATCGGAGTTGAGTCGGCGCGGTACGCACGAGGGTGCGGGTTCCCCCTGTGTCCGGGGGCGGGAACAACCGGACCGCCCATGCGCGTTGGTGTCTTGATGGAGTAGTACTGCTGCGGACGACCCGACGTGTGAACGCGCTCGGTCATGAGGGGGTGTACCGTCGATTATCCCGCAGCATCATAGGGGAATACATGTCCGATAGGTCCCGCTTCCAGCGGCCATAAGGCTCACCGGTGGAGCAGGAGAACACGGCCGTGACGAACGCGTTCGCACCGCTCGCCTGCCCGCACCGGTCCGGGGCTTCCGTGCTGTTCGGGGCGGGCCGCCTGGTCAGGAGGGACGGACCCAGCGGGGTTCCGTATAGATGAATCTCAAGCGCTTGTACCGTGGGCCGTGGCCGTGGATCCTGGCCATCGGCCTCATTCTCATTGCTGTCTTCCAGTTCACCAACCTGGGCGGCGGGGCCGACCCGGAAAAGGTCGACACCTCGCGGGTCTTCGACCTGATCGAGAACGACCAGGTCGACAATGCCCAACTCATCGACAAGGAACAGCGCATCGAGCTGACCACCACCGATGGTGAGGTCTACGAAGCGTACTGGGTCGAGGGGCAGGGGTACGACCTCGCGAAGGAGCTCCAGAGCCTGGAAGAGGGGGGCGGGAACCTCAGCTCCTACGACGTCGAGGTTCCCCAGGACAGCATGTTCGCCTCCTTGATGTTCAGCTTCCTGCCGCTGATCATCATCATCGCCATCTTCCTGTTCATCATGAACCAGATGCAGGGCGGCGGCTCCCGGGTGATGAACTTCGGCAAGTCCAAGGCCAAGCTGATCACCAAGGACACCCCCAAGAGCACGTTCGCCGATGTTGCCGGCTCGGATGAGGCGATCGAGGAGCTCCACGAGATCAAGGAGTTCCTGCAGAACCCGGCCAAGTTCCAGTCCATGGGAGCCAAGATCCCCAAGGGCGTTCTGCTCTTCGGCCCACCCGGAACCGGCAAGACGCTGCTGGCGCGCGCCGTCGCGGGCGAGGCCGGGGTGCCGTTCTACTCCATCTCCGGATCGGACTTCGTCGAGATGTTCGTCGGTGTCGGCGCCTCTCGGGTGCGCGACCTCTTCGAGCAGGCCAAGGCGAACGCTCCCGCGATCATCTTCGTCGACGAGATCGACGCTGTGGGTCGCCATCGGGGCGCCGGCATGGGCGGAGGGCACGACGAGCGCGAGCAGACCCTCAACCAGATGCTCGTCGAGATGGACGGCTTCGACGTCAAGAGCGGTGTGATCCTCATCGCAGCGACCAACCGCCCCGACATCCTCGACCCCGCGCTGCTCCGCCCGGGCCGTTTCGACCGGCAGATCGTCGTGGACCGGCCGGACATGGAGGGCCGCAAGGGCATCCTGCAGGTCCATGCCAAGGGCAAGCCCGTCGCCGACGACGTCGACTTCGACGTCATCGCGCGGCGGACCTCGGGCATGACCGGCGCCGACCTGCAGAACGTCGTGAACGAGGGCGCGCTGCTCTCGGCGCGGGCCGGCCGGAACGAGATCGACATGGCCACGCTCGAGGAGGCCATCGACCGCGTCATGGCCGGGCCCGAGAAGAAGACCCGGGTGATGTCGGACGCGGAGAAGAAGGTCATCGCCTACCACGAGGGCGGGCACGCGCTCGTGGGCCACGCGCTGCCCAACGCCGACCCCGTCCACAAGATCACCATCCTCCCGCGCGGCCGTGCGCTCGGCTACACGATGTCGGTGCCGCTGGAGGACAAGTTCCTCACCTCGCGCTCGGAGATGATGGACCAGCTCGCGATGATGCTGGGTGGGCGTGCCGCCGAGGAGCTCGTGTTCCACGAGCCCACCACGGGTGCGGCGAACGATATCGACAAGGCCACCAGCCTGGCCCGCAACATGGTCACCGAGTACGGGATGAGTGAGCGGCTCGGCGCACGCAAGTTCGGCAGCGGCAACAGCGAGCCGTTCCTGGGCCGTGAGATGTCGCACGCCCGCGAGTACTCGGAGGAGATCGCTTCCCTCATCGACGAGGAGGTGCGCAGGCTGATCGAGTCCGCGCACGACGAGGCGTGGGAGATCCTGGTCGAGTACCGGGACGTCCTGGACGATCTGGTGCTCAACCTGCTGGAGAAGGAGACCCTCTCCAAGGGGCAGGTTCTGAAGATCTTCGCGCCGATCGTGAAACGCCCGTCGCGGGGATCCTACAAGGGGTACGGCAAGCGGCAGCCCTCCGCCCAGCCGCCTGTGCGGACCCCCAAGGAACTGGCGGTTATGGGGCCCAAGGACGTCGAGGGGCTCAGTTCCGGCGGCAACGGCCAGGGAGAGTGGTCGGGCGGTGACGCCTGGCGGGGCGACTCCGACAGAGGCGGCGCCTCCAGGGATCAGTCGTGAGCGGTTACGCGGAGGAACCGGAACTCGACCTCCCGCTGGTGACTCCCACCAGCGGGGGCGTCGACCAGCCGCGGATCGAGAAGGCGGTCCGGGAGATCCTCCTCGCCATTGGCGAGGATCCGGACCGCGAAGGCCTGCGGGAGACGCCCGCACGGGTGGCGCGGGCCTACGAGGAGCAGTTCGCCGGGCTCTCGCAGAACCCCAAGGACGTGCTCACCACCGTCTTCGAGGCCGGCCACGAAGAGATGGTGCTGGTCAAGGACATCGAGCTGTACTCGACCTGCGAGCATCACCTGGTGCCCTTCTACGGGAGCGCGCATGTCGGCTACATTCCGAACAACAGGGGGCAGATCACCGGGCTGTCCAAGCTGGCCCGGCTGGTCGACGTCTACGCCCGCCGGCCGCAGATCCAGGAGCGCCTCACCTCCGAGGTGGCCGACGCGGTCATGACGTCCCTGGAGCCCCGGGGCGTGATCGTGGTGATCGAGGCCGAACATCTCTGCATGACCATGCGCGGCGTGCGCAAGCCCGGGGCCAAGACGGTCACCTCCGCGGTGCGCGGGGACTTCCGCAACCGCGATCGCACCCGCGCGGAGGCCATGAGCCTCATCCTGGGGCACTAGCGAGAAGTGGGGTCGCAGCGGTAGCCCTGAGTCTCATAGGGTGACGGCATGACGCCGATGAACAAGCCGCCGGGGCTTCCCGACCGGGACCGCTGCCTGGTCATGGGGGTTGTGAATGTCACCCCGGACTCGTTCTCCGATGGTGGGGCGTGGTTCGATCCAGGGCGGGCGATCGAGCACGGGCTGCGCCTCGTCGAGGAGGGGGCCGACATCATCGACGTCGGCGGGGAGTCCACCCGGCCCGGAGCGCAGCGGGTATCACGCGACGAGGAGATCCGCCGGGTCGACCCGGTCGTCCGGGAGTTGGTGCGACAGGGCGTTCCCGTCAGCATCGACACCATGCGCGCAGAGGTGGCCGACCACGCCGTACAGGCGGGCGCACGGCTGGTGAACGACGTAAGCGGGGGACTCGCCGATCCCTCCATGGCGCGGCTGGTCGCCGGGAGCGGAGTGGCATACGTGCTGATGCACTGGCGCGGGTACAGCCACGACATGCAGAACCGCGCGGTCTACACCGACGTCGTCAAAGAGGTTCACGAGGAGTTGCGGCAACGCCTGGACTCGGTGGTCGACGAGGGGGTCGACCCCCGGCAGATCATCCTCGACCCCGGATTGGGCTTCGCCAAGCGACCCGAGCACGCCCACAACTGGGCCCTGCTCTCCCACCTCGACACCTTCCACGAGCTGGGGCATCCGCTGCTGGTGGCGGGTTCACGGAAACGCTTCCTCGGCCGACTGCTCAGTGACGCCGAAGGCCACGAGCGCGTCTTCACCGGGTGCGACGACGCCACCGTCGCGCTCACCACGCTGTCCGCCGACCGGGGAGCCTGGTGCGTGCGAGTGCACGACGTCCGGCCCAACGCCGACGCGGTGCGGGTGGCGGCCGCGTGGCGTACCGGAGGAACCGAGCTCGACGAAGGGCGTGCCGACCCTATCGGCCGGAGCGGCCTGTGAAATCCCGCCACGAGGTCATAGAGCGCGTGGCCGAAGCTAACACCCAGTTCTACGGGGCGATCGAGAACGGCGACATCGATCTCATGCGCCGGGTCTGGGCCGAGGAGGACGAGGCCCCGGATCTCGTCTGTGTGAACCCGGGCTGGCCGCTGCTGCGCGGCCGCGCCGAGATCATGCGCGCGTGGGCGCTGATCATGGCCAACGTTCCCTACATCCAGTACGTGCTGACCGAGACCAAGATCGGGGTGAGCGGCGACACCGCGATGGTCACCTGCGAGGAGAACGTCCTCACGGCCGAGGAGGACACTCCCGGCTTCATCGCGGGCGGCCAGGTGGTCACCACGAACCTGTTCGTGCACACCGCGCAGGGCTGGCGGATGTGGTCGCACCACGCGTCGCCGGTGCTGCTCGACGAGGACGAGGACGAGGCCTGAGGTGACCGGGGAGCCGCAGCGGTTGGATCGGCTGGACCGGATCGCGGTGCGCGGGTTGCGCGCCCGGGGACACCACGGTGTGTTCGAGGAGGAGCGCCGCAAGGGACAGGAGTTCCTGGTCGACGTCGTCCTCGGGGTGGACACCCGCGAAGCGGCGCGCACCGACGACCTCGCGCACACCGTCCACTACGGTGTCCTCAGCGAACGCCTGGTCGAGGTGGTCGAGGGCGAGCCGGTGGATCTGATCGAGACGCTGGCCGGCAGGCTCGCGGAGGTCTGCCTGGCCGACCCGGCGGTGCACGAGGCGGAGGTCACCGTGCACAAGCCGGAAGCCCCGATTCCCTACGAGTTCGCCGATGTCACCGTCACGATCCTGCGGAGGCGCCAATGACCTCGCCCGTCGGCGTCCGGCGGGTGGTGCTGTCGTTGGGCAGCAACCTCGGCGAGCGGATGGACAACCTGCAGGGCGCGGTCGACGCCCTGTTCGACCCCCACGGCCTGACGCTGGTGGCGCTGTCCCCCGTGTATGAGACCGCGCCGGTAGGCGGACCGGAGCAGGGGTCCTATCTCAACGCGGTCGTGCTGGCCGACAGCGCACTGGCCCCCGAGACCCTGCTGGAGCGCACGCAGAACGTGGAGGAGGCGCTGCACCGCGTCCGCGAGGAGCGCTGGGGGCCGCGCACCCTGGACGTCGACATCATCGCCTACGGCGACGAGATCCGCGACGATCCCGCACTCGTCCTACCGCACCCGCGTGCACACGAGCGCGCCTTCGTGCTACGTCCTTGGGCCGACGTCGATTCCGAGGCCGCCATCCCCGGGGTGGGAGCGGTGCGGACGCTTATCGGCGATGTCGCGGACCAGAAACTGCGCCGGCGCGACGATCTCGTGCTGCGGACACCGTACTGAGGAACGCGAGGACCGACCGGCAAGGAGCACATGGACAAGCACCCGCACCAGGGCAGCGTGCAGCCGACCGGCTGGCAGCTGCTGTTAGGGATCATCCTGTTCAGCACGATGGTCGCCTTCGTTGTCGTGGACCAGGCGTACGGAGCCTTCCCCCTGCTGCCGTGGACGGCGATCCCGACCCTCGCCCTGCTCGCGCTGGGGGAGGGGATCGCTGCGGTGCACACCCGTCGCCGGATCCGGCGGGTCCCCGGGACGGTGTCGATGGAGCCCTTGAGCGCCGCGCGGCTGGTCGCGCTGGCCAAGGCCAGCGCGCTCTTCGCGGCGCTGATGATCGGTGCGTTCGGCGGCACGGTGCTGGCCTTGCTGAGCAGGCTGAACGCCCCCGCTTCCCGCGCCGACGCGTTCACGGCGGGCGGGACGCTGCTCGCGGCGGCCCTGCTCCTGGCGGCGGCCCTGTTCCTGGAGCACGCCTGCCGGGTCCCCGAGGAGGCAGAGGACGAAGATCCGCCCCGGTCGGAGTAGGCCCCGACGGGGCCGATCGCCCCCGTCCCCTGATCGCGGGCGCCGGCGGATCGCCTCCCGCCGCGCAACGGCCGCGTGCGGCCGGATCAGGAGCCGCCGCGCCGCCGGGAACGGTAGGAGCGCATCTTGTGCCGGGCGCCGCAGATGCTCATACTGCACCACACGCTGTTGTTCGCCGCTGAGCGGTCGTAGTAGAGCCAGCGGCATTCCGCGGACCGGCATGCTTTCAGCCGGTCCCTCCGGCCCGCCAGCTCCTCGGCCGCGAGCACACCGAGCATGCGCCCGATCAGCGCGTGGACCGGGTCGGTGTCCGCCACCGGGATCTCCGGACGGCCCCCCGCCGACCAGCGCGGCGCTGAGAGAGTGCCCTCGGCGTAGTCGTTCAGGAGGCCCCGTGCGCGATCCCGTTCGCGGCCACTGCCGCTCACGTGGTCACGAATCGCCTCGCGCACGGCCACGAGGTCCTGGCGGGTCGCCTCGTCCAGCTCGGCCGCGGCCTCCGGATAGCCCTGTCCACGCAGCCATGCCCGAGCACCGGCCACGTCGCTGAGGGACTCCTCGCCGTACAGGAACCGCGCTGAGTTGCAGAACGCCTCGATCTCATCGAGCGGGCCCGGAGCCGTCGGGCGGTCATAGGTCACCACTCCTCAGATGTTACTGCCAGTATCCTTGCGGCGGTAACTGAATGAAGTGCCACCGAGCGCGCACGGCCGGCGTGGCCGGAAACGCCGTTCCCGGGAAGCGGGGACCTCCCGGATAAGCTGGAACCTCCCCTGTGGTCCGCGTCTCCACGGGAGTGGCGCGGGGATGATTGACTGGAATCGTGGAGTTTGCCGCGTCTGACCAATCAACCCGACCGGCCGGGACCGATTCGGAGTCCGGGGAGGCTTCGGAGGCCGCCGGTGCGGAACCAGCGGTGACGGGCTCCAGCCCTTCGTCGCCCACCCCGGCCTCGCGGGTGGAGGAGGCGTTCGCCGCACCCGCGGGGACGTCGTGGAGCAGGGTCTCCCCGCTTCTCGCGTGGTACCGCAGGCTGCTCATACTCGCCGCCCTGCTGCCGGGCGCGGCGTTCGGGGGTGTGGCCATCGGACTGTGGTGGGGCTGGTTCTCGGGAGGCATCCTGGTCGCCCTGGCCGTGCTCGCCGCTGTGATCGGCTGGCTGGCCGCGAAACCGGAGGCGCGATCCTGGGGGTACGCCGAAGGGCCCACGGACTTCTACCTGACCTACGGTGTCGTCGTGCGGCAGCTTGTCGTCGTGCCCTACGGTCGGATGCAGGTGGTGGATGTCACCTCGAACCTGCTGGAGCAGGCACTGGGGATCGCGACGGTGCGCGTGCGGACGGCGGCCACCACGGCCGACACCCGGATCCCGGGGCTCCGGTTCGACGACGCCGTCCTCCTGCGTGACCAGTTGGCCGCACGAAGCGAAACGTTCTCTACGGGGCTGTAACGCGTGAGCGAAGCGAACGAGGAACCGTTGACTCCCGACCCGCCCAATCCCTCCATAACCGGGCTCGGCGGGAGGCCGGTCCGGCAGAGCGAGGGCTGGTTCAGTACCGGTCCCCGAGCCGAGGAGCCGCCCGGCGGGCGCGGCGGGGCCGAATGGTTCTCCGGGCCGCTCTCCCAACCGGACCTCCCGGCGCTCCGCGAGGTCACCGCCCCGACGGATACGCACATCGCCGAACAGGTGGCGCCGCCGGCCGTCGGTTTCGAGGCGCACGCCGCCTCGGGGCCCGGAGAGGACTCGGGGCACCACATCGAAGGTGCGCGCAACGACCCCCCGAACGGGGGAGCCCACCCGGCGCGGATCGAGGGCGGCGGGCGCGAGGCGGAACCGGAAGAGCCCGGCGCTGAGGGCGGCGGTGCGCGCACGCCCCCGGAACGGCCGGCCCACTCTGCCGCGCCCGGACCGGTGACGCCTCTTTGGCCGCATATCGACGAGGAAGCGGAGGAGAGCGCCGCTGAGGCCGGGCGGGAGCGGCCCGCCGGCGGTGACAGAAGACGTTCCGCTCCCACTTTCGCTCCGCCCGCCGCCCGGGGGGACGAGCCCTGGCAGGGGTACGGGGCCCGGCCTGCGCTCGTTCAGCCGGGGCACTACGCTCCGGCCCTGCCGCCGGTACAGCAGTCACCGCCCAGCCCGCCTGCGTCGCCCCCCGGTGCGGCACCGCCTCACGCTGCTCCGCCCCCGTACGGAACTCCGCCGCCACCGGGCTCCCCGCCGCGGGGAGCCGCACCCCCTCCCGGCCCCCCTCCGCCCGGCCATCCTCCGGTGGGCGGTGCGCACCCTCCGGCTCCCGGCGGTTACGTGCGCTTCCTGCCGCCCCCGCCGCCCGGGAACGGCGGCGAGTGGGCCTCGCCCCCGCCTTCGCCCTCCTCGCCTCCACCGCCGCCCCAGCCGGAGACCGACATCACCCGGGGACGCCACAGGCTGCACTGGTCGACGGTCCCGTTCCAGGTGCTGCTGATCACCGTGGTGTTCCTCGCGTTGCCGGGGCCCGTGCTCATGCAGGCCGGCCTCGGCTGGTTCCTCCTGCTCACGCTCGCCGCCGCTCTGGGAACGGCGGTCTATGCGCTGCTGTCCTGGTGGAAGTCGTCGTTCGAGCTGAACGATGACCACCTCATCGTGCACACCGGTCTGGTGCGGCAGCTCTCCCGGGAGATCCCGCTGAGCCGGCTGCAGGCCGTGGACGTGGTGCGCCCGCTGCTGATGCAGATCCTCGGGCTGGCGGAGCTGCGGGTCGAGCTGGCCGGTGGTGACTCCAGCGAGATCAGGCTGCGCTACCTGGGCCGCGGGACGGCCGAGCGGCTGCGGGCGTCGCTGCTGGCGCATGCGGCCGGGCTGTCCGGGAAGACACCCGAGGCACCGGAGTGGCCGTTCTACCGGCTGCCGTTCGGCCTGCTGCTCGGGGCGCTCGCGTTCCGGCTTCCGGTACTCGGAGCTTCCTGCTGTTCCTGGCTCTGATCGTCACCGGCTTCGCGTTCTTCGAGTTCGGCGTGCTCGGCGGTGCCGTCCCACTGCTGCTGGGGCTGATGCGCGGCTTCCTCGGCCCGCTGATGCGGTACACGGACTTCTACGCCTCGCTCTCTCCCGACGGCCTCCGCCTGCGGTACGGCATCTTCCAGGCGCGGATGCAGACGGTGCCGCCGGGCCGGGTGCAGGCGGTCCGTATCGTCGAGCCCCTGCTCTGGCGTTCCCTGGGGGTCGCCCGGGTCGAGGCCAACGTCGCGGGGTACGTGGGCGAGCGCCAGATGGACTCCTCGACCCTGCTCCCGGTGGTCCCGCGTAAGCTTGCGTTCTCCCTGGTCAACGAACTTTTCCCGGAGACGGACGCCTCACGCGTCGCGCTGCATCCGGCCAAACGCGGCCGCTCCCGCAACGAAGGGCTGGGCGTGGACGAGAGCCTGATCGTCACGCGCCGCGGGATCTTCTGCCACGTCATCGAGATCATCCCAGAGGCGCGGGTGCAGACCGTCCGGGTGACCGCCGGGCCGCTCGACAGGCGGCGCGGGACCGCCGCCGTGCACGTTGACACCCCGCCCGGGCCGATCAGGGCACACGCCGCGGGACGCGACATAGTGGAGGCCCGCAGGGTCGTCGACGGCATCGCCGAGCGGGGACATTTGGCCCGGATGACCAGCGCGGGTCCGGAACGCTGGGCGACACGCAGCGAGCCCCCCGGGAACACGGTCTGAGTGAGGGCCCGCAACGTCCGGCCCGCAAGGTCCGGTCAGCGCTCGGGGAGCGGGATCCGCCCAGTAGGCTGTGCGCACGACGTCCGGTACCCCGGGTGGACTGGAACGAGGACATGAACCCCACGGAAGTCATACGACAGCGACCGGCCCGGCTGGCGATCGGGGTCATCGGCCCCGGCCGCGTCGGCTCGGTGCTCGGTGCCGCGCTGGAACGCGCCGGCCACAGTGTCATCGCGGCCTCCGCCGTGTCCGAGGCGTCCCGCGGACGCGTTGAGCGGCGGCTGCCCGGGGCCCGCGTGTGCGAACCGGCGGAGGTTGTCGAAGCCGCCGATCTGGTGCTGGTCACGGTCCCTGACAGCGCCCTGGGGCCGCTGGTGGGCGGCCTCGTCGACACCGGTGTCCGTGTCGAAGGCAAACTCCTCGTCCATACCAGCGGCAGCCACGGCTACGGTGTGCTCTCCAGTGCCACCTCGGCGGGCGCACTGCCCCTTGCGCTGCATCCGGTGATGACCTTCACGGGGCGCGAGGAGGACCTGCACCGCCTGACCAACTGCACTTTCGGCGTTACCGCCCCCGAAACGCTGCGGCCCATCGCCGAGGCGCTCGTTGTCGAGATGGGCGCCGAACCGGTGTGGATCGCCGAGGAATACCGCACCCTGTACCACACCGCGCTCGCCGGCGGAGCCAACCACCTGGTCACACTGGTGGCCGAAAGCGCGGGCCTGCTCGGCAGGGCGGGAGTCGAGCACCCGGGGCGGATGCTCGGCCCCCTCCTCGGCGCGGCCCTGGACAATGCGCTGCGGCTCGGGATCGACGGGCTCAGCGGCCCGGTCCTGCGCGGTGACGCCGAGACCGTCGCCGGGCACATCGCGGAACTGCGTACGCACTTCCCCGAAAGCGTGCCGAGCTACGTTGCCCTGGCCCGCCTCACCGCTGATCGGGCCCTCGACGCCGGGCTGCTCAAGCCGTACGACGCCGAACGCCTGCTGGACGTCCTCCAGGCGTGAGCCGATAACCCCATCGACGGAGGACAGGCATGAACAAGTCGACCACCGCCCCCCGATCGGTCCCGGTCGTCGCCCGCACACCAGAGGAGCTCACCCGGCTGCGCGCGGGACTGGGCCGGCTGGCCCTGGTCCCGACAATGGGGGCGCTGCACGACGGGCACCGCCGGCTCATCGCCACCGCGCGGGAGCACGCCGACTCGGTCATGGTCAGCGTCTTCGTCAACCCCCTGCAGTTCGGGCCGAACGAGGACTACGACCGCTACCCGCGAGACCTCGACGCCGACCTGGCGGCCTGCGCTGAGGAGGGGGTCGACGCGGTTTTCGCCCCTGGTGTCGAGATGATGTACCCGGGGGAGCAGATCGTCACCGTGAACTCCGGACAGATGGGCCAGGTGTTCGAGGGCGAGTTCCGGCCGGGCTTCTTCGAGGGGGTGCTCACGGTCGTCGGCAAGCTGTTCAACCTGGTCCGCCCGGATATCGCCGTGTTCGGGCAGAAGGACGCCCAGCAGCTCGCCGTGGTCCGGCGCATGGTGCGTGACCTGTGCATGCCGGTGACGATCGTCGCCTCCGCCACCGTGCGCGATCAGGACGGGTTGGCCACGTCCAGCCGCAACGCCTACCTCAGCGCCGAGGAGCGCGAGAGCGCGCTGGCCCTCTCCCGGGCCCTGCTGGCCGGTGCCGACGCCTCCGTAACGGGGCCGGTCGGCATCCTCAGCGCCGCCCGGGCCGTGCTGGATGAGGCGGCCGTGGCCGAGGCTCCCGTCGTCGTGGATTATCTTGCTCTGGTGGATCCGCAGACATTCACCGAAGTCCCCGGGGACTACCGCGGAGACGCGGTCCTGGCGGTGGCCGCACGGGTGGGGCGTACCCGGCTGATCGATAACGTGCCGCTCACCCTGTGAACCCTGCTCGTCCTGTCTGGAACAAGGAGATAGTCCGGTGAGTGAGACGCCCGTTGCGTTACCTCTTCGGCAGACCGCGCCCCGGGCCGGCTGGAGGATCGAGACCGACGTCGTCGTCGTCGGCTCCGGGATCGCGGGGCTGAGCACCGCACTGCGCTACACCCGGCGGAACCCCAGTGGCAGGGTGGTGGTCGTCACCAAGGACGTGGTCTCCAACAGTTCCACGCGGTGGGCCCAGGGCGGGATCGCCGCCGCCGTCGACCCGGTCGACGCACCGATCGCGCACATGGTGGACACCATGGCGGCGGGCGCGGGAGCGTGCGACGCCGAGGCCGTGCGCACCCTGGTGAACGAGGGCCCCGAAGCGCTGCGCTGGCTCGTCGAGCTCGGTACCGCTTTCGACCGCGCCGACAACGGCGAGCTGGCGCTGACCCGGGAGGGCGGGCACCGGGCGAACCGGATCGCGCACGCCGGCGGGGACGCCACCGGAGCCGAGATCCAACGGGCACTGGTGTCGGCGGTTCGCGCCGAGCCGCGGATCGAGGTGATCGAGCACGCCTTCGTCCCCGACCTGCTTTTCGGCGTGGATTCCGAGCACCCTCTGCGGGAGGCGCCGCCCAGCATCGTCTGCGGGGTCACCGTGCATGTCATGGGGGAGGGCCAGTGTGACGGGGTCGGAGCCGTGCGCGCCCTGGCGGTGGTACTGGCCACGGGCGGAATGGGCCAGGTCTTCGCGGCGACGACCAACCCCGCTGTCTCCACCGGTGACGGTCTCGCCCTGGCGCTGCGGGCCGGCGCCGCGGTTCAGGACCTGGAGTTCGTGCAGTTCCACCCCACTGTGCTCTGGCTGGGGCCCGAGGCGCGCGGCCAGCAGCCGCTGATCTCCGAGGCGCTTCGCGGCGAAGGAGCCTTCCTCGTCGACACCGCCGGACGCCGCTTCATGTCCGGCGAGCACGAGCTCGCCGACCTGGCGCCGCGCAACGTGGTCGCCAAAGCCATCGCACAGGCCATGACCGAGACCGGCGCCTCGCACGTCTACCTGGACGCCCGGCACTTCGGCGCTGAGAAGTGGCAACGACGCTTTCCCACGATCTTGGCCAGCTGCACCGAGCACGGCATCGACCCGGTGCGCGACCTGGTTCCGGTTGTGCCCGCTGCGCACTACGCCTCCGGCGGAGTCGCCGTCGACCTGCACGGCCGCACCGATGTCCGCGGGCTCTACGCGGTGGGCGAGGTGGCCCGTACGGGTGTGCACGGCGCCAACCGGCTCGCCTCCAACTCGCTGCTGGAAGGGGTGGTGTTCGCCGACCGGATCGCCGGGACGCTCGCCGCCGAGCCGCCGGCCCGGTGCGGGCCGGCGGAGCCGGGCGGCGAGAGCGGGCTGGTCGATCCCGCCATCGTCCCGGAACTGCGGGCCATCATGTCGCGGTACGCCGGGGTGCGGCGCGACGGCCGGGGGCTCAGCGCCGCCGCGGCGAGACTGGCGGAGTTCGCGGAGCGGAGCGGCGCGTCCGTCGAGCCGGGAGTACCGGCGTGGGAGGCCACCAACCTGCTCACTGTCGCCACCGCGCTCGTGCACGCCGCGGCGCGGCGCGAGGAGACGCGGGGATCGCACTGGCGGGCCGATCACCCGCGAACGGCCGCGGGGCCCTACGAGTACGTTTGTCTGGACCTGCGTTCCGGGCGGTTGGCCGGCTACTCGGGCAGACGGGGCGCCGATCCGCGGTCCAGCCCGGTGTTCGCCGAGCTGCGCGACGAAATCGGCGGGCCCGTGTGGCGAACGGTGCTGGAGGCGCTGCACGAGGACCTCGGTTCCGGCGCCGGCGGCGATCCGCTTCCCTGCGGCACCGGGACCGATATCACCAGCGCCGCCACCATCCCGGATACCCAGATCCGGGCCGCGGACGTCGTCGCCCGCGCCGGTGGGGTGGTGGCCGGCCTGCCGGTGGCCGAATTCGTGTTCTGGAGCGTGACCGAGGGGATCGTCGAACTCCGCCGCAGGGTCGCCGACGGTGACGAGGTCGAGCGCGGAGACGTACTGATGACCGTGACCGCGCGCACCCGCGACCTGCTCACCGCCGAGCGCACCGCGCTGAACTTCCTGACCCACCTTTCCGGTATCGCCACCGCCACGCGGAGCTGGGTGGACGCGGTCGCCGGCAGCGGAGCCCGGATCCGCGACACCCGCAAAACGCACCCCGGCCTGCGGACCCTTGAGAAGTACGCGGTCCGCTGCGGCGGCGGGGTGAACCACCGCTACGGGCTGAGTGACGCCGTCCTGGTCAAGGACAACCATGTCCTCGCCGCGGGGGGTGTCGCGGAGGCGGTCCGCGCGGTCCGGGACGCTTTTCCCGGCGTCCCGCTGGAGGTCGAGGTAGACCGGATCGACCAGATCGAGCCCGCGCTGAAAGCCGGTGCCGAGGAGATCCTGTTGGACAATTTCACGGTTGCGGAACTTCGGGAGGCCGTGGCCCTTGTCGCGGGACGCGCCCGGCTGGAGGCCAGCGGCGGCCTGGCGTTGCCGACCGCCTCCCAGGTGGCGGCAACCGGAGTGGACTACCTCGCGGTCGGGGCCCTGACCCACTCAAGCCCGGCGCTGGATATCGCGCTCGATCTCCACGACAGTGACTGACCTCTCATCTCACCTGATCTCCGACGCAACCGCGAAATGGGGCCTCGATGCTGCTCGCGATCGATGTGGGCAACTCGCACACGGTTCTCGGTCTCTTCGAGGCCGACCACCTGCTGGAGCACTGGCGGGTGGGAACGGACCAGCGGCGCACCGCTGACGAGTGGGCCGTGGTGCTGCAAGGGCTCCTCGGGAGCAGCTCCCTGCTGGATCGCGGTGACGTCGACGGCCTCGCCATGTGCTGCTCGGTCCCGTCGGTGCAGCACGAGATGCGGGAGATGTTCCGGCGGCACTTCGGCGATCTGCCCGCGGTCATCGTGGAACCCGGCGTGAAGACCGGGGTGCCGATCCGGATGGACAACCCGAAGGAGGTCGGCAGCGACCGGATCATCAACGCGCTCGCCGCTGTGCGGCTCTACGGCGGCCCCAGTGTGGTGGTGGACTTCGGTACCGCGACCACCTTCGACGCCATCAGCGCCAAGGGCGAGTACGTGGGAGGTTCCATAGCGCCGGGCATCGACATATCGGTGGAGGCGCTGTCGCGGCGCGGGGCACAGCTGCACATGGTGGAGATCGTGAAGCCGCGTGCCGTCGTGGCCAAGAACACCACGGAGGCGCTGCGCTCCGGCATCGTATTCGGATTCGCCGGTCAGGTGGACGGGATCGTGGACCGTATGGTCCAGGAGCTCACGCACGACGCCGACGAGGTCACTGTGGTGGCCACCGGAGGGCTCGCCCCGCTGGTCGTGGACGAGTGCGAGACCGTGGACGTGCACGAGCCGTGGCTGACCCTCATCGGTCTGCGCCTGGTATTCCAGCGCAACGTCGAGTAGTCTACCCCGTTTCCGGGGGGGATCCGGCCGGTCCGCGGAAGACTGCTGCGGTCGTCCAGCCAGGGCACCCGGATAGGGCCGATAGGATCAGGCGCGTGAGTGACGTGCTGGACGATTCCTACGACGACCTGCCCGAACAGATGCGCGTCCGGCGGGAGAAGCTGGACCGGCTGCAGGAGGAGGGGGTCGACCCCTTCCCCGTCGGTTTCCCCAGGACCACCTCCATCGCGGAGGTGCGGGAGAACCACGGTGATCTCCCCCTGGATACCGGGACCGGTGAGCGGGTCGGGATCGTCGGCCGGGTCATGCTGTATCGCACCGGGGGCAAGCTGTGCTTCGCGACCGTGCGCGACGACTCCGCCGACATCCAGGTGATGATGTCGCTGGACAAGTTGGGCGAGGAGTCGCTGGCGGCCTGGAAGAGCGACATCGACCTCGGGGATCATGTCGGTGTCGAGGGCGAGGTCGTCACCTCGCGGCGCGGCGAGCTGTCGATCATGGCCGACAGTTGGAAGCTGACCGCCAAGTGCCTGCGCCCGTTGCCGGAGAAGCACAAGGGGCTCACCGACCCCGAGGCGCGCGTCCGGCAGCGCTACGTCGACCTGATCGTCAACCCCGAGTCGCGGGAGATGGTACGGCGGCGTTCCGACGCGGTCCGCGCCCTGCGCGAGGGACTGAACAGCCGCGGTTACACCGAGGTCGAGACCCCGATGCTGCAGCCGGTGCACGGCGGTGCGACGGCGCGGCCGTTCACCACGCACATCAACGCCTACGACCTTGATCTCTACCTGCGCATCGCGCCGGAGCTCTACCTCAAGCGGCTTGTCGTCGGCGGGATCGAGAAGGTCTTCGAGATCAACCGGAACTTCCGGAACGAGGGGGCCGACTCCACGCACAACCCCGAGTTCACGATGCTGGAGTTCTACCAGGCCTACGCCGACTACAACGTGATGGCCGACATCACCCGCGAGCTGTTCCAGGAGGCGGCCCGCGCGGTGTTCGGCACGGCGGTGGTCGAGCGCCGCGGCGAGGAGTACGACCTCGGGGGCCGGTGGCCGCAGATCACGCTGTACGGCGCGGTGTCGGAGGCGCTGGGCGAGGAGATCACCCCGCGTACGCCCATCGAGGCGGTACGCAAGCTGTCCGACGCCCGGGGGATCGAGTGGAGCCCCGACTGGGGCCAGGGCAAGCTGGTCGAGCACCTCTTCGAGGAGCTCGTCGAGCACACCCTGATCCAGCCCACGTTCGTCCGGGACTTCCCGCTGGAGACGAGCCCGTTGACCCGCCGGCACCGCGAGGAGCCGCTGCTCACCGAGAAGTGGGACCTCATCGGGTTCGGGATGGAACTGGGCACCGGTTATTCCGAGCTCGTCGACCCCGTCGAGCAGCGACGCAGGCTCACCGAGCAGTCCCTGCTGGCGGCCGGCGGCGACGCCGAGGCCATGCAGCTCGACGAGGATTTCCTACAGGCGTTGGAGTATGGGATGCCGCCCTCCGGTGGGGTCGGTGTCGGCATCGACCGGCTGCTCATGGCGTTCACCGGGAAGAACATTCGGGAAACGGTGCTTTTCCCCTTGGTGCGCCCCAGCTGACCCGCGCGTTGCGCGGTTCGCTCCCCCCAGACGATCGGCGCCGGGCAGGGCCGGTATGTGGCAGGCGACACACCAGGTGGCCGACGGTCGCCTGCGCAGGGGTAAAACCCCTGGCCAACCCAGGTGTCTTAAGCGTCACTTTCAGAATACTCTTCGGTTTGTGGGGCGGGGGCGAACCGCCGTCTGAGTGAAGGTTATTTTCGCAGGTCAACGCTGTCGCTGTAGATTCTTGTTTTGATCTCAAGTAACTGTTTGTAGTAAAGAGTATGCTTACGGTTGCAATATAGACCTTGACGCCCTGTTCGCGTCCGCTTAGGTTTCGAAACGAGCGGAGATTCCGCGTGATTGCCGTAGTGGATCTATATGACGGTGAGTAAGGATGGCTGAACACGGCTCCGGCGGTGTCGGCCGTCCTTTGCCGAGTGCGCTGTCGCAGCGATCTGTCCGTCCCAGATCGGCGCGACCGGGCCCCGGATTCTCGCCGGCCCTGGAATCTCGTTTCTGTGCCAGGGGAACGAGGGCCCAGGCGGCCGACGTCCCATTCGGGGAACATCCCTTGCGCGCGTGTCAAGGGGCTTTGGCCTCTGCTCGACCGAGGTCTCTGCGGCGACGAGTTGATGTTCCGCACTCACCACGGATGAGGGAGGACGGAGTGGAACAGGCCACACTCGTACGTCGTGCCGTCAAGGAACCGGGTATCGCACCGTTGCGTGATGGCATGGTGCCGTCGGTTCCTACGCCGTCGCGCGAGGGGATCCCGAACGTGCCGGTGGACCTGGCCGACGACGAGCTCCAGCTGCTGGCGGAGATCGCTACCGGGGTCACCACGGACGTCGCCGCACGCCGACTGGAACTCAGCGCGCGCACGCTGCGCCGCAGGCTCCGTGCCATCTGCGACCAACTCGGGGTGAACACCCCGATAGAGGCGGTCGTCTGGGCCGCACGCAGGCAGCTGATCTGACGGAGTGAAAGGGGAGGCGGCATGGCCTCCGCGGGCCGGATAGCCGTGGAGGGAAGCCGCCATTGACCGCGCCGCGCGTTGGCGCAGACGAGTAATCTGGATCGGTAATGCCGGTTATGCAGATCACCGTCCGCCGCGCGCGGACACGCGATGTCGTTCATATCCGCCGCCTTATCGACACGTTCAGTGGGGAGCGGCGTGTGCTCTCCAAGAACACGGTCAACCTCTACGAGGATGTCCAGGAGTTCTGGGTGGCGGAGGCCGACGACGGTGTGCAGCGCACCGTCGTCGGTTGCGGCGCCCTCCACGTTCTCTGGGAGGACCTCGCCGAAGTGCGGACGGTCGCCGTGGACCCGGTCATGCAGGGGCACGGCATCGGCCACCGCCTTGTCGCCGAACTGCTGAGTGCCGCCCGGGAACTGGGCGTGCGCCGTGTGTTCTGCCTGACATTCGAGACCGGGTTCTTCGGGAAGCACGGCTTCGAGCCCATCCGAGGCACCCCGGTATCGCACCGCGTGTACGAGGAACTGCTGTGCTCCTATGACGAAGGCGTTGCGGAATTCCTCGACCTGGAACGCGTCAAGCCCAACACCCTTGACAATACGAGGATGCTGCTCTACCTGGACGAGGGCGGCTGAGGCGGTCGCGGCCCCTGCAGGGCACGGCCCTTCCCGGACGCCCGCGGCCTTACCGCTCCGGTGCCTCTTCGCTCGCGCGGCGGGGAAGAAGGGGACGGGATTCTTGAGGTCCCGGTGAATCCGCCATGATAGCCTCCCCTTGGCCTTCTTCGGCCCTTACCCGGAATGACGTGCTAATCAGGGGCGTTCTCCCTGTTTATCGACGGTAGAGATCTCCGAGCGAAGCGGACGACCCGAAACTTTCCGTCACGGGGCGGGAAGGAGTGAAGGATCTTCGCCTCGTTTTCGGGCCGCAAGCGGAACAGACCCGGCCGGGTCGGCATCGGATTGGTCCACTCTTCCCCTGCCATGCGAGGTGAGTGAAATCACCGGTACAAGAGGGGCAATCCCCTCCCGGGTGGCGCCTCCGCAGGGTTCGAGACCGTCGCAATCTCCGCAGGACTGCAAGTACGGATATGCGTATCTGTGGAACTCTCCGTGCAGACCCGTCCAAAGCCCGTAGCGACCGGCTTGTCGGAAGTCGTGCCGCGGGCGCCTGTGGAAGGCCGATCTTGGTTCAAACCGTGTTGCAACGATCTCGCAACTTATAGATCCCCTTCGGGGGTTATGGCCACCGGTGTGAGTCGGAGGGATAAGGGCGGGTAATCTGTAGTTTGTGACCGAGAACGCTTCGGACGGCCTCTCGGGCCGGTTCCCGGTTGTGGGCGCGGAGCCGGGCGGATATACCTCTTCTCGTCCGGAGGTGAGCCGAATCGTTCACCAGCGGCTACTAAGAGTTGTCATTTCATCCCGGATTGAGCCCCGTGTCTTAAGGGAGTTCGTGAAGTCTCGGGCGGGCCGGCCCTGCAAGGCGGCGGTTTAGCGTCGTCCGAATGCCGTTCCGCCCCACGAGGGGTCGGGTCGGGCTCGTGCGGTGTCTATGATGTCGGGGTCCGCGGTCGTGGCCAGCTGAGCGGCCCGGTCCCGGAGCGCGAGTCAGCTACACCCCTACGTGGGGTAATTGCTGCATAAAGTAACAACAAGGAAGGGGTGTGCGTTCGATGGTGGATGTTTTGTCGGCGCTGCTCCCGCCTGCTGTTGTCGCGACGGTCTTCTGCACGTTCATCATCAAGCTGCTCCGTAAGGAGATGGCTCCGAGAACGTCGGATGGGCGGCTCGTCAAGGGAGCAGACGCAAACACCGCATCGAGTGCCGAAGCCGCCGATGCCGAAACGGTCTCTCAGGCGAAGAGCGATGCTGTTACAGCGGAAGAGGGGGCAAAGGGGGCGGAGAGGTCTTCCACGGAAGTCCGCGGTCCCGAACCCGGCTCCACTGACCGCTAACCGGCAACGTGCGGGAATGGGATGCTCCACCCTAGTGTTAACCAGATCTGGCCTCCGCCATGGGGCCGGCGCCCTATGGCTGTAGTGTCGAGCTTTCGGCGATGACGGTGCCGGGATAGCCAAGATGATTTTGCCGGTCTGGGAATTGTCTTTCGCCATCGCTCCCGATAGCTTTATATTTAGGTGCCGTCGCACCGCTATGTGAAAGGTTCGTATCCATGGCACAAAAGGTTCAAGTGCTTCTCGTCGACGATCTCGACGGCGGCGAGGCGGAAGAGACGGTTTCGTTCGGGGTGGATGGGACCTCTTACGAAATCGACCTCAGCGCCAACAATGCCTCCAAGCTGCGTGAAGCGCTGGCTCCCTACGTTGAGGTCGCCCGCAAGGCGCCGCAGAAGACCGGTCGGGGCAAGCGCCAGCAGCGCAGCGCTCCCAGCCGTGAGCGCAGTGCCGAGATCCGTGCGTGGGCCAAGGCCGCGGGAAAGCAGGTCAACGAGCGTGGTCGTATCCCGGCCGCCATTGTGGCCGAGTACGAGGCCGCTCAGCGCTGAGAACGCACTCCGCACAGGATTCCCCACGCTGTGTAACCGCAGGGTGCGCCATGCTGGGAAAGCGCGCCCCGGAGCCGGGTTTACCCTCTGTGTGAGGCAGGCAGGGGCGGTCCCCTGCGTGGTTTCGCGGGGTTCTCGGACGAGGGAGGTCCCCGCGAGATCATGCCCCTCGAGGGATCGCGCTGCGATCGGATCCGCGGCACTGCGGCGATCCACCGGACGAGAGCGGAGCGTGCCCCAGTACCAGCCGAGTTGAACGGTCCTCGAAGTCTCGGAAAATCCCCGCGAGGTGCGTTCGCTTAGAGCAAATTAATCGAACGAATAAGCAGTCTGGCCCGTGTGCCCTCCCAGTTGGGGGCGCACGGGCCGTTCGCTTGCGGCGTACTTGGAACACCGGAGGCCCGATGGGTAGTTGGATGAGGGTGAACGCCCTATCGTCGGGGAAAGTCTCTTGCACGGATGGCTAGGGGAATGGTCATCGTGCGGATGTGTTCGTCGGGCCGGTCCGCGGAGCCGGGCGGCTTGGTGGACGGGTGCGGTAGCGCCCTCCAGGGGCTTCCCCTGAGGGGCCGGAATGCGGAAAGTGAGGGTCGGAACTTCCGTCCCTGCCTGACCGCTCTGTGAGGAGCGACGAGACATGTTCGAGAGGTTTACCGACCGCGCACGGCGCGTGGTGGTCCTGGCCCAGGAAGAGGCCAGGATGCTCAACCACAACTACATTGGTACGGAGCACATCCTGCTCGGCCTCATCCACGAGGGAGAGGGCGTCGCTGCGAAGGCCCTGGAGAGCCTGGGAATCAGCCTCGAAGCGGTTCGGCAGCAAGTAGAGGAGATCATCGGCCAGGGCCAGCAGGCGCCCTCCGGCCACATCCCCTTTACCCCGCGCGCGAAGAAGGTCCTGGAGCTGTCCCTCCGGGAGGCCCTGCAGCTTGGGCACAACTACATCGGTACGGAGCACATCCTGCTCGGCCTCATCCGCGAGGGCGAGGGCGTGGCCGCCCAGGTGCTGGTGAAGCTCGGCGCCGACCTGAACCGCGTGCGCCAGCAGGTCATCCAGCTGCTCCACGGCTACCAGGGCAAGGAACCGCAGGCCACCGGTGCTTCGTCGGAGTCCACCCCCTCCACCTCCCTGGTCCTGGACCAGTTCGGCCGCAACCTGACCCAAGCCGCGCGCGAGAGCAAGCTCGACCCGGTGATCGGCCGGGACACCGAGATCGAGCGTGTGATGCAGGTGCTGTCCCGCCGGACCAAGAACAACCCGGTTCTCATCGGCGAACCCGGGGTCGGGAAGACCGCTGTCGTCGAGGGCCTGGCGCAGAAGATCGTCAAAGGCGAGATTCCCGAGACGCTGAAGGACAAGCAGCTTTACACGCTGGACCTGGGTGCGCTGGTCGCTGGCAGCCGGTACCGCGGTGACTTCGAAGAGCGCCTGAAGAAGGTGCTCAAGGAGATCCGTACCCGCGGCGACATCATCCTGTTCATCGATGAGCTGCACACGCTGGTGGGAGCGGGCGCGGCCGAGGGCGCCATAGACGCGGCCTCGATCCTGAAGCCGATGCTGGCCCGGGGTGAGCTGCAGACCATTGGCGCCACGACGCTGGACGAGTACCGGAAGCACCTGGAGAAGGACGCCGCGCTGGAGCGCCGCTTCCAGCCGATCCAGGTCGACGAGCCCACGATCTCGCACTCGATCGAGATCCTGAAGGGCCTGCGTGACCGCTACGAGGCGCACCACCGTGTGTCCATCACCGACAGCGCGCTGGTCGCCGCTGCGCAGCTCGCCGACCGCTACATCAGCGACCGCTTCCTGCCGGACAAGGCGATCGACCTGATCGACGAGGCGGGATCGCGCATGCGGATCCGCCGCATGACCGCCCCGCCGGATCTGCGCGAGTACGACGACAAGATCGCCGATGTGCGGCGCGACAAGGAGTCCGCCATCGACGCGCAGGACTTCGAGAAGGCCGCGTCGCTGCGCGACGACGAGAAGCAGCTCCTCTCCAAGAAGACGCAGCGGGAGAAGGAGTGGAAGGCCGGCGACATGGACGTCGTCGCCGAGGTCACCGAGGAGCTCATCGCGGAGGTTCTCGCCACGGCCACCGGCATCCCGGTCTTCCGGCTCACCGAGGAGGAGAGCTCCCGGCTGCTCCGCATGGAGGAGGAACTGCACAAGCGGGTCATCGGCCAGGAGGACGCCATCAAGGCCCTCTCGCAGGCGATCCGGCGTACCCGCGCCGGGCTGAAGGACCCCAAGCGTCCCGGCGGGTCGTTCATCTTCGCCGGCCCCTCCGGTGTCGGCAAGACCGAGCTGTCCAAGACGCTTGCGGAGTTCCTGTTCGGTGACGAAGAGGCGCTGATCCAGCTCGACATGAGCGAGTTCATGGAGAAGCACACGGTCTCGCGGCTGTTCGGTTCGCCCCCTGGCTACGTCGGCTACGAGGAGGGCGGTCAGCTCACCGAGAAGGTGCGCCGCAAGCCGTTCTCGGTGATCCTCTTCGACGAGATCGAGAAGGCCCACAACGACATCTTCAACTCGTTGCTGCAGGTGCTCGAAGAGGGCCGCCTCACCGATGCCCAGGGTCGCAACGTCGACTTCAAGAACACCGTCATCATCATGACGACGAACCTGGGTACCCGGGACATCTCCAAGGGCCAGGCCATGGGCTTCGCCAAGGAGGACGACGAGCAGACGAACTACGACCGGATGAAGGCGAAGGTCCAGGAGGAGCTCAAGCAGCACTTCCGGCCGGAGTTCCTGAACCGTGTGGACGACGTCATCGTCTTCCACCAGCTCACCGAGCAGCAGATCGTCGACATCGTCGACCTGATGGTCTCGGCGCTGGACGAACGCCTCAAGGACCGCGACATGGGGCTGGAGCTGCGGCCCGCCGCGAAGAAGGTGCTGGCCACGCGCGGTTACGACCCCGTTCTGGGCGCCCGACCGCTGCGCCGGACGATCCAGCGGGAGGTCGAGGACCAGTTGTCGGAGAAGATCCTCTTCGGCGACCTGAAGCCCGGCCAGATCGTCGTCATCGACGCCGAAGGAGAGGGGGCCGACGCCCGGTTCACCTTCCGCGGCGTTCCCAAGCCCGAATCCGTGCCGGACACTCCCCACGTCGGTGAGACCGCGGGATCCTCCTCCAGGCAGCCGGAGTAGAACCGGTACGACGCATACGGCAGTGAAAGGGCGGCCCGAACGGGCCGCCCTTTTCCCTCTCGTCTGTGCGTGAAGCTAGCCCGGAAGGGCGTAGACACCCTCCTCCAGAGGGTCCACGAGGCCGTCGGAGACAAGGGCGTCCAGCGCACGTTCGCGCTGGACGGCGTCGTCCCACACAGCGTCCAGAGCCGACTTCGGCACCGGGCCGTCCGCGTCGCGGAGTACCGCCAGCAGCCGGCCCCGCACCTGGCGGTCGGTTCCGGCGTAGGTCTGGCCGCGCCGCGGCGGGCCGTCGTGGGCCGGCTTGCCGGCCAGCCGCCACGCGCACTGGTCGGCGACGGGGCAGTCGGCGCAGGCGGGGGAGCGTGCCGTGCACACCAGGGCGCCGAGTTCCATGATCGCCACACCCCAGCGCACCGCCACGGAGGCGTCTGCGGGGAGCAGCGATTCGGCCAGGGCGGTCTCGGCTTTGGTCGGGGCTTTCGGCGGGTACTCCACCCCTGTGTGCGCTCGGGCCAGGACCCTGCGGACGTTGGTGTCCAGGATCGCGTGCCGCCCGCCGAAGGCGAAGCTCGCCACCGCGGCGGCCGTGTAGGAGCCGACGCCGGGAAGCGCGCGCAGCTCCTCGTATCCGCTGGGTACCTCGCCGCCGTGGTGTTCCACGATCGTCCGGGCGCACGCGTGCAGGTTCAGCGCGCGGCGCGGGTAGCCCAACCGGTTCCACATGCGCACGGCCTCACCAGAGGGCTCGGCCGCCAGGTCCGCCGGGGTCGGCCAGCGCCGCGTCCAGGCCTCCCAGGCGGGCAGTACCCGCGCGACGGGGGTCTGCTGCAGCATGATCTCGCTGACCAGGATGGACCACGGGGTGGCGTCGGATCGGCGCCAGGGAAGGTCGCGGGCGTTCGCCTGATACCAGGCCAGAATCGCTGTACTGTAGGGGTTCTCGTCCATATGGGTTCAATGCGGGAATCGGCGGGTTGAGTAGGTGCTGCGTCCGCAGAACCGGAATACTACGCCCATGGCGTCAAGTGCTGGACACCCTGGACCTGTGAGTCCCGAGACGTATTGGAAGCGGCGTGTCTTCGTGCTGGCGGGATTGCTCCTTGTGGTGGCGCTGAGCGCCTATGCGTGCAACCTCGCCGACGGTACCGAACAGGCCGCCAACGATGATACCGATTCGTCACCGGAGTCCTCTCCGTCACCCAGTGTCCCACCCTCGCCGTCCCCCACTGCTGATGCGAGTCCGGACGACGATGAGGAGGAGGACCAAGAGGAGGACGAGGACGCGGCTGCCGAGGACGAGGGCACCGGAGGCGGCGGAAGCGGGAGCGGCGGCTCCGGGGGAGCGGGCGGCAGCGGTGGCGGCGGCGCCGCGGCCGCCCAGGAGGAGCCGGCGGACCCGTGCCGGCCGCAGGACGTCGTGGTGACCATGAAGACCGACGAGGAGGACTACGCCTGGGACGACAAGCCCGAGATCGAGCTCACCGTCGTCAACACCGGTGACCGGGCCTGCACAGTCGACACCGGCCCGAAGAGCATGGAGGTGCGGATCACCTCCGGCGACGACCGCGTCTTCTCGACCGCCGACTGCGTCAAGGGCAGCGGGGCCGACAACGAGCGGTTGAGCCGCGGGGTCCCCCACACCACGACCGTCACCTGGGACCGCAAGCGCTCCTGGAAGGACTGCCGCGACCGCGACGCCAACGCCTCGTCCGGCACTTACGTCGCGAGCCTGCACGGCGACTACTCCGAGGGGGCCGAGAAACAGGTGTTCCGGCTCAACTGAGCATGCCGGCCCTCCCTCCGGCGGGGTCAGCGCCGCTTGGCGGGGAGGGCGGCCTGGAGCGCCTCGCCGAGGTCCGCGACGCCGATGACCTCGATGCCGTCGATCGACTCCATGCTGTCCTTGGGCACGATGGCACGGTCGAATCCGAGCCGCTGCGCCTCGATCAGCCGCCGGGAGATGCCGGTGACCGCCCGTACCTCGCCGGCCAGGCCGACCTCCCCTATGGCGGCCAGTCCTCTGGGGAGCGCGACGTCCCGGTTCGAGCTGGCGACCGCCAGCGCCAGGGCGAGGTCCACTGACGGCTCGCCCAGCCGCACCCCGCCGACGGTGGACGCGTAGACGTCGGCGCTGGCGATGTGGATGCGCGCCCGGCGCTCCAGGACCGCCATGACCATGTTCACCCGCGCGTTGTCCAGGCCGGAGGTGGCCCGGCGCGGCTGCGGCAGGTTCGAGGACGCCACGAGGGCCTGAACCTCGGCGATGAGGGGGCGCCGCCCTTCGAGGGTTACCGTCACGCAGGTGCCGGGTACGGGCTCGTTTCGGCGGGTCAGGAACAGGCCGCTGGGGTCGGGCAGGCCTATGATCCCGGCGTCGGTGAGCTCGAAGCAGCCGATCTCGTCGGTGGGGCCGTAGCGGTTCTTGGTCGCGCGCAGCATGCGCAGCTGGGAGTGCCGGTCGCCTTCGAACTGCAGGACGACGTCCACCAGGTGTTCCAGCAACCGCGGGCCGGCGATGGTGCCGTCCTTCGTGACATGGCCGACCAGGATGGTGGCGATCCCGTGCTCCTTGGCGAGCCGGATCAGCGCCCCCGCGACCTCGCGGACCTGGGTCACCCCGCCGGGGGCGCCGGCGGCGTCGGGGGAGGTCATGGTCTGCACCGAGTCGACGATGAGCAGACCGGGTGCCACCGAGTCGACGTGGCTGATCACCGAACCGACCGAGGTCTCGGCGGCCAGGTACAGCTTGGCGGAGAGCGCCCCCAGGCGCTCGGCCCGCAGCCGTACCTGACCGGTGGACTCCTCGCCCGTCACGTACAGCACGGGACCGGAGTCGGCGCGCAGTGCCGCGACCTCCAGGAGCAGGGTGGACTTGCCCACCCCGGGCTCGCCGGCCATGAGCATCACCCCTCCCGGGACGATGCCCCCGCCAAGTACCCGGTCGAGTTCCTCGAGTCCGGTGAGTTCGGCGTGCGCGCTCTCGACGTCGATCTCGGTGATGGGCCGGGCGGGAGCGGACACGCGCGCCGGGGGGATCACGGTCGAGGTGGGGGCGCCGCCTTCCTCGACCGTGCCCCACGCGTGGCATTCGCCGCAGCGCCCCACCCATTTGAGGGTGGTCCACCCGCATTCGGTGCACCGGAACGTGCTCTTCGCAGCCTTGGCCATGGATGCACGCTAGCGCCCGCCGGTGACATTCCCGGCCACCCGCCGCACGGAGCGGCATGGATTCGAGGAGGATCCGGCGCGGCCAAATGGACTCCCCGACCTCGAAGCATTACTTTCCGTACTCAAGTAACTTCACATTGTTTTTCATGTGGGTGCGCTGCCGGTTCGGCGCGCTGCTCGCCCCCGGTATCCGCGGCCCGCCTACCCTGAGGAGAGCCGAGTGCCAGCTAAGAATCCCGGCCGCCGTCCCGCCATCGTTCTGGGGCTGGCCGGTGCGCTGACCGTCACCGTGCCTCCCGCCGCCTCGGGCGCGGCCGACGCCCACGCCGCCCCGGCCGAGACCGCTCTCACGGAGCGCTACGTGGCTCTGGGGGACTCGTTCACGGCGGGACCGTTCGTCTCCCCTTCGGGGGAGGGGCCTCTCATGTGCCTGCGCTCCGGGAACAACTACCCCAATGTCGTGGCCGAAGCCCTGGGGGTGGGTGAGTTCCACGACGCGAGCTGCGCGATGGCGCGGACCGAGCACATGACCGAGCCGCAGTCCCTCGGGTTCGGTGTCGACAACCCGGCCCAGTTCGACGCGCTCAGTGAGGACACCACGCTGGTGACACTGGGGATCGGGGGCAACGACTTCGGCTTCACCGAGATCCTGCTGAGGTGCGCCGTGCTGAGCGCCACCGACCCGCAGGGCTCGCCCTGCCGGAACCACTACGCCGGCGAGGACGGCGACGAGCTCCGGGAGCGCCTGCCGGAGGTCGGCGAGAAGGTGGCCGCAGTGCTGAACGGTATCCGCGATCGCAGCCCGGACGCGACCATCGCCGTCGTCGGCTACCTGCAGATCCTTCCCGAGCACGAGGGGTGCTGGCCGAGGGTGCCGCTCGCCGCGGGGGACACCCGGTATCTGGATGCGGCGCAGAGCGCCCTGAACGCGGAGATCGAGAAGCGGGCCGCCGGCGCCGGGGCGCACTTCGTCGACGTCTTCGAGCGCGGCCACGATATATGCGCCGATTCCCCGGACCGATGGGTCGAGGGCATCTTCCCGGACAAGCCGGCCGCCCCCGTCCACCCCAACGAGACGGGCATGGCGGAGGCGGGCGCGCGCGTCAGCACGGCCCTCAGCGACAGCGAGGGGGCCCCAATCGCATGACACCGGAAGCCGCCTCGGGGCCCCTCTGGTACGGGCCGGAACGCAGCCGACCAGGCAGGGGAGATGCGCGGCTCCTGTGCGGAGTCCGGGCTTCCGGGCGCGGGCGGCACGGGATCCGCGGAACCGGCGCCCCGGTTCCGCGGATCCCGTTCGCGTTAACAGTGATGTATCCCGAACCACATAGGATCTTCGCCATTAATCGGAGTGATTAGTGCGAAGCCGTGGAATCCATGCGCTTCCGCTTCGCTGAGAGGACTCGTATGCCTGCCTCCCCTCGTCCGTGGCGCACCGGCCTCCCGTCCTTCTGCCTGGTGTCGGCCGGTGCCGTACTCCTCCTCTCCGCCTGCAGCGCGGGCGGGGCGGAGCCGGGCGCGGGGGTCGCCGCCGAGCGGGGCGGAGTCCCGGACGAGGCCGGGGCGGAGGGCGATACGAGCGGGTTCCGCCAGGGGCCCGTCCCCGATGAGCGGCATCCCGAGGTCGACGAGGCGGACCTGCCGGAGGAGCCGGAGCCCGATGCTCCGCTGAGCGATCGCATGGCCTGGGCGGCGCTCAAGGAGATCTCCGAGTTCGCCGGAAAGGCGGACCCCGGCGCCACGGTGGCCTGCCCGGAGATCGAGGGCGAGAGCGGTGAGTCGGTCACCTGCGAGGTCAGCTATTTCGGTGCGGAGATCGAGTACCGGATCGACATCGAGGAGAACGGGTCGCTGCTCCGCTACGACGCCACGGCCAACGGCATGCCGTTGCTGCGTGACGTCATGGAGGCGGGTCTGCGCAGCTACGAGGACTCCGAGTACACGGTGTGCGAGATGGACGAGATCGAGCTGGTCACACCGAACGAGGACTCCGGTATCGAGTGCCGGGCACTGGACGAGGAGCGCGGGACCGTGGTCAGCTACGTGATCCTGCCGACGGTCAGCGGTTCCCCCTCGTTCCTCGACGAGGACACCGAGCTCTCCTAGCGCCGAACCGCTGCCGGTCCTGGCGCCCTAGATCCTCAACGGCGATTTCGGCCCTGAGAACACCCGGATTCCCTTCCTTCCGAAAAACGGGGAACCGGGATGCTCCGCCGGGAGTCTGATCTGCTGACCTTCGCAGAGATTCGCAGAGATTCGCAGAGAGAAGAGCCCGGAAGAAGAGAACGCCGTGGAATCCGCTGCTACCGAGATACGCCTGTACGCCGTACGCGCGTCGGCGTGCCCGAACGGCGATCCCTGACGTCCTCGCCCGAGGGTTTCACCTGCGGCGGCCTCCCGCGATTCCAGCGGGCCCGATCAGCCGGCCCGCCCTTGGCGCTCCGCCGGACTCCAGGTCCTCCGGCTCCGGCCCCCGCCGAGCCTCGGAGCGATCCCTTACCAGAAGAGCCCTTGATGGGCTCTCCAGGTGTATCGAAAGGTTGCACATGACGATCCCCCATCACCTCTGGACGACCCGTGTGGCTACGGGCCTGATGTCCCTCGGTGCGGTCCTCTCGCTGTCCTCCTGCGGACTGCCGCTCCCCTTGCCGGGGTTGCCCGACGTGGCGGAGGAGAGAGGCGACGCGCCGCGGGACGACTCGGCGGAGGAGCAGGCGGACCAGGCTGGGCCGGCCGCTGAGGAGGGCGAGTTCCGGACCGGCCCGGTCCCGAACGGGAGCGCGGACTTCGACGATCTTCCCGAGGTCGACTCCACTGACCCGGCCGAGCAGGTCGAGGGCGAGCTGGCGAACGTGGTCCAGGAGTTCGCGATGACGGAGGATCCCTCCACGGACGCCGCCTGCGACGGCTTCGACAGCTCGGCGGACTCCGTAGTGGACTGCAACGTCACCTTCCAGGGCATCGACGTCCCGTTCGAGGTGGAGATCAGCGGCGGGGAGTCCGTCTTCAGCTACACCCCCGATCCGGTCGAGGGCATGGTGGCCTCCCGCGACGCGCTGGAGGACGAGACGCGGTACCACACCGGAAACGAGTCGGTCCGCTGCACCATGGACGAGTTCCAGCTCGTCCCCGTCGGGGAGGACATCCCCGACCTGACCTGCCACGCCAAGGACGACCCCGACGAGTACACGGTCAGCGTCAGCGCCTACGGCTCGATCTATCTCAGCCGCGTGTACTGAGGAGCTGGCTTTCCCGCGCTCTCAGTACTCCCGCCACCACAGGTTGACGGCATAGTCGACTTCGAGGCCGGGGTGCGACGCGATGATCTCTTCGGCGAGGTCCGGAGGGAACTCGATACGCACCACCGCCTCGAAGTCGGCGCGCCGTTCGAACAGCCAGCGCATGGTGAGCGGCTCGCGCTGGAACCCCTGAGCCGACCAGAAGCGCTCGATGCCGTGGGGGTCGTACCCCGGCAGGAAGCGCCGGAACCAGCCGCCGAAGGTGCTGCGCGTGGCGTCGTTGTCGATGACGAACGCGACACCGCCGCGCCGCATGACGCGCCGCAGTTCCGCCAGTCCGGGTTCGCAGCCCCGGCCGAAGAAGTAGGCCCAGCGCGCGTGCGCGACCTCCACGGAGGCGTCGGGGAGCGGGAGCCGCTGCGCGACAGCGTTGTACACGGTGATGTTGGCCAGCCTGTCGGCCCGGGACCGGGCGGCGGCGGCGAGCTCCGTGTGGGGCTCGACCCCCGTGACGCGCCGTGCCCGGACGGCGAAGCGGGGCAGGTGATAGCCGGTGCCGCAGCCGATGTCCAGGACGTGGGCGTCCTCCATGGTGCGGATGCCGCGCATGGCGGCGTCGATGACCTGGTCGGGGTCGACCGCGTTGTTCTCCAGCTCATAGACGCGGGGACTGTTCCAGATGTTGGGGCTCGGGACGGCCCCCGGCATCACGGCGCTCACCCGGTGGACGATAGCGACTCCCGTCGGAGGTGAGCCAATTCGCGGCCACACCGCATAGTGTTGTTCGGGTGAGCGCTATCCAGGTCCCAGACGCGCCCGTTGTTCTCTCGACGGCGTCGGTCTACCCGGAGAAGACCCCGGTAGCCTTCGAGATCGCCGCGCAGCTCGGCTACGACGGCGTTGAGGTGATGGTCACCTCGGAACCGATGAGCCAGGACATCGATATGCTGCGCCGGCTGTCGGATTACCACCGGGTCCCGATCCTGGCCGTGCACGCACCGTGCCTGATCTTCACCCAGCGGGTATGGGGGCGCGACCCGTGGGGCAAGCTCGTCCGTTCGAAGGAGATGGCGGAGGCGCTCGGCGCCCACACCATCGTGGTGCACCCCGCCTTTCGCTGGCAGCGCGATTACGCAAAGGAGTTCGACACCGGGATCCAGCGCATGCAGGAGGAGACCGATGTCATCTTCGCCGTCGAGAACATGTACCCGGTGCGCATGAGGGACAGGGAGGTCGTGCCCTACGCCCCGGGCTGGAACCCGGTGGAGCGGGACTACCCCGACGTCACCCTCGACCTGTCGCACACGGCGATGTCCGGCTCCGACGCGATGGACATGGCCAAGCGGCTGGGCGGCAGGCTCTCCCATGTGCACCTCGCCGACGGTGTCGGCGGGCAGAATCTCGATGAGCACCTGATTCCCGGACGCGGTAACCAGCCCTGCGCCGAGCTGCTGGAGCACCTCGCCGTCTCCGGCTACGAAGGCCAGCTAGTGCTGGAGGTGAACACCCGCAAGTCCGTCGACCGCGAGGCGCGCCGGCTCGAACTCGCCGAGGCACTGGCGTTCACCCGGCTGCACTTCGCGGGCCCGCCCAGGGAGGCCGAGGACCGGCGGGAGCGGGTATCGATGCGCCGGCGCCCCTCCGATGCCCCTCCGCGCGTGTTCTCGGTCGCGAGCGACGGCACGATCGTCAGCCAGTCGTAACCTGACGCTATGGCGAGAACGGGGCGGCGGCCCGGGGCGACGCGGACCCGGGAGCAGATTCTGAAAGCGGCGCGGGAACAGTTCGCGGAGGCCGGCTACGACGGCGCGACCATTCGCGAGATCGCGCGCCGCGCGGGTGTCGATCCCGCCCTCGTGCACCACTTCTTCGGGAGCAAGGAGCAGATCTTCGTCGCGGCGATGCGGCTGCCGTTCAACCCGGCCGAGGTGGTCCACGACATCGTGGCCGACCCGGAGCGCGACCTCGCCGAGGGCATTCTCCGGTTCTTCCTGGGTGTGTGGGAGAACCCCGAGACCCGCGCCCCATTGCTGGCGTTCTTCCGTTCGGCCACCACGAACGACAAAGCGGCCGCGGCGATCCGGGGCTTCATCGACGATGTCCTGGTCGAACACATCGCCGCGGAGCTCGGTGTGCCCCCGATGCGCGCGGGGATGGTGGGGTCGCAGCTCTTCGGTATAGCCATGGTGCGGTACGTGGTCGGTGTCGACGCGGTCGCCTCGGCCGACTCAGACGATATCGTCCGGATCTATGCCCCGGCCATTCGCGCGGTCCTCGGGAAACCGGAGTAAACGCGGGAATAGTCACGGGGCGGCCCCTTATCCGCCCATGGCCGGATCGGGTGCGTCGCCCGGGCCGGCCGGGACCCGGTCGGCACAGGCTCGTGGAGCCCCACGGTATGCGAGGAGCGGCGAGATGGTCCTGCGGAACGTCCTCATTGCGGCCTCCGGAAACGAGCGGCTGCGCGCGTTCCTCGCGGGAACGCGCCTCACCCGGGGGGTGATCGACCGGTTCGTCGCCGGGGAGAGTGCCGAAGACGCGGTCCGGGCGGCCGCCGAACTCGCCGGGCACGGTGTACGCTCCACGATCGACCACCTCGGCGAGAACACCTTCCACCCGTCGCAGGCCACCGAGGTCACGCGCGGCTACCTGCACCTGCTGGATCGGCTGTCCGACGCCGGTCTCACCCGGTGGGCCGAGGTTTCGGTGAAGCCGACCGCAGTGGGGCTGGCATTGGGGGCCGAGGGGGAGTCGCTGGCGACCGAGAACATCGGCCGCATCTGCGCCGCGGCCGAAGCGGCCGGGACCACCGTCACCGTTGACATGGAGGCGGAGGACACCGTGTCGGCGACACTGCGCGCGGTCGCCTCGCTGCGGCGCGGCTACCCGTGGGTCGGCTGTGTGCTCCAGTCCTATCTGCGCCGGACCGAGGGCGACGTCGCCGCCATGGCCGTTCCCGGCGCCCGGATCCGGTTGTGCAAGGGCGCCTACACACCCGACCCCGCCACCGCCTACACAGCGAAACGGGACGTCGACGCGGCTTATGCGCGTTCGCTGCGCAGGCTGTTCGCGAGCGAGGCCTATCCGATGATCGCCACGCACGACCCCCGGCTGGTGGACATCGCCGGCATGCTCGCCGAGGTGCACGGGCGCACGTACTCCGACTTCGAGTACCAGATGATCTACGGGGCCCGCCCGGCCGAGCAGCGGAGGCTGGCCGGACTCGGTGCACGGGTCCGCGTCTACCTTCCCTACGGGCGCGACTGGTACGGCTACCTGCTGCGCCGTATAGCCGAGCGGCCGGCCAACCTGGTGTTCGCCGCGCGCGCCGTGGCGTCCAGGGATTGAGAGCGCGGGTGCGTGCCGGTGCGTCCGCCCTATACCGTTGAAAGAGTCCGAAAGGTGTGGGGTGAATGATCGCGATTATTGGCGCCGGCAAGATGGGCGAGGCCCTGCTCGCCGGGTTGCTGGCAACCGGGTATGACCGTAGCGACGTGCTCGTCTCCGAGCCCGTTCAGGAACGCGCGGACGAAGTGCGAGAGCGTTACGACGCCGTGGTGGTCCCGGCGGCGGAAGCCGCGAAGCGTGCCCGGACGCTGGTCCTTGCGATCAAGCCGCAGGACATGGTCGAGGTGCTGAACGACATCGCCGACGATCTCGCGGCGGACAGCCTGGTCATCTCCGTCGCGGCCGGCATCACGACGTCCGTCCTGGAGAAGCACCTGTCCGGCGGGGTCTCCGTGGTGCGCGCCATGCCCAACACCCCTGCGCTGGTCGGCAAGGGCATGACCGCCATCTCCGGCGGCCGGCACACCACCCTGGAACAGCTCGACCACGCCGAGCGGCTGCTGAGCTCGGTGGGGCAGGTGATCCGAGTGCCGGAGGGCCACATGGACACCGTCACCGCCATATCCGGCAGCGGTCCGGCCTACTTCTACTTCATCACCGAGACCATGATCGAGGCGGGGGTCGCCATGGGGATGCCCAGGGGGACCGCCGAGAAGCTGGCCCGCCGGACGATCACGGGGGCGGCGGCGATGCTGGACGATTCCGGGGAGCACCCGGTCGTGCTGCGGGAGAACGTCACCTCACCCGGTGGCACCACGGCCGCCGCGCTCCGCGAGCTGGAGCGCCACGGCGTGCGTACCGCCTTCACCGAGGCCATCGAGGCCGCCCGGAACCGCAGCCGCGAGCTGTCCGAAGGATGAGCTCCGGAAGGCGGCGCCGTGTTGCGGCTGTTCGCCGCCCCCGGCACGTCCCCGGCTTGTCGCACTTGACTACTGTGTGCTTCAGCACACGAATTCCGTCGGCTTGGAGGGCGCATGGGCTCCTCACTTCGAATGGCCTGGGACGACGGCCTGACCGCGTACAACTTCGGGCCGAACCATCCGCTCGCACCGGTGCGGGTGGAGCTCACCATGGCGCTCTGCCGTGAGTTCGGCGTGTTCGACGCGCCCGGGATGTCGTTCACCGGCGTCGAAGCGGCCTCCGACGAGCTGCTGAAACTGATCCACGATCCCGGTTACATCGAGGCCGTCAAGCGGGCGGGCGAGACCCTCGAACCGGACGAGGCGTTCTGCCTCGGCACCCCGGACAACCCGGTGTTTCCGCAGATGCACGAGGCGTCCGCGCTCGTCGCCGGTGCCTCGGTGGCGGCCGCCCGCACTGTATGGAACGGCGAGGCCGAGCACGGCGCCAACATCGCGGGCGGGCTGCACCACGCCATGCCGAACCACGCGTGGGGGTTCTGCGTCTACAACGATGCGTCGCTGGCCATCGCCTGGCTGCTGGAGCAGGGGGCGAAACGCGTGGCCTACGTCGACGTCGACGTTCACCACGGCGACGGCGTCCAGCGGATGTTCTATGGCGATCCGCGCGTGCTCACCGTCAGCCTGCACGAGTCCCCCTTGACCCTTTTCCCCGGCACCGGCCGTCCAGGTGAGATCGGGGAGGGCGCCGCCGAGGGCTACTCAGTGAACGTGGCCCTGCCCGCCGGGACCGATGACGCCCGGTGGCTGCGGGCGTTCGACGCCACCGTTCCGCCGCTGCTGCGCGAGTTCCAGCCGGAGGTGCTGGTCACCCAGCAGGGCAGTGACACGCACGCCCTCGACCCCCTCGCCAACCTCACCCTCAGCGTCGACGGCCAGCGCCGGACCTATCGTGTGCTGCACCAGCTGGCCAAGGAGACCGCGGGGGGACGCTGGGTGGTGCTCGGCGGCGGTGGCTACGAACTCGTCCAGGTGGTCCCGCGCGCCTGGACCCACCTGCTGGCCGAGGCCGCGGGGATCGAGATCGACCCCGGGGCGGAGACTCCGGCGGAGTGGAGGGAGTTCGTCCGTACCCGCACCGGCCAGGTCGCTCCTCTGTACATGACCGATGGACGGGACCACGAGTTCGCCGCGTTCGATGACGGGTTCGATCCCGACGACGCGGTGGACCGTGCCATTCAGGCCACACGGAAGGCGGTGTTTCCCAGTCACGGTATCGACCCGAGTCTGTGAGCACGGTCGACTCCGACTGTGGCGCCGGTGCGGATCACCGGCCGGGAGGAAAAGGGAGGATCGCCGGTGACACCGCCGTCGCGTGCGGAGCTTGTGGCGCACCTGGTGCGCACGGGTATCGCGGGACACGTCAACACGCCCCGCCAGAGCAATCTCAGGCATTATCGGCGGCTGTGCCATAAGGACCCCTACTACCAGTTCGGACTCACCTTCGGCCACGAGTGGTCGTTCTCCGAGGTCCTCGCCGTCATGGCGAAGCGCTGCGGGGTGGTGGCCGATGAGGAGCACCAGTGGGGGATCGACACCATCGATCCCGATCGCACGGTCGACGCCCTGGAATCCGTGGCCGACCGGCTGGCCTCTGCCGCGAGCCGGCGCGAGCGGGTCATGTTCGCCACCGGGCACCCCAAGAACCTGCTGGAGACCTACCAGGAGTGGAAGGACGCCCTGGTCGAGCGCGGGTGCGAGGTCGTCACCGCGGCCGCGGGATACTCCTACAAGGTGATGAACGAGCACCCGCCGTATCGCCGGGTGCTGGTTTGGCACGAGGGGGTCGGGCTGGTCGTCGACGGCAGCCATCCGCGGCACAGCCACCATCCGTTCGCGATGCGAGCGGCACTACAGGACCTCACGGAGCGGGGAGAGGCGTGGCCGCAGTTGGTCATCGCTGATCATGGTTTCGCCGGTGCGGCGGGCGAAGCGGGGGTCCCCACCATCGGCCTGGCCGATTGCAACGATCCGGCGCTCTTCCTCGCCGAGTACGAAGGAAAAGTGCACACGACCGTGCCTCTGGACGACGGATACCTCACCGAGGACTACCGGCCGCTGTCGGCCTATGTGCTGCACGGAGCCGGGTTGTGGTGAGACGGGCACTGTTTATACCCATCCCCTAAACCTCACGAGACCCGGTGAGCGCATGTAGCCGCAGGGACAGCAAAACCGACCTTTCCCTGCGTGCGGCCGGGATCTACCCTGAAACCGGACGTGTCAGTAGTCAGGAGTTACGTCAGAGACATGTCGGTGCGGCGATGGAGGTGGTGGCCGAGCGCCCCCTTCCGCGTGGCCACAAGCGCCCGCACCGGTCGGCAGAGGCAGGGACGAGCACGCTCACGTCCGGAAATGAGGGCGTCGGAAGATGAACGGGAGTAAGGCTCCTCTGGATGAGGTCAGGTTCTTGACCGTGGCCGAGGTCGCCACGATTATGCGCGTTTCCAAGATGACCGTCTACCGGATGGTGCACAGCGGTGCGCTGCCCGCCATCCGCGTGGGGCGTTCCTATCGGGTACCGGAGCGCGCCGTGCACGATTACCTCCGCGAAGCGTTCGTAGAGGCCGGTTAACCAACGGCGTCGCGCCCTGAGAGGGCGGCGCCTTCCCCCGCCCACCGCCTGCGGGTGGATGCGGCGGGGGTTGTCCGATTCTTCGGGCCCTTGGTCGATTCCAGTGGAGTCCCCGGCAGCCTCCGGGGAACAGCCGTACCGTGTAGCGCTGACCGCGGCCCCCTGCCACCCCCGTAGCGCTCATCACGGCCCGGACCAGCAGCAGCACACTGCCGACGAGGCGATGGAACGGTCTGCTGCGCTGCCCATGCTCCGGTGGGCTGATAGGGCCACGGCAGCACGACCGCCGCGGGAGGAAGCGCGGCGCCATCGAGGGCTCTTCCGGGGGCGGATCTCCGTCCGGGGATGTAAGTACTACACTTTGTCGTCGTAGATGTTTCGCCTGCTCCGCCTTGCTCTTTGAGGTTTTCATCGATGTCCTGTGACAGAACTGGTATGCGTCGGCACTCCGTGTTCGCGCATGCCGTCGCCGCCGCGGCAGTGCTGGCGGTCCTCACCGGCTGCGCCGGCGGAGGGGAGACCGAGGCCGCCGGGAACAACGAGGACGAGCGCTTCATCGAAGGGGACGGCTCCAGCTCCTCCTTCGCCCCGGAGGAGCGCGAACCCGCGCCGGAGGTGAGCGGCGAGACGCTGGACGGCGACCAGGTGAGTCTGGCGGACTACCAGGGCGATGTTCTGGTCATGAACATCTGGGCGAGCTGGTGCGGCCCCTGCCGCGGGGAGAAGCCGGTCCTGGGGGAGGTGTACGAGGAGTACCAGGACGACGGACTGGAGTTCCTCGGCGTCAACATCAAGGACGACAGGACCGCCGCCAAGGCGTTCGCGAAGAACTACGAGGTCGAGTACCCGAGCCTCTACGACCAGCCCGGTAACGTCCCCCAGGCGTTCCGCGAGACCGTGCCGCCCAAGGCCATCCCCAGCACGCTCGTCATCGACCGCGAAGGCCGCATCGCCGCCCGGGTGATCGGTCCGGCCACGTACAACCAGTTGACGGAACTGGTCGAACCGGTACTCGACGAGGAAGGCGGGAACGGCGGGGGCTCTGATCCGGCGTGATCGCCGATACCGTCCTCTCGGGATCGCTCCTCCTCGCTGTCCCGCTGGCCCTGGCCGCCGGGCTGGTCTCCTTCCTGTCGCCGTGCGTCCTCCCGCTGGTCCCCGGTTACCTCTCCTACGTGACCGGGATGAGCGGCGCTGACATGGCCGCTCGCAGGCGCACCGCCGAATCGGCGCCTGTCCGGGAGGAGGAGACGGCGGCGCACCGCGGCGGCACCGCCACCACCACCGTGCCGGCGGACGAGGCGCTGGCGGGGCGCCGCTGGACCATGCTCGCCGGCAGCATGCTGTTCGTCGCGGGGTTCACCGCCGTGTTCGTCTCGGTCGGGACGTTCGTCGGCGGGATCGGCGGACTGCTGCTGGACTACTCGGACCCCATCACCCGGGTCCTGGGGGCGCTGACCATCCTGTTGGGGCTGGCGTTCATGGGGGTCATCCCGGGCTTCCAGCGCGAGCTCCGGTTCCACCGGGTGTCCGCGGGGGCCGGCCTGGCAGGGGCGCCTCTGCTCGGCGTGCTGTTCGGGCTCGGCTGGACCCCGTGCATCGGCCCGACGCTGGCCGCTGTGCAGACCCTGGCCTTCCAGGAGGGGAGCGCAGGCCGCGGAGCGCTGCTGTCCCTCTTTTACTGTGTGGGCCTGGGGCTGCCGTTCGTGGCGGCATCCCTGCTCTACCGCCGCGCACTGGGCGCGTTCGACCGGGTCAAGGGCCACTACCGCGCTGTCATGGTGATCGGGGGAGCGATGCTGGTGGTCGTGGGGCTGCTCCTGGTCACCGGCCTGTGGACCGATATGACGGCCGGCATGCAACGATGGGCCGCGGACTTCACGACGGTGATATAGCAGTGGCGTCAGTCAAGGACACCGGACGGGCCCCGGCGCCCGGGAACCCGGGCGCGGGCGGCGCCGACTCCGCTCCCCAGCTCTCCGCTCTGGGCTGGGCGCGCTGGGTGTGGCGGGTCCTCACCTCGATGCGCACCGCGCTCATCCTGCTCTTCCTGCTCGCGGTGGGCGCCATCCCCGGATCGATGCTGCCGCAGACCTCGGTCAGCCAGGAGCAGGTGCGCAACTTCTACCTGGACTATCCGGAACTCGCGCCGTGGCTGGACCGCTTCTACCTGTTCGACGTGTACTCGTCACCGTGGTACGCGGCGATCTACCTGCTGCTCTTCGTCTCGCTCACCGGGTGCGTGGTTCCCAGGGCCTTCGCGCACTACCGCGCGATGCGGGCGCGCCCGCCCAAGACCCCGCACAACCTCGACCGGATGCCGTACTCAGCGCGTTTCACCTCCGACGCGGCACCGGAGGCCGCCCTGGCCGAGGCCCGCGCCCTGCTCAAGGGGTACCGGACCGATACGGGCACCGAATCCGTGGCCGCGGAGAAGGGGTACCTGCGCGAGACCGGGAACGTGGTGTTCCACCTCGCGCTGCTCGTCCTGCTCCTCGCGCTCGCCGCCGGCGCGTTCTTCGGCTACCGCGGCAACATGCTCGTGGTGGAGGGAGACGGCTTCGCGAACACGCTGCCGGCCTACGACTCCTTCGAACCCGGGCTCGCCGTGAACGACGGCGAACTGGAACCCTTCTCGTTCACGCTGGACGACATGGACGTGCGCTTCATCGAGGAGGGGAACTTCGGTGGGCAGGCCGAGCGCTACGCGGCCCGGCTGACCTACCGGGAGGCCCCGGAGGCGCCCGAGAAGGAGCACCTGCTGGAGGTCAACCATCCGCTGTCGGCGGACGGCGTGCAGGTGTACCTCCTCGGGCACGGCTACGCCCCCGAGTTCCGGGTGACCAACGCCGACGGCGACGTGGTGTTCGACCAGCCCGTGCCGTTCCTCCCCCGCGAGGAGACCACCTTCGCCTCCGACGGTGTGGTGAAGGTGCCCGACGCCGGCGACGAACAGCTCGGCTTCACCGCGGTGTTCCTGCCGTCGGCGGCCGAATCGGCCGAAGGGGAGCTGGTCTCGGACTTCCCGGGCGCGCGCAACCCGGTCGTCACCCTGGAGGGGCACAAGGGCGACCTGGGCATGGACAGCGGTCAGTCGCAGTCCGTTTACCAGCTCTACACCGAGAACATGGAGCCGATCGGCGAGTCGCCGGAGCTCTCACCCGGTGACACGTGGGAGCTGCCCGACGGTTCCGGGGCGATCACGTTCACCGGATACCGCGACTTCGCGAGTTTGCAGGTCAACAGCGACCCCGCGCGGCTTCCCGCGCTTCTGGCCGCCTCGGCCGCCGTGCTGGGGCTTCTGGCGACGCTGTTCGTCCGGCCCCGCCGGGTGTGGGTGCGCGCGCGGCCCGGGGAGGACGGGCGCACGGTGGTCGAGCTCGCCGGGCTGAGCAAAACCGAGGGAGCCGGGTCGACGGCGGAGTTCCACGCGCTCGCCACCCGGCTGAGGGATCGGCTGCGGGAGGGCCCCGCTACCGACACAGGCACGAAGGAGTAGCCGGTGACGCACGCGTTCGCCGCCAGTGCGGCGGCCGACGGGACTCTGGCCTCGGTCAGCGACGGCCTGGTCATCGCCATGATCGTGGCCTACGCGGTCGCGCTGTTCCTTTTCGCGATCGAGGCCGCGTACGGGCGGCGGCGACCGCTGAAGGCCAACCGGCTGGTGCCGGCCGCGGAGGTCTCCGCTCCGGCGGCCGGTGCGGCCGGGGACGACTTCGTCGCCAGGAGCGCCGACGATGGCATGACGGTCAACGTCCGGCACGCGGAACCCGAAGCCCGCGCTTCCCAGCACGCCGTAGGACATGTGGCCCTGGCGGTCACTGTTGCCGGCTGTCTCCTCAACCTCGGGCAGATTGTTACCCGCGGTATCGCGGCCGACCGCTGGCCGTGGGGCAACATGTTCGAGTTCGTGGTCGCGATCTCGCTGTGCGGTGTGGTCGCGTTCCTCTACGCCGCATACCGGTACCAGGCCCGCTACCTGGGACTGTTCGTCCTGATCCCGGTGGTGCTACTGCTGGGGATCGGTGCGAAGTGGCTGTACACCGAGACCGGGCCGGTCATTCCGGCGCTGGACTCCTACTGGATCGCGATCCATGTCAGCGCGGCGATCGTCGCGTCGGGCGCGTTCATGGTCGCGGGGTCGGCGACCGTTACCTACCTGATCGCGCACCGCACCGAGCTCAAGCGCGCGGCCGGCGAGACGGTCACCGGCATCGCCGGCAAGCTGCCCAGCTCGGAGCTGCTGGACCGTGTCGCGCACCGGTTCATCCTCTTCGCGTTCCCGCTGTGGACATTCGCGGTCATCGCGGGGGCGATCTGGGCGGACGAGGCGTGGGGCCGCTACTGGGGCTGGGACCCCAAGGAGGTGTGGTCCTTCATCACCTGGACCGTCTACGCCGCCTACCTGCACGCCCGAGCCACCGCCGGCTGGAGGGGAAGCAGGGCCGCCTGGATCGCGTTGGCGGGCTTCGCCTGCCTGCTGTTCAACTTCTTCGGTGTGAACTACCTGTTCAGCGGTTTGCACAGCTACGCCTGAGCGCGGTGGCCAGTGGCCGCACGTGTGCGGGGGACATCCGGCTCCGGATGTCCCCCGCACTGATGTGCTACGCGCGCCGTGCGCGGAACGCTCATTCTTCGGGATTGATGCGCCGGTTCAGTCGGCGCAGGAACTCAGGGTCGTCGTCCGGACCAAGAGGGTTGGAACGCCCGGACGGCGTGTTGAAGTCGGACGGGTCGAGATCGTCTGTTGACGTGATCTGGGTTGACGAAACCGACTGTTCCGCCGTGGCTGGAACCCGAGGGCGCCCGAGAAGAGCCAGAGGAGCGGGCCTACCGGCGTGAAGAGCACGATGACGATCAGCCAGAGGACCTTGGGAAGGTTCCGTACCTCTGCTGAAGGGCTGGTGAGTGCGTCGAAGAACGCGTACACCCAGAGGACGATCGTTGCCAGCGTGATAAGGCCACCGAGCCACACCATAATTCCACTCTATCTGCGATCGCCCCCGCCTGGGCGGGGAACGGTACCGTGCGGTCGGCGAGGCGCCATCGCGGGTGTTGGCGCGAGTCACATGGGGGTTCGAGCCCCGCTCAGGGCGTGGTCTCGGTGGGTTCCCCATGCAGCAGCGCGCGGACTTCTGATTCGCGGAACCGACGGTGGCCACCAGGGGTGCGGATGCTACTGATCCTTCCTGATGCCGCCCACCGGGTGACCGTCTTGGGATCGACCCGGAAGAGCGAGGCCACCTCTCCGGGGGTCAACAAGCGTTCGCTTCCTCTTTCCACCTTCACAATCCCCCTTCAGGCCCGCCCCGGTGACTGGGGGAGGCGGGCGTTTGATCCCCTAGTGTGCACGAGGTAGTCCGTTTCCTCCCTAGTTTTCGTAAAAACCGAGAGGAACAGGTGGCGAGTGCGCGATGTGTGATCGGAACGTAACCTTTCATTCGAGTTGTCGGATTAGAGACATCCCATCACCGGAATGCGCAGCGCTCCGGTGCCGGTATGACCTGCTGGTACCGACCTCCGGGGGCGGGGCACGTCTTCGCTGACCGGCCCTTACCCTGGAAAGGGAGGCGGTACGGCGTTCGGTGGGCCATTGGGAGGCCGACGGAGCCGCCGGTGACGGTGTGGCCCGCAACGGCCGCAGCGCACTCCCCCAATCTAGTCCGCGAGTCATCCGTTGTGAGGCAGTTTCCATGCGTAACGTCATCGCCTATACCGCGTCCCGGCTCCTTCTCTTCGCGGTCGCGTTCGGCGTTCTCTACCTCCTGGGTGCGCGCGGTGCCCTCGGCCTCATCCTGGCTTTCGTGATCAGCGGCCTGGCGAGCTACATCCTGCTGTCCGCGCAACGTGACGCCGTTTCCTCCTCTCTCTTCACATGGCTGGAACGCAGGCGGGGAATGGGCGAGCGCCTGGAGGCGGGCGCGGCCAAGGAGGACGAGCCGCAGGAACCCCGGGAGCCCGGGGCGAGCGGCGAAGACGGGGAGCGGTCGGCCGGAGACGAGGACGATCGGGCCGGCCACGCCCTCGATGCCGAGAACGCGGAGGAGAGCGGTTCCGCGCTCCGGAAGCAGGGCTGAGGCCCCGCTCCGGTCCGCCGTGCACGGCCGCAGCTTTAGGGTTGGGGCATGACCCGCGCCGAACTCGACAAGTCGCCCCGAGATGTCGCAGCCATGTTCGACGGTATCGCCGGGCGTTACGACCTGCTGAACGACGTCCTCTCACTCGGCCAGGACCGCGTGTGGCGGCATGCCGTGGTGCGGGCGGTCGAGGCCTACAGTGGCGAGCTCGTGCTCGACCTGGCGGCCGGAACCGGAACCTCCTCGGAGTCCTTCACCCGGAAGGGTGCGCGCGTCATCGCCTGCGATTTCTCCCAGGGCATGCTGAAGGTCGGCGCCGAACGCCGAGGGGGTGCCTCGCGAGGCGGAGTCACGTTCGCGGCCGGCGACGCGCTGGCGCTGCCCTTCGCCGACAAGACCTTCGACGCCGTGACCATCTCCTTCGGTCTGCGCAACGTCAACGACGTGGACCAGGCCCTGCGGGAGCTGCACCGGGTCACCAAGGTCGGTGGGCGGCTGGTGATCTGCGAGTTCAGCCATATCCCCGTCGAACAGCTGGACAGGCTCTACGGCCGCTACCTCATGGCGGCGCTGCCGAGGATGGCGCGCTGCTTCACGTCGAACACCGGAGCCTACGAGTACCTCTCCGAATCGATCATGGACTGGCCCGGTCAGGCGGCGCTCGGGGCGCGGCTGCAGGAGGCCGGCTGGGCCGGTGTCGAATGGCGCAACCTCACGTTCGGGGTGGTCGCGCTGCACCGCGGTGTGCGACGCTCCTAGCGTACGGGCGGCCGGTGCGGAGGCCGCCGTCGTGTCCGGCGCACTGGCGGCCGTCGCCGTTGCAGGTCGCTGAAGCCTGGTTTCTCGCGGGTTTCGACATGTCGCAGAGGTGGTGTATGGGATTCTTGGTCGTTGCGCGCGCCGGCGGCCACGGTGAACGACACCCCCGGGGGTCGCCCCTACATCGTGAAAGGTCTAGACTTCGGAATAGAACCTTGTGAAGGACTTCACAAGCGTACGAGGCACGTATTACAGGAACCAGCTGCACAAGCGCCTACAAGGCGCACCCCCAAGCGCAGAGCCGCGCGGAAGTACAAGGACCACTCGTGAGCGAGACGGCACCGAGCCCACTGCCCGACCAAGAGCGTTCCCGAGACGAGGCCGACGTCATCGTCGTCGGAGCCGGCCCGTCCGGATCCACGACCGCCTACTACCTCGCCCAGGCAGGGCTCGACGTTCTGCTACTGGAGAAGACCTCCTTCCCCCGGGAGAAGGTCTGCGGCGACGGTCTCACCCCGCGCGCGGTCAAACAGCTCACGGCCATGGGGATCTCCTTCGAGGACGAGGGATGGATCCGCAACCACGGACTGCGCATCATCGGGGGCGGTGTGCGGTTGGAGCTTCCCTGGCCGGACCTCGCCGAGTACCCGAGTTTCGGCCTGGTACGCACGCGCTACGACTTCGACCAGATCCTCGTCGACCAGGCGATACGGGCCGGGGCGCGGCTGCTGGAGCGCACCAGCGTCTCCGAGCCGATCATCGATCCGCGGAGCAACCGCGTCGTCGGGGTACGCGCCAAGGATCCCGACGGGGAACCGGTCAGCTACCGTGCGCCGCTGGTGGTCGCGGCCGACGGCAACTCCTCGCGGCTGTCCGTGGCCATGGGGATCCGCAAGCGCGACGACCGCCCCATGGGGGTGGCGGTACGCACCTATTTCACGAGTCCGCGGCACGACGACGACTACCTGGAGTCGTGGCTGGAACTCTGGGACAGGAGCGGCGACAGGAACGTGCTGCTCCCGGGGTACGGCTGGGTCTTCGGGGTGGGCGACGGCACCAGCAACGTCGGGCTGGGCATCCTGAACTCCACCTCGTCGTTCCGCGATGTCGACTACCGCAAACTGCTGCGGCGCTGGACCGAGAGCATGCCCCCGGAATGGGGCTACACCGAGGAGAACCAGCGCGGTCCGATTCGGGGCGCGGCGCTGCCCATGGGCTTCAACCGGACACCGCACTACTCGCGCGGGCTGATGCTGGTCGGCGACGCCGGCGGCATGATCAACCCGTTCAACGGCGAGGGCATCGCCTATGCGATGGAGGCCGGACAGATCGCCGCCGACGTCGTCACCCAGGCGCTCGCCCGGACCACCCAGCAGGAACGTGAGCGCGTGCTGCTGCGCTACCCGCAGATCCTCTCCGACACCTATGGCGGCTATTACACGATGGGCCGCTACTTCGTGAAGATGATCGGCAATCCGGAATTCATGAAGTACGCGACCAAGTACGGGCTGCCGCAGCGCACCCTCATGAAGTTCACGCTCAAGATGCTGGCCAACCTGACCGAACCGCGGCGCGGAGACGCCATGGATCGGGTGATCAACGGCCTGGCCAAGATGGCGCCCACGGCCTAGGGGCGCCGGAGGAAAACGCACACCATGCCGACTATGAACGACCGGCCGGACCGGCAAGTGAAAGCAGTCACATGCGGGCGCGGCACCGCGCGCATCAGTACGGCGAGTCCGACGGATCCACCGTCGGCACGCCCCGCTGGCCTGAAGGGGAACGGTTAGCCAATGGAGCTGTACGCACCCATCTTCGTGCTCGGCGGCATCGGGGCCGTGTTCGTCGTGGTCTCGATGATCGTCGGCTCGATAGCCGGACCCAAGCGGTACAACCGCGCCAAGCTCCAGGCCTACGAGTGCGGTATCGAGCCGACCCCGCAGCCGGCCGGCGGTGGCCGCTTCACGATCAAGTACTACCTGACGGCGATGCTCTTCATCGTCTTCGACATCGAGATCATCTTCCTCTACCCGTGGGCGGTCCATTTCGACGCGCTCGGGCTCTTCGGTCTGATCGCGATGATCCTCTTCCTGGTGAACGTGTCGATCGCCTACGCCTACGAGTGGCGCCGCGGGGGGCTGGAATGGAACTGAGCCACGACCGCATGCGGCCGAGCGATCGCCCGCCACGCGTCCAGAGCAGCAACCGATCGAGAAACCGGAAAGGGGGTTCGCCGGATGGGAATTGAGGAGAAGCTGCCGAGCGGGATTCTGCTGACCACCGTCGAGCAGGCGGCGGGGCTGGTCCGCAAGAGCTCGATGTGGCCCGCGACGTTCGGGCTGGCCTGCTGCGCCATCGAGATGATGTCCGTGGGCGGACCGCACTACGACCTCGCCAGGTTCGGCATGGAGAAGTTCGGCGCGACCCCACGCCAGGCCGACCTGATGATCGTGGCCGGGCGCGTGAGCCAGAAGATGGCGCCCGTCCTCCGGCAGATCTATGACCAGATGCCCGAGCCGAAGTGGGTCATCGCCATGGGGGTCTGCGCCTCCAGCGGAGGCATGTTCAACAACTACGCCATCGTGCAGGGCGTCGACCACATCGTTCCCGTCGACATGTACCTCCCGGGGTGCCCGCCTCGTCCGGAGATGCTCATAGACGCTGTGCTCAAGCTGCACGACCAGGTGCAGAACACCAAGTTGGGCGCGCATCGTCAGAGTGAGATCGAAGAGGAGGAGCGGCGCCTGCTGCGCCGTCCCCTCCCGCTGATCGACCAGGAGGCCGCTTCATGAGCAACGAAAACCATGAAGGTAAGCCTACCCTGAACGGCGATCAGAACCTACCCGCTCACGCGGGTGAGGAGCGCCTCAGCGCACCGGTCGCCCGCGAAGGCATGTTCGGCGCCAAGACGACCGGCGACACCTCGGGCTACGGGCGGCTGCTCGTCCGGCGCCCGGCCGCCCAGGACTCCGAGCGCCCGTTCACCGATCCCGACGACCCGCGTACCGCCCGCTTCGACGAGATCGCCGACACCCTGGAGGAGTCGCTGCGGGAGGGCCCGGTCGACTTCGGCGCCGCTATCGAGCGCGTCGTCGTGGACCGGGGGGAGCTCACCCTCCACGTGCGCCGCGAGCACTTGCCCGAGGTGGCCCGCCGGCTGCGCGACGACCCCGCGCTCCGCTTCGAGCTGTGCCTCGGGGTCACGGGTGTGCACTACCCGCAGGACTCCGGCCGGGAGCTGCACGCGGTCTACTGGATGCGGTCGATCACGCACAACACCGAAATGCGGCTGGAAGTCAGCTGCCCTGATGCCGACCCGCACATCCCCTCGATCGTCGACACCTACCCGACGAACGACTGGCACGAGCGCGAGGCGTACGACTTCTTCGGGATCGTCTTCGACGGCCACCCCTCTCTGACCCGCATCGAGATGCCCGATGACTGGCACGGTCACCCGCAGCGCAAGGACTATCCGCTCGGCGGGATCCCGGTGGAGTACCGCGGAGCCACCATTCCGCCACCCGACGAGCGGAGGTCCTACACGTGATTGAGCCGGGAAGGAGGGGAGCGCGACCATGAGCACGAACGTCACCGAGGACTACATCGACGCTTCGGGTGGTGACTGGGACGAGGTCATCGCCGCGGCGCAGGAGAGCGGCGCCGAGCGTCTCGTGGTGAACATGGGGCCGCAGCACCCCTCCACGCACGGTGTCCTGCGGCTCATCCTGACGCTCGACGGTGAGACGGTCACCGACGCCCGCGTGGGCATCGGCTACCTGCACACCGGCATCGAGAAGAACATGGAGTTCCGGACGTGGACCCAGGGGACCACGTTCGTGACCCGCATGGACTACCTCACCCCGATCTTCAACGAGGTCGCGTACTGCCTGGCGGTGGAGAGGCTGCTCGATATCACCGACCAGGTGCCGGACCGGGCCACGGTCATCCGGGTGCTGATGATGGAGCTCAACCGGATGTCCTCGCACTTCGTCGCGATGGCGACGTTCGGCATGGAGCTCGGCGCGACCACGATCATGACGAACGGCTTCCGCGAGCGGGAGATGGTCCTGGACATCTTCGAGCTGATCACCGGCTTGCGGATGAACCACGGCTACATCCGGCCCGGAGGCGTGGCCCAGGATCTCCCGCACGGGGCGGTCGGCAAGATCCGGGAGCTGCTGAAGGAGATGCCCAAGCGCCTCAAGATCCTGCGCAAGCTCCTCGACGCCAACCCGCTCTACCTCGCCCGCACCCGGGACGTCGCCTATCTGGATCTGGCCGGGTGCATGGCGCTGGGCGTGACCGGTCCGCTGCTCCGTGCCTCGGGGCTGGGGTGGGACCTCCGCAAGGCCAAGCCGTACTGCGGTTACGAGAACTACGAGTTCGACGTCCCCGTCTCCGACGGCTGCGATGTCTACGCCCGGTACCGGGTTCGCGTGGCCGAGATGGAGCAGAGCCTGCGCATCATCGAGCAGTGCCTGGACAGGCTGCAGTCCGGACCGGTGATGGTCGACGATCCGAAGATCGGCTGGCCGGCGCAGCTCACCCTCGGCCCCGACGGCCTGGGCAACTCCCCCGACCACATCGCGCACATCATGGGCAGTTCCATGGAGGCCCTGATCCACCACTTCAAGATCGTCACTGAGGGGTTCCGGGTCCCGCCGGGGCAGGCCTACGCGGCGGTCGAGAGCGCCAAGGGCGAGCTCGGGTGCCACGCGGTCAGCGACGGCGGAACCCGCCCGCACCGGGTGCACTTCCGGGACCCGTCCTTCACCCACCTGCAGGCGGTGGCGGCCATGTGCGAAGGCGGCGCGGTGGCCGATGTCATCGCGGCGGTGGCAAGCATCGACCCGTGATGGGAGGGGTGGACAGGTGAGCAGAACCGGCACATTCCCCGAAGAGGTCGAGGCCCGGCTGGCGCTCGACGCCAAGGAGATCATCGCCCGGTACCCGCACTCGCGTTCGGCGCTGCTGCCGTTGCTGCACCTGGTGCAGGCGGAGGAGGGCTACGTCAGCTCGGCCGGCATCGCCTTCTGCGCCGAGCAGCTCGACCTCACCAAAGCCGAGGTCACCGCGGTGGCCACGTTCTACACGATGTACAAGCGGCGCCCCGCAGGCCAGTACCACGTCGGTGTCTGCACCAACACGCTGTGCGCGGTCATGGGCGGTGACGAGATCTTCGAGAGCCTCAAGGAGCACTTGGGCGTCGGCAACGACGAGGTGACCGAGGACGGCAAGGTGTCGCTGGAGCACGTGGAGTGCAACGCGGCCTGCGACTTCGCGCCGGTGGTCATGGTCAACTGGGAGTTCTTCGACAACCAGACGCCGGAGTCCGCGAAGCAACTGGTCGACGATCTGCGCCTGGGCAAGGACGTCAAGCCGTCCCGCGGCCCCGAGAGCGTGTGCACCTGGAAGCAGGCGGCCCGGCTGCTCGCCGGGTTCGCCGACGACCGCGCCACCGAAGGACCGCAGGCGGCAGGGCCCTCACTGGTCGGGCTGGAGCTCGCCCGCAAGCGCGGGTGGGCGGCGCCCGACCCGGACAACCTGCCCACCGCACCCGCCGCGGACGAGGGCGAAGGGGGAACGAAGTGAGCTCAGACACCGAGACCACGCTGACCCCGGTCCTGTCCGAGAACTGGGACCGCCCCGACTCCTTCACGCTGCGGGGGTACCGTGAGACCGGCGGCTACGAGGCACTGCGCAAGGCGCTCACCATGGAACCGGACGGCCTGGTGGACCTGGTGAAGGCGTCGGGGCTGCGCGGACGCGGGGGCGCGGGTTTCCCCACCGGGATGAAGTGGGGCTTCCTGCCCAAGGACAACCCCAAGCCCCGGTACCTCGTGGTGAACGCCGACGAGTCCGAGCCGGGGACATGCAAGGACATCCCGCTCATGCTGGCCAACCCGCACGTGCTGCTCGAAGGGATCGCGATCTCGGCGTATGCGGTCAAGAGCTCGCTGGCGTTCATCTACGTGCGCGGGGAGGTCCTGCACGTCATCCGGCGGCTCAAGCACGCGGTGGCCGAGGCCTACAACGCCGGCCTGCTCGGCAAGAACATCCAGGGGACCGGTTTCGACCTGGACGTCGTGGTGCACGCCGGCGCCGGCGCCTACATCTGCGGCGAGGAGACGGCGCTGCTGGACTCGCTGGAGGGCTACCGCGGCCAGCCCCGCCTAAAGCCCCCGTTCCCCGCGGTCGCCGGACTGTACGCCTCGCCGACCGTGGTGAACAACGTCGAGTCGATCGCGAGCGTGCCGAGCATCGTCACCAACGGTGTCGAGTGGTTCACCGCCATGGGGACCGAGAAGTCCGCCGGGTTCGGGTTCTTCTCGCTCTCGGGCCACGTGACCAACCCCGGCCAGTACGAGGCCCCGCTCGGCATCACGCTGCGCGAGCTGCTGGACATGGCCGGCGGGATCCGGGCCGGACACGAGCTGAAGTTCTGGACGCCCGGCGGTTCCTCGACGCCGATCTTCACCGACGAACACCTCGACACCCCGCTGGACTTCGAATCGGTCGGTGCGGCCGGGTCGATGCTGGGAACCCGGGCGTTGCAGATCTTCGACGAGACCACCTGCGTGGTGCGCGCCGTGGGGCGCTGGATCGAGTTCTACGCGCACGAGTCGTGCGGGAAGTGCACGCCGTGCCGCGAGGGCAACTTCTGGATGGTCCAGGTGCTCGAACGGCTGGAGAACGGCGCGGGTACCGAGGCCGATCTGGACAAGCTCCTCGACATCTGCGACAACCTGCTCGGCCGTGCCTTCTGCGCCCTCGGCGACGGCGCGGCCAGCCCGGTCATCTCCTCCATCCAGTACTTCCGCCAGGAGTACATCGACCACGTCGAGCAGGGCGGCTGCCCCTTCGACCACCGGAAGTCCACCGTGTGGGGAGGGGAAGCATGACGCGGCACGCGGACAGTACGAGCGCCCGCCTAACGAACCGGACAAGGGAGGGGGAGAAATGACCGTCACGACGAACACGGCGTCCGGCGGCACGCCGGCCGTGCCGCCGGAGGATCTCGTCACCGTCACCATTGACGGTTTCCAGATCCAGGTTCCCAAGGGAACCCTGGTCATCAGGGCCGCGGAGCTTCTGGGCATCGAGATCCCCCGTTTCTGCGACCACCCGCTGCTGGATCCGGTGGGGGCGTGCCGTCAGTGCATGGTCGAGATCCCCGACGCGGGCAACGGCCGGGCGATGCCCAAGCCGCAGGCGTCCTGCACCATCGCCGTCATGGAGGGGATGGTGGTCAAGACCCAGCTCACCTCGCCCGTGGCGGAGAAGGCGCAGCGCGGGATGATGGAGTTCCTGCTCATCAACCACCCGCTGGACTGTCCCGTCTGCGACAAGGGCGGCGAATGCCCACTGCAGAACCAGGCGATGTCAGCGGGGCAGGGCGAGACGCGCTTCACCGACACCAAACGGACCTTCCCCAAGCCGATCCCGCTGTCCACCGGGGTCCTGCTGGACCGCGAGCGCTGCATTCAGTGCGCCCGCTGCACCCGCTTCTCCGCCCAGATCGCCGGCGACCCGTTCATCGAACTGCTGGAACGCGGCGCGGAGGAGCAGGTCGGTATCGCCGAGGGCGAGCCCTTCCAGTCCTACTTCTCGGGCAACACCGTGCAGATCTGCCCGGTGGGTGCGCTGACCGGCACCGCCTACCGGTTCCGGGCACGCCCGTTCGACCTGGTCAGCACGCCCAGCGTGTGCGAGCACTGCGCGTCCGGATGCGCGCTGCGGACCGATCACCGGCGCGGCAAGGTCACCCGACGGCTGGCCGGTGACGACCCGCAGGTCAACGAGGAGTGGAACTGCGACAAGGGCCGGTGGGCGTTCAGCTACGCCACCCGGTCGGACCGCCTCAAGCAGCCCCTCGTCCGCGATGACGAGAGCCGCGCCTTGGAGGTGGCCTCGTGGCCGGAGGCGCTGACCCTCGCGGCGCGGGGCCTGGAATGGGCCCGCCGAAGGGGGCGGGTCGGTGTCCTCACGGGCGGCCGGCTCACCCTGGAGGATGCCTACGCCTACGCCAAGTTCACCCGTGTGGCGCTGCGCAGCAATGACATCGACATGCGGGCCCGCACGAACACCCGGGAGGAGGCGGAGTTCCTGGCCTCCCGGGTCGCCGGCACCGGCGTCGACGTCAGCTACGACGACCTGGAGAACGCCCCCGCGGTGCTGCTCGCCGGGTTCGAGCCCGAGGACGAGTCGCCCATCGTCTTCCTGCGGCTGCGCAAGGGTGTACGTAAGAATGGGGTACCGGTCTACTCGATCGCGCCCTACGCCAGCCGGGGACTGACCAAGACCGGCGGGGCGCTCATCCCCACCGCACCCGGTGATGAGAACCGGGTGCTCACCGATCTCGGCGACGTCCACCCCGAGGCGATGGAGGCGCTGCGCACCACGGGCGCGATCATCCTGGCCGGCGAACGGCTCGCCGAGACACCAGGGGCGCTGTCGGCGGTGGCGCGGCTGGCCGACCGCACCGGCGCCCGGCTCGCCTGGGTCCCGCGCCG
>NZ_LAJC01000007.1 GCF_000981225.1 Allosalinactinospora lopnorensis
CCGAGGCCCAGGCGTCGGCGGTGGTGGCCAGCTCGGATTGTCCGGCCGCGGAGATCGGGACCAGCTGCGCCCCTGCCCCGGGCGCGGCAGGCTCGCCCGCGGCTTCAAGTGGGGGCGGGGGTTCGGCGAGGATGGCGTGGGCGTTGGTTCCGGAGAACCCGACCGCGCTCACCGCCGCCAGGCGCGGCTGGCCGTCCTGGCCGGCGGGCCAGGGCACCGACTGGGTGGGCACCCGCAGCGCGCCGTTGTCGTGGAGTTGGGGCATCGGCCTGGTATGGCCCGCGGTGGGCGGGATCGTCTCGTTCTGCAGGGCCAGCACAGTGGCGATCAGAGAGGCCAGTCCGGCGGCGCCTTCCAGGTGGCCCACATTGGATTTGACCGACCCCAGCCACACCGGCTGCTGCGCCGATCCGGCGCGGCCCAGGACTGCGTCCAGGGCGGCGCGTTCAGCGTTGTCCCCGGAGCGGGTGCCGGTGCCATGGGTTTGGACGTAGTCCACCGCAGCGGGGTCGATTCCGGCCTCGGTGTAGACGCGGCGCAGCAGTTCGGCTTGGGCGCGGTGCGAGGGCGCCCCCACCCCGCCTGGGGAGGCGCCGTCGTTGTTAGTGGCGCTGGCCAGGACACAGGCCCGCACCGGGGCGCCCGCCCGATGGGCATCACTCAGGCGCTGCAGGATCACCACCGCGGCGCCCTCGCCGCGTATGAACCCGTCGGCGTCGGCGGCGAACGGGCGGGTGCGGCCGGTGGGGGACAGGGCACCGGAGTTGCGGAACATACGGGTGTGGGTGTCCAGCACCAGCGCGTTGGCGCCGCCCACGACCGCCAGATCGACCTCGCCCAAGCGCAGTGCCTGGCAGGCGCGGTGCAGTGCGACCAGCGAGGCCGAACACGCGGTGTCGACCAGCTCCGAGGGTCCGCGCAGATCAAAGGCCCGCGAGATGCGGCCGGGGGCCATGGACGGCAGCGCCGCTGCGGTGTCGACCATGGTCATCGCCGCAGAGCCCGCGCCCAGGTGGGTAATGGCCTGGTCCAGGAAAGACGAACCCCACCACACCCCGGTGCGGCTGCCGCGCAGCGTTGACGGGGCGATGCCGGCGTGCTGCAGCGCTTCATCAACCAGCTCGGGCCCCCACCGCTGCTGGGGGTCCAACGCCGCTGCCTCCTCGGCGGTGAGAGCGAAGTGGGCATGGTCGAACCCGGTCAAGACGTCGTCGCTGAGGATGCCGGCGGGCAGGATCGCCGACCGGGGATGCTCAGGCGCGGCATCGGTGATCACATCGCGCCCGTGAAACAGCACCTCCCAGAACTCTTTCGGGCTCGTGATGTTGCCGGGCAGGCGGCAGGCCATCCCCACCACCGCCACCGCATCGCTGCAGGCCACGGCGCTCATTTGGTCACCACCCACACCGCCACGCAACCGAACACGCGCACCTCGACCCGGGTGGCGCCGAAAGGTTCAGCCAACAGCGCGCGCAACTTTTCGACGGAATCGGTGGCGTTGAAAAACACCCCAGAAGCGTTGTAGTGCTCGATCAGCCTGCGTGCGCGCCCGGTGACGTGCACCCCGGCGCCGTGGCAGACGATGGTGCAACCGATGAAACGCCCGCCGGTTTTGAGCACACGGTGGGCTTGGGCGACCAGCGGCGCCAGCTCGGCCATGCTGGCGCGCTTGATGGCGTGCAGCGTCATGAAGCACCCCACCGAGTCCACGCTGGCCTCAGCGATGCTGTCCCAGGGGTTCACCGCGTTCTGCGCATGCTCAACCAGGTTGAACCGGCCGCGCAGCCGGCGGGCTGTAAGGCTCATGCAGGCGGGGTTGACGTCGAGGAGGTGCAGGGTGCGCAGTGGGCTCCAAGACGGCAGCCGGGCCGGGAAGTAGCCATTACCAACCCCGACCTCCACGTGCTCCTCACCGGCGTGTGCGGCCAAGAGGGTGTGCAGCAGGCCGTTGGGCACCCCCCACACACACGGGTGGCGCCACCAGATCACCTGCGGGGTGTAGCGCAGCCGCATCGTCAGGTAGGTGTAGAGGCTGGGGTTGGCGCCGTTTGCAGCCGTGGGGGGCGAGGAGGAGACGGACTTCGCGGACATGGTGAACCTCATCTCGGCGCACGAGAACCAACTGGGGGTGGAGTGGTCACGGGATTCGCAGACGGTTCATCGAAAGGCACTGCTCCCCCGTGGTGCCTCCGCTGGCGACACAAGCGGGAGACACCACGGGGAGCGCAACGCAGGGGTGCGAGGGCTAGGCGGCAGTGACCTCAGCGAGGTAGGCGCGGGCCTTGCCGGGGTCATAGAGCCAGTTGGCGAAGTCGGAAGGGTCATCGAAATCATCGATCCAGCGCTGCTGGATCCGCGGATACTTCGGCGCGGCCTGGGCCAGCTCCAGGTAATGGGGTTCGGCGCTGCCGTCCCAGAAGCGGTCGATCATGGTGGAAAACGCCGAGGAGTGAATGCCATAGAGGCTCCAGAACCGGTGGTAGGTCTGTTCCATCCAGGCCCGGTCGAAGGGCCGCATGCCGTGTTTGACGATTGCCTCGAAGTAGATCTCGGCGCAGCGTGTGGAGTTGCCCCAGCCTTGGCAGCTGACCGGGTCCGAGGTCAGCACGGCATCGGCCATCCCCAGCACGAGCCCGCCCGAGGGCAGGACACCGACCGGGGTGCGCGCCACCGGGTCGATGCGCTTCATCAGGGTCGCCGGTCCCTCGACAAGCTCAGCTTGTCGGCACATCTCAGCGAAATCGGGCACGTGTTCGTCCAGGCGGGCGCGGATGCGCCTCCACACCTCCTTATCGGGCTGCACCGCGCGCGTGTCTTGTGCGGAGAAGCAGTCGAACGAGGAGCCAGGGCGCCCGGCCATCATCACACTGGTCACGGCCCCGACCGTTGTCAGCACCGGGATCAGATACACCTCTCCCGCCGGTGAGGAGGTCGCGCGGATCCGATTCTTCAGACCGGTGACGCCCTCCACGAACGCCTGGGCATAGCAGCGCGTGCGGGCACCGGCCGAACGTGAGGGGTCGGCCTCGAAGAGGTGGCCCAGTTCGCTGTCGCCCGAGGCGACCACGATCAGGTCATACATGCCGGCCCTGGCCATGTAGTCCAGGTCTTCGGTGGTGAAAGCGGCGGTGACCGCTTGCCCTTGGTCCACATCGCAGTACCAGGCCAACCAATCGGCGATTTTTACACTGCGGTCAATCGAGAGTCCCGGGCCGCGACTCCAGTCGGCGGCGATGTCCACCGCGTGTGCCCCCGGGGGACGCAGCGACAACTCGACTCCTTTAAGTTCGGGTGCTTGCGAGCGCCATGCGAACGAGAGCAGGCCGGCCTTCTCCTCCATCGCGCGGGTAAGCGGAAACGACATCTGGGTAATGGCCGGTCGGCCATCACGGATCTCCTCAGGGGTGTGGCCCCCCACCAGCCGCACGTGATAGCCGGCCTGGCGCAGGCAGTGGGCCAGATACATCCCGGACTGCCCGGTGCCCACGATCAAAATGTTGCGCACCTTTAGGGCCCTTCGTTCACGGGTTCACCGGCACGGTCGAGCATCTGATCGAGCACAGCCCGCAGCACACCGATGGCCGAATCGCTGTCGCGGCTCTGCCACCCCACCACCGGGATCGCCGCATCAAGACCTGCGACCTGGCGGACTACCTCGGTCGTTGCGCCCCCGCCGCGCCCCTCGTGCAGAGCCGCCACAGCGGGCAGGTCACGCTGCTGGATGTAGGAAACGGCCTGTGCGCAGGCCGCGGGTCGGTGCGCGTCGATGAGGATCACCGCGCCCGCGGCCTCACGCACCAGGTCATCCCAGATCACCTCGCAGAATGGCCCCGCGATGCTCACCAGGTGCACCAGCGCCGAAGCACCGGCCAGGAAGCGGGCCCCATAGCCCACCGTCACCGTGGCCAGGATCTTGGATCCCTGCGCATCCGTGGTGATCATCAGCTCCTCTGAGCGCACCGCAGGCGCGTGTGCGGCCGCCGTGATGAAGGAACACTGGTGTGCGCTGGCCCCACCGACAAGGAAGACCTTCACCGACGGTGCTTCCACCGGCGCTTCAGGCGGTGCTACCGACCCCTCAAGGGCGCTGATCATCCGTTGCAGCATGGCCGGATCAGCGTGCTCGGGACGCCCGTCGGGCTCCACACGCACCAGCCCGGCATCGCATAGATCGCTCAAGAACAGCTTGACCGCGGCCCGCGGCGTCGTCAGCTGGCTGGCGATATCCACCACCCGCAGCCGCTGGCCATGCGCGCTGGCCGCGCGGCACAGGTCATAAATCTGCACGGCCCGCTCATCGAGGTCCGGCGAGGGCTTGACCTTGGCATCACTGACCTCCACCGGGTAGTGCTCCAGCAGCGACGCTCCTCTGTACTGCTCTGTGGAGGCCGCTGTGGATGGGGACGTTACGCAATCAGCATGGGCGTTCAGCATCGGGCTTCCTCGTTGCGAAGTAGTTCCGTGCGCAGCTGGGGGGTCAATGCGTGTGCGACGCTGTCGATCAGCAGGCTCATCTGGTGCCCGATGATCTTCATGTCGGCCTCGGGCGCGGTCAGTACAGCCAGGGACGAGCCACCACTGACGGACATCACCACCAGATGTCCTTGGCGCATGCGCAGCAGGAGTTGCTCCACCTCGCCCTTGGCGAACATCTGGGCCGTGCTTACCGACAGGCTCTGCAACCCGCTGACGATCGCTGAAAGCTGCTCGCCATGCTCACGTACCTCGTCTGAGGAGGCCATCAGCACGCCATCGGAGGAGACGACGATGGCCTGGCGCACTCCCGATGTCGCATCCGCGAACCTGCTGATCAGCCAGGTGAAATCCTCGGCGTTGCGCACCGGCGTATGCATGCTCGTGTACTTCCTTCGAACGGCGGTAGCTCACAGGAGCCGTGAGATCGAACCCGGTTGAGCGTCGCACCAACAAGAGTTCGTATGGGAACAGCGTGGAATCCCAGCAACGCGTGTCTCTAGTGGGAGTTTCTTTCGCCCTCCCTGGAGCCAATGACCGACTTCGCGGACGGATGCTTTCCGGGGTGGGGAAGAAAAGTTTCCGTCGCGCCTGACCCGCCCTGATCGCCTGCTACGCCGTTACCGTGGGAGTGATGGCGTCCTTGGAAGGTGGACACCTAATGCCCTCTGATGTCGCTCCCCACGGCATCCAGTGCGCTCTTGACCTGCGAGAAGCCTGGCTGGCCGAACACGGTCCCCGAAGCGACCTGCATCAACTGGCCGAACAGATACACACCCATTGCGGCCACGCCCGCTTCAAGGCCCTGCGGCTCGCCCACGGGTGGCGTCGTGTCGAAGACGCCGTCACTGAATTCCACGCCTGGACCGAGGTGCAAGGATTAAGTCGCACCGGGATGGACGTGCGTAGTTGGCGCAACTGGGAAGCAGGAAGCCGCCCCGGCCCCAGCTACCTCGATCTCCTCTCGAGGTTCCTATCCAGCAACGCTGTGTGGATGGGGTTTGCTCCCGACTATTCAGCGGGAGCGGCGCCGCCCGCAAGATCGCTCGCCACTGCTGACTCGGCTACAGCTTTAAGCCCGGAGGAACTCGTGGCCTCCTGCGCCATTGAGGCGGCGCGCCGCGGCGCCCAGCTGGACACACCGGTCGGCGCCTACACCATCGACGAGCTCACCGCAGCGATGTATGAGGTCGCCGACGCCTACCCCTACAGCCCGGTCCTGCCGTCTTTGCTGCGCGCACGAGAACTGCGCGATCAAGCCTGGCGACTGCAGGAGCGCTGCCAGCGTCCCAACCAGCTCAGGGATCTCCACCACATCGCCGGATGGTTGTGCGCCATCCTCGCCAACGCCTCGTTCGACCTCGGCAGCACGGCCTCAGCACAGACCCACGCCCGTGTAGCTGACCTGCACGGTGAACTCATCGACGACCACGGACTGCGTGCCTGGGTGGCCGGTCTCCACGCACTCATCGCTTACTGGGACGGACGCCCCCACGACTGTGTCGCCTACGCCGAATCCGCACGCCGATTCCACCCCACCCGCGGGACCACGCTGGTGCGTGCCGCCAGCATCCACGCCCGAGGGCTCGCGTTGCTCCGCCGCCACGATGACGTCGACGCCGCACTGCACGAGGCCGAACGCCTCAGAGACAACGCAGGCGAAGACCTCCCAGGAGTGATCGCCTTCCCCCACGCCAAGCAGCTCTACTGGGCCTCCTCAGCCCATCTGGGTTTGGGTCTCTCCGAACGCGCTCAGGCAGCCGAGAACGCAGCCGCTAGTGCGATCACCCTCTACGAGGCCGACCCGCCCCAGCTGCGCCGCGACGGCGAACTCGGCCACGCCCGCCTGGACTATGTCACTGCCCGTCTCGCAGGCGACGAGTTCGACGGCATCGCCGAGGAGGTCAACACGGTGCTGGTCAGCATGCGCCAGCGGCGCATCGAAAGCGTCATGCGGCGACTGCGCCAACTCACAACGGTTCTACAGAAACCAGCGTTGCGCTCCAATCGGCACCTGCGCGAGGTACACGAGGCCATCGATGCCGACCTGCGCTATTCCCCGCCCATCGCCGCCCTGCCGACCGGAGACACCGCCCTATGAGCACACCCACCGTTGCGATCCTGCACCCGGGCCGGATGGGGACCGCCATCGCACGCCAGATCGACAGCGCCTCCACAAAACTGTGGTGCCCCCAAGGGCGCAGCCCAGCCACACACCACCGCGCCAATGGTGCCGGTCTTGAACCTCTGGGCCTCAACGAACTTGCTGCGGCTAGTGACATCGTGATCTCACTGGTGCCCCCAGCAGCGGCCGAAGACACCGCGCACGCCCTCTTGGCCGAAGGCTTCACCGGGCTCTACGTCGAGGCCAACGCGATCCGCCCACACCGCGCCCACGCTCTGGCCGAGATGACCCGCAAAGCAGGCGCGGACTTCGTCGACGCCTGTGTGATTGGCCCGCCACCAGCACCGAACACCCAGACAACACGCTTCTACCTGGCTGGCGACCGCCAGCTCTGCAACCAGGTCACCGCGTTGCTTCCCACCGGAGCCCCCCAGATCCACTATCTGGGAGCCGAGGACGGTCAGGCCTCCGCGCTCAAAACGGCCCAAGGTATCGCGCAAAAAGCGACACGCATCGTGAGTATTCTCGCTCATGCCCTGGCTACTAACTACGGGGTCACCGACGAGCTAGCCAGTCTCACCAGCACCTGGCCCCACCCCGCCTCCGAACCCGAGAAATTCCCCAGCGTAGCGGCGCGAGCCTGGCGCTGGGAATCAGAGTTCCACGACATCAGCCAGGCCCTACACGAAGCAGGACTCCCACCAGGGATCACCACCGAAATCATCACCCTTCTTCGGAAATGGGAAAATCTTAAGGATGATGACAACACAGGCTTAGATGAAGTCATTTCCCAAATGATAGATATCGGCAATTCTAATCCTTGATGGTGTCACTTGTCGGTAGTTTTTGACATAATCGACGGACCTCATCCGTCAACACGGTTTCGCTGAGCTGGACCGATTCCATGAGGTAATTGTCTAGTTCTGCGGGCAGTGATTCTTTCCCCAGTGCGGCGATATCGACGATGGTGCGAAGCCTATGCTCGGTGTCAGTGTCGATTCGTGCGCGGCATTCGTGGCGGGTGAGGATGTGCGGGCAACGCTAGGTGTCCTCACGGGTGCTCACCAGGCCCCTCCCCGCCGTGGACCGCGGCGGTAACGCGTTCACGCAACTATCCGCGCAACTGTGGAATGAGCACGTGGCCGGCGTTTTCCACCAGCCGCGCCACCTGATGGCCCACGATCTTCCCCTCGGCCTCGGCGGAGGTCAGTGCTGCCAGTACCGACCCGTCACTGACCGGCGTGATGAACAGGCGTCCGCGCCCTAACTGCATGATCACCTGCTCGGGCTCGCCCTGGCCAACCACACGCGCGGTTCCCCCGGCCAGGCTCTGGAACCCACTCACGATCGCGGCGAGCTGCTCGGCTTGCTCGCGTGATCCTTCCCGGGAGGTGAGCACTAGGCCGTCGGTGGAGACCACGAGAGCCTGCACCACACCGGGCACGTCCTCGACGAAGTTCGAGACCAGCCAGGCGAATTCGTCTGCCTCGGTTACTTGAGCAAGCGCGGTCATAGCTGCCATACGTCGTAGCGTGCTGCGACGTCGTCGGGGCCGATGTGGCGTTTTCCGGGGTGCGTGGCGGTGTTGAGCACTCGGACGTGCTTGTCGAGCGGCTGGTAGTAGTCGCGGCTGAGGGAGAAAATCCACGCAGGCCGACTGTGACGGCGGGCGCGGCTGATCAGGGTGGCGATCACGTCGTCGGCCTCGGCGGTATCGATCTCGACCCAGGCCAGGCCGTAGAGGTCGAGCCCGCGCTGGACGATAGGGATCGCCTCCAGCTCCTTGCGGGCGTCGTCATCGAGCACCCCGGTGGCCTTGTAGTCAGCGTCGACCTCCTGGCGTTCGGCCGAACTGTGCTCGCCGTCGAAGACCACGATGACCTCGGGACCGTGGGCAGCTCGTCGCGGATCGCGACCCGCAGCAGGGCGAAGAACCCGAAGAGGGCGATGAGATCATGGGGCTTGTCCCGCGAGCGGATCTCAGCCGGGAACCCAAAGGCCGCCCTCCAGAGCAGGTTGTGACCATCGACCAGCAACAACGGAGCTTGAGGCATCACCGCACCGCCTTTGCGAACCATTCGGCGACTGTGGTGGGCCGGAAGTCCCGCGATCGGTAGTACGCAGCCCTGGACAGGTGCCGGTAGCCTACCGGCTCCCCCAGCACCTCCTAGGGAGTTTCCAGAGGGCGTGCTCCCCGCCTGAGGTGAACACGCCACGTCGCCGGCCAAGGGGCTGCGCCGACGAGGAAGGAAGGTGGTCGATGTCGAAGCAGACCACGGGCGTGCCCACGGACACGGTCTCCATCGCAACCAGGCCGAAGGACTCACGCGGGGAGGGCGGGACCTCACCTCGCCGGAGGGCACTATCCCATACTCCAAGGCCCGCAGGAAGTCCTCGTCGAGCTGTATCGCTTCGAGGTCGCCCCCAGCGGGGAGCAGGGACTGCTCGGTCAGGCGGCGGCGCCCACTCGACCGGGTCGACGAGCTCGTGATCAGGTGCGTCCCAGGGTCGATCGGATAGGACTCACCCCCGCGTAGGCGGGGAGTAGGTCGTGTCACTTGGTCCAATTTAGAACCGAACTGACTCACCTCCGCATAGGCGGAGAGGTATGTCGATCGTGTTAGGCGACCTTAAGTGTATGGCGCTCTTCTCGGCCTGTGTTGCTGTTGTAGTCCACTCTGCTGAGAGCGCAGTCCCGTCCGGACAGGGGTAGCAGCTTCGAGTGTGGGCTCCCTATACCAGACACTCCGCCGAAGGTTGAGTATTCCATCTAGAAAGACGTGGCCGGAAGCGGCCTCAGAGCGAAAACCAGCGCTGACCTGGATTAACGACGGCGTTAAGCCTGAGCTCTCCCAAGAGAAGCCTTTAGAATCGAACGTTATGCGCGAGATCTGGATTGAGAGCGCCCGGCCAGCGAACCGGGGTATGGCATGTGCTGGTTCCAGAGGAAAGCGCAGGAGGGCAAGGTCCCTTCGACCGCCTAGCTGGAACCCTGGTTTGCGCCGTGGTGTGGGCAGGGGACGAGCGAGTGAGCGCGTTGGTGCCGGCGTGGGGCAGGACGGGTCCACGAACGTCGGTAGCAGCCGAAGTCGCCACCGCTAGATGGAGAGAAGGCGAGGTCAAGCTCAAGCAAGGACGCGAAAAAAGCCATCCGCCAGGCACACGCCGATGACTGGACACAGACCGAGATCGCGAAGGCAACCGACCTGACCCGAGAAAACAGTGCGTCTCGGCCCCACCCCGGAGGCCGCTGAAGCGGTTCGGAAGGCTCAACACCGCAACACGAAGAATTATAGGAGCCCAGCGAATGACTCACCTGCGCCTCGATGGCGTGGAGACTTACGCGCAACTGCGCGCCATCGTGGCCGACCGCGGCGGCTACGGCGTCACCGAAATGGTGCATCTGCGTGACCTGACCGGGAAGCAGCGCCTCAAGAGGCTCGTGTGCGAGAAAATTGCGGATTCGCTCTACAAGCATGGCATTGGGCACGTACCTGCCGACCTTCCAAGGTACCAGGATGCCGAGGTCCGGCTTTACCTGCGCGAGACCCTGATCGGAGGGATGATCGATGCGGTCCTGTTCCCGGACGAAGAGGGCGACGAGGTGCTAATCCATGCTGCGGCGGCTGAGAAAGCGGCGTGGGATGCACGGGAGAGGTTGCGCAAGATCAAAGAGATCGTCGACGCCGACGGGGAGGCCCGGGCTGAGCGCGGGTGAGATCGTGGAGTTTCTAAGAGCGCGGCTGGACGAGGATGAGCAGGTGGCAGCCGAGAGCCTGGACGTGAACGTACTCGTCGACAGGGTAGGCGGAACCGAGCCGCCCCGATGGGCCCAGGCTGGCGTCGGACTCACCCCGCGTGGACGGGGCACTCAGGTCGTAGGCGACATCGAGGTCGTAGCCGTTGGACTCACCCCCGCGTAGGCGGGGAGCACCGCACGGCCGACCACGTTGTCGGAATGAGTGGTGGACTCACCCCCGCGTAGGCGGGGAGCACGGCTACCTCAAGAAGGACGACGACGGATCGGACTCACCCCCGCGTAGGCGGGGAGCACCTCGGCGCCCTGCGCGATGGCCGCGAGATCCGGGACTCACCCCCGCGTAGGCGGGGAGCACTCGCCTGCACTTCGGGCACGCCCGATGAAGTTGTGACTCACCCCCGCGTAGGCGGGGAGCACGGATACTTCGCCTTATAAGCGAGAGGTCGCGGGGACTCACCCCCGCGTAGGCGGAGAGCACACCTCCGGCGGGGTGAGCTCGTAGGAGTAGGAGGACTCACCCCCGCGTAGGCGGGGAGCACGGCACGCGCCGGTACCCGCTTACCCCAGCCGTGGACTCACCCCCGCGTAGGCGGGGAGCACCGGACAGATCGCCGGGTACGCCGTCGCCGCGGGGGACTCACCCCCGCGTAGGCGGGGAGCACGGTCCTGGGCGGGGTGGCCCAGGGCCCCTTTCTGACTCACCCCCGCGTAGGCGGGGAGCACGAGGCGAATGCCACCGTCCAGGAGATGGTGGCGGACTCACCCCCGCGTAGGCGGGGAGCACCTCGAACGCTTCGGAGATAGCGATGTCGAGGCGGACTCACCCCCGCGTAGGCGGGGAGCACTCGTAGGTCGCCGCCTTCAACACCTCGGCGAGGGACTCACCCCCGCGTAGGCGGGGAGCACGGCCCGGACGCCTGCAGCGAGATCCACACGTCGGACTCACCCCCGCGTAGGCGGGGAGCACCGGATCTCCAGCGGCAGCTCCAGCACGTCCACGGACTCACCCCCGCGTAGGCGGGGAGCACGCCGAGCGGGAAGGGGTCTCAAAGGGGGGTCCGGACTCACCCCCGCGTAGGCGGGGAGCACCCGCACCATCTACCGGATGATCGCCGCCGGTGAAGACTCACCCCCGCGTAGGCGGGGAGCACCACCCTCGCCGTCACCGCGGTGTCGGGGGATTGGGACTCACCCCCGCGTAGGCGGGGAGCACATGCCGTTGTCGCCGGCCACGTCCTCAATGACGGACTCACCCCCGCGTAGGCGGGGAGCACAGGTACGCGCGTTCTCGCTGCGCCGGTAGGAGGGACTCACCCCCGCGTAGGCGGGGAGCACCCCGGGAGGTCCCCACCGGCGAGACGTATATCGGACTCACCCCCGCGTAGGCGGGGAGCACAGGGATTGCAGCGAGATCGGGTAGGTGCGCGCGGACTCACCCCCGCGTAGGCGGGGAGCACCGCGGCACCGAGTACCCCAACGGCACGATCGTGGACTCACCCCCGCGTAGGCGGGGAGCACTTTGGCCAGGTCAGCGAAGTACTCACCATCGAAGGACTCACCCCCGCGTAGGCGGGGAGCACGACTGCTTGACGAACACCCGGCAGTTCAGCGTGGACTCACCCCCGCGTAGGCGGGGAGCACCGCCCGATCCCGGGCACCCGGTCAGCGACCTTGGACTCACCCCCGCGTAGGCGGGGAGCACATGGTCGCCCCTATAGCGGCACCTCCAGTGAAGGACTCACCCCCGCGTAGGCGGGGAGCACTCCTCTTGACCGTCACACGATGGCTCGCCCATGGACTCACCCCCGCGTAGGCGGGGAGCACAGTGAACTGGATCCCATGGATTACGACCATTTGGACTCACCCCCGCGTAGGCGGGGAGCACCTTCCAGGAACTCCACGATGGTCATGAGGCCAGGACTCACCCCCGCGTAGGCGGGGAGCACTGCGCCCGGTGGGCGCCCTGGTGGTGCCGCTGGGACTCACCCCCGCGTAGGCGGGGAGCACCCGCACCACGACCTGCAGCGGCTGCGCGAGATGGACTCACCCCCGCGTAGGCGGGGAGCACGAGTCCGGTGGTGCGTGGCCGTGGTCGCAGGCGGACTCACCCCCGCGTAGGCGGGGAGCACGATGGATTCCCCAGCGGGCCCTTCCGGTCCACGGACTCACCCCCGCGTAGGCGGGGAGCACGTGTTCACTGTCGCCCCGAGCCGGCCCATGACCGACTCACCCCCGCGTAGGCGGGGAGCACTGGCCTTTACGCCACTTCAAGGCGGTCACGGGGGACTCACCCCCGCGTAGGCGGGGAGCACCCTGCTGGCCGGTGAGGTGCAGCCGAGCAGCGGAGACTCACCCCCGCGTAGGCGGGGAGCACATACCACCACCCTTTGAGGAACCCCCGGTTGGGGACTCACCCCCGCGTAGGCGGGGAGCACGAAGGAGGCGTGCGGCCACTCCTCGCCTTTTCGGACTCACCCCCGCGTAGGCGGGGAGCACCCCACGACGTCGGCGCTTCGCAAAAGGGGTGCGGACTCACCCCCGCGTAGGCGGGGAGCACGTTTGGTTCCACTCCGGGGCGGCGATTTCCTTGGACTCACCCCCGCGTAGGCGGGGAGCACCCTTCGCGATCAGCGCCAATGCGGCACGTTATAGATTTTTGACCTCTTCTAGTGTCTCCTTCGGCCAGCCGATCAACGTCAGACCATCGATCGTCCGGGGAGTGCGGCTGCCCTCGCCGTACGTCAGTACGCGGTAGCCCTGCTCGGTGTCGGCGCCATGCACCATGACCGCCCAGCCCTCCTGAGCGTCGATGGCTTCTCGCAGGCCCGCCCACAGGTGCTCGCGCACCCTTCTGGTCAGGGTGCCCACATAAACTCCGGGCGCCGGCTCCAGCATCCAGCGGGTCAACGCGCCGCGCGTGCCATCGGCGATCGCGGTCGTGGAGATGACACAGAATCCGCCAGCCATTACCGGTCTGCCTCCGTGGCGTAGTTGACGCCCGATGGCAGTTCCCCGTCGGGATCCCAGAGGTTGATCACGTCTGGGGGGCCTGGACTATCCGAGCTGGGCAGATCCAGCACCTGGTAGATATCGGAGACCATTCGCGGGATCAGGCGCAGCAGCCGGAATTCCTCACGCAGGCTCAGACGTGCCGCGCGTTCAGGGTCGGTGCTCTTGTGCAGTGAGAATGCTAGGGGAACCGTCGTCTCAGCCTTGTACAGGTCGGCGATGTCGAGAGCGAATGCCCGCTGCTGGCCATGGTGGAGTATGCCCAGCGCGGGCGAGGCCCCCAGGCTGAGGATCACTGAGGTGGCGATCCCGTACAGTGCCTGATTTCCCGAGGTCAGCGCCTTGTTCACGGGGTCCTGTGCGTCGAAGTCCGCCGGGTCGTAGCTTCGTTTGAAGCGTGGGATTCGGTGCTGCTGCGCCAGCGTCCGGTACAGCACCTTCATTCGGCGTCCTTCCAGGCCCCGGAGCTTGTCCAAGGTCAACCCCTCGGGCAGTGGTTCGGAGAAGCGCATGGTGAACAGCCGCTTGGCGGCGGCCAGGCGGCGTTCGGTGTCGGATACCACTTCCACTTGGCGGTCCAGTAAGCGGGTGCTGGTGCTGTCGTTGAGGAAGGCCGAATAGCAGCGCACTCCGCCGTCGCCGACGTGGACGATGACCGCGCCGTCGCTGGTGAGCCTTTTTACCGCTGCGTGTGTGGTGCTGGTGCCCGGGCCCAGGAGTACGCAACCGATGCCAGCGGTGGGTAGGTAGACACGTTCCTCTTCGCCGTCGTCGAATTCCACCAGTGCGCAGACACCGTTACGGTCTGCTTTGATCTGCACCGTGTCCAGGTAGAGAAAACCGAGGCGGTCGGCCACCCGGGGTAGGGCTACGGCGGTCGGCGCGCCCAGGGTTTTGGGGAGGCGGCGGGCCATGCCTCACCGCCGCGCGGGAACGACGGAGAGCAGCCCGAGCCCGTAGGCACGCCCGCGGCCGATGCCTTCGACGATCGCGGATGTTAAGCGCTGCTGGTCGGTGACCTCGGCCACCCCGTCGAACTGGATGCCGTGGTTGAGCAGCCGGTCGTTGTCGCCGTGTCGGCGGACATCAGAGCCGAAGGCGTAGCGGCTGCTGTCCAGTGTTACCGGGGCCAACCCCGCGTCATGGGCCTTGCGCCGCCACCAGTCGTTGGCCTGGTCGCCGTAGAGGGCTTTGCGTGTGCCTCGCTTTTTTGGGTTTTCGGGGTCGCGCACCGCTTTGGTGGGGTTGGCCGCGATCCGGTAGTACACGGGTGTTCCCTCGGTCAGGTGTTCGAACAATGGAAGCAGCGAGCGGCTACGCGCGCTGGGGAACGCCGAGAGGTCGGGGGCAATCTGTGATTGCACCAGCAACTGCAGTGCGCAGTCGTCGGGCTCGACCCGGTAGAGCGCACCGGCCTGGCGACGGGGTTGCGGGCCGAGCCCGTCAGGAAACATCCTCATCAGTTTTTTGTGCAGGGCTGAGGCGGTGTAGCGAAGGTGCTCGCTCTGGGGGCCGGTCAGCGTGGTGTGGGTGAGCCAGAGTTGGGCGGGCAGGGTCAACGCTCCTCCTCGATGGCTTTCGCGATCGTGGCGTAGCCGTGCATGCCGGTGCCCGCACTCCCCTTGGCGGGCGGGTCGATGGGCAGTTCTACGGCTCCTCGTGTCAAAAAGGCGCGGTTATGTGGACTGCGCGCCACGGGCACGTCGTTGATGCGAACGTCGGGGGCACCGCGTTCCTCGGGAGGGACGTCGTGAAGGGCGGTGATCTCCCACATGCCCACCTCGCGGGGTGAGAGGTATAGCGGCGTGGTTTGGGCCATCCGCAGCGGGGTGGAGGTGCCGGTGCCCAGCAGTATTGGCAGCGCTGGTGGGCAGCCACGCCGGCCGAGGTAGGGTGCCCAGCGCGGGACGCGCAGCGCCTGGGCTAGTTCGTCCACCAGGGGGGAGGGGCCAGCGAGGAAGGCGGTGAAGGCTGCGTCAGCCAGGTAGGCGCGACGGGTGATGACGGCGCTCTTGCGGCGTTTGCGTTCGGCGGTGACCATCTGTTCTTCAGAGGAGCGGCCTCCGCCCACGGTGTGGTAGTCGGTGAGCACCCGCCCTGGGCGGTCGCGGCGCACCAGCAGCTCCAGACTCGCCCACTGCTCGGGCAGCGGTTGGTGGCGCTCGATGCCGCGGGCCGCGGCGAGCAGCCCCAAGATGCCTGAGCGCGTGGGGTAGGGGTAGGTGTCGCGCTCATCGAATGTGGAGCGGACCCCCCATGACTGCAAGGGGCCGGTCAGCAGTAGCGCCAGGGTCGTCACTGGTAAGCCCCCGCCACGGTGTGCTCGGTGACGGCGGCGGCGAGGTCGGGAAGCGGCAACCGGTCGCCAAAGCCTGCTGCGTCCTTGTCTACTCCTTGAGCGATCTGGTCGGCGCTGATGGTGGCGGCGTGGGCGTGCCACACGCGCCCGGTGGGGCCGAAGAAGTTCTCTACCTCGGTGACGTGCTGGCCCAGTGCCTTCAGGCTGGCCGGCAGGTGGCCCCCGACCCCTGGTTGTACCGCGCCCTCGAAGGCCGCTGCCAGGCTGACCGGGTGATCGGAGCGCATTGAGGCATACACCAGGGCCGGTGGGGTGTGCGGGGCGGTGGAGGTCCGCTTGCCCGAGGGAACCGCCAGCGCGAAAGCGCGTAGGAAGAGCCCGGCGAGCTCGGCTGCGGCCCGGATGCCGTCCGCATTTTGAGCCATGTATGCGGCGAGGTCGCCCAGGTCCAGGGTGGCGTAGCGGTAGAAGACCCCGCTGGCGTACTCGGCGGTGCCCAAATGGGCGCTGCCGCTGCTCTCCTTTCCGGTGAGCAGGTCATCCACCGCGGTGAAGTAGTCGACCTCGAACTTGGCCTCGTGGGTGGTGAAGGCGTGGGCGACTTGGGAGGCGCCGTCGATGCGGCCTTCGGGGAGGGCGGCGATCATCCGCCCGAACAGCGCCAGCCCGGCGCCGGTGCACTCTTTGAGGACTTTGAGCAGCTCCTTCTGCCACTTTTTGTCCTTACGGCCGTGGACGGTAGGCAGTTCCTCGCCTTCGGGGGCAGAGTCGGCGGCGCGCTGGTAGTCCTCGCGGTGGGCCTCGGCCAGGTCAGCCAGGCGGGGAATGTCGCTGTCGTTCAGGTAGAGCAGGACGTTGGTGAGCAGTTTGGAGGCTTCGTCCTCCTCTGCGGTGTGTTTCTTGCGGGGCTGCTTGCGCCCGCCGTCCTCTTCTGCCTCTGCCTCGGCCTCGTCGTCCTTGTCATCAAGCATGGTGAACAGGTCGCGGGCGGCGATCTGGGCGGTGCGCTCGGGCCAGCCGCGGTGTTGCAACTCCTCGGCGATCTGTTCGCCGTGCGCCCGGGACCTCGATCCGAAATCCCAGTCGGCGCCGTTGGTCAGCTCCTGCAGCTTCGTGCGTGTGGCGCGTTTGTAGCACTGGCTGGAGACCCGCATCCGGGTGGCCCCGCCATAGGAGAGTTCTTTGGGCGCGCCCATGTCGTCACGGTTGAGGTTGGCGAACGGGACGGCCTGGACGATGTGCAGGTCGAGAAAGCGCGGCGTGGCAGGCATATCGGTCCTTCACTTCCTAGGTGGTGGGTGGGAGGGAGATCGGGCTCAAGCCCTGGTGCTGCGCCACGGTGGCCGGCGCAGGTAGGACTCCTGCCAGCGTCGGGCGACGGCGTCAGGGGCGCGCAGGCGGTGCTCGATGTCGATCGCCAGTTGCGACCATTCCGGCAGGGGGCTCTGCTGGCCGTGCAGGTAGGACAGGACCGTGAACAGGTGGCGGGGCAACCGGTCGCGGTCGCTTCGGCACAGCTGCAGCAGCCGCTTCTCCCGGGGCGTCATCTTGTCCGGGCTGCTACCGCCCGGTGTTTTGCCGTCCTTGCGGTCGGCTTCGGCCAGCGCCAAGCCCAGGTCCAGGCGGGGGCGGCGGGGGGTATCGGAGGCTTGCCTGCGGTGGCGTTCCCACCGCTCGGCCAGTGTCGTGGACTTAGGGAAGTGGGCCATCAGCCCCGCGGTCAGCAGCAGCGTCTCGCGGACCCTGCGCCAGTTGAGCAGGTCGGCGTAATCCGCGCCCTCGTTGTGGGCCCACCGCAGGATGTGCCGGTTGGCCGCCAGCGCCTGGTCGGGGCCCTTGCGCACGGCCGGGCGCAGGTCGGAGCGCACGCCGCCGTACTCCAGCAACGAAGCCATATGGTGAGTGAACGCCTTGAACATGGGTGTGCGCTGTTGCCAAAGCGAGGGGCCGGTTTCAGAGGTCATCGCTGCCTTCCGGGCTGCGTGCGGATACGGGCCAGGGGCGGTGTTTGATGATCGAGCGGTGCAGCATGAAGTCCTGCCGCGAGGGCGGGTGGGGGGAGCCGTTTCCCTCGTGCGCGTTCCCAGTGACCTCGTCGTAGACGGTGAGGGTGAGCCCGCGTGCGGCGACCCGCCCGTGGTGCTCCTGCGTTGGGTCGTTGGGTTCGGCGGCGCCCAGGTCCGCGGCCAAACGGTCGCCGAACACCTTTTCGGCGCGTTCCCAGAAACGGGCAGCCCCGCGCGAGGGCCAGGCTTGGTTCAGCTTCTCTCGCGGGCCGCTGCGAACGCCGTTGCGCCACGCGGAGCGCAGCCGGGCCTTGAGTAGTTCGCACTCCTTGGCCAGCAGGGCCAGCAGCCGCCGCGCGGCCGCGGCGTTCTCCTCCTCCCGGAGGCGCTCTATGAGCACTGGGGGCACGGCCGACAGCCACCAGGTGTGGTCAGTCGTCATGGGGTCCTGAGAAAACCCGACCGCGGTGATTCCCGCCGGGCCGGGCTGCTCGCCGCCCAGATGCAGGCGCTCCTCCACAAACCGCGGCGGGCGGTAGGCGCTCGCCGCGACGTGCCGACCCGAGGCACCATCGGCGGTCTCGGGAAGCAGCGCGTCCAAATCGCGCCAGAGCGCCCGGGACGGGTTGGCGCGACGCTGGGTGCCCTTGCTGCGTTCGTAGCTGAGGAACGGGTTTTCCCTCTTCAGCCCAGGCCAGGGCTTGCGGTAGGCCCAGGTGCGGTAGGCATCGACCACGTGCCCGCCCTCGCCTGGCACCAGCAGCAGGGCATGGGTGTGCACCGCCGTCAGCAGCGCGCACATCCCTCCGGGCGGGGAGGGAGGAGCATCGGGGTCGGGCAGCTCCTCCTGCTCCCACGGGCACAGGTCAGGGCCGGGGCGAGAGGCCGGGTCGGGGATAGCCGGGTTCGGTGGAACCAGCGACAACAGGAGCGAGGTGAACAGCGACGCTCCGCTGGGGAAGTAGGTGATCGTGTTGCGCAGCATCCCGGCCTTGGAACTGGACGAGCGTGTGCCGCCGACCGTGCGCGCGGTGATCTGGCCCGCCGCCCCGTAGTACCACTGCACGATCAACCACCACGCGGCCTCCTCAAAGGCGATCGCGCCCTGGTTGGAGGCGTGGTGGCGGGTCCACCAGGTCGCCGCGTTGTCTCCGGTGGGACGGCCCAACACGAACTTGTTGATCCCCGAGGTCTCCGCTTCCTCAACAAGGCGGGGATCCTGCAGGAACGGCCGCTGGCCGAACAGGCAAAAGCGTCCCTCGGGCACCCGGGCGAAGTAGCGCTCCACAGGGGTGGCCCCCTCACTGGGCGGCGGCTCGCCGGACAACCCGGGCGGGCAGGAGGCAAACGTGCCGTGGGTGAGCCAAAGGTCCCGCCGGCGGCGCCATTCGGCCACCCCCTCTTGGCGGTCCAGCCCGGTGATGCGGTAGGCCAGCGCGGTGAGGATGTGCCACAGCCCCGCATACCCCGGCGGCAGAGGCGCCTCGATGCCGCTGAGCCGGTGCGCGGTGCTCAGCAGATCGGCCAGTCCCGTCTGCGCCACGTCTCCGTCCAGGGTCCGCGCACGAATCCACGGGCGCTTCGCCAGGTCGAAACAATCCATTCACTCTCCTTAGCGAGGGCTGGAGCTCAACGGCGCGGTGAACAAGCCGTAATCGGGGCTGAACGCCACCCTGTGACGCTGCGGCATCGTCGAGGGCCAATAGCCCGCGCTGTCGCCGACACCGGGAATGACCGTCGGCTCGACAGCATCGCGGAAGGGTACGACAAGGACGTTGCCAAGCGTCGGGTGGTCGGCGAACCAGTCGGGGGGATCGACGGCCACCGCCTCCTGCCAGCCGGCCGGCCGCACGGGGATGCTGTGCTCCATCACGGTTCGCACCGCCGCGGGGCTGGGGCGAGCACCCGCCGGGGGTGCCTCCGGCAGGCGGGCGGTACCGTGCGGGTGCAGGTGAAACGCCCCGTCGCGCCGCCAGACGGGAAGCAGGCGCAGCGTGTCCACGCCCAGCCGGGTCGCCAAGATCCCCTCGACGTCGGTGTCGGCCTCGGTCAACCGGTGCAGGTCTCCGCGGGACAGGTCACGCCCGGGAGTGGGAATGATCGCCTGGTCGCCCCGGCTCGCGCTCACGCTCTCCTCGGCCCACCACGACATCAACGCCTTCTCGAAGGCGCCGTCCACAGTGCCGAGGAGGCACAGGTCGGGCTCGGCGTCCTCGACGAGGCCTTGGACGTCGCCGGGGACGTCGATCGTTCGGGTCCGTTCCCCTTCGCCGAGCGCCTCCGCGGAGGTGCGCAGCGCACGCCATGTCTGAACAAGGGCGGCATGCGGGTAGGGCACGGCCTCGGCCGGGATGCTTGATCCTCCTCGATGTCGGCGAGTACGTGCACGGTCCAGTTCCGCCATGGCGGTGGGACCTGTGCACTGGCCCGGTGCCGGTGGGCCCGCCCGGCCCGCTGCAGCAGAAGGGAGGCGGGGGCCAGTTCACTGAGCACCACGTCGAAATCCCAGTCCAGGGACTGCTCGGCCACCTGCGTGGCCACGACCACGCACCGATGCGGGCGCTTGGGCCGCTCAGGCGGATCCTTCTCGCCGCGCTTTCCAAACAGCGCCTCCAGGTCCTCGGTGCGCTGCTCGCGGTCTGTGCCGCGCATGCGGGCGTGCAGCAGGTGGATCGCACAGCCGTCTGTCGCCTCGGCGCGCAACAGGGCGGCCAGGACCTGGGCGGTCGTCACCGTATTGACGATCACCAGCGCGCACCCGCTCCCCTGCCCCGTGCCGGCCGAATCGAAGATGGGGGTCAAGATGTCCCGGCAGAGTTGGGCCAGCCATCTCCCTCGCTCGACCAGGTCGCGGCGTTGGCCGGCCGGGAGGGTGTAGGCGTGGGTGGTCACGGTGAGCCGGGTCGATTTTTCGGGGGATGAGGCCCGCACCGTCATCGCCCCGGTCGCGGAGTCGTAGTAGCACCAACGGATAGGGGGGAGTGAGAGGGTCCGCGTCTTCGCTGCGGCGAGAGTTGTCGACCTCTGTGTGGCCCACGATCGAGCCCCGCCGGTAGGCCTCTAGGTACTCGCGCGCCATCCCCGCCGGCAGGGTCGCCGACAGCAGCACCACCGGCACACCAAAGGCCCCCAGCCACGTGAGCACCGTGCGCAGCAGCACACGCATGTAGACGTCATAGGCGTGGCATTCGTCGATGACGACGACCTTGCCGAACAGCCCCGACAACCGAAACGGCTGATGCCACCCCGGAAGCGCGGCAGCGAGCAGCTGGTCGATCGTCGCCACCGCCAAGGGGGCATGCAGGCGCAATAACTTGTGGGTGTCCCGGTCAGAAAGGCCAAAGCGCGCCTCGAACGGTTCGGCATGTTCCTCACTGGCCACCGGGCCCAACGCGCACGCCTCGATGCCGGTGTCCAGCAGAGAGGTGTCGGCGGGATCGCCATAGAGATCGCGGAGAACACGGTCGGCTTCGTCGGAAAAGGCCGCCATCGAATGCAAAAGCTCCACGGTGGCACCCCGGCCCAGCAGCGGGGCCAGGTCCCCCACCGTGCGCCCGAACATGGCATTCGTGGTGGCCATGGTCGGCAGGCAAAACATCAAGCCCAAATCGCGCCCAAGGCGCCGGCGAAAGACCTGCAGGGCTTCTTGGGCGACTTCGGTCTTACCCCCACCCGTGCGCTCGGTGACGATGAGCAGCCCAGGACCGGTCACTTGCTTGTCCAGCTCGGAACAGATCGAGAGCTGAACCCCGCGAGGCGAGTAAGGGTAGCGCTCAGTGAAAGCGGCGTTCCGCAACCGCAGAGGGGTAAGCCCGAGGCGCCGCAGCTCGGCGCGTGCGGCCTCAACACCGGATGCGAGGAAGACAGCGGCGGATTCGGGCGTCCACTCGGGCGGCAGGTGAGGGCGCCGATGCCGTTCGATGAACGCAGCCTGCGAGACGATCCAGTCTGCGAAGGGCACCAAGCCGCAGGCAGCAACCGCGGCAAGCACGTTATCAACGGGATCGGGCAGGAGCCGGGGACGGCTCAGGGCCTGCCACACAAGTTCGGCAAAGTCGCGGCGAACGCTACCCAATCCGCAGCGCCATCGCGGGCTTCCTCCAACGCGGTACGCGCCTCGGCCCTGCTCATTGCCGAGGTGATTCGACCGTGGTGGGCGCCGATCACCAACCCGATGAACTGCCGAAGCTCCTCAGCCTCGGACTTCCCCAGCGGTTGTGTTGAGCCGGACAGCATCGCAGGCCACTCCTCCAGCACGGCGCTCGCCTGCCCCGGACGGGCATGCCCGGTCGCAGCACCCCCTGCAGAGGGAGGAGCGGCCCTCCACATGCACCTCCAGGTACCAAGATCCCGAGCGGCGAAACCAGTGGTCGCTTTCCCCAGGTCATGAAGAGCCGCAAGCAACGCCAAGCACGTAGCACCGTCAGCCCCCAGCCCACGCAATGCAGCACGCGGAAGAACCGGAGAATCGAACGCCTCAAGCGCAAGGATGCAACCGGCCGAGTCAAGCAGATGCGCGATCAGCGGATAGGCACCGTTGGGCAACCGCTCCGCAGATTTTCCCCACACCCAGCCAATATCCACCGGGCGCTCCCTTGACCCAGATCCCGCAGAGGAAGGCCCTGGACGGGAGGCAGGCGGAAGACGGCGGTAGCTCATGGGACTAGTCTGAAGAGCGGCATGGATGACCTCGCATGTTTCACGAACAATGGCCGGTTTAGGCCACAAGTCGAAAACTGCTGCAGTTCCGGGCGCTTCAATCCGGAGGCAACCATCCCCAATGAGCAGCAAGCAAAGGTTAACTTTCAATAACACGCCACGTTTTTGCAGCTGAGAAAGGGAACTCCCCGCCTGCGCGGGGGTGAGTCCTGCGGGGCGTCCCCTCTCTGACCGGCTGTGACGAACTCCCCGCCTGCGCGGGGGTGAGTCCCTGCGCCACCACAGTCCCGCGCCGGCTCAACAGAACTCCCCGCCTGCGCGGGGGTGAGTCCCCCCACCCGGCCTCGACGAGGACGGGGACGGCGAACTCCCCGCCTGCGCGGGGGTGAGTCCAGTCCTTCTTCTTCGAGCTTGAGCGCGGCTTTGAACTCCCCGCCTGCGCGGGGGTGAGTCCATCACCATCGAATCCGACCTCGCCGAAGACACGAACTCCCCGCCTGCGCGGGGGTGAGTCCCCCCCGTCGAGAGGACCACCCCCCGTGGCGTAGAACTCCCCGCCTGCGCGGGGGTGAGTCCGTGATGCTGCAGGACCAGGGCGCCGGGAAGGGGAACTCCCCGCCTGCGCGGGGGTGAGTCCGCGGTCGGCCTCAGTCCACCCGCCGGGGGGTTGAACTCCCCGCCTGCGCGGGGGTGAGTCCTTGCGGGCAGACAGGGTGACGATGTCGTTGGCGAACTCCCCGCCTGCGCGGGGGTGAGTCCGACTGGAAACCGCCCCGGTGGCTGCCGCGCCGGAACTCCCCGCCTGCGCGGGGGTGAGTCCAGACACGCCCCGGTGCAACGGGACCGAGCAGCGAACTCCCCGCCTGCGCGGGGGTGAGTCCATGCCCCGGAACATGCCCGCGACCGGGGCAGAGAACTCCCCGCCTGCGCGGGGGTGAGTCCGCGCGCACCACCTTGCAACGATGCGGTCGCATGAACTCCCCGCCTGCGCGGGGGTGAGTCCGTCGGGGACGGTCAGCGCGAGCAGGATAGCCAGAACTCCCCGCCTGCGCGGGGGTGAGTCCGAGCTTCTGACGCTTCCCTCCTGCGACGCCTGGAACTCCCCGCCTGCGCGGGGGTGAGTCCGGCGCCGAGATGTGGGACTGGGCGTAGTCCAGGAACTCCCCGCCTGCGCGGGGGTGAGTCGAACGGCACCGCGCAGGACGGCCCGACCACCGCGAACTCCCCGCCTGCGCGGGGGTGAGTCCACGTGCTGCAGGCAGGGCCCTACGGGGCGGTGGAACTCCCCGCCTGCGCGGGGGTGAGTCACATGGCCCTCAGGTAGTGCTCGGACCCGGCCACGAACTCCCCGCCTGCGCGGGGGTGAGTCCTGGGCCAGGCCCAGGCCGAGGCCGAGCGGGTCGAACTCCCCGCCTGCGCGGGGGTGAGTCCGGTTATATGCCTGTGACCTGATCATTCCTCCGAGAACTCCCCGCCTGCGCGGGGGTGAGTCCTGCACTCTCACCCGGTGCGGCCCCTCGACGACGAACTCCCCGCCTGCGCGGGGGTGAGTCCGCAGGTATCTCTACGAGCCCCACGCCCCCGCGGAACTCCCCGCCTGCGCGGGGGTGAGTCCTCCGACAGATGCCCGCAAGATCGGAGCCCGCAGAACTCCCCGCCTGCGCGGGGGTGAGTCCCCGGATTCGAGCACCTGCACCTGTACCGCGACGAACTCCCCGCCTGCGCGGGGGTGAGTCTGGAGAGTGGACCCCTACCTCACCACGACCGGGCGAACTCCCCGCCTGCGCGGGGGTGAGTCCACCTTGTCTTTCCAGAAGTTCAGCGCGCCGCTGAACTCCCCGCCTGCGCGGGGGTGAGTCCCCCATGGACACCGCCACCCCGCATGACCTGGCGAACTCCCCGCCTGCGCGGGGGTGAGTCCACGTACTGGCACGTCCACCACGCCTCGTTGCTGAACTCCCCGCCTGCGCGGGGGTGAGTCCGTTCCTCGCTGGCGATTCACGAGCGGGGTGTCGAACTCCCCGCCTACGCGGGGGTGAGTCCGCGCCCGACAGTCCGGCATGAGCGGACCACGGGAACTCCCCGCCTGCGCGGGGGTGAGCCCCTGCGGGTCAATGGGTCGGGTCTGCTCGGGTTTCGATGAGCGTTTCGGTCATAACCTTCTCCGCTCATCCCGCGTTGCACGCGGGCTTCGTGCGCACATCCACGTTGAGCACATACACACTGGGTAGAACCGACCAGTTGCCCCATCCTCGATTCCGGGACGGTAACGTACGGCGGTTCTACGAAACCCGCGTCGCCGGGGTGCTGTCGATGCCGCACATGCGTGCGTGCAACAGGCTGGCCTGGGGAGTCGGGCAGTCCAGATGAGGTCGGATACACCAATGCTTGCCGACGAAGGTGACTCCGCCGGGCGTGAACGCCAGGGCCGCCAGCCCGCGCGCCAGCATGGTGTAGGCCGCGGCGCAGTGACGGCCTCCATAGAGCAGGTCATCGCCGTGTTCGGCTACCCAGGCGGCGCTTTGGCCGGCCAACTCCCTTCGCTCGTGGTCGGTAAGGCCGGCGATCTTTCGCATTGCGATGGGAACGGCCATGTGCAGGGTGGTGACCAGCACCGCCAGGTTGCGGGGCGGATCGGCGGAGTCCGTCGGAGAAGAGACATGCGTGGTCATCGCCGTTCCTCGGTCCTGCGCTGTGCGGCTTGGATGCTGGGCTCACAGCAAATGTCGATGTGGGTGGTGGGAACGGCGTAGCGGCAAGCGATCTCGTGGATGGTGGCGGCGCGGTCATCAGGGATCAGTTGTCGCTGGTCGATGTCGAGGGTGTCCTGTTCCAGAGTCATCGGCAGCATCAGCCGTGATAGCGGTGCGGCGATGCCCAGGCGCTGCATCCACAGCTCTCCGAGCACGGTGCGCCCCGAGCCGATGCCGAGTTCTCGGCCGGTGCGGTGGCGGTGTATCTCCTTGGCTGTCTGCCACAGTGCGGTGGCGATACCGGCGCGTCGAACGCCGGGCTCGACATAGAGCATCGTCACCACGTCGAGTTGTTCGCTCCAGCGCAGGCTTCCGTAGAGTAGTGCGCGGTCGAAAGCGGCTTCGGCCTCCTCGGTGAACGCGACGATCTGGCCAGCCTGGATGCCGAGGGGATTGCGTGGTGCAACGGCGATGAGGTCGCGAACGGTGCTGTGTGCGCCGGAGTCGGCGGGTTGTTCATCGAAGAGGTAGCCGAGTGGCATGATCAGGTTCTTGGGCATGTCTCCCCCTGCGGTGTGGTGCTGTGTCCGGGATCGGGTGGTCGAGTTCGACGCTGGCGTGTAGCGGCTGAGCCGTTCCTCACGTGAGACGAGACGGGGGATCAGCGGTGAGGAATCCAAGGACGCCGGGTCACTGGTAGGTCGGGCTAGCGGAGCGCGGGAGCTCGCCCGGTCAGCCATTCGGGCGCCGGAACGAGCTGCAGGGGCCTGGGCACAGCCATGTAGAAGTCCAAGACGCCGAGATGGGCCTGCGGGTCGCCCAAGGGAAACCACACGGAGACCGGCTGCGGTTCGTCGGAAGGCGCTTCTTGGACCTTTACGGCCCGGCGCTCACCCAGGTCGTATTCACGACAGATGAAGACGAACGCGCGGTCGTGCAGGTCGACGAGTCGCGGACAGACGCGCATCGCAAACGCCAAGCACCGGGGATGGGTGGGAGGTTCTGCGACATGGGCTTGGGGGGTGCAGCCGGTGAAAACGCAGGTGCTGGTGGGTTTGATGGGGGTGCCGCACACGCCGCACCGGCGTTCCAGCATTGCGCGTCGCTGGCGTAGAGGGCACTGCTCACCGAAGCGGGGACTGCCTTCGCCGAGCGTGCAGTCGCAGGTGATCGTTGGCCCGGTGGTCGGGTGGTGGATGATGCGCTCTTCGCCGCTGGTCCACGGGGTGGTCCAGGGCACCGGCATGCCGCCGCGGGTGTGCGGCAGGCGGTTGACGCGGGGCGGGACGGGGATGTCGCGGTAGTGCTGGGGCACAGGAGTTCTCCAGCGGATGTGGTCGACGCATCGGGAAGCGGGTGTTGGGCAAGGGAAGGACATGGCGGCGGGCGTCCCCGTGCGAGGGGCGGCTAGCTTTGGTCGAAATCGCCCAGCAGGGCGGCGGTGCGCTCGTGGTGAGCTTCCTCCAGCCACGTCTGGTCGTCGTCGCTGATCCCGATGACGGCGCTGCGGTCGATGCCCCACAGCACGCAGTTGGTGGCGAGCACGGCGGCGGCCAGTTCATCGATCACGCGGAGTTGCCAGGTGAGGCTGGCGGGATCGATCCCGCGCTGGCGCAGACGGGTGGCGATGTGCATGATGCGGGTGCCGCTCCACACCTGGAGAAGCGTCAGGGTGGCTCCCGGGTGCAGGGCGGCGATGCGCTGGGCGTCCAACGCGGGTGCCTGGGAGAGCAGCGGGTCGGTGCCCATCGCATACACCTGTGCGTAGAGGCTGTGCAGGATGTGTCCCAGCGCATCGACAGTGCTTCGTGCGTTGGCGTCGTCGATGAGCTCGGGAAGGCCGGCCTCGATGCAGGCGGCGGCGACGCTGCGGGCACCTGCAGCCAAGGGCCGCCCTATCGTGGGGGAGATCCCGGGCATCCATTCGCTCAAGCACGTCCAGCGTGGGGAGAGCTCGGGCCAGAGGTCGGTGCTCAAGCCCCAACGCGCCCACAACTCGTTGATGAACTCCGGGGTGGGCAACTGGGGAAGTGACTCCTCGAGAACCCGTTCGGGTTTGTCTTCCTGGGGCACGGTGCGCAGCAGGCAGATTGAGGCCGCCACGCTCATCGGGACTTCGAAGCGGGAAGGCCCATATGTCTTGTCCCAGGCCTGGGTGATTGCGGTGGCGATGTGGCGGGCGTGCTGCTGAGGGGTGGTCATCGGAGTGACCTCTCTGTGGTTCGTGGGGCGGTCATCGCAGGGAGGGATCAACGCACGAGTCGCCGGGCGGCGCGGGTTGATCGGGGCAGGGCTTTCGTTTGCAGGCGTTGAGCACGCCTCGGGGTGCTGTGGCCAGGAGCGGCTGTCCGTCCTCGCTTGTTTCATCCGCTCATCGGATGTAAGTGCTTGCATAAGGTCGGATTTCTGCGGCGGCGGGGCGCTATGCGGCGGTGGCGTAGGTGAACAGGTCCTGGACAGCGCGCAGGATCTGCAGGTTCGACGCGGCGTCGCGGGCGCGGATTCCCAGGGCCCGCTCGTGCAGCGCCCGGGCAATCCAGTCCTCGCGCAGGGCGTCACCGCAGCCGATGAGCACGTTGGTTCCCAAGCCCCACCGGTGGGCCTGGACGGCCGTGCAGGCAGCGAGGACTGGATCGATGTCACAGGCGACCCAGGTCATGGACGCCGGATCGTTGCCGCGTTGGCGTAGGACCTCGGCGGTGGCGAGCAGCATGCCTCCGGCTCCGGCCGTGGGCTCACAGAAGCTCGTCCCTGGTTCGACCTGCGTGTCCCCGAGCAGGAGTTCGGCGTGCAGGCGGGCGACGTCGGCGGGGGTGAAGAACTGCCCGTCGCGGTCCCGGGTCTTCTTGGGACGCAACGCCATCACCAGCGGGCCGAGTACGTCGATGTGTGTGAGGTGGCCGTTGATAGCCATGTCCACCAGCCGCTCCTGGCCGCTGCTTCCGTGACAGCGGCGATGCCGTCTCGTTCGTTCGCATAGAGCGTGTCGTTCTGGGTCCACTCCAGTAGCGGGAGAACGCGATACATCAGGTCCGGTCGGGCCCGGCAGAAGGCCGTCCAGATTTCGGTGATGCATCCGGCGACCTCGGTGCTGTCAGCGCTCATGAGTCGCTGGTCCGGGTCGGGGCCATCAGGGGCGGCTTTGTCGATGAGGGTGAGTGCGGCGACGACGCTGAGGGGGATGGTGCTCGGCCCAGCGAACTGGGCCCGCCATGCCTTGTCGACACGCTCGGCAAGCTGGACGATCCGTCTATTGGCCTGCCAGTCGAAGGAGTCATGTGACACGTTGACCTCCGTTTTGATTGCTTATTGGAATTATTATTTTAAGTAGTCATCGGTTGTCAAGCCGAGGCCCGCGCCTTGGGGTGGCACTCACCCCCGCGGGCGTCATCCCCTCGCTTCCGTGGGACTGAGGGAGGGGAACGTGGAAGACAGGGCGAGTTGCAGGAGTGGCTTCTTGTCCGCATACAGCGGTGAACTCGCGCCTCTGTGGGGCTGGTGGCACGACCGGAGGGGATGGTCAGGCTGCTTAACACCCCCTGCCTGAAGGTGTCTGCCCTGGCGGGAGCAGACACTTCAGGCAGGGGAACGGCTTTCTATCCCGCTGCGTATCGCGCGTTAGTCGAGAAGGCCGGGCTTGTCTGGAGTGCCCTGGTAGGCCATGGGCGCCTCCGGCGACTCGGGAGACGGCTGCTCGTCACGTGCGCCGGGTTCGGTGGGGGTGTGCCACCGCTGGAGTGCCTCGAAGTAGCGCAGGCAGGCGTGGGCGAGTTCCCGCGCGAAGTCGAGGTCCTGAGCCGATACGCACTCTGGAGTGCTGACGCTGACGTGGGCATGGAGTGCCCCCTGGTCGATCGCCAGGATCGGCGCTCGGTCGGGGTAGACGAAGCACTCCGCGCTGGGCTGCGCAGAGTCAGACTCGCTTGCCTGGCCTGAGTGGAAAGAAACGCTCACCACCGGGTCGAGCCCTCTCTGCGAGATGGTCAGCATCGCGAACGACTGTGGCGACGGAGCCGAAACCTGCTGGTCAGACACGGGTTCACCTTCCCCTTGGGGTCCTGGATGCAAGGGGTAAGCGCGCTACCGCACGACTTGTGACACCAAAAATAAATATTGATAAGCAACTTATCGAACTCTATATTGGTGGCTGTCCCCCTCAACCCCGATGTAAGGACTTATGACTATGACGATGTCCCTGGCCCGTGACGCGGGCCGGTTCTGGTCCGACCGCACAGCCGGCGTGCTGCTGGGAGCGGCCTGCGGCGACGCTCTGGGCGTGCCTTATGAGTTCAGCCGCCGACTGGCCGATACCGAGACCCCCGAGATGATCGGGGGAGGGCTGGGCCCGTATGCGCCTGGCGAGTACTCCGATGACACGCAGATGGCGGTGTGCCTGGCCCAAGCCGCCCTTGAGCACACCGACATGGGCAGCGGGCCCGCACGTCAACAGGTGGCCGAGGCGTGGCTGCGCTGGCGCCGCGAGGGAGCCAGCGACATCGGGGCGCAGACCTCGAGCGTGCTGTCGGCCGCCGAGCACGCCGGCGGAACCATCCTGGTGGCCGCCACGATGTTTGAGGCCTCATGGAAGCGCTACCAGGCTGGGGCGCCAAGCGCGGGCAACGGGTCGTTGATGCGCACGGCCCCTCTCGCGCTGGCCTACCTGGACGACCCGGAAGGGCTTGCCGACATCGCCGCGATGTACAGCGCCCTCACCCACGCCGACCCGCTTGCCGGCGAGGCGTGCGTGCTGTGGTGCGAAGGAGTCCGCCACGCCGTGATGCACGGCGACTTCACCGGCGTCCAGGCGGGCCTGCGGCTGCTGGAGGAGGACCGGCGCGCCCAGTGGCAGGCGTGGCTGGACGAAGCCGAAACCAAACCACCGCACGCCTTTTCTCCCAACGGCTTCGTCGTCTCAGCCTGCAGGCAGCTTGGTCAGCGATCACCCGCACACCCATCCCCCCGAACCGCCCCGGGGAGGGAAGTTTCGCTGCCGATCACTTCCGGCTCGCCCTTGAGGCCGCGGTACGTGCCGGAAACGACACCGACACCGTGGCCGCGATCGCGGGCGCGCTGCTCGGCGCCCGCTGGGGCGCATCCGCAGTTCCCTGGCACTACCACAGGGCAGTGCACGGTTGGCCCGGGTACCGCGCACGCGAGCTGATGGCTCTGGGCGTGCGTATCGCCGGAGGCGCCGACCAGCAGGGCTGGCCCACCGCGGCCCGCCACCCGCGCCTCGTCGATGCCAGGAGCCCCTTCTCGGCGACACACCCCCATGATGACGGGGTCGTGCTGGGCAATCTGGCACTGGCCGATGCGTGGAGCACCGATGTTGACGCGGTGGTATCGCTCTGCCGGGTCGGGGCTGCCGACTTCGCAGAAGTGCCCCGACGCGACCATGTGCACATCTGGCTCATTGATGCCCCAGGCACCAACGCCCACGTCCACTATGCGCTGGACCAGGCCGCCCGCGCAGTGGCCGGACTGCGCGCCGAAGGCAAACGGGTGCTCCTGCACTGCGCCGCCGGACGAAGCCGAACCCCCACAGCGGCTGCCCGCTACTCGACCCTGACCCAAGCAATCCCACCGTCTGAGGCGTTGAAGGACGTCATGGCGGCCATCACCCCCAACCGGCCCGCGCCGAGCCCCGAGCTCGAGAGTGTCCTGTACCACCTCAGCGGCGAGCCCGCCCCCGCACAGCTCGAGCCCCTCTACAAGGCACCCCGGATGGGGGTGCGGCACAATCAGAACCCGAGTAAGCCCGAGCCCTTGTTCGAGGAGTAGGGAGAGGATGTGTCGCGCAGTCAGCGACGCCTAGACGAGCGAGTCCGGGCAGCTCTGCCGCCCGAACTCGACGCCTGCCTCGATCGGGTACACCCCCCACCGGAAGGACGACCCAGAGGGCCTTCGGACCGGAAGAAGGCCCCAGAGACGCTCCTCGAAGGAGAACAGGAGCTCCAACGCCACCTCCAGGACCGCCCGGAGAGCACCCAACGCGCCTACATGGCCGACTGGCGCCGCTGGTGCGCCTGGTGCGAACGGAACCAAAGAAGCCCGCTGCCAGCGCATGCCGCCGACGTGGCCCTCTACCTCGCCTCCGCCTCGGTGCAGGACCCAACGACCGGCCAACCCGCCCCCTCCACCATCGAGCGCTGGAGCGCAGCGATTGCCGCCGCGCACACCGCGCGCGGCCTTCCCACGCCCACGACCCAGGAACCAGCCGCGGCCGTCCTTGCTGCCTTGCGGCGGCGGGCGAACAGCGGCCGTCGGCTGCTCACCCGAGCACTCAACGATGACGAATTCACCCGGCTCCTCGGCGTCCTTCCCCTCGACACCTGGCCACAAGCCGCGATCCGCCGGCGCGACCGCCTCATCCTGACCCTCGGCCGCGCCACCGGCCTGCCCCCCGACGCTTTCCTCGGCCTGAGTGTCAACAGCATCAGCCAACAGAGCGAGTCCACGCTTGGCGTGGCCACCGACGCGGAGAACCTCCTGCTGAAGCTCGAGGAAGCGCCGGTAGGTCTTGCTTGGGAATCCTTCCTCCAGTGGAGGACGCTGCTGGACCTGGCTGACTCTGTTGGAACAAGCGGCCTGCGACAACTGGCCGCCAACGGCGACCTAGAAGCACTCCTCGCCCAAGAGCCGGACCCGAGTAAGCCACCCGAGCAGCGGCCGGATGCGGCGGCATGGCTTTTCAGAAGCGTGCGTCGCGGAGGAGCCATCCAGCAAGAACGCCCGCACAGCTCGCTGGTCATGCGGATAGTTCAGAAGTACGCACACGATGCCGAACTGGACAGCGACGGCCTCAACGCCTTTTCTCTTCGGCCACCCAGCTGAGTACCGAGGACATGGCCGTCACCACCCGCACCGACTGCGTCGCACTTACGCCGCCGAAACCAGCCATGAGGGAAGGCATTCAGACAGTCGCAATATCTGACGTCGCCAGAGCGCTCTGGCGACGCGGAGAGTGCCGCCATGGTCGAGGACTTCTTCGAGCAGTGACCAGAGCCCAGCAGTTACCCGCCGGTCAGTTGGTATCTGGTGACACGGTCCTTGGCTGCGCCCCGTGCCGCGGTAGATCGAACACTAAGCGTCGGTTTTCCGTGGAAACTACCGGGACCTCCTGGGGCGCGAACAGCTCGGTGAACATCATCTGCGGTCGCCCCTGTTCCGGAGGATGCGGGCCGTTCTGCCAGGGCCTCGTCAATCATCTGTCACGGGCCGCACGGCCCCTGGCGCGTGCGTGGCGGAAAGAAATTAACAGGGGAATCTGCACAGTCCGAAACAACCGGATTAAACTCACCCGAAATACACGCATAGGTGGCCACGAAATCACGACTTCCACGTTCATGTCGGCGGTGAGAGAACACCACCCACATCCGATGATGAGACCTCTTGTCACCGTCGCCAGATTCGTCTTTAGGACCAGGTGGTCCACGCCCAACCGGACCATATGCCCATCCGATGAATCCGGTGAGGGATGCCTGGCGCATCCCGCTGACGTGGCACTGCCAGCGAAAAGGGACTCCGGGCAACCAGACAAGAATCGCGTTCGACAACAAACAACGGTAATCACACCGCCGAGAACACCGAACCCAACCGGAAGATTATGTTCAGACTCCAAGATCAGACCCTCTTAATTGACGGGAAATATGCCATGTCTGATAACTTCGGATTCGCTGCGTGAATGAACGCAAGACGGTTATTCCTGGACTGTGCCTGATCGGATCCCCCTCCCCCTTGACCTCGCGGGCACTCACGGCGACCTCGCGAACGCCACCTACCGCGCGAGCCGTGACCGGTCTTCCCAGCGCGACGACCGAGACGGGGAACGGCGGGCGTCGGGAGCATGCGGGGGCTGCGGAGGGGCTGGTGTCTATGACGACGACAGGACGGGTTCTTGGCCGCGAGGAGGCGAACCGCGCCCTGGCCAGATACGCCGAGCGGGCGGGGCAGGGGAAGCGACCACCCATCCTCGTGTTCACTGGGACGGGAGGCAGCGGCAAGACCGCGGTGCTGCGGATGCTCGGCGAGCGGATCGACCAGATTGTCCCCTATGCCCGGGTCAACCTCGCCACCACCGGTCAGCAGGACGGCATGGCGCAGCTGCTCTCCGCCCTGGCCTACGGGCTCGGCCGCAGGTGCCCCGGTTACGGGCGGTTGCGCTTCCCTCGCCTGGTGATCGGTCGCCTGGCGATGGAGGAGAGCATCGACTTCACCGATCCCGCCGTCGCCAGCCAGAAGATGGTCGACCGGATACGTCGGCACCGCGGGCTCGACAAGCTCTGGAAGGTCACCCGCGAGTTGGCCGGCGATCTCATCGGACTTATGGGGGTTTCGCAGGAACTGGGCACACTGCTGGGTCGGATCCTCGGTCTCGTTGCCGAGTTCCCGGGGGCACCGACGCGAGCGAATTCCCTGCTGCTGGGGGCAGCCTACCGCTGGTACGGGCACCGGGACCAAAGGCTGGCCAACACGCCGATTGATGTTCTCACCGACCTGAACCGCTACGCGCGCAACCTTGAGGACGAGGTGAGCCGCCGCTACGTCGAGGAGCTGCTGGTGGACGCGTTCCTCGCCGACCTGCGCGAGGCGTTCCAGCGAGGAACCCGCAGCCAACCAGGAATGTATGGCGCGGTCGTCCTGCTGGACAACGCCGACACCGAACTCGGCCAGGGCTTTCTCGATCACTTTGTGCGGGCGCGGAGCCGGGCCGCGGCGCTCGGCCTGCCGGCCGAGCCGCTGGCCGTGGCCGTAAGCAGCCAGCGGCAGCTCTCCGGTCCCGTCAACACCTACTTCACCCACCACTGCCTGCGCGATCTGACTCTCGACGAGGTCGATGTGCTCGCCCGTGCGGAGCTGCCCAGCGGTGTCGACCACCGCGCCTGCCACATGGTCCATCAGCTCACTGGCGGCCACCCGGGCGCGACGGTGCTCGTGCTGGCCACGCTCGCCGCCTGGCCCTCTGCCGCACAAAGCGGGATCGGCGCTCTCCTGGCGCACGGGGTCCCGGGCAGCGGCGCGCCTGATACGCCGTCGCCGGATGTGACCGTGGAGGCACAGCTGCTCAAACGGCTGCTTACCGGTGTTCCGGAGCTTCCCGATTCCCTCGGCCCCAGCGAGAACCTCATCGAGGCACTGACCATCGCAGCGATCGCCCGCACCCGGGAGGACATCCAGCGGATGCTGGCCGACCACGCCGATGATGCGCTGATCGATGCCACGACCGTCCACAACGTGGGGCTGTGGCACGAGGGGGAGGTTTCCGGAGGGCGGGGCCTGCTGCGCTGGCTACTGCTGCGCCGTGCCCTCGCCCGCGAGGGCGAGCACCTTCTAGAGCTGTATCGCGGACTCAGCGAGCACTGCCGCAAGAACGAGGAGACCGGGAATACTGAGGAGACCATCGGCCGGCTGTACCATGCGCTGTGCGCCGGTGACCTCACCCAGGTCGCCGGCCGGCTGGACTATCACCTGCCCGGACACGACCTCGACCGGCCCTGGGTCGAGGTGCTGCGCGCGGTGGCTACTGCACCCCGGCTGACCTCTGATGGCCAGACGCACGAACCGCACGACCTCCTCACCGACCTGACCCGTTCGATGACCCAGGGGGGATCGCGCCGCATGGCCAGCGTGGCCCGTGTGGTGGCGGGCGTGTGGATCGCCTCCGATCCCCGCACCGGACCCAACCGCAACGATCTGCACACCCTGGTCGCCAACGACCTCCGGCGGCTCGCCCCCGAGGCGGACCGGCCGGCCGACCTGGTCCGCGAGGCGCAGAGGCACGACCAGCTGGCGCGGCTGTGGTCCTAACCGACCGGCGGGCGACACGCGTATCACCACCTTCGAAGCGACGACGAGGAGGAAACTGTGCCAGAGGACGAGCAGGGATGGCGCCCGCCACGGCAGGGGGGCGCGACCAGCGCGGCACCGCAGCCGGGCGGCATGCACACACCGGCCCCGGTGCTGAGGCGGCGCCGCCGGATGCGGCTTTTGGCCTGGGGCGCGGTTCTTGCGGCGCTGATCCTGCTCGCGGGCGGCCTGTGGTGGGCCATCCCCCCGCTGCGGTGCGGGGACCTGACCAACGGCGTCCGCCGGGTGGACGGTGAGTGTGTCGGGGTGACCGACGGCTCCTTCGTCTTCGACCCGGCCTTCCGTGAGGTCCAAGAGGACATCGTCGCCGAGAACGCCTGGGCCGCAAAGAAGGCCGCCGAAGAGGACGTCCCGTTGGTCAAGGTCGCGCTGCTGGCCACCCTCACCCCGACCGACAGCAGCGCGATGACCCACGAGCAGGTTCTGGGCGCGCTCGAAGGCGCCTATGTCGCCCTGCACCGGGCCAACCACACGCCGGAGCTGCGCGATTCCCGCCCGTTCGTCCAGCTCTACCTCGCTAACGAGGGCAGCCGGCAGCAGCAGTGGGAGATCCCGGTGAACCAGATCACGGGCATGACCGACGACGACGTCCCCTTGGTCGCGGTGTTCGGACAGTCGATCAGCACCGACCGCACCGAGCAGGCCGCCCGCCGCCTCTCCCAAGCCGAGATCCCAGTCATCACCGGCTCGACGACCGCTGACAGCCTCGACCACGACAACATCGAAGGCTGATCCGCACCGCGCCGAACAACACCGACTTCGCCACCGCCCTGGACCGCTACGTCGACGACCACAACGACCTAGACACGGCGATGATGGTGTTCGACCGCGTGAAGGCCGACATCTTCGTGAGCTCGCTGCGTGACGCCTACCAGGAAAAGCTCGGTGAGGACCACATCGACTTCCCCGACCAGCCGTTCGCCGGTGACACGATCAAGGAGGGCGGCGTGGACGTCTTCTACCCGATCACCCAGAACATCTGTGACGCACAACCGGACATGGTGCTCTTCGCCGGACGCGCCCGCGACCTGCGGGTGTTCCTGGAAGCGCTGAGCGAGCGAAGCTGCCGCAACGACCCCATCTCGGTGCTGTACGGCGAGGTGGGCCTGTTCCCCTGGACCGACGACGAGACCATGACCCTGCTCGAGATCGGCAACATCACCCTGCTGAGCGCCGCCGGCACCGACCCCCGCTGGGCGCGAAACGAAGTACCAGCCCAGAGGGATTCACCGAGTTCCACTCCTCCTACCGCAAGCTGGTAAGCGACGACCCGGCGAAGCTGGACAACGGCTACGCCATCACCTACCACGATGCCCTGGCCATCACGGTGAGCGCCGTGCGCATCACCGACCCGTGGGCGCTGGTCCCGCCCGCGCCCAAGGACATCCGCGATCACCTACTCCTCCTCAACAGTGAGAACGAGGTCACCGCGGCGAGCGGCACGCTGAGCTTCACCGAGAACCGCAGCGGTAACCCCGGCGGGAAGCACATCCCAGTGCTCGCCCTCCCCGACTCCTCAGACTCCACCAGCGGCAAGCCCTACATCACCCCCCACACCTGATCCGGCGCGGGGCTAGCAGACCAGTCCAGGTACTGGCGGAATCCCCATCGCTGGCCAGCGAGACGGGTCATCAGGTCGCGCAGCATAGTCATCCAACGGCCCCAACACCAAAGGACACGTACAACGAGCGGTCATGGCACCATCCCTCTCCCCGTCCCTCTACATGCCAACCGGCTTCGATTGTCAACAAGGGGGTCTGTAGGTGCTGGACGCGATCGTGTGTGGCCATTTCGAATTGCACAGGTGCTAAATTCTCCCGGCGTAGCGAAAAAGCTTTAAGACGCTGGCTCCTCCGTAGTGCTCACTTCCCGTCGACGAATGTCATGGCCGTGAGCTTCGATGACCTCATCAACTGAGACCCCCAAGACACGGGCGAGGTCTTCGGCGTCGGCGCGTCGCAGCCGACGCACCCGCCCCTGCTCGAGCTTTTGGTAGGTGGACAGGGTCAGATCGGAGTCCAGGCGCTCAAGCACGTCCTTCTGCGACAGGCCAGCCAAGGACCGAAGCACGCTCAATCCGCGGCCGCTCTCGTCCAGGAAATCCTTGGGGCGGCACCCAAGGACACGGGAAAGATCGCGCAGCACCGGCGGGGGAGGGGCGGCCCGCGAGTGTTCGTAGTTCGCGATCGTTGACCGCGAGACCCGCATTCGTTTGGCCAACTCCTGCTGCGTCATCCCACTCCTTTCGCGGGCTACTCGCAGCACGTTCGGGTCCCAGCCGGGCACTCCGCCCTTTGCCATGTCTCTCCCGTTTCACCCAGTCGCCGCCTCCATCGACTATGCCGCACATCGGGAGGTGAACAGGTCAGGGGTGTGGACACCACCTGTGTTTACTTAACAGAACTATTCCAATAAGCTGCCTTTGCTGTGGGGTCGAGCTTCAAAAGGCCCAAAGTCGGCCGCCGTCCAAGACCTCACCCGCCGGCCAAGACCGTCGACGGCATCCCTCTGCATCCGCGTTTTACAGGAGATCATTCCCATGACCCCATCCCATGGTTCGCCACGGACCGATGGTGGTCCGCACCGGACCACCGCAGACCAGGCCATCGGTCAGATCCATGCCCTGCTCACTCAGGCCGGCTTGTCCGGCATGCTGATGGGCCACCGCCAAGGTGTTTCCGTGCTCTCCGTCAACAGCGAGCTCACCATCTGGGCCTACAGCGGGCGGATAACCTGGCGCCACAGCAACACCGACCGCCACGCCCCGGTCTCCATCCACCCCCTCGAAGACGCTGAGGGAGCGGCACAAAGAATCCTCGAACACCTAGGGCGAAAGCCCGCCTCAGACGAAGCCGGGCACTCGCCTCAGGTTGAGGAGGCAGGTGCGGAGAACAACCGTCCATCGCAACGAATCGATTGGCGTCGGCCCGTAGGGCGCTGGGCGCCGCGGCAAGGCAAAACGAGACCCCTGGAGGAGACGGCACTGACCGCCGCGCCAGCCAACATCCACCCCGCAAGCGACTCTCAAGGTGCTGCCCGTCAGCTTCTCCCCCACCTTGGCTTGGATGATGAGCACGGGGAGGAAGAACTCTCGAAGAACGAGTCGAGCGCGCGTGAGGAATCGCGTATTCATCCACAATCGCACCTCGCACCGACAACAGGTGGGCGGCGTGAGCAGCCCGCTGCCACTCGATCGAGGTTCTTCTGGCCAGGTTTACCTGGGACAGCTACTGACATTAAGACGGCTGAGCTCGTCACGAGCCGGCTGCCGGAGCCTCTTCCTTCTTGTGCGCGAGGAACTCGAACCGGACATGCCTCGGCGCAGAGGAGTGAAGTCCATGAATCTCAAGCAGCCAGGCCCCCGCAGCGGCATCCCATCAACAGCCAGCCAACTCAAGCAGCATGATCATCTCTGCTGGGTGCTCCTTCGTCGAAGGAGCCGCGGATGAGGCCACTGACCATCACCGAACTCTACGCGCTTCCTGCAGCGGTGGACCTGATGACGGCGGCACAGGCGTTGAACATGGGACGGACCACCGCCTATGAGCTGGCGAAGAACGGTCAGTTCCCATGCAAGCTCATCCGCTACGGCGATACCTACCGCGTCCCGGCAGCGGAGATCCTGCGACTACTGAACGTTCCCATCCCGAGCAAAGAAACGCCGACAGCAACGGAAGTCGAATGACGAGCCACGCACCCAACAGCGAATCCTTGATCCGTCTGATGCCGCCTGGACACGTCCTTGCCCGTGGCATGAAAGACATGACCGTGTCATCCTCACGGTCAAACGACGGTCAAGCCTCTGAGCTCCTAACCCTCAACCCCGAAATCCGAGGCTCTGACCTGCGTGAATGGGTGGGCGTACCAGGACTTGAACCTGGGGCCTCATCCTTATCAGGGATGCGCTCTAACCGTCTGAGCTATACGCCCTCGTTCCGGTGGAACTCTACCGTATGCGGCGATCCGGAGCGAACCGGTTCACCTGGGCGGTGGAGGGAACCGAACTCCTCTTCCGCTCCTAGTCTAACGTGCTCCGGCCGCCGCGCGGGCCTGTACGGGGTACGTCCGGACGGGTACCGGTCCGGCTCCACCGCCGGGAGCCGGACCGGAGGGGACGGGCTTATTCGGACTCGCTGAGGGTGATGTCGATCCCGCCCACGAGGTCGGCCGCGAGGTTGTAGAGCATCGAGGCGACCGTGGCCAGCGCGGTGATCAGGATGATGTTCAAGGCTCCGACGAGGCCGGTGTAGCCGAGGACCCGAGCGGGGGAGAACCAGGTCTCCGGATCGACCTGCAGCTCTTCGTCCTCGCTTTCGGTGAGTGAGGTGATCAGCTCGGTCAACGCGTCGAAAACGCCGAGGGTTGACAGGATCGTGTAGATCACTGCGATCGCGACGAACAGGACGATGAAGCAGACGAGGGAGACGACGAAGCTGAACTTCATCACCGACCACGGCTCTACCCGGCTCACCGTCAGGTGGGCCTTGCGGGTGGCTTCGTAGCCTTGACCGCTGTGGGCTGCTGCTCCTGCGGTTGCTGCGGCGCCGTCATCGCCGGCACTCCCCCCTGCTTGGCTTTGGCCGCTTCGGGGGCCTCCGCGTCGCTTTCGGGCGTGTCGTCGAGCGGTTCGCCGCTTTCGGTCGACGTAGCGGCGGCGTCGACCGCTTCCGCTTCTGTGCCGTTGTCGCTGTCGGCTGCGGCCGACTCCTGAGGAGCGGAGTCCCCTTGCTTACTGTCAGACATAGCCACGTTACCGCTGAACTCTCCAGTGACGAGTGAAAACCGGACCAAGGAGATGGGGGGCGCCCTCCACCGCGCGGAGCGGGGGAGAGGGTGGAGCCAAGCCTACGGTCTGGTGGCAGGTCGAGGGCAACAGCGCGGGGCGGCACCCCGCGACTCCCGCCCTCCACGCTCCCGCTCAGGCCTCCGAGACCGGAGAGTCCTCGACACTCTCCGAGAGGGCCTCTTCGGTGTCCTCCTCGCCGACCTCGGTTTCGGCGTTCCGGGCGATCGCCACCACATAGTTCCCGTTGTCGAGGTTCATCAGCCGGACGCCCATGGTGGCACGTCCGGACCGCTTGACCTCAGCGCAGCGGGTCCGGATGATACCGCCGTTCACGGTGATCGCGAAGACCTCGTCATCCTCGGGCGAGACCATAACCGCGCCGACGAGCTTTCCACGCGCCTCGACGACCTTCGCGGTGAGCACCCCCTTGCCGCCCCGGTTCTGCACCGGGTACTGGTCGGCCGGGGTCCGTTTGGCGTAGCCTCCCTCAGTGGCCACGAGGACGTCCATCGGCCCGTCGACCTCCCGGATCACGTCCATGCTGAGGAGGTAGTCGCCCTCCAGGAAACGCATCCCGATGACGCCGCTGGTGGCGCGTCCCATTGGGCGGAGCGACTCGTCGGAGGCGGGGAACCGGATCGCTTGGGCGTCGCTGCTGATAAGCAGCAGGTCGTCGGTGGGGAAGACCAGCCGCGCGGCGATCAGCTCGTCGTCCTCGCGCAGGTTGATCGCGATGATGCCCGCCGCCCGCGGAGAGTCGAACTCCTCCAGCCGCGACTTCTTCACCAGGCCCTCGCGCGTGGCCAGCACCAGGTACGGCGCCGCGTTATAATCGCGCAACGCCATGACCTCGGCGATCTCTTCGTCGGGTTGGAAGGGCAGGATGTTCGCCACATGCTGACCGCGGGCGTCGCGCGCGGCCTCGGGGAGCTCGTAGGCCTTCGTGCGGTACACGCGTCCCTTGTTCGTGAAGAACAGGATCCAGTTGTGCGTCGTGGTCACGAAGAAGTGCTGGACGATATCGTCCTGCTTGAGCTGGGCCCCGCGCACGCCCTTCCCGCCGCGCTTCTGCGCCCGGTAGCTGTCGATCCGCGTGCGCTTGGCGTAGCCGCCGCGGGAGATCGTGACCGCGACGTCCTCTTCGGCGATGAAGTCCTCCATGCGCATATCACCCTCGGACGGGATGATGTGCGTGCGGCGCTCGTCGCCGTACTTCTGGACGAGTTCGGACAGCTCGTCCCGGACGATGCTCCGCTGCCGCGCCGGCGAGGCCAGGATGTCGTTGTAGTCGTCGATCTGCGCCATCAGCTCGTCGTACTCGTCGGTGAGCTGGCGGCGCTCCAGGGCGGCGAGCTTGCGCAGCTGCATGTCGAGGATCGCGCGGGCCTGGACGTCGTCGATCTCCAGCAGCTCCATGAGGCCGGTCTTGGCCGCTTCCGCGGAAGCGCTGCCCCGGATGAGCGCGATGACCTCGTCGATCCGATCGATCGCCTTGAGCAGCGCGCGCAGGATGTGGGCGCGTTCCTCGGCCTTGCGCAGCAGGTAGCGCGTGCGCCGCACGATCACCGTGATCTGGTGGTCGACCCAGTGGCGGATCATCTGGTCCAGGCGGAGCGTCCGGGGCACCCCGTCGACCAGGGCGAGCATGTTGGCGCCGAAGGTCTCCTGCAGCTGGGTGTGCTTGTACAGGTTGTTCAGCACGACCTTCGCCACGGCGTCGCGTTTGAGGACGATGACCAGGCGCTGCCCGGTGCGGCCGCTGCTCTCGTCCTTGACGTCGGCGATGCCGTTGACCTTGCCGTCCTTGACGAGCTCGGCGATCTTCAGTGCGAGATTGTCCGGGTTGACCTGGTAGGGCAGCTCAGTGACGACCAGGCACTGACGTCCCCGGGTGTCCTCCTCGACCTCCACGACGGCGCGCATGGTGATGGAGCCGCGACCGGTGCGGTAGGCCTCCTCGATCCCGCGTTTGCCGACGATCAGGCCCTTGGTGGGGAAGTCCGGCCCCTTGATCCGCGCGATCAGCGCGTCGAGCAGCTCCTCATCCGACGTCTCGGGGTGGTCGAGGAACCAGGCGACGCCGTCGGCGACCTCGCGGAGGTTGTGCGGCGGGATGTTGGTGGCCATGCCGACCGCGATCCCGGCGGAACCGTTGACCAGCAGGTTCGGGAAGCGCGCCGGCAGCACCACGGGCTCGTTGGAGCGGCCGTCGTAGTTGGGCCGGAAATCGACGGTCTCTTTGTCGATATCGCGCAGCATCTCCATGGCCAGCGGCGCGAGTTTGCACTCGGTGTACCGCATGGCCGCCGCGGGGTCGTTGCCGGGCGAACCGAAGTTGCCATTGCCGTCGACCAGGGGCATCCGCATGGACCAGCTCTGCGCGAGCCGCACCAGGGTGTCGTAGATCGCGCTGTCGCCGTGCGGGTGGTAGTTACCCATGACGTCGCCGACGACGCGGGCGCACTTGAAGTACCCGCGGTCGGGCCGGTACCCGCCGTCGTACATCGCGTAGAGGACGCGCTGGTGGACGGGTTTGAGCCCATCGCGGACATCGGGCAGGGCCCGCCCGACGATGACGGACATCGCGTAGTCGAGGTAGCTGCGCTGCATCTCGACTTGGATGTCAACGGGCTCCACCCGGTGGGCGCGAGGGTCGGTCTCCTCCGGAAGATCCGGGGTATTCGCATCCGTCACTGGATGTCGATCCTTTTCTACCTGGGTCGTTCGCTGCCGTCGGGGTGCCCGGGAATCAGATGTCCAGGAAGCGGACGTCCCGTGCGTTGCGCTGGATGAAGGAACGCCGCGACTCGACGTCCTCGCCCATGAGCACGCTGAACATCTCGTCGGCCTGCGCGGCATCATCCAGCGTGACCTGCATGAGCACGCGCCGCGCCGGGTCCATGGTGGTGTCCCAGAGCTCTGTCGCGTTCATCTCGCCCAACCCCTTGAAACGCTGGACGAGGTCACGGGGGCGCGGATCCCGCTTGCCCGCGGCGAGACCCGCGGCGATGAACTCGTCGCGTTCCCGGTCGGAGAAGGCGTAATCGGCGTCGCTCCCGCGCTGGTCCCATTTGATCTTGTAGAGCGGGGGGTGGGCCAAGTAGACGTACCCGGCTTCGATCAGCGGCTTCATGAACCGGAACAGCAGGGTGAGCAGGAGGGTGCGGATGTGCTGACCGTCGACGTCGGCGTCGGCCATGAGGATGATCTTGTGGTACCGGAGCTTCTCGATGTCGAAGTCGTCGTGGACCCCGGTGCCCAAGGCGGTGATGATCGCCTGGACCTCGTTGTTCTTCAGGATCCGGTCGATCCGCGACTTCTCGACGTTCAGGATCTTGCCCCGGATCGGCAGGATCGCCTGGTAATGGGGGTCGCGCCCGCCCTTGGCGGATCCGCCCGCGGAGTCGCCCTCGACGATGTAGACCTCAGAGTGCTCCGGGTCGGTCGACTGGCAGTCCGACAGCTTCCCCGGGAGCGAGGTGGACTCCAGCAGCGTCTTGCGCCGGGTGAGGTCGCGGGCCTGGCGGGCCGCGATGCGGGCGCGGGCGGCCTGGCTGGCCTTGGTGACGACGTCCTTGGCTTCACCGGGGTTGCGCTCGAACCAGTCGCGCAGGTGCTCGTTGGTCACCCGCTGCACGAACGACTTGGCCTCGGTGTTGCCCAGTTTGGTCTTGGTCTGGCCCTCGAACTGCGGGTCGGCCAGCTTGACCGAGATGATCGCGGTGAGGCCTTCGCGGATGTCGTCGCCGGTGAGGTTGTCCTCCTTGTCCCGCAGCAGCCGCTGGTCGCGCGCGTAGCGGTTGACAAGGGTGGTGAGGGCCGAGCGGAACCCCTCTTCGTGTGTACCGCCCTCCGCGGTGTTGATGGTGTTCGCGAAGGTGTGCACGGAGGAGGTGTAGGACTGGTTCCACTGCATGGCGATCTCGACCGAGAGCCCGTCGCCCTCCTCCTCGAAATCGATGATGGAGGCGTGCGCCGGGTCCTTGGTCGCGTTTAGATGCCGGACGAAGTCCGAGAGACCCTCTTCGTAGTGGTAGGTGTGCACGGCGGGGGAGTCGCCGGTGAACTCGGGACGCTCGTCGCGGATGGTGATCGACAGCCCCTTGTTCAGGAACGCCATCTCCTGCATCCGCCGGGCCAGCGTCTCGAAACTGTAGGTGGTGGTCTCGAAGATGCCCTCGTCGGCCCAGAACGTGGTCTGGGTCCCGGTCTCCCCGGTCTCCTCGCCCTTGGCGAGGTCGGCCACGGGGCGGGTCATCTGGTAGTTCTGCCGCCAGACGTAGCCGTCGCGCCGGATCTCCACCTCCATCCGCGAGGACAGCGCGTTGACGACGGAGACCCCGACCCCGTGCAGACCGCCGGAGACCGCGTAGGACTTGCCGTCGAACTTACCGCCCGCGTGCAGGGTGGTAAGGACGACTTCGACGGCCGGACGCTTTTCTACCGGGTGCAGGTCGACCGGAATACCGCGGCCGTTGTCGGCGACGCGGACACCGCCGTCGGCCATCAAGATCACCTCGATGGCATTGGCGTGGCCCGCAAGAGCTTCGTCAACGGAGTTGTCGACCACCTCGTAAACCAAGTGGTGCAAGCCCCGCTCACCGGTGGAACCGATGTACATGCCGGGGCGTTTACGTACCGCCTCGAGCCCCTCAAGAACCGTGATCGATCGAGCGTCGTAGGCCAAGTGTGAACACCCTCCTGATGGGGACGCTGCATGCCGCCATCGACTCTTGGGGCGAGCTTTACCGGCGGAAGCGTCCGAAGAACCATCTTCATGATACCGCGCGTGGCACCTGAAAGTGGCATCCACGGCCCTGTGCCGCCCGACAGCGAACGCGCAGGACGGGAGCCGACTCCCTACACGCACCCGACCCCGCGATCAATTCCCCGCGCCCTTCAGTGGCCGCTGCGGGGGTGTGGAACGTGATGCGCCGGTAAGCGCATGGTGATCCTGTAGTCACCAAGATGTCATGTCCGTATCCCCGCCGGGGAACTCAGCCGGCCCTACGCGGTCCTGGGCCGCGCCCGCGGCTGGGCCCCTGCACCTTGATGCTGCGTACCGTGCCGTCTCCGAGTTCCTCGTTGAGCCTCCGCAGCAGGTCGCGCAGCATCGCGCGCGCGTGCGCCGCCATACTCGCGGAGTCCGCGGCGATGACCAGTTCGCCTTCCTCGTAGGAGACGGGCCGCAGGTGCTGGGCGTTGAACTCGCCGACGATCTCGGTCCACCGGCCGAAGACGCCGCCCACCGCCACCTGCTCCTGCCAGCCGTGCTCGACCAGCCAGGCGCGTACCGCGTCGCCGAACATCTGGGGTTCGTTCCGGGACCGGAGCCGGCCACGGCGCATACGCCGGGGAGGGCCATCGGGGGAGGCGCCGCGCTCCTTGGCCGCGGCCTTCGCCTGGGCGAGGGCCTGGCGGGCCAGATCCACACCGGTCGGTCCGGATTCCTCCCCCCCAGCCTGTGGATGACTTCGGTCACTCACGTTCCACACCCCCCTCGTGCACCCGGAAACGGGTTCCCTGCAGCTCGTCCGGAACATCGGCGGCGACCGCCGCACTCACCAGGACCTGTTCGGCGTGGCGGACGTGCCCGGCCAGCCGACGCCGACGTCCCGCGTCGAGTTCGGCGAAAACATCGTCGAGGATCAGCACCGGATCGTCGCCGTCAGCGCGGAGCAGCTCGAACCCGGCCAGCCGCAGGGACAGCGCGTAGGACCACGCCTCGCCCTGACTCGCGTACCCCTTCGCCGGAAGGTCATCGAGATACAGCCGGAGATCGTCACGGTGCGGACCGACCAGGCTGATTCCGCGCTGTAGTTCCTGCTCGCGGGACTCGCGCAGCGCCGAATGGAGTACGTCCACAAGCTGGGGAGACCCGGTTGGGACATGCGCGGCGTCATCGGGAACGGCCGAGCAGCGGTACTGCAGGACCGGCGGTCCCCCTACCGAGGTCAGTTCGGCATAGGACTTGGCGACCAATGGCTGCAACTCCGCCACCAGAGCCAGCCGACCTGCGATCAGTTCGGCGCCGGCCTCGGCGAGATGCTCGTCCCATACATCCAGGGTCGACAAATCGGCATCACGTCGCTTGGCCAGCCCGGCCGAGGCCGACTTCAACAGGGCGTTGCGCTGCTTGAGGACACGTTCGTAGTCGGAACGCACACCCGCGAACCGGGGTGAGCGGGCGACCAGCAAGTCGTCCAGGAAGCGGCGACGCTCCCCGGGATCCCCCTTCACCAGCGAGAGGTCCTCCGGGGCGAACAGGACCGTACGCAGAACGCCCAGGACTTCGCGGGGACGCGTGGCGGGCGCCCGGTTGAGACGCGCGCGATTGGCCTTGCCCGGATTGATCTCCAACTCAATGACCGCCTGGCGGTCGCCTTTGACGACGGCCGCTCGGATAATCGCGCGTTCAGCGCCCTTGCGCACGAGAGGAGCATCGTTGGCCACCCGGTGACTGCCGAGGGAGGCGACGTATCCGATGGCTTCGACGAGGTTGGTCTTCCCCTGGCCATTGGCCCCGACGAACGTACTGATTCCCGGCTCCAGCTCCAGATGCACTTGAGGATAGGAGCGGTAGTCGGCCAGTTGCAGGTGCGATACGTACATCTGGCCTCTCTCTTCGACTGCGCGACGGTCGTGGTCGTCTGGTTTCAGTTTCACGTGAAACGACGACCATTTCTGCGGACGAACGACCCCAGCGACCCTGGATCGGCTCATGGGAGACGATACTGCCGCGAAACGGATGGATCCCGGAGGCTGCTGGGTTCAGTCTCCGGCAGCCTGGTCGGCGCCGGTTTCAGTCCCGGTGACGGCGTGTCCGCCGAACTGGTGGCGCAGGGCCGCGACCACCTTCATGGCGGGGCTGTCCTCTTGGCGCGAAGCGAAGCGGGAGAACAGAGCGGCCGTGATGACCGGAGCCGGAACGGCATTGTCAAGCGCGGCTTGCACGGTCCACCGGCCTTCACCGGAGTCCTCGGCATAGCCGTGCAGCCCCTTGAGTTCAGGGTCTTCCCGAAGGGCCCGGACCAGGAGATCCAGCAGCCAGGACCGCACGACCGTGCCTTCCCGCCAACTGTCGAACGTGCCCGGGATGTCGTCGACGATGTCCGAGGCGGCCATGAGCTCATACCCCTCGGCGAGCGCCTGCATCATCCCGTACTCGACGCCGTTGTGGACCATCTTCACGAAGTGTCCCGCGCCGACCGCTCCCGCGTGCACATAACCGCCGCCGGTGTCAGGGGCGAGGGCTTCGAAGATCGGGGCGGCGCGGGCGACATCCTCGGCCGTACCGCCGACCATGATGCCGTAGCCGTTCTGCCGCCCCCAGACACCGCCGCTGACACCGGCGTCAACATAGGCGATCCCGCGTTCCCGGAGCTGCTCGACCCGCTGGCGATCGTCCTCATAGTGGGTGTTGCCGCCGTCGATGACAAGGTCGCCGGGGTCCAGGAGCGGGGCGAGGTCGCGGATGGATCCGGCGGTGGGCTCTCCGGCCGGGAGCATCAACCAGACGACGCGAGGGGCCTCAAGGCGGTCGACCAGCTCGGTGAGGCTCGCCACGTCCCGGCGCTCGGGACTGAGGGCGAACCCCACGACTTCGTGTCCCTTGTCACGCAGCCGTCCGGCCATGTTCCAGCCCATTTTTCCGAGGCCGATCAGACCCAGTTGCATGCTCATGCTCCCCCTGTGCCGCCTCTATGGACATGTGCGCAAGCCGAGTCGGTCAGCTCGAAAGCCGGACCGGCATGATCAGGTACCGGTAGTCGGCGGTGGCCGCCTCGTCGGCGGGCTTACCGGTAATGATCGCGGGCTTCGTCGACGTCGTGAACTGCAGCCGGGCGATGTCGGAGTCGATCGCGTTGAGCCCGTCGAGCAGGAACGCGGAGTTGAAGGCGATCTGGATCTCGTCGCCGTCCAGGGAGGCGTCGAGGACTTCGACGGCCTGGGCCTCGTCGCCGGTGCCGGCTTCCAGGACCAGGCGATCGTCGCTGAAGGCGAGGCGCAGCGGGGTGTTCCGCTCGGCGACGAGGGAGACGCGCTTGACCGCCTCCATGAACTCGGCCTTCTGCACCTCGGCAACGGAGCTGAACGAGTCGGGAAGCAGTGCCCGGTACTTGGGGAACTCGCCGTCGAGCAGGCGAGTGGTGGTACGGCGGCCGCCTCCCTCGAAACCGATCATGCCCTCGCCGCTCTCGGTTTCCGAGAGTGCGATGGACACCTCGGCCCCACCGGTCAGGGACTTCGCGGTCTCGGCGAGCGTCTTGGCCGGGACCAGGGCGACCGCGGACAGCCCGGAGTTCTCGGGGCTCCAGCTCAGCTCGCGCACGGCCAGGCGGTACCGGTCGGTGGAGGCCAGTGTGACGGTGTCGCCCTCGATCTCCACACGGACGCCTGTGAGCATCGGCAGTGTGTCGTCGCGCCCGGCCGCCACGGCGACCTGGCTCACCGCGGCGGCGAAGACATCGCTGCCGACTGATCCGGTGACCCGCGGCATCTCGGGCAGGGTGGGGTAGTCCTCCACAGGCAGGGTCAGCAGTGTGAACTTCGCGCTGCCGCAGGAGACGACGACCTTGCCGGCGTCCGCACTGATCTCCACGGTCTGTGGAGGAAGGTTGCGGGTGATCTCGGCGAGGAGGCGGCCCGATACCAACGTGGTGCCGGGGTCCTCGGCGTCGATGTCCACCGAGACCTGCGCGGAGACCTCGTAGTCGAAACTGGACAGCTTCAGCTTCTGCCCGCTTTCGCCCTCGCTCGCGTCCAGCAGGATTCCGGCCAGGACGGGGACCGAAGGCCGGACCGGCAGTGCACGAGCGGTCCAGGCAACGGCGTCGGCAAGTACGTCGCGTTCGACCCGGAACTTCACTATCCGACTCACTTTCTGCGAAGAGACCTACGGACCCCTGCGGATGGCGGCGCGCTGCGCTGTCCTCTCGGTCACCCGGCGGAAGCTCCCGGGACACCTCCGGGGCCCGGCACCGTACCGGGATACATCAGGGGGCAGGGTTCACACCGTACCCCGATCCGGCCCTTGGCGCTGCCCCACCACACCTGATCGTCGCCGACTGATTCGGCTCCCGGAGAGGGCGAACGGTCCGTCCACAGATTGGGCGCGAAGCTGAGTGAGAAGCCATGTGGGGTCTTAAAGGTGGCGTCGTAGTAGTAGGGGGTGTGGACAGTGTGGACAACCCCTCTTCCCGCAGGTGACTCCGGAATTCTTTTCCACCGAGGCTGTGGGCGGTCGCTGGGGAAAAGTGCGACGACTGTGGATGTGCCGGCCGGCCCCACACGTCGTCCACGGGTTGTCCACCGGTTATCCACGGACCGCCCACAGGGGAGGGACGGCGATGCTTCGACGGCCGGTGGATCCACCCACAGCTTGTCCCCAGCAGGCCCCCGGTTCCCCACAGGAAAACGGCGGTTATCCGCAGGAGGAGCGGGGTTTTCCACGGGGTGTCCACAGAATGAGTGCCCGGCTGGGGACAGAAGACGTTTCAAATGTTGCGCGATTGCTGCTTGATCCGGTTGGTGAGCTCGGTTACCTGGTTGTAGATCGAGCGTCTCTCGGCCATGAGGGACCGGATCTTGCGGTCGGCGTGCATGACGGTGGTGTGGTCCCTGCCACCGAACTGCTGTCCGATCTTGGGGAGAGAGAGGTCGGTGAGTTCCCGGCAGAGGTACATGGCGATCTGCCTCGCTGTGACCAGGACCCGCGAGCGCGAGGTTCCGCAAAGGTCCTCGGTGCTGAGCCCGAAGTACGACGCGGTCTGAGCCATGATCGCCGAAGCGGTGATCTCCGGTCCTTCGTCGTTGGGGATCAGGTCCTTCAGCACGATGCCGGTGAGGTGCAGGTCTACCGATTGCCGATTGAGGCTCGCGAATGCGGTGACCCGGATGAGGGCCCCTTCGAGCTCGCGGATGTTGGTGGCGATCTTGCTGGCGATGAACTCCAGGACCTCCGGTGGAGCGGCGAGGCCTTCCTGGGCGGCCTTCTTCCGCAGGATCGCGATCCGGGTCTCCAGTTCCGGAGGCTGGACGTCGGTGATCAGGCCCCACTCGAAGCGGTTGCGCAGCCGGTCCTCCAGTGTGTTGAGCTGTTTGGGGGGCCGGTCACTGGAGACCACGATCTGCTTGTTGGAGTTGTGCAGCGTGTTGAAGGTGTGGAAGAACTCCTCCTGAGTCTGCTCCTTGTTCTCCAGGAACTGGATGTCGTCGACCAGGAGGACGTCGATGTCGCGGTAGCGGCGCCGGAAGCCGTCGGCCTTCCCGTCGCGGATGGAGTTGATGAACTCGTTGGTGAACTCCTCGGAGCTCACGTAGCGCACCCGGGCGCCGTCGTAGAGGCGCTGGGTGTAGTGGCCGATGGCGTGCAGCAGGTGGGTTTTCCCCAGGCCCGATCCGCCGTAGATGAACAAGGGGTTGTACGCCTTGGCGGGCGCCTCGGCGACGGCGACCGCGGCCGCGTGGGCGAACCGGTTGCTGGACCCGATGACGAAGGTGTCGAACGTGTATTTGGGGTTCAGCCGCGCCGGCTCGGCCGAGGTGTGCGGTTGGTTGCCGCCCGTGGTGTCGGGAGCGCTGGGCAGGGGAGGGGGCGGTACCTGGCCGGAATCGTCGTCCGACTGGAGCGGGATGTTGCCTGTCCGGTCGTCGGCCCCGTCGTTGCCGCGGGGCGCCGAGTCCGGAGCCTCCGGTGCCTGTTCGTACGGGAGGTGAGTCTCCTCCCGGGCGGGTGTCTCCCAGTTGTTGGGAGCGCCCCACTGATTGGGCTCCTCCCAACCCGCGTGGTGCTGCTCCTGGGGCCGCTGCTGTCCCGGCGGACCGTACTCTCCGTGCCCGGGAACGGTTCCGTAGGCCCCGTAGTCCTCGGAGCGCCTCGCCCTGCTGTCGGCAGGCGAAGCGAGCAGGTCCTCGCCGTGGCCGGGGGGAGAGGCATACGGAGGGGCGGTGTGTCCATAGGACTGTGAACGGTGCGGGGGGCGCGGCTGGGGGTGGGCCGGGCCGGACTCGTGGGGGGATGCCTCCCTCTCCCCACGCTGTTCAGGGGAAGGGAAGCGGTCACGTGCGCCGGAGCCCTCGGATGGGCGCTCGGCGGGACCGGGGTACCCCGCGTGTCCGAAATGGCCATCGGGCAGTGCCTCGGAGGTGGCCGGAGGGCCGGGGATGTCCTCGCGTGCGACAGGGAGCTGGGGAGAGCCTTCCTTCGGCGGCTGAGCGCCGGGAGGCGCTGGGTCGGATCCGTGCCGCGGTGTCTCCTGGCCGGCGGGTACTCCTGGCCGGTTTCCCTGCATAAGCGGCTGGCCGCCCGGTGCGGGGGGCGCAGGACCGTAGCCCGCCGTCGGCGCGGTGCCGGGGGGCATGGGCTGGACCGCTGTCGGATCGACGGTGACCGCCACACGGATCTCCCGGCCCAGCTCGGCTGACAGTGCCTGGCTGATGGCCGGGCGGAGCCGGGTTTCGAGGATCTCCTTCGCGAATTCGTTGGGTGCGGCGAGCAGAGCTGTGTCCTCGATCAGGCCCAGGGGGCGGGTCTGCGGAAGCCATGCCCGTTGCTGCGGGGGCAGCGCGCTGTTATCGAGGCTGTCCAGCACGCTCGTCCACACCATTGCGAGGTTGACCTGTGCCTCAGACACGGTGACCTGCCATGGTTCGTCCCCTTCTCACGGTGTTCTGCTGCGGTCGGCCGGCGCCGCGTGGTCGCTGGTGTCAGACGACTCATTCTCTCGGCTGCACCGGTCGTTCTGGGCCGGACCGGCCCCTGGGGTGCCCCTCGGGGCCGATGCGCTCAACGAACGATGTTCTGTGGGTAACTAAGCGTGTGTCTGTGGACTAGCTGTGTACGATTTCGCCGCGCGTTCGCGCCGCGGAGCCGGTGGAGCGGCTCCGCACTTCCACAGTGGACCGAAGTTCATCCACATGTTGTGCACAGCCTCTCAGATTCCGGCGGGGACCGAAGAGTTATCCACAATCCCCAGATCAAAGGGTGTGATCGCTAGTTGTCTCGATGGTTGTGCCGGGGCAGGGGTAGTCGCACGAGGAGCGGTGTCCCCCTCTGAGGTTATCCACAGCTTAGGGATGGCTGGGGAAGACGCACGGCTTGTGAATAACGTGGTGTCCACAGGAGGCGGATCTGTGGACTGCGGTCCTCGTAGCTGCTGGTAACGTGTCTGGCCGATTTGACCGGCGTCCTGACAAGCCGTATCTTCCCTTATACTTGCGACGGTATCTTTGTGTGCGAAGGTCGTGGTGCCGCGATCGCAAGGTCGGTGGGTGGAGAATCCGCCGTAGGGCGCGGACCTCTCGACGAAGTCAACGAAGCGCCAATCCCTGAGGAAGGAACCGGCGGACAGGCCGGCCAGCCAAGGGGACCTCCTGCCTGTCGGGCGGGAGAGGAAGTCAATCACACGCCCCTGGAGCCCAGCAGTGAGCAAGCGTACGTTTCAGCCGAACAACCGGCGTCGCGCGAAGGTCCACGGTTTCCGGCTGCGCATGCGCACCCGTGCCGGGCGCGCGGTCATTGCTTCGCGCCGGAAGAAGGGGCGCGTACGGCTGACCGTGAGCCAGTAGTCGCCACGCGTCGAACGATACGGTGGGCCGGTCTGCCGCTTGCGGCGGCCGGTCTTCTTATTGTGTCCGAGGACCCATCCCATGTTGTCGCCCAAGAACCGTATGCGGCGCAGTGCCGACTTCGGGCTCGTCATGCGTAAAGGACGCCGCGGCAGCCGGGAGGCCTTGGGAGTCGCCTACCTGGCGCCGCCCTCCGGAACCGGCGGGGAGTCCCCCGGCCCACCGAAGGTGGGATTCGTCGTGAGCAAGGCTGTCGGGGGCGCGGTGACACGCAAGCGGGTTCAGCGCCGCCTCCGCCACCTCATGCGCGAGCGGCTGCCTCTTCTGCCTGAAGGTAGCCTGCTAGTAGTGCGGGCCAAACCCTTGGCCGCGTCCCAAGAACACGACGCGCTGGCCGCGCAGCTCGAGGGTGCACTGGCCACGGCGATGAGCTCCCGCACGAAGGCGACACGCCGCCCCTGGGGGCGAGAAGCCGACGCATCCAACGGCGCGCGGGCCAGCGGGGAGCGGACGGGCTCATGATCGACGGCAGACCGAATCCGGTAGCGCGGCTGCTGATCCTGCCTATCAGGGGTTATCAGCGGTTCATCAGCCCTCTGTTCCCGCCAGTCTGCCGTTTCTATCCCTCATGCAGCGCATACGCGGTGCAGGCGCTCCAGGAGCATGGCGCGCTGCGAGGACTATGGCTTGCGGTCCGGAGAATCGCCCGGTGTCATCCGTTTCACCCGGGAGGGCTCGACCCGGTACCACCGCGCAAGGGCGTACGCGCGCAAAGAGCGAACGACGCGGGCCACGGGAACGGGGGCGACGTCGCTCCCGGCCCAACAGGCCTGTAGCTGAACTGGAGCAAAAAGAGGGAGTTCGCCGGTGCTGGACTGGCTATACAACATCGTCGGCTGGGTGCTGATCCACATCCACTCCGGCCTGACGTTCCTTGGGCTGAACCCGGACAGTGGGTGGGCGTGGGGCCTGTCCATCGTCGCTCTGACCATCCTAATGCGGCTGATCATGGTTCCGCTGTTCGTGAAGCAGATGCACACGCAGCGGAAGATGCAGGAAATGCAGCCGCAGATGATGAAGGTGCGGGAGCGCTACAAGAACGACAAGCAGCGCCAGCAGCAAGAGATGATGAAGCTCTATCAGGAGAGCGGCACCAACCCCGTCATGGGCTGCCTCCCTCTGCTGCTGCAGATGCCGGTCTTCTTCGCGCTGTTCAACGTGCTGCGCAACGTGGCCGAGGGAAGGGCGCGCTACGGATTCACCGAGGATCTCGTGGAGAGCGCCCAGAACGCGCAGATCTTCCACGCTCCGCTGGCCGCCCAGTTCACCAGCTCAGCGCAGGAGCTCGCGCAGTACAACGCGGACCCTGTCATGGCCAGGATCGTCATCGCCATCGCCTGCGTGATCATGGGAGCGACGACCTTCCTGACCATGCGGCAGAGCATCAAGCGGAGCACGGCCCAGATGCCGGACAACCCGATGATGCAGACCCAGAAGATCATGATGTACCTCGCCCCGGCCTTCGGTCTGTTCGGCCTGGCCATGCCGATCGGTGTGCTCATCTACTGGGTCAGCTCGAACATCTGGACCATGGGTCAGCAGCACTTCCTGTACCGGAAGCACCCCGTTCCGTCCCCCGGCGAACCCGTCTCCACTGCGGCGAAGGATGCGAGCCCGAACGGGTCGGCCAAGGGATTCCTGGGTAAGCGCAAGGAACAGGAATCCGAGCCTGAACCGGCTGAAGAGCCTAAGATCGAGCGTAAGCAGCCGAAGAAACAATCGCGTGCGAAGCGCACTGGTGGGAAGAAGCGCTAGCCGCGGCGGCGGCACAATGGGGAATCAGGGGCCATACGGGCCGGATCGCGCAGGCGAGAATCAGCCCCGGAAGCGTGGAGCCGGCCGGATCGCGATTAAAGGAGACAGCTCGCTGTGAGCAACGGCAACACCGAGAACGCGGAGGAGAACCGCGGCAGCGTGGCGGTGGCGGACGAGCCGGGGCAGGACGAAGCCACGGAACCCGGTATCGACGTTGAGACGCTGGAAAGGGAAGGCGATATCGCGGCCGACTACATCGAAGGGCTGCTGGATATCGCCGACTTCGATGGCGACATCGATATGGACGTCGAAGGGGACCGCGCCAAAGTCTCGGTCGTGGGAACCACCCTGGAGGAACTCGTCGGCGACAAAGGGGAGGTGCTTGAGGCGCTGCAGGAGCTGACACGGCTGGCGGTGCACCGCAAGACCGGAACCCGGAGTCGGCTGATGCTCGACATCGGTGGGTACCGGGATTCGCGTCGCAAGGCGCTCAGCCGGATCGGCGCTGAGGTCGCCGACGAGGTGAAGCGGAAGGGCGAAGTGAAACCGATGGCGCCGATGACCCCGTTCGAACGGAAGGTGGTGCACGACGCCATCGCCTCGGCCGGACTGCGCAGTGAGTCGGAAGGTGAAGAGCCAAACCGTTATGTGGTGGTGTACCCCGCCGACCACTGATGGTTTCACGTGAAACACCCGGCGCCTCCCACACGTAGGATCGTGGGGGGCGCTTTTATTGTTCGGCCCCGGACTCCCCTACCGAGTACGTCTGTAGGCGGGCTGCGCGCTGCTCAACTCAGGCGTGATCTTCTCGACGTCGCTGTCGAGATGTCGATGTGTCGATGAGCGAACGAAGAGACCAAGGTGGTGACTGATGACCTCGGGCGCTGGCGGGCGTGTGGCGCCGCCCGAGCACGCGCATGCGCTGTTCGGTGATGCCCTACCCAGGATGGCCCGGTACGCTGATCTCCTTGCGGATGCCGGGGTAGTGCGCGGCTGATCGGTCCAAGAGAGGTGCCTCGGTTGTGGGAACGGCACTTGATGAACTGTGCTGTTGTTGAGGAGTTGATCCCCGAGGGTGCCGAAGTCGTTGACGTCGGAGCCGGAGCGGGTCTTCCCGGTGTGGTGCTCGGTGTCATGCGACCGGATCTCTCTATAGTCCTCCTTGAACCTCTTCTCCGTCGGACGGTCTTTCTGCGAGAGTGCGTTGAGACTCTCGGCCTGAAGAACGTGACCGTGCATCGGGGACGAGCCGAAGAGATGAGGAAGGAACTGCGTGCAGACGTTGTCACGGCTCGCGCAGTCGCTCCTCTGACTCGCCTCGCAAGGTGGGTACTTCCTCTGCTCCGTAAGGATGGCATCCTGCTCGCGCTCAAGGGAGAGCAAGCGGAGAGTGAGTTGGAGGAAGCGCGCGCAGATTTGTACGCACAACGCCCATGCGTTGCCAATGTTGTTCGGGTTGGCCACGGTAAGGTCGAACCGGCTACGACGGTCGTTCGCGTCAGGGTCACATCCGAGAGCGGCCAGCTCACTCCGTCCAGGTCGAGACGTACGCCGGGCGGCAGAAAGAAGCGTGGACGGAAGAGGTGAACTCATTCGTGCCCCAGAACCAGTTCGATGGCACCCATGTTTCACGTGAAACAGATCTGGTGTTCAGCCCGGGAGACACTCCGGAGCCAGGAGCCCCACGTGAAACGCCCTCCTGGGAAGACCAGTCGTGGCACGCCGCCGATGTTTCACGTGAAACGGATTTCGACGCAGAGGACCACCCCTCTGCCGACGTGGAGCTTGATACGCCGATCGCGCGCGCGGCACGCGCGGCCATGTCGGGACGAGGCTCCGGCGATGATTCGTGGCCGCGCCCCGCTGAGTGTCGGGTGCTGAGTGTCGCCAATCAGAAGGGTGGGGTCGGTAAGACGACCACCACGGTGAACCTCGCCGCTTCACTGGCCATGCACGGAAACCGGGTCCTCGTCGTGGACCTCGACCCTCAAGGGAATGCCTCCACGGCATTGGGGATCGAGAAGGAAGAGACCTCCCGATCCATCTACCACTGCCTGGTGGAAGACGCGGAAATCCGCGATCTGGCGCAGTCGGTTCCTGATATCCCGAACCTGTGGTGCGTGCCGGCCACGATCGACCTGGCAGGGGCGGAGATCGAACTCGTGTCCCTGGTCGCCCGAGAGTCCCGACTCAAGCGCGCGTTCTCAGCCTTCGACAGCAGCGAACTGGACTACATCCTCGTCGACTGTCCGCCATCCCTCGGACTGCTGACCGTCAACGCGATGGTCGCGTGCGATGAGGTGCTGATTCCGATCCAGTGCGAGTACTACGCGCTCGAAGGACTCGGCCAGCTGCTGCGCAACGTCGAGCTGGTGAAGTCGCATCTCAACCCGTCGCTGGAGATCTCCACCATCGTGCTCACCATGTACGACGGTCGGACCAGGTTGGCTTCACAGGTCGCAGATGAGGTACGCCAGCACTTCGGGGATCTGGTACTCAAGACATTGGTGCCTCGGAGCGTTCGCGTCTCGGAAGCGCCGAGCTACGGACAGTCCGTCATGACCTATGACCCCGGTTCCACTGGGGCGGTGGCCTATATGGAAGCGGCCCGCGAAATGGCTCATCGGGCGAAGACGGGCGTCGGTAACTGACCATGGGACGTGAAGGGAGACGTCGGTGAGCCAGCAGCGGCGCGGTCTAGGGAAAGGCCTGGGGGCTCTCATTCCGCAGGGGCCGGCGACGGTCGATGTGGAACAGATAGCCCCCACGGACGGGGAAGCCCCTCCTCCAGCCCTTGATGGCGCTTATTTGGAGGAGATCGAGGTCGGTGCGGTGACTCCGAACCCGCGCCAGCCTCGCCAGCACTTCGACGAAGAGCAGTTGGAGGAGCTGAAAGCCTCGATCGCCGAAGTCGGCCTGTTGCAACCCATCGTTGTGCGCAAGCTCGGCGATGGGCGCTACGAGCTGATCATGGGGGAGCGTCGTTGGCGGGCCAGTATGGAGGCCGGCCTGGAGCATATCCCCGCCATCGTGCGCGACACCGGCGACGATGCTATGCTCCGCGATGCGCTGCTGGAGAACCTGCACCGCCAGCAGCTCAACCCCCTGGAGGAGGCTGCGGCGTATCAGCAGCTCTTGGACGACTTCGGTGCGACACACGACGAACTCGCAAAGCGCATTGGCCGCTCGCGTCCGCACATCACCAACACGCTGCGATTGCTGAATCTGTCGCCGGCGGTGCAGCGCCGGGTGGCCGCGGGAGTGCTCAGTGCCGGCCATGCGCGTGCGCTGCTCTCGGTGGACGATATGGAGACCCAGGAGCGGCTGGCGCGACGCATTGTCGAGGAAGGACTGTCGGTCCGGGCGCTGGAGGAGATCATCACGCTGGGGGAGACGGACGGCAAGCCTTCCAGCCAGCGCCGCGCACCGGTTTCGCGGGAGACACCGCCGGAGATCGAGGAAATGGCGAGCCGCCTCTCGGACGCCTTCGATACCCGGGTAAAGGTCAACATGGGGCAGAAGAAGGGCAAGATCGTTGTGGAGTTCGCGACGAGGGAGGATCTTGAGCGCATCATCGCCGCCATGGATCCCGTGTCGAGAGAGAACTAACGGCAGCGGTCGCCATGTCGACATGACCGTATATCGGTCGGGCGCTACACCCCCTTGGCACACAGGGGCAGGGACCAAGCCCCGTCTCCGGGGAACACCACCGGATCCGGCCAAGCTCGTGGTCTGACCCGAGGCACAGCCCCAGCTGTCCGCAACACCGGGCCTGCTCTCAGACGAAGCGGGAACCGGCTCTACAAGGCAAGAGGCTCCCGACATGCGAATGGTCCCCGAGGACGTCCTCGGGGACCATTCGCATGTGCTCTACGGTTTCACGTGAAACAAGGATGCGAGGCAGGGACCGCGCTCAGATGTATTCCTGCAGGTCCTCCAGCAGCTTCCGCTTGGGCTTGGCGCCCATGATCTGCTTGACGACCTCGCCATCCTTGAAGAGATTCATCGTCGGGATCTGCATGACCCCGTACTCACGCGGCACGTTCGGCTGCTGGTCGATGTTGAGCTTCACGATCTCGATCTTGTCGCCGTGCTCGTCGGCGATCTCTTCAAGAATCGGGGCGATCTGGCGGCACGGGCCGCACCATTCGGCCCAGAAGTCGACCAGCACCGGCTTGTCATTCTTCAGGACGTCGGTCTCGAAGCTGGCGTCGGTGACTTCCTTGAGCTTCGCCATATGAATACTCCTCGTGAATGAGACTCGGGCATATAGTCGGCCCTCCCGGTGTCTCCGCTAGAGGACCGTGACGATATGAGCGTCAGTTCCCCTGCTCGGCGAGGTACCGTTCGGCATCCAGAGAGGCGGCACAGCCGGTGCCGGCGGCGGTGACGGCCTGCCGGTAGACGTGATCCACGACATCGCCGCAGGCGAACACGCCGGGGATGTTGGTCTTGGTCGTGGGGGCGTCGACCGTGATGTACCCCTCCTCGTCCAGGTCGAGCTGGCTCTCGAATAGCTCGACCCGCGGGTCATGACCGATCGCGATGAACAGGCCGGTGATGTCGAGTTTGCTTTCCTCGCCGGTCTGGGTGTTGCGCAGCTGGACCCCAGTGACCTTGTTGTCGCCCAGGACCTCGGTTACCTCGGTGTTCCAGAGGAACCGGATCTTGTCGTTGTCGAACGCGCGCTCCTGCATGATCTTGCTGGCGCGCAGCTCCCCGCGGCGGTGGATCACGGTGACCGAACGCGCGAAGCGGGTGAGGAAGGTGGCCTCTTCCATCGCGGTGTCGCCGCCGCCGACCACCGCGATGTCCTGCTCCCGGAAGAAGAAACCGTCGCAGGTGGCGCACCACGATGTGCCGCGTCCGGAGAACTCCTCCTCGCCGGGGACACCGAGCTTGCGGTATCCGGAACCCGTGGCGACGATCACGGTACGGGCATAGTGAGTCTCGTTGCCGACCTTGACGACTTTCGGAGTCGCTTTCAGGTCGACCTCGGTGACGTCGTCTGGCACGAGTTCGGAGCCAAACCGTTCAGCCTGCTTCCGGAGGTTGTCCATGAGGTCGGGCCCCATGATGCCGTCAGGAAAACCGGGGAAGTTCTCCACATCGGTGGTGTTCATCAACGCGCCACCGGCGGTGATCGAGCCTTCGAACACGAGCGGCCGGAGTTCGGCACGCGCCGCGTAAATAGCCGCGGTGTAACCCGCGGGGCCAGACCCGATGATGATCACGTTACGGACGTCGCTCACGCTCGTCGGCCCTTCGGTAACTCGGGCGGCCACTCAGAGAGTGACCCGCTGGGGAGGTCGTTCACTACCAACAGATGGTAGGCGTCCGCCATTCCCAACCAGTGCTGACGCTCGTCAAGGGGCGTTTGACCTGGTTTTCCGTCCTTGCCGTGGTGAGTCGGGGCTCTTCTACCGGGAGCGGTTGGCTACGGTCCGGCGACCGTGGTCTCGGCCAGAACGGAGTCCTCAGCCGGTCCTGTGCCGGCGCACCGCGGCGAAACGACCACGACGTCGAACTCGTCCTTCGGCTCGGAACCGTAGTACATCACCCAGGCGTCCTCAGCGGCGCCGCCTCCGCTCGGTTGGAAGGATCCGACGTCGATCAGCGCGGGCTGCTGTCCACCGTTGGTGCTCCCGAGCTTGTGAACGCACGAGGAGACGTCGGACGGGGCCTCCGAGGGGGTTGGGTGGGACGAACCCTTCCGCTCCTCTGCGTCGCTCTCAGGGGCGCCGGGGAGGGCGTCGGGGAGGGCGACGGGGGAAACGGAACCGAGAACCTCCGAGGCCTGGGTGTCGAGTTCCTCCTCTGTGTACTCGACGTCGCTGTTCAGCATCACGGGCCGATAGGCGAGGGCGGTATCGGGGTTCTCGTCCTTCTCCGCTTCCTCATAAGTCGCCCCGACCGGCTCATCCTGGAAGAACATTCCCTGCACGATGGCGCCGGCACCGCCGATCACGAAGATGGCCGCTGCGGCGGCGACGAGATAGGGCATCCAGTGTTTGGGCCCCTTGGGCCGATGAAGCGGGAGAGGAGCACCTCCTCCGGAGCCGCCGTCCGACCGCGGGGGCTCCGGGCCCGAAGGCCGCTCATGGCGGTGTTGGACCTCGGCCTGCACGGCATCCTCGATGCGCGCGGCGACATCAGCGGGAAGTGGGGGGGCCGGTACCTCCCCCAGTGTCCGTGACACAGCGGCCAGGGCGTTGAGCTGTTCACCGCACTCGTCGCATCCGGCCAGGTGCTCCTGGACGGAGCCCTCCTCGTCCGGATCCAGCAGGCCTTCGGCCGACAAGGCGAGGATCTCCGCGTCCACGTGAGACGTCACGATCTCCGGTCACCTCCTCTCGGGGATGTGACGTCCCGGGAGTCCTCAGGGTTCCTGAGATGAGCGAGATATGGCAGAAGCCTGGCGCGTCCGCGGGCGCAGCGGCTCTTGACGGTACCTGAGGCGATTTCCAGTATCTCGGCGGCCTCGTCGACGCGGTATCCCAGCATGTCGACGAGGATAAGAGCGAGACGCTGCTCCGGCGGCAGGTTCTCCAGGGCCGCCTGCACGTCCAGGGAGGAGTCGCTGCGGCCGGTGGGGTCGGGAGTCGTTCCCTTGGTGCGCTCGTTGGAGAGCACATCGAGGGTGGCGTCGTCGGTGGGAACAGAGGGGCGTACCAGCTTGCGGCGCATCCGGTCGTGGCAGGCGTTGATGACGATGCGGTGCAGCCAGGTGCTGACCTGCGCGTCCCCGCGGAAGCGGTGCGCTCCGCGGAAAGCCGAGAGGAAGGCATCCTGGAGAGCGTCGGATGCCTCCTCCGGGTCGCCCAGAACACGGACGGCGACAGCCCACATCCGCTCACGGTGCCGTTTGACCAGCTCGTTGAAGGCTTGGTCATCACCTTGAGCGTGTCTGGACAACAGCTCCTTGTCGGGGAGCTCCTGAACTGCGTCCATCACCGTGTTCACATTTTCCCGCGCAGCTCGACCTCATGGATTGTTCCTCGGTGTTCACCTTCGTCGGGCAGTTGAGTGAACCAGATCACCACATACTGTCCTTCGACCGGATCAGCCAGCTTAACGTTAGTTTCTCCGCTGGCCTGCTCGGCCTCTCCCGAAGTGGCCAGCGCACCCGGCTCGGGTTCGTCTCCGACGAGGATCTCCAGGTTCGCGGGGCCGGCGTTCCCCAGGTTCAGGTCGACCTCGTGCAGCTCGGCGGGTTCGCCCAGGTCAACGAGGATGCCGACCCCCTCCTTGAGGTTGCCGAACTCGGCGCTGTTGTAGCGCTGGGTGTTCCAGTGTGTGGAGGCGTCGCCGTCGAAGGCGTTCGGGATCCGGTCGTTGTGTTCCTCGCCACTGCCCCCTGGGTCGAAGCTCTCGGTGTTCTGCGGTTCGAGCGTGTCCAGGTCCTCGTCCGGTTCGACCGCTGCCTCTTGGTTTCCGGTGCCGTCGGCGCCGGTGCCGTCGGAGTCGCCGCCTCCTCCTCCGATGTTGCTGCCGACGACCCAGGCTCCGGCGACCACACCGACGAACAGGACGAGGGCGGCCGCGCCGATCAGGGCCTGGCGGAGGCCCGGGGAACGCGCGGCGCCTTTCTCGCTCTTCTTCGGAGGGTGGCTTTCCTGTGGGCGAGGGGGGCTCGGAGGGCGCGGGGGCGTGACGATGCCGAACTCACCGCTGCGGCGGGAGGTGCCGTGTTCCGGCGGAGGGGCGTTCGCCGGGGTCGCCGGAAGTGGCACCATGCGCGGGACGTCGGCCAGGGCTTCGGCGACCTCTCGGGAGCTGGCCAGCGGTGCCTGGTTCCCGGTGTCGCGGAACACGGCACGGTTAACTATCTCGTCGAGCTTCGGCGGGATCCCGGACCGGACCTGACTGGGCCGACACGGGCGGCCGGAATCGGTGGGGGCCGCGGGAAGGCCGCTCTGCTCGCTGTCGGGCCAGTGGCCCGTGAGCGCCGCATAGAGAAGCTTGCCGAGGCCTTGGGCGTCAGCGGCCGCGGGGTCGGGGGCGGAGACACCGCGCAGGGCGGCATCGACTCCGACGCCTGTCACCTTGACCGCACCGCCGACACTCCACATGAGCTTGTTAGGGGTGAGATAAAGGTGGAAAAGGCCGGTGGCGTTGGCCGCCGAGAGCGCCTCGGCCGCCTCCGCGACAAGCCCGGCCGCGCGCTCGGGTTCGAGCGGCCCCTTCGCGAGCAGTTCGGCCAGCGACTGGCCGACAACCCATTCCTCCACCACGTAGGGGGTAGGGCCGGAGTCGTCGGCGTCGAAGACCTGCGTGACACGGGAGTCCGACACACGGCTGGTAGCCCGGGAGGCGTGCACGACCTCGGTCGTACGGGGGAAACCGTCGGCGAATGTCCAGACCGCGACGGGGCGGGCGAGCGTTTCGTCGGTCGCTTTCCAGAACGTCGCCCCTCCGGTGTCGCTCACCGGTTCTTCCAGCCGGTAGCGACCGGCGAGGCGTGCTCCTGGCTCAATCATGAAGGTGCTCATGCCGGGAGTGATGGACGCGACGACCAGCCATCAATGAAACGGGGGCGTTGCGCCCACCCTGAGAGTCACAGATGCATCCGGCCACGTCGCCTGTCCCTGACCTCCCTTCAGGCAGCTCAGACAAACACGGGTGTTGCGGCAGAGGACTGCTGCTCCATGCTAGGACGCCTGGAAACTGTCTCCGGAGGACAATCACACCTGGCTCGGCACACATAGAGGCCCTTTCAGTGGTTACGCGCTGTCATGTCTTGCCGGTGATCAGCGGCGCAGTAAACGGTTCCGAACCATATCCAAGAAGGTTGTGACTTCAGTCACTCCGGCGCGCCTGGCTACGAGGATGAAGAGCGCGCCGCCGATCAGGCCACCCACGATGATGGCGAGCAGCGGTGGCAGCACGGTCCCCGGCATCAGCCCGAAAGTAAGGATCATTGCCACGCCGAAAATAGCGCTGGGGATCGCGGCCAGATGCAGTTTGACCAATGTCAGCAGTACCCGGCGCCCGTCCAGACCGTTCAGGCGCCGGCTCAGCAGCCGCCAGGCCAGTAGTGAGCCCACCACGTAGTACAAGCCGTAGGCGATGGGGAGCAGGATGACGACGAGGCGCGGCGGTACGAGGAACAGCAGGCTCACCGCGAGCACAGCATGGGTGAGTTCAGCGGGGATCGCGATGAGCGAGGGGGTCCGGGTGTCCCCGAGCGCGTAGAAGACGCGCTGCTGCAACTGGAACAGCGTGAACGGGATCAGCATGATCGAGAAGGCCATCAGGATCATCCCGATGCGCTGCGCGTCCTCCACCGATGTGCTGCCACGCGCATAGATCAGCACGCAGAACGGGATGCCGAAGACCACCATCGCGATCGAGATCGGCGCGATGAGCACGGACGCCAGCCGGAACCCGCGGGAGAAGTCCGAACGCACCAGGTCCTTGCGCCCGTCGGTGACATGCTCGCTCATACGGGGTAGCAGAGCGGTGATGACCGAGACCGCGATGACCGCGTAGGGAAGCTGGTACAGCATCGAGGCGTACTGGTACGCGGTGATGCCGGTCCCTGCGGCCGACCCTCCCGCTTCGGCGGCGCGCACACCTGCCCGCGTGGCGACGTTCGTGGTGACCAGGAGCCCGGCCTGCACGATGCCGATGTAGAGCATCATCCAGGAGGCGGTCCGCGCGGCCTCGCCCAGGCCGGAGCCGCGCAGGTCCAGCCGCGGCCGCCAGTGGAATCCGGCCTTCCACAGCGCCCAGAGCAGCACGGCACACTGCAGGACCTGGCCTGCTGCCGTTCCGGCGCCGAGGAGGGCCAGGCTGTCCTCGGTGACGCTCTCCGGGGTGCTTCCGGGACCCGCGACCGCAAGGAAGAGTATGCCGACGCCGATGATGATCAGATTGTTCAGGATCGGCGCCCACATGGGAGCGGCGAAGTGGTTCCGGCTGTTCAGCATGGCGCTGGCGATGCCGCTCGCCCCGACGAAGAAGATCTGGGCGAGCAGGAACCGCGCCAGGTACACCGAGGCCTCGTGCTGTGCGGTGGTGAACTCACCGGCGTACAGCCGGATGAGCCACTCCGCGACGAGGATGCCCACTGCGGTGATCAGGACCAGCACGAGCAGCATGGTGGTGAACAGCCGCTGCTCGGTGGCGACTCCCCCGTCGGCGTCCTGCTTCTTCCGTTTCACCAGGAACGGGACGAAGACACTGGCGAGCAGGCCGCCGATGAGCAGGTTGTAGACGGCGTAGGGCACCATGTTCGCCGTCTGGTAGGCGTCGCCGAGGAGGTGCGTGCCCAGCGCGGCGGCGAGTACGACCGTCCGGAGGAAACCCGTGGCCCGGGAGCACACCGTTCCGAGCGCCATGATCGCGCTGGAACGCATGAGATTCGGCGGAGCCGCGTGGGCGGCCCCGCCGATCTCGTCGCCTTCCTCGCCTGCGCGGTCGGCCGTACCGAGGTCCCCGAAGTCTTTCGGATCGTGGTCGGTTACCAGACCGGACTCGGGTTCCGTGGAAGGGTCGGTGCGCTCGACCTCGTCGAGCACCTCCTCGGGCAGGGGGAACCGGCTCTGGGGCCTTTCCTGGCTGTCGGGGTGATCGTTCGGCACCGTTGGCGGATCTTCCTGTTCAAGGGGCGCCGTGCTCACGGGGGCAGGGACAAGACGACGGCTACCGGGAGAGGACTGACGGGGGCAGTGCCGCTGACACCGGGATCGGTGGAAGAGGTGAGCACGCGGCGGTTGTGCCTCCGATGAGGCAGCGGGTCACCGCCTCAGTCGGGAGCGTATGAGACCCAGCGCAGCGTTGAGCTCCTCAATCCGCAACAGCCGGGCGAAGAGCAGGAACAGCAGCGCGCCGACCACACAGCCGGTGACGGGAGCGCCGATGTTGGTGGCCAACCCCTCACCGAACCGCGCCACGAAGAACCAGAGAACGCCGATACCAGCGACGACACTCGGAACCGCGGCCAGGTGCAGCCGCAACAATGTTGCAAGGATGCGGCGTCCGTCAAGCCCGCCGAGACGGCGGCTGAGGATCACACCCGCGATGGACAGGCCGGAGGCGAACGAAAGCATGAAGCCGGCGGCGACGCCCACGACGACCAGGTTCGGCGGGAGCACGAAGAAAGCGGTGAAGGCGAGCACCCCGTGCACCGCGACGTTGGCGATGCTGATGAGAGCGGGGGTCCGGGTGTCGCCCATGGCGAAGAACACCCGCAGCATCAGCTGGAAGACGGTGAACGGCACCAGGCCGAGAGACATCACCGCGAGAACGGTGCCGACGTTCTGCGCGTCGGCGACGGAGGTACTGCCCCGCGCGAACACCAGAACGGACAACTGGATCGAGTACATGGCCATCGCCAGGGCGACCGGTGCCAGGAGCAGCGCCGAGATGCGCAGGGTACTGGAGAATCCGGCGCGCACCTCGTCCCAGCGCTCATCGGCGGCGTGTCCGCTCATCCGCGGCAGCAGAACGGTGATCAGCGAGACCGCGATGATCGCGTAGGGGAGCTGGAACAGCTGGTAGGCGTAGTTGTAGGCGGTGATGCCCGCGCCGACGTTGTGCCCTTCCTCCAGACTCGCGACGTTCGCGGCGTTGGCGAGGTTGGTGGTGATGAGCAGGCCCAGCTGGGTCATCAGGGTGTAGAGGAGCATCCACCCGGCGCTGCGCAGCGCTTCACCCAGGCCGGAGCCGCGCAGGTCCAGCCGGGGCCGCCAGCGGAATCCGGAACGCCACAGCGAGAACACCAGGACAGCGGTCTGCAGCACCATGCCCAGCGTGGTGCCGAGCCCGAGCAGGGTGAGCTCGCCCTGCGACACGGTCTCGGGGGTGTGGCCGGGGCCGGCCACCCACAGGAACAGCCCGCCCACCGCGATGATCACCAGGTTGTTCAGAACGGGGGCCCACACCGGGGCACCGAACTTGTCGCGGGTGTTCAGCATCGCGCTGATCAGGCCGCTCAACCCGATGAAGAAGATCTGGGCGAGCAGGAAGCGGGCCAGGTACACCGAGACGTCGGACTGGACCGGGGTGAACCTGCTGGCGTAGAGGCTGATCAGCAGCTCGGCGAAGAGGATCGCCGCCAGGGTGATCCCGAGCAGCAGCACGATCGCGCCCGTGACCAGTCGGTTCTCGGTCTTCACCCCGCCATCGGCGTCGCGCTTGCGGCGCTTGACCAGGAACGGGATGATCACGCTCACCATCAGGCCGCCGATGAGCAGGTCGTTGATGATGAACGGGATGGTCTGGGCGGTGTTGTAGGCGTCGCCGAGGAGGTGTGTGCCCAGCGCCGCCGCGAGCACGACCACCTTGATGAAGCCGGTCACCCGCGACACCATCGTGCCGGCGGCCATGACCATGCTGGAGCGCATCATGCCGTCAGAGGACCCCGATTCACCTCCGGAATCCACGGGCTCCTCAGGACCGCCCGGATCACCGGGGCCACCCGTGCGAGTGGAGCTGGGGGTCTCTTCACTGCCGTTCGTGGTCTCGGTCGCCACCGGAAATCGGCTCCCTCTAGATCGATCAGGTTCGGGGCCCGTCAGTGTTCTCGCTCCTGGTTCTCTCCGGCGGCGGGATCCTCGGGCGCGGCGCCGGAGTCGTCCGGCTGATCGCCGGATGGGCCACTGTCATTGTCCTGCATGGCATCTGGTGTGCTGTCATGTCCGCCCGTGCCGGACGGCGGATCGGCCTCGGACTGCGAAGCGCCCTCCGCCGACGTGCGCGTGCGGGCCCACCTGCGCAGCGCCCGCGGTGCGAGCACTATGACCAGTACGAGGGCGCCGCTCGCGCTGATGATCAGGGCTTGGGCGCCCATCCCCGTGGCGTTCACCGGGATCGGCGTCTCCTCGACGGAGACCGGCTCGCCATCGGCGTTGTGGAGGCTCATGTGCAGCACGGTGCGGCCGTTGACCCGGGCGGTGAGCGGTACGTACACGGTCGTCTTCCCGCCCGGCCCGATCTCCATGGAGTCCTGGTACTCGCCGATACTCAGCCGCTCGGAGTTGGAGGAGAACATCGACAGGTGGACGGAGACCGGTTCGTCCTCCAGGTCGTTGGCGACCAGGACCCCGATGGTGCCGGTCTTGCTGGCCAGTGTCACCGGCTCGGATTCGATGATCCGGACCTTGCCCCTGGTGTCGGTGACCGACTGGTCGAGGAGGGACCGGGTCTGGTTGCCCAGCGCCTCCTTGTCGCGCCACGCAGCGGATTCCAGGCGCAGGATCGCGGGGCGGAACGGGTCGCTGTCCTCGGTCAGGATGCTGTTGAACAGCCGGACCTCGCGTCGGACCTCCTTGACCTGCTCCAGGTACGGGCTGCTGAGCTCGTCCTCGGCGGCGGCCCCCGTGTAGGTGAGCCCGTGGCGTTCCGGCTCGGCGTCGGAGGCGGCCTCGACGTCCTCGAAAGCGACCGGTTCCAGCCACGGCAGGTCCTCTGAGGACTGCAGGACGTCCTGAGCCAGCTCAGGGGCGGGATCCCAGCCGGAGGGGGGGGAGGCGACGATCGTGCGGTCGGCGCCGGCCTGCTCCGCGGAGATCAGCGCCGTCTCGGCCGCGAACCGCTGCTGGGCGAGTGCGGCGTCGCCCGGCCCGCGGCCGGCCTTGCCGAGAACGCGGGTCAGTCGGCTGTCGGCCACCAGCGCGGTGGCGGAACCGTCGTCTCCGTTCGGAAGCTCGACCTGAGCGGTCGGGGTGTGGCCGACCCAGTCCTGGCCGGGCATCGCGGCGTCGCGAAGGAGGAACCGCTCGGCGCCGTGCTCGGTGAAGAAGTCCTGAGTGTCCTCGTTCATGACGCCGTCTGGGGGCAGAGCGACCTCCGGATCGGCAGGGCGCTCCAGAACACGCTGGACGACCTCGTCCCCGAGGAACATCGCCGCTTCGGCGTCGCTCTCCAGGTCGTTGCGGAGCAGGGCCGCGATGTCGGGAGAGGCGTAGGGGGTGGAGATGACGGGCTGGTCGCCGATGATCGTCCGCGCCTGCTCCAGCCATGCCGCCGCGTCGGGGTTGGGTTCGTAGGTTTTGGCGGTCGGCTGCGACTCCGCCGGCACAGCGAGCGGGTCCTCGAGAACGTGGTACGAATCGGTGGTGAGGCGCTCGATGTCGCTCAGCAACCCGGGGTCCACGGCCCAGGTGAGCGGGACGCGATCACCTGCGTCCGCGTCATCGGCCTGCCGGGCGTCCTCGTCCCCGGTGCCGTTCTGGGGCGACGAGGGCAGTTCGGGCGGCTCCAGCGCCACTTCGCCGTTCTGGGCCCCCACGGCCAGCAGCCGGTTGAGCCGCCCCTCGGGCCGCAGTTCGTTCGTGAGGTCCTCTCCGAGGTAGGTGTCGTCGTCAGCGCGCTGGGGATGGTTCATGAGCGGCCAGACCCAGGCGATGTCGACGGGGTCGGAGCCCTTGCCGTCGCCTTGGTAGGGCAGGAACGTGTACTGGATGCCCAAGCCGTCGCCGGAGCCGTCCACGGCGTCGATGGCCATGGGGTACACGCCGAAGCCGTCGAGGTCGAGATCCTCCGCGTCGGCCTCCAGTTCGAACCCGACGGCATCCCCCGGATGCAGCGGATCGTCCAGTCCGACGCTCTGTCCGGTCTTCGGCGGCTGGGCCTCCGCGCCTTCGGCGTAGCCGTCGAGCTCCGAGCGGTCGCTGACAGCGTAGGGGGAGTAGCGCAACCTCACCGTGACGTCCTCGATTACGTCGTCGGTGGTGTTCGTGACTCGCCCGGTGACCGTGAGCGTGCTGTCCTCGTCGACCGCGCGCGGCGTGATCTCCTCGACGATCACGGGCTCGTCGTCGGAGGAGGCGTTCGCGGGTGAGGAGACCCCCGCTGCCTGGACAGGAAGGAACACGGTCAGTGCCGGGGCCAGAAAGACGGCCGTGGTCACGACCGTGGTCAAATGAGCAATTCGACGCACGCCAGAAGGTTTTCCGAGTCGAGTTGACGGTGGTCGACGCCAGTACTGCATAACGAACTACACCGTGCCCTCCGGGCGGACCACCGGGCGTCCGGAGGTGGCGGCAACACAAGGGAGGCCCAAGGAAACCGCCGTGCACGAGCGCCGAAGCGCGGTACCGGCGCTCTTCAGCCGGACATCTCTGCTGATTGGGCGGCACAGCGCATGGCGGTCTCGGAGGGGCGGGAGCCGGATGCACTGGCCGGATCCGACGATACCGTCTTGGAGGTCCGCTCCCGAAGCATTCTCCGTCCGGTTGGGGTGGGAGACCCGGTTTGCGGCCGGGAGCGCGTGTCGCGGCGCGCCGCGGCCCCCGTTGGGGCGGGCAGCGTGGGGAGCGCCGATGGCCTGTCGATCCGGCGCTTTGCCGACAGGTCCACGAGGCGATCCGCCGCCTCACGCGATGGTTCCGGCGCGGCGCGGTCGATTCGCACCATGTGGGAACGAGACCTACGCTCTGGGGTGTGCCGAATACTGCGCTTCCAGGTGAATCTCCCCGTCCAGGTCCGAAAAACGAGTCGGTGACGGCTACCGCAACGGAGCTGACGAGGGAGCAGCAGGCCGCGATCGGCGGCATGTTCTACTCGATCGAGACGATCGCGGACGAGCTCGGGGAGCGGTTCCTGGTCGGCGGCCACGAACTGGCGATCGTGGGCGGCCCTGTGCGCGATGCCCTGCTGGGCCGTGAGGTACACGACCTGGACCTCACCACCGACGCGTCCCGCAGCGCATCCTCGAGCTGGTCAAGGGGTGGGCCGACGCCGTGTGGACCGTCGGCATCGAGTTCGGCACGGTCGGGTTGCGCAAGAACGGCCTGCAGTTGGAGATCACCACCTACCGCAGCGAGTCGTACCAGCCGAAGTCCCGCAAGCCTGAGGTCCACTACGGCACCTCCCTGGAGGAGGACCTGGTGCGGCGGGACTTCACGGTGAACGCCATGGCGGTGCACCTGCCCGGCCGCGAGTTCGCCGACCCGTTCGGCGGGCTGGCCGATCTGAGCGCGCAGCGGCTGCGCACCCCGGGCACACCCGAGGACTCGTTCAGCGACGATCCGCTGCGCATAATGCGGGCCGTGCGATTCGCGGCACAGCTTGGTTTCACGATGGCTCCCGAGGTCAGAGAGGCGGTCTCCGGTATGGCCGAACGCCTTGGGATCGTCTCCGCTGAGCGTATCCGCGACGAGCTGGTCAAACTCATGCTCAGCGCCAACCCGCGCACCGGTGTCGAGCAGATGGTGGAGCTCGGTGTGGCGCAGCACGTGCTGCCGGAGATCCCCAAGCTGCGTCTGGAGATCGACGAGCACCATCGGCACAAAGACGTCTACGAGCACTCCCTGACAGTGCTCGATCAGGCGATCGAGCTTGAGAAGAAGCGCGGACTGGAGCCCGATCTGGTGCTGCGGCTGGCCGCGCTGCTGCACGACATCGGCAAGCCCAAGACCCGCTCCTACGAGCCCGGCGGCCGCGTCACGTTCCACCACCACGAGGTCGTCGGGGCCTCGATGACCCGGAGCCGGCTCGGCGCGCTGCGCTTCTCCAAGGACACCGTCGCCGATATCAGCAAGCTCGTCGCGCTCCATCTGCGGTTTCACGGCTACGGCAAGGGAGAGTGGACCGACTCCGCCGTGCGCCGCTACGCGCGCGACGCCGGGCACCTGCTGGAGCGCCTGCACATACTCACCAGGGCCGACTGCACCACGCGCAACCGCCGCAAGGCCGCGGCCCTGGCACGCGCCTACGACGACATCGAACGCCGGATCGAACGGCTCGCCGAGGAGGAGGAGCTCAACAGGATCCGTCCCGACCTGGATGGCAACGAGATCCAGAAGATCCTCGGAATCAGCCCCGGTCCGATGGTCGGCAAGGCGTGGCGGTACCTGCTGGAGCTCCGGCTGGAACACGGCCCTATGAGCAAGGACGACGCGGCGAATGAGCTGCGCAGGTGGGCCGAGGAGCACAGCGACTGACGGGCCCGACCCGCTCTGTCAGTGGCGGTCACCGGGGCTGCGGCTCCCCGGTCGCCGAAAGGGCGCGGGAACGTATGGTCCAGGCCGCGCTCATCAGGGCGAGCCCCGCCGCCATGGCCAGGAGGACGCTCGCACTCACGCCTGATGGCGGGACCACGACGGTGGAGAGCCCCGCCCCAGCGACGAAGAGGCCGTTGAAGAGCATGTCGTAGACGGTGAAGACGCGGCCGCGGAAGGCGTCGTCGACATGTCGCTGAACCAACGTGTCGACGGAGACCTTCACCCCCTGTGACACGACGCCCACGGCGAAGGCCGCGGCGGGGAACAGGCCGGAGGAGAACGGCAGTCCGAACAGCAGCAGAGCCGCGCTTCCGGAGCCGAGCAGCGTGGCGATCCAGGTGCTGGCGGTCATCCGCTGCGTCGCCCACGGCGTGGCGATCGCCCCGGCGAGGAAACCGGCAGCGGAGGCGCCCAGCGCTGCCGAGAACCCGGCGAAGCCGGCGACCCCGCCTTCGGTGAAGGTGTTGTTGTACAGCAGCAGGGTCATCAGCGTGCAGATACCGAAAACGAAGCGGAGTCCGCCGATCGTCGCCAGGGCGTATCGGGCCGGGCGGCGCTCCCAGACGTGCCGCACGCCATCGGCCAGCCCGGCGGCGACGTTGCGCACCGCCGCCCGCATCTCGGGGGGCTCGCGACCCAGGTCCGGTCCGAGTTCCCGGCGCCGCAGCGCCAGTGAGGCCCCGGCCGCCGCGGCGAACCCCGCGCCGGCCGCGAGCAGGACGGCGGGGGTGCCCATGGCGCTGTCTCCCGTGAGCAGCCGCAGTCCGGCTCCAGCTCCGGCGCCCGCGAAGCTTGCGAACGTCCCCGAGGTGGGCGTGACGGCGTTCGCCATCATCAGTGTCTCCCGGGGCACGACGTGCGGCAGTGAGGCTCCCAAGGCCGCCAGGAAGAAGCGGTTGACGCTCAGCACGCACAGTGCGGCCGCGAAGAAGAGGACCCCGTCGGAGCTCACGGCGACGAGCGCGGCGGTGATCATTGCCAGGGCCGCTTTGCTCAGGGAGGAGAACAGCAGCACCTGCCGGCGCGGCCACCGGTCGATGAAGACCCCGGCGAAGGGGCCGACAAGGGAGAAGGGCAGCAGCAGGATGGCGAACGCCGCGGCCACCTCACCGGCCGTGGAGTGCTGCTCGGGGGTGAAGAAGATGTAGCCGGCCAGCCCTGCCTGGTAGACCCCATCGGCGAACTGGGAGAGGAGTCGCGTACCGAACAGGCGACGGAAGCGCGATCCCTGAAGCACAGCGCGAAGATCGCCGAAGAAGGACACCTGGCAAGACTACGGGGATGTTCCACGTGAAACGTCTCCCCTTCCGCGACGGCCGACGGTGAACACGCGGTGCCGCCCGCCCGCCGGGCACAGCCGCCGGAGGGCCGGATACGGGAATGGGGCCGCTCGGGGGCGACCCCATACGCCGACAACTCGCCGTATCGCTGTGTCGATATGCCGCTCAGCGCTCGATCTCGCCCGTGATGAAGCGTTCGACGAGGTCGTGGGCTTCGCTGTCGCTGTACTGTTCCGGCGGGGACTTCATGAAGTAGGAGGAGGCGGACAGGATCGGCCCGCCGACACCGCGGTCCTTGGCGATCTTGGCGGCCCGGATGGCATCGATGATGATCCCGGCGGAATTCGGGGAGTCCCACACTTCCAGCTTGTACTCCAGGTTCACCGGAGCGTCACCGAAGGCGCGGCCTTCGAGCCGGATGTAGGCCCACTTGCGGTCGTCCAGCCACGGCACGTGGTCGGAAGGGCCGATGTGCACGGATCCGGCCTTGAGTTCGTGTGGAATCTGAGAGGTGACCGACTGGGTCTTGGAGACCTTCTTCGAGTGCAGCCGCTCGCGCTCCAGCATGTTCATGAAGTCCATGTTGCCGCCGAAGTTCAGCTGGTAGGTCCGGTCCACGACGACGCCGCGGTCCTCGAACAGCTTGGACAGCACGCGGTGCGTGATGGTCGCGCCGATCTGCGACTTGATGTCGTCGCCCACGATCGGCAGGCCGGCCTCGGTGAACTTGGCCGCCCATTCGGGATCGGAGGCGATGAAGACGGGGAGGGCGTTGACGAAGGCGACGCCCGCGTCGATGGCGCACTGCGCGTAGAACTCGTCGGCCTCCTCGGAGCCCACCGGAAGATAGGAGACCAGGACGTCGGCTTTGGCGGTCTTGAGCGCGGCCACGACGTCGACGGCGTCCTCGGCGGACTCTTCGATGGTCTCCTGGTAGTACTTGCCCAAGCCGTCGAACGTGGGGCCGCGCTGTACGGTCACACCGGTCGGTTCGACGTCGCAGATCTTGATCGTGTTGTTCTCGCTCGCCCCGATCGCGTCGGCGAGGTCGTGTCCGACCTTCTTGGCGTCGACGTCGAACGCCGTGACGAACTCCACGTCCCGCACGTGGTACGGGCCGAACTGTACGTGCATGAGGCCGGGAACCCGGGTTTCTGGGGCGGCGTCTTTGTAGTAGTGAACGCCCTGGACGAGCGACGCCGCACAGTTGCCGACGCCCACGACGGCTACGCGTACCGAACCCATTGGTCCTTGCTCCTTCTCATCTGCTGACTCGGATTCCACGGCGCTCCAGGCTGATGCCGCGCCGCACGGCGACAGGAGGCCGCCGTTCACATCTGTTGGTCTGTGGCTGACGGATCGCCTCGCAGGGGCGGGGCACTACCGCTGATATTCGCATCGGCGACGCCCGCGTTCTCTGCGCGACGCCGCTCTTGCTTGATGAGGTCTTCGAGCCAGTCGACCTCGCGCTCGACGGACTCGACGCGATGCCGGTGCAGTTCGTAGATGTAGGGATCACCGCGCTCAGTGGCACGCGCCACGCGCTCACGGAGGAAGTCGAGCCGTTCGAGAAGCCGGTGGCGCCTGCCGCGGAGGATGCGCATTCGCACCTCGGTCCGGGTACGGCCGAACAGGGTGAAGTGCACGCCGAAGCATTCGTCGTCCGTGGCCGCCGGTGTGCTTTCGGACAGGAGCGCGCGCAGGCGTTCGCGGCCCTCAGAGGTGAGCTGGTACACGATGCGCGACCGCCATCCCGCGGCGCCCTCCTGGGGCGAACCGGAGACCAGATCCAGGCGCAGCATCTCCTTCAGGCAGGGGTAGAGGGAGCCATAGGAGAACGCGCGGAAGGCTCCCAGCTCGGAGTTGAGGCGTTTACGCAGCTCGTATCCGTGCATGGGGCTCTCCTCAAGGTGGCCGAGGATGGCGAGCTCAAGCACCCTTGTTCTGCGCGGCCTCATCCGGAACCCCCTTGTTCGCCCCGTCTCCGGTGTCAGCCGCGGAGGCGCCGACTCTGTACCTGGCCGGATGTCCGGCTGAGAAGAACGTGAGCGTCCGCGTGCTTTATCCGATTATGAGGATATCGCTTTGATATAAATAGCGACTCCACGGGGACCGGCCGGGACTCCCGCTCACCCCGGAAGATGTTGGATTCCCAACATTCCGCGGGAGCGTCAGGTGAACGGAGAGGGACGGGATAAGCGCCTCTGAGCTGGTAAAACTCGGCTCTGTGCGAACTTGTGCGGATCCTGGCCCCACGCCGGTGAAGAGAGGTCGTACCCTGGACTGCCAGGCGCAACCGGTAGCCGAATGTGATCAACGAAGTCGCATCGGCCAGTACGCTCGCGGCTGGGTTGTGCTATATGGTGCCGTCGCTTTACCGTGACACTTGCTTGACGAGTGAACGCCCCCGCTGTCACTCGCGTGTCAAGGTCCGAACCCCATGCGGTACCGGAGTGAACGGCCCGTAAGTGTTTCAGTAGCGACCGAGGAGATAGGAGTGGCGACACGGCCGCCCTAGTCGGCGGTTCCCCCGATGGTGTGCTCCATACACGCGGTCCGTGGTCATGGATCGCCGTGCTCGCCAAGGTGTCGTGCCCCGAGTTTTCGTCACGGTAGGCCATCGACGGGAGGAAGCAGCGGACCACGCCTTCGGCACGCCGGGAAAAACCTTACGCCCCCGTAAGGCGTGCAAGTCGGCGAACCCCGGCGGATACCCCCTGAATCAGCCGGATCCTTGTGGTTCGGTAGCCGAAATCGTTTCCCCTGGGGAAGCTTTGCGCCCCCCACCCAGTCGATAGGCCGATCGGCCGTATTACAGCAAACGAGGACGCGTGAGTACCGAAAGACGACGGAGCGCCGGCGGTCGGCGCCGGGCCACTGGCCCCGCCGGGGACGAACGCACTGCCGGTCGCCGCAGGCCGAGAGAGGACGACGAGGGCGGCTTCTGGGACGATGGGCCCGAGCGCAGCCCCCGCCGCTCCAGGGACGATCACGACCACGAGCGCCCGCAGCGGCGCCATACCGACGCCGCCCGCTCAGGTGCGGCGGCGGAGGGCGGTCGGCGCCGGGCCGAGGGCGAGGGAGGCGGCACGCGCCGCGCAGCCGCCCACGGCGCGCGTTCCGAAGGAGCGCGCCGTGCGCCCGGGGGCCGCGGTGGTGGAGGGCGGCGCCGTCCGCCGTCCCGCGAGGGCGAACACGACGACCGCGGGCCGTTCAAACGCTTTCTCTCCAAGGCGTGGAAGCCCGCTCTCGTCACGTGCGGGCTGCTCTTCATCGCCGGCGTGGCGATCTTCGGAGTGCTGTACGCCAAGACGCCGAACCCGGACGAGCTGGACGAGCAAGCCCAGGCCCAGTTGGCCTCGACGAGTATCCAGTTCGCCGACGGTTCGGAGGCGGTCACCACGGGTGAGCTCAACCGGGTCCCGGTGACCCCGGAGGACATCCCCCAGTCCGTGATCAACGGCGTGCTCGGGTCGGAGCAGCGCAACTTCTACGAGGAACCCGGCATCTCGATCACCGGCACCATGCGCGCGGTGCTGACGGGCGGCCAGGCCGGCGGCGGTTCCACCATCACCCAGCAGATGGCCCGGAACTACTATGGCGGGCTCTCCCAGGAGCGCTCGTACGTGCGCAAGCTCAATGAGATCCTGATCTCGATCAAGGTGGGGCAGCAGCTCCAGCCCGACGACATCCTCACGCAGTACCTCAACACCATCTACTTCGGCCGCGATGCCTACGGGGTGCAGGCGGCGGCGCAGGCGTACTTCGACAAGGACGTCAGCGAGCTCGACGAGGCCGAAGGCGCGTTCATCGGCGCGATCATCCAGCAGCCGAGCAACTTCCAGAACGTGGAAGCCGGCTCCGAGCTGGAGGAGATCCTCCATGAGCGGTGGGAGTACGCCGTCGGCGGCATGGTCGAGATGCACAACGACAATCCGGAACTTGGTATCCCCCAGGCCGAGGCCGACAAGCTGGAGTTCCCGGAGACCATCGCGTACGAGCCGGGCGAGAGCCTCACCGGGTACAAGGGCTACATCAAGACCGCGGTCGAGAACGAGCTCGAGGAGCGCTACGACCTCGCGCCCGAGGAGGTCGCCACCAACGGCTACCGGGTGACGACCTCGCTCGACGAGAACCTCATGAATGACGCGCAGGACGCCTTCGCGGAGACGCTGCCCGACATGCCCGAGGAGACCCTGATGGGTCTGGCCGCCGTCGACCCGAGGACCGGGGAGATCCGGGCGTTCAACGGCGGTGCCGACTTCACGTCGCAGGCGAACAACTCGCTGACCCACCGCGCCCAGGCCGGATCGGCGTTCAAAGCGCATGTGCTGGCGACCGGCCTCGAGCAGGGTATCGGTCTGCGGAGCACCTTCGACGGCGACTCCCCGCAGCAGTTCCCCGGCGTCGAAGGGGAGATCCAGAACAACGAGAACAAGTCGTACGGAGAGGTCGACCTCATCGAGTCGACCGCCAATTCGATCAACACCAGCTACGTGGAACTGGCCACCCAGGTGACGCCCCAAGCGGTGGTGGAGACCGCGAAGAGGAGCGGCATCGAGGAGAAGCAGTTCGAGACCGCGGCGCTGGGGCCGAACATCGCACTGGGCACCTACCAGCTCACCGCGCTCGACCAGGCCGCCGCGTATGCCACCTTCGCCAACGAGGGTGTGCACATGCCGCAGCACATGGTCACCGAGGTCCTGGACGCCAACGGCCAGGAGATCGAGCCCAACGACGCCCAACAGCTGGAGCAGGGCGAGACCGCGTTCAGCCCGGATGTCGCGGCCGACGCCACCCACGCCATGACCCAGGTGGTCGAGAACGGCGGTGGTAAGAACGCAGCTCTGAGCGACGGCCGTCCGGTGGCGGGCAAGACCGGTACCTCCAACGACGCCAAGTCGGCCTGGTTCGTGGGCTACACCCCGCAGCTGTCCACCGCGGTCAGCCTGAGTCGCGCCGACGGCGAGCAGCTGGTGATCCCCGGCGTCAACGACGTGTTCGGCGGTACTACCTCGGCCCGGATCTGGAAGGCCTTCATGGACGAGGCCATGGAGGGCGAGGAGGTCGAGCAGTTCCCCGAACCCGCGTTCGTCGGAAGCGATCAGGACTTCCGGCCGGAGCCCTCGCCGACTCCCGAGCCCTCGGACGAGCCGTCGGAGGAACCGTCGGAGGAGCCGTCGGAGGAACCGAGCCCGACCATCACGCCGAGCCCGCCGTCCGACGAGTGCAACCCCTTCTTCGACCCCGAATGCGAGGAGGAGGAAGAAGAGGAGGAGAGTCCCGGCAACGGCAACGGTAACGGCAACGGACGCCCGGACGAGAACGAGGACGAGGACGGCGGTTTCTTCCCGTCGTCTCGTAGAGAGTGACGGGCCGTTCGGCCCTGGAGGAGTGATGTGACCTCCATGTCCGGCAACCCCGGACGGGTGCGTGCCGGCGACGATCTCGTCGCCGGCACGCGGCGTATAACGGAGCCTATGAAGACGCCCTGGGGCGAGCTCACCGTCGTGGCATTTGCCGGAGCGGTCCTCGGCTACCTGGTGAAGGTCCCCTGCCGGTTCGGCGGCGGGTGGATGTACGGGACGCAGTACGAGTACGGCTGCTACAGCGACGTCTTCCCCCTGTACTACCGCGACGGCCTGGACACCGGCACCGTCCCCTACCTCGACCAGCCGGTCGAGTACCCGGTACTCACCGGCGGCCTGATGCATCTCGTCGCGCGCGCGGTCTCCTGGCTGCCCGATACGGATTCCCGGGCACTCGGCTACTTCGACCTCACCGCGGCCGTGCTGGCGGCGGCCCTGGTGATCGTGGTACTGGGAACCGGGCACCTGGTGGGGCGCGGCGGGATACGCCCCGGCGGGCGGCCCTTCGACCGGCGGGCGGCCCTTCTCGCGGGCGGCTTCGTCGCCCTGGCGCCCGCCGCCTTCCTCACGGCCTACATCAACTGGGACCTGCTTGCCGTCATGCTGATGACCGGCGGGCTCGTTTGCTACGCGCACGGGCGGCAGTGGCTCGGCGGCGGGCTGATAGGCCTGGCGGTCGCCGCCAAGTTCTACCCGTTCCTTTTCTTCGGCCCGCTGTTCGTGCTGGTACTGCGGAGGCTTCTGGCAGGGAGGGCGGCATCTCTCCCGGGGATCTCCTCCGCCCGCTGGCCGGTGCCGCTGCCGCGTGGACCGCGGTGAACCTTCCCGTCTACCTCGCGGCGCCCGAGGGATGGGCCATGTTCTTCGAGTTCAGTCAGGAGCGCGGTGCCGACTGGGGGTCGGTCTACTACATCCTGGCCGGGTTCGGGCTGATCGATACGGCGGACCCGGACCTCATCAACCTCGTGGGAACGCTCGCCCTGGCAGCGGCGTGCGCGGGCATCGCGGCCTTGGGGCTGTTCGCGCGCCGCGGACCTTCGCCGGAGCAGATGGTGTTCCTGACCGTGGCGGCGTTTTTGATCACCAACAAGGTGTGGTCACCCCAGTTCGTGCTGTGGCTGCTGCCGCTGGCTGTACTGGCGTTCCCGAGGATCGTGCCTTCCGGGCCCGCCGTCGCCCTCTACGGCCTGTGGCAGTTGGCCGAGGTCGGTTACTTCTTCGGCATCTGGCAGCATCTGCGCTATGTCGGCCTGCTGGGCGTGGGGGCGGCCCCCGCGGGGCTCGACTTCGCGGCCTACGCGTTCGTGGCGTTGGGGCGGTTGTTCTCGCTGCTCATGGTGTGTGCTCTTGTGGCTGTGGACAGCCTGCGCAACGGCGATTCGCGGGCTTGACGGCTGGTAACCTTGACAATCGTCTGGCTCTAGAGCCCCTGTGCCGCCGGCCGAACCGGCTCCGAAGAAAAGGGGCTCTTGCCCTCCTGCCGTGGAAAGGCCATGGCCGCAGCAGTCCAGAGGAGGTATGCACGTTCATGCGTCGCTACGAAGTAATGGTCATCCTCGACCCCAGCCTTGACGAGCGCACGGTGTCCCCGTCGCTGGAGCAGTTCCTGGGTGTCGTCCGCAACGACGGCGGCTCGGTAGAGAAGGTCGACGTCTGGGGCAAGCGTCGCCTCGCGTACGAGATCGACAAGAACTCCGAGGGCATCTACGCGGTGATCGACCTCACGGCCACGCCCGAGACGGTCAAGGAACTGGACCGTCAGTTCCACATCGCCGAAGCCGTCCTGCGCACCAAGGTCCTCCGTCCTGAGGTGCACTGACGCTTCCCGCGTCGGCCGCCCACGTATCTGCCTGATTCCGACTACTCAACCCGGAGCCGACCATGGCAGGCGAAACCCAGATCACGCTCGTCGGCAACCTCGTCGACGACCCGGAACTGCGATTCACCCCAAGCGGGGCCGCGGTCGCGAACTTCCGTGTGGCCTCCACCCCGCGCTACTTCGATCGCCAGAGCGGTGAGTGGCGCGATGGCGAGGCCATGTTTCTCAGCTGCTCTGTCTGGCGCCAGTACGCGGAGAACGTGGCCGAGAGCCTGACCCGCGGCATGCGCGTCATCGTGCAGGGCAGGCTCAAGCAGCGTTCGTTCGAGACCAAAGAGGGCGAGAAACGCACGGTCTTCGAAATCGATGTCGACGAGGTCGGTCCCGCTCTGCGCAGTGCCACCGCGAAGGTGACCAAGGTGCAGCGGCAAGGGGGCGGTTTCGGCGGCGGTCCCCAGCAGGGCGGTGGTCCTCAGCAGGGCGGCGGCTACGGCAACCAGGGTGGTGGCTACGGCGGCCCTCAGGGGGGCCGCTCCGGTCCGCCCGCCGACGACCCGTGGGCGACCAGCGGTGGCGGCGGTGGTTTCGGGGGCGGAGGATTCTCCGACGAGCCGCCGTTCTGACTTCGCGAGTCCGACCAATCTGACCGAATTGACCATCCCCGGGTGATCCGGGGCTCTTAACTCAAGGAGCACCACGATGGCGAAGCCGGCAGCGCGCAAGCCGAAGAAGAAGGTTTGCCTGTTCTGTCAGGAGAAGTTGTCCTACATCGACTACAAGGACACGACCCTGCTGCGGAAGTTCATCTCCGACCGCGGCAAGATCCGCGCGCGCCGGGTGACCGGCAACTGCACGCGGCACCAGCGCGACGTCGCCACGGCGATCAAGAGTGCCCGTGAGATGGCACTGCTGCCCTACACCAGCACCGCTCGCTAACGGGGAAGTCCGAGGGAGGTTTAATCGTGAAGCTGATCATGACCCAGGAGGTCAGTGGCCTCGGTGCCCCGGGCGACGTCGTTGAGGTGCGCGACGGCTACGGTCGCAACTACCTGCTGCCCCGCGGGTTCGCCATCCGGTGGACGCGCGGCGGCCAGAAACAGATCGATCAGATCCGGCGCGCCCGCGACGCTCGTGACATCCGCAGCCTGGACGAGGCCAAGCAGATCGCCAACCGGATCCATGGCCTGAACGTCAAGCTGACCCAGCGCGCCGGCACGGGTGGCCGGCTGTTCGGTTCCGTGACGGCGTCCGATGTCGCAGAGGCCGTCAAGGCCGCAGACGGCCCGGCGATCGACAAGCGCCGGGTGGAGATCCGTAACCCGATCAAGTCCGTGGGCGACCACAAGGTCGAGGTCCGCCTGCATCCCGAGGTCTCGGCGACGATCTCGCTGGAGGTCGTCGGCGCGTAGTCCCGGTTTTCCAGAGCAGACGGGCCCGCCCCTGACAGGGGCGGGCCCGTCTGTACTATTCGGGCGGCTACTGCGGTGTGTGGTGAGACACGCCCGATTACTTAGAGTCGTTCCTTTATTACTATTTGCAACTTATCTTTTCCAGTGGGACTGCTACTCCACCGGAAGGATGAGGCTGGTATGTCCACGCATGATCGACCTGTGATGCCCGGATACATGAGCCGACGGACGATTCTCCGCGGAGCCGCTTTCGCAGCCGGCGGTGTGCTCCTGGGAAGCGCGATCGAGGTGGGGGGCGCGCAGACGGCCCTGGCCTCCTCCGAACCCCAGGTCTACGCCCGTGCTTACTGGGGAGCCAGGAGTCCCAGGAGGTCAGCACAGGTGCTCGGCAGCGGCCCCAGTTACATCGTTGTGCACCACACCTTCACCGCCAACACCAACGACCACTCCGTGAACCACGCAACGGCGCTGTCGAGGGCGATCCAGAGGTACCACATGGACGTCAACGGCTGGGACGACATAGGCCAGCAGCTCACGATCAGCCGCGGCGGGCACATCCTGGAGGGGCGCAACACCTCGCTGGCCTCCATCCGCAACGGTCAGCACGCTGTGGGGGCGCATACCGCCAACCACAACGGCCACACCGTCGGCATCGAGAACGAGGGCACCTACACCTGGGCGTCGCCGCCGCAGAGCCTGATGGACGCCCTCGTCAGCACCTGCGTCTGGCTGTGTTCGGCCTACGACCTCGACCCGGGGGCGGCCATTGTGGGACACCGCGACTTCAATCCGACGAACTGCCCCGGTGACCAGCTCTACTCGATGCTCCCGCAGCTGCGCAGGGATGTCAGTGCGCGACTCCGTTCGAGCCAGGCGGCCGAGCCCAAGAAGGAAGCCCCGGAGGAGCGGCCCACGTACCCTGATCTTCCGGAGAGGGAGCGGGAAACGGAGCACTACCACGGGCCGGCGGCCTGACGCGCGGTTCACGGGCGCGTGGCTCCCACGACGAGCCACGCGTTTCCGCGAGCGCGTAGTCCCAGTGTCAGGCCGCGCGCGGCGATCCAGACGGTGAACGCCAACCAGAGCCCCACCAGCCCGAAGTCCGATCCGTCAGGGGTCGTCCACAGTACGAGCAGGGCGCAGGGCAGGAAGGCCAGCATCGTCCACAGGCCGGCCCAGGCAAGGTAGCGCTGATCGCCGGCACCCATGAGAATGCCGTCGAGCACCATGACGATGCCGCTGAGCGGCTGCATGAGCGCCACCACGACCAGCGCCGACGAGATCAGGCCGGCCACCCGGGGGTCGGAGGTGAACGGGAGCGCGGCCCACGGCAGCACCGTGAACACCAGGACGGTGAACGCCAGGCCGATCATGACGCCCCACTCCGCCATCCGCCGGGTGGCCGCCCGGGTGCCGGGCACATCGGAGGCACCCAGGTAGCGGCCGATGATGGCCTGCCCGGCAATGGCTATGGCGTCCATCGCGAACACCAGCAGCGTCCACATCTGGAACGCGACCTGGTGCGCCGCGATCTCATGGTCCCCAAGGCGGGTGGCCACCGCCGTGGTCACCAGCGCCACGATCCGCATCGAGACGGTACGCAGGAACAACGCGAATCCGGCACCGGCCGCGGATCTCAGGCCGGCGATGCTCGGGGCAGGCGACACCCCGTGCCGCCGCGCCGACCGGCCGACCATGACCACGTAGACGGCAGCGCCGGCGGTCTGGGCGATGACCGTGGCCCAGGCCGATCCGCCGATTCCCATGTCCAGGACGAGAACGAGCGTTACGCACAGTGCGGCGTTGCCGATGTAGGAGGCAACGGCCACGGCGAGCGGGGTCTTGGCGTCCTGCAGGCCGCGCAGCACCCCGGTACCCGCCATGATGACGAGCAGGGCGGGAGTGCTCAGCAGGCTGATGCGCAGGTAGACGAGGGCCTGCGGTGCGACCTCGGGCGACGCGCCGAGAATGCTGATCAGCATGGTGCCAGCGGCCACCCTGCGAGGATCGCACCGATCCCGAGGAGGGCGGCCAGCCACAGCCCGTCGGTCCCGTTCCGCACACCCCCCGCGATGTCGCCCGCACCGTACTTCCGGGCCACCGCAGCGGTGGTGCCGTAGGCCAGGAAGATGCAGACGGCCGCGAACGTCATCAGGAGCTGGCCGGCCACACCCAGCCCGCCGAGCGCCGCCGTGCCCAGGGTGCCTACGACAGCGGAGTCGGTCAGCAGGAACAGCGGTTCAGCGATGAGCGCGAAGAACGTGGGGATGGCGAGCCGGAAGATCTCGTGGTCATGGCCGTGCCGGAAGGGGGGCGCCGAGAGCAGAGGAGGCATGATCTTGCTACGATATCGTACAGAGGTTCGAATGAGGTGTGGGGTCCACAGTGCATCCACCAGGGTTGTGGATAACTTGTGGAAACCTGGGCGCAAACTTTCTTTCACCCACAGCCGGTGTACAACGTTTTTGCAGTTCAAGTCGGGTTTTTAGGGCTGTGTAGATAGTTATCCACAGGCGTTGTGCACAAGCTATCCGCAGAAACGGTGGATTCGTCCACAAGATATCCGCAGTTCCATCCACAGGCTGCTTTGCACCATGGTCCGGGGAGTGGCGAGAATCCAACCCAGGGGGTGCTATGCAACCGTGTGTGCAGGGGGGAATCCGTGAGCGTTACTGAACGTCCGCCGGAAGAGGGCGGCTACGAACGCACACCTCCGCATGACATCATGGCCGAGCAGAGCGTCCTCGGCGGCATGCTGCTGTCCAAAGAGGCGATCACCCAGGTTGTGGAGATCGTGCGGTCGGTCGATTTCTACCGGCCGGCGCACCAGACCGTTTTCGACGCCGTTGTCGACCTCTTCTCCCGCGGCGAGCCGGTCGACGCCATCTCCGTCAACGCCGAGCTCACCAAGCGCGGCGAGATCACCCGCGTCGGCGGCGCCCCTTACCTACACACCCTCACCGAGTCGATCCCCACCGCGGCCAACGCCGGATACTATGCCCGCATCGTCGCCGACCGGGCGGTGCTGCGCCGCCTTGTGGAGGCGGGAACCCGGATCGCCCAGATCGGCTATTCCGGCGACGGAGAAGTGGACGACCTCGTCGACCACGCCCAAGCCGAGATCTTCCGCGTCGCCGAGAAACGCACGGCCGAGGACTACCTCGCTCTGAGCGACATCATGCCGGGCGCCCTCGACGAGATCGAGGCCATCTCCGCGCACGACGGTTCCATGACCGGAGTCCCCACCGGCTTCACCGACTTCGACCAGTTGTCCAACGGACTCCACCCCGGACAGATGGTGATCATCGCGGCCCGGCCGGCGGTGGGCAAAGCCCTGGCTCTCGATACGCCATTGCCGACCCCCAGTGGGTGGACGACGATGGGGGAGGTCAAGGTCGGCTCCGAACTGATCGCGGCCGATGGTTCGCCGACCAGGGTGGTCGCCACGAGTGACGTGATGAACGACCGCCCGTGTTACGAGATCACCTTCGACGATGGAAGCAGGGTCGTCGCGGACGCCGAGCACCAGTGGCTGACCGATACTCGGGCTTCCCGGAAGTCCGCGCAGGCCGTGGCCGCCGACTATGAACGTTACCGCAACCAGCGGACGTTCCCCGAGGTTCGGACGACCCGGGAGATCGCGCGGACCTTACGGTGCGATACCGCCGACAAACGGCTGAACCACTCCGTTGTGAACGCCGATCCGCTGGAACTCTCCGACAGAGAGCTCACCGTACCTCCCTACTTCCTCGGCGCCTGGCTTGGCGATGGCCACTCGACCGCCGCGTGTATCACCACTGCCGATCCCGAACTGCTTCTGCATATCGAAGCCGAGGATCTGGTCACCAGGCCTGTGGGGTCGACGGAGACGACCTACGGGATCTTCCTGCCGGATGAGGGCCGTGAACCCTCGGGGCCTCGGGAGTGTGTGGTCTGCGGTAAGAGCTTCACGCCGAAACTTCCGCACGTGCGGGGTTGTGGACAATCGTGTGGAGGCGAAGCGCGTTTCGTGTCCGAGCCCGTCCCGCAAACGGCTTGTGTCGATTGCGGTCGCCCCCCCTTCGGGCAGTCGCGCTGTCGCGTCTGCGTCGATGACCACGGAAGTCTTCAGGGAATGCTCCGTGAGATCGGTGTGCTGGGCGATAAGCACATCCCTGCCGAGTACCTTCGGTCTTCCGTCACGCAGCGCAGGGCGCTCCTCGCGGGCCTCCTCGACACGGATGGGACGATCAACGCGAACGGATCCATCCGGTTCGCTGTGACGAATGAACGGCTGGCGCGGGACTTCCGCGAGCTGCTCCACGGCCTGGGCTACCGCTCGGGGATGTCGGCGAAGCGGGTAAAAGGACGTAGCGCACCATCTTCCATGCGCTACACGATCACCTTCGGATCGGAGGAAGACCTCTTCCGGCTGCACCGAAAGAAGTCGATCCACAAGGAGCGGAGTAGAGGCCGAAGCCATCGGAGGATCGGTTCCCGCTTCATCACGGCGGTGCGTCCCGTGAAGAGTGCCCCTGTTCGGTGCGTTCAGATCGACCATCCGAGTCATCTGTACCTTGCCACCCGGTCGATGATCCCGACGCACAACTCCACCCTGGCCCTGGACTTCGCCCGGGCCGCTTCGATCAAGAACCAGCTGACCAGCGTCATCTTCAGTCTGGAGATGGGGCGCAACGAGATCGTCATGCGGCTGCTGTCGGCCGAGGCGCGGGTGCCGCTGCACACGATGCGGTCGGGGCTGATGACCGATGACGACTGGGCGCGGCTGGCGCGCCGGATGGGGGAGGTCGCGAGCGCACCGTTGTTCATCGACGACTCCCCGAACATGTCGATGATGGAGATCCGAGCCAAGTGCCGGAGGCTGAAGCAGCAGCACGACCTCCAGCTCATCATCGTCGACTACCTGCAGCTGATGAGCGCGTCCGGCCGGGTCGAGAGCCGCCAGCAGGAGGTCTCCGAGATGTCTCGCTCCCTCAAGCTGCTCGCCAAGGAGCTGGACGTCCCCGTCATCGCGCTCTCCCAGCTCAACCGCGGTCCCGAGCAGAGGACGGACAAGAAGCCCCAGGTCAGCGATCTACGTGAATCGGGGTGTCTGACGGCGGAGACAGGTGTCCTCCGGGCCGACACCGGCACCGAGACCACCATGGGCGAGTTGTTCGCGAGCGGCGAGCGGAGCATCCCCGTGTGGTCGCTCGACGAGCGGCTGCGTCTTGTCCCGCGCACCATGACCCACGTCTTCTCCAGTGGGGCCAAGGAGACCTTCCGGCTGCGCCTGCGCTCCGGCCGCGAGGTGACCGCGTCGGCGAACCACCCCTTCTGCGGCTACGATGGCTGGAAGCCGCTAGAAGAACTCGCACCAGGTGACCGGATCGCGGTCCCGCGGCATGTGCCCGCGCCGGAGAAGGTCACCACGTGGCCCGACTCCGAGGTGATCCTGCTCGCCCACCTCCTCGGCGACGGCTCGTCCGTGAAACGGCGGCCGATCCGCTATACGAGTGCCGACGAGGAGAACCTCGCGGCGGTCACCGAAGCGGCACGGCATTTCGGGATCACCGCCGTACGCGACGACTCCGGGACCGCACTGCGGCTGCTCGACCCCCACTGCCTCGCGCGCGGCGGGCGCAGCTCCGTCGCCGCGTGGCTCGACGGACTGGGGCTGCTCGGCCCGCCCGACTGCGAGAGGTTCGTGCCCGGCGACGTGTTCGCGTTCTCCCGACGGCAGGCGGCCCTGTTCCTGAGGCACCTGTGTCCGTGGGCGGATGCGTCCGATGGGACGCGGCGACCGGTCAGGCACGCGTCCACTACGCCTCCACCAGCCGGCGTCTCGTGGACGACGCAGCGCGCCTGCTCCTGCGCTTCAACGTGATGACCCGTGTCAGAACGGTCCGGAAAGGGCGGCACCGCGTTGGCTACCGCCTCCTCGTCCACGGCGCCGACAACCAGCAGCGGTTCCTGGAGGAGATCGGGGCCCGCGGGACGCGCGCCACCGGGGTCGAGCGGTGCCTGGCCGAGCTGCGCGGCGGGCAGGGCGGCACGCATCCCGACACCGCTCCCGTCCAGATGTGGGAACACGTGCGGCACACACTCACCGAGCGCGACACGGCGCATGGCGGGTCCGCGGCCACCGTGGAGACACGGTCCCGCGGGAGCGCGGTGCGGGAACGCGTTCCCGGCCGGGCGGGGCTCGGCCGCGTCGCCGAACTGCTCGACGACGCCGATATGGATATGCTCGCGACCAACGACGTCTTCTGGGACGAGATCGCCGAGATCGAGCCGCTCGGCGTCCAAGAGGTCTTCGACGCGACCGTCCTGGAAAGCCACAACTTCGTCGCGAACGGGATAAGCGTCCACAACTCGATCGAGCAGGACGCCGACATGGTCATCCTGCTCTACCGGGAGGACGTGCATGAGAAGGAGTCCCCGCGGGCCGGCGAGGCCGATCTGATCGTGGCCAAGCACCGCAACGGTCCCACCGCCACGGTGACCGTCGCGTTCCAGGGGCACTACAGCCGTTTTGTCGACATGGCGCCAGGGTGATTCGTCCACGCGCTGTTCGGGCCGGAGCGTCGAAAAGCCCGTGCCGCGGCGTACACACGTGAGGAGGGGCGTCCGCAGACCGCGGACGCCCCTCCTCACGTGGTGTCATATCGCTCTGTTCAAGAACTCCAGCGCGCCTCGGGGCGGGTCCGGCCATTCTGGTCGGTGACCAGGACCCAGCTCAGTGTCGGGCGGTCGGAGGACGGGGCGGCCTCCGGTGAGCGGCGTGGCTGCGGCATCGCGTCGTCCAGGGAACTGCGCACGCGGCCCGATGCGCGACGGATCGCGGACGGGCGGGAGCGGCTGGACGCCGCAGCGGAACGCTTGGTCTGCGATGCCGTGCCTCTCACCTTTCGAGTCATGGCAACCCCCGTTGTTCGTCTAGCAGAGAACCATAGTTAACCTTCCGTTCACCGTAAAGTCAATCTGGATTCGCCCGGCTGTGAGCGCTTCCTCTCCCGCATGCTGGGCGAACGCACACAAAAATCGCCCGCCTCCCGGCGAGCGCTGTGCGGGACGGCGACCGCGGTCAGCCCGCTCCGATCGCCCGTCCTGCGTAGTCGGGGGCGGGCTCAGTGAGCGGCACCGATCCGGTCGGCGACCTCGCAGGGGAACGGGATGGCCCGGCGTTCCCGCTGATCGTGATCCTCAGCGTGGTCGTCCTGTCCCTGGTGCGCCGGCTCCGCGGGCACGAGGGCGCCGGAGCCGGGAGCGACCCGGCGGAAGAGCGCGCACCGAGGGCCGCAACCGACAGCGGCAGGCCCTGAGTACGCGGGCCGGCAGCCGTACGGGCCGCGTGGGGCCGCCCAGATCTCCGGACGACCCCACGCGTATACCCGGTACTAGGAGTTGTCGGGGAAGATCAGCCCGACGACCTCAAGGTAGAGCTGTTCCGGGTAGGGAACGAAGTGGATTCTGCTGAGTGCCTGGTCCTGACCCGCTGACTCCATGATGAAAGTCCCGTAGCCAAGGAAGCGGCCGAGGATGGAACGCTCGAACCGCATGTCCGTGACCTTGCTGAGCGGCATCATGTTGACCTGGCGGGTGATCAGACCGGTCGTGAGGAGCAGTCGCGCCGAGGTGATGACGAAATAGTCCACCGACCACTCGGCCACACGCCACACGAACCACACCAGGACCAGAAGCCACACCCACCAGATGACTGCCAGAGCCGCTGCGTTGCTGGCCAGCGCGGTGTTGCTCAGGAAGCCGGCGAATATGAGGGCGCCGAGCACCGCTGAAACGGGGCCCATGAGCACAGCGGGATGCCGCCTGATGGTGACGACATCCTGCTCATGCGGCAGCAGGTAGCGATTGACCGACGCAGGCGCCCGGTTTGTCGGTGCTACGAGCTTCATAGCTGCACAGCCTTTACGGCATCAGAGCGTTGACGAAGCGGGAGAGGGATTCGGCGCCGGCCATGAGTCCTCCCAGGCCGGCCTCGATAACCCCTGCGGCGCTTTCGGGTTGTGTGAGTAGATAAAACGCTACGAAGCAATGAGGCATACCCCAGCCATTTTTTCAGCTTCGCCATGACCGTCTCCCGAACGAATGCAGCTGACCCACCAACCCATGTTGATTGTTACACCGACCCTCACGCGCGTAAAGCCGGAGGCGCCCTCTCGGCGTGGCGTCCGATGAAATCGAGTGTGTGGTTCTGGTCACGCTCCGGAACGGTCAGCGGCGTTCCGCGAGAGCCATAGCGAGTACCTGCAGGTGCTGCCGTGCGATGCGTTCGACGAGGTCTGGTGTGGCCCGGCCGGTGACGTCCTGGGCGCCGTGCCGGGCGGCGTCCACGCATTTGGTCACGGTGGCACGCGGGTGGACCTCGGCGAATTCGGTGCTCAGGCGGTCGATGAGGGCGGCGAACTCCCGGTGCGGGGTTTCGGTCTTCTCAGGCATCTCACTCCTCGGGAGGGGAAGGGTGATTCGCTGGTGTTCCGTACCCGCGGCTGGACGCCGCGCGAGTGCTGGTGGGGACGGGGGCAAAGGGGTCGAGCTGTGCGGGGCCGCTTGCCGGTCGTAGCGGCGTCGCTGGGGCCGTCACCCCTGGTGAAACACCTGCCTCGTTTTCGGTTGGTCGGGGCGCCCGAATGTAGGGGCAGCCTCCAACTAGGATCACCCTAATGTGTTACGTCTCTATCTCGATATGAATTCGTCTACTGCGGTCCGCGTCGTCCTCTGAGGGGCCGCGCAGGCTCTCGCGAGCCGGGGCGCGGTCGCATGCCCCTTCAGTTCCCCGATTTCGGACATCCATTCACGATGATCGGAAAAGATATTGAGACGGCGTTCGACCGTGACGGATCAGGAGCGGAAAATTGCAGGTCAGAGACTTCCGTAGAGCCGGTCACCGGCATCACCGAGACCCGGGAGGATGAATCCGTGCTCGTCCAGCCGCTCATCGACGGCAGCGGTGACGACGCGCAGCGTCGCGCCGTGATCGGCGTCCAGGGTTTCGGTCAGTTTCCTCTCGACCGCCTCCAGCCCCTCGGGCGCGGCCAGCAAGCAGATCGCGGTGATGTGGTCGGCCCCTCGGTCGACCAGCATCTTCAGCGCGGCGGCCAGCGTTCCGCCGGTGGCGAGCATCGGGTCGAGAACGTAGCACTGCCGACCGGAGAGGTTCCGCGGAAGGCGGTCGGCGTAGGTCGCGGGCTGCAGGGTGCGCTCATCGCGGGCCATGCCGAGGAAACCGACCTCGGCCGTCGGCAGCAGCCGGGTCATGCCGTCGAGCATCCCCAGGCCTGCGCGCAGGATCGGCACCACCAACGGGGTGGGGCGCGTTAGCTGGGCGCCTTTCGTGGCCATCAGCGGAGTCTCGACCGTGACATCGGCCACCCTTACATCGCGGGTGGCTCATAGGTGAGGAGGGTGACCAGCTCGTCGGTGAGTCGGCGGAACGTCGGGGAATCGGTGCGGGTGTCGCGCAGAGTCGTGAGCTTGTGTGCGACGAGCGGGTGGTCGACGATCAGGGTTTCCATTGCATACTCCGGACGAGCTGGGAAAACGAGGGAGCCGGCGCCCGAGTCTAGCGGCGTGACCGGCCTGCCTCGGATGAGCGGCCAGGGACGAAACGAACGGCACCGGGAAGTGTTTCGGCTCTGCTTTAGGAGACGAATCGGAGTCAACTTCGCAATCGCGTTCTGTCCGGAACCTCGTTTCCGTTCTAATAGGACGTGTGAGCGCGGACTTCTATCACGGAGACAGCCCCGTTGGGGGAGGCCCTGTCGTTGGCGAGGGTGGTCGTTACGATGACGCCGTCACAGGCGATCTGCGATCCTGGCCGCATCAAGGCCAGCCGGGTGGGGTGACGATGACGGGACTCGAACAGAGCGACGACGGCTCCGGTGACTTCGCGGCCGTCGCCTACCGGGAGGAGGACTACTGGGATGTCGACCTTCTTCCCGTAGCGTTGACGGAGGATCTCAAGGGCCTGCTGCACGCACTGCGGCAGCAGCCCAGTATCAGTGGTGCGATCGGCCTGGTCTCGGTGGGCGACGACTTCTTCATCCTCGCCCGCGTCTACGGCCGCGACAATGTCAGCCTTTTCCTCTCTGACGTCACCGCCTCCGTCGACTGGCCGGTGGCCCGCCAGGTACTGGAGTTCCTGGAGATCGACCAGCCCCACGAAGACGACCTGGACCAGGTGCTCCCCGCGGGTGACCTGTCGATCCTCGCCGACCTCGGGCTGGACGAGATGGAGCTCGGCGCGCTTGCGGGCGACCTCGACCTCTACCCCGACGAGGTGCTGGCCAGCATCTCCGAACGACTGGGATTCCAGCAGGGGTTCCAGCGTGCGCTCGACGGGATGGGGTAGGGAATTCTCCGGCCTGGTCTCATGATCAGCGCCGCGGCCTCCACCTGGCCACCCCGCTAGAGAGGACGGGAGAACGCACGGTGTCGATCTTCGCAGTGGTCTTTTTCCGCTCCGCGGACACGTGGGTGGGGATCGAGGTCGACCTGACAGAGTCCGAGAGCATCGACGATGTCGCCGATCTCATGCGCGACGTGGCGGGGACCCATGGGGCCGATGCCTCCGAGGGGACCATGCTGCTGCTCATAGAGGCAGACGACGAGTGGTTCGGGGTCGTCCGCGTCGACGACCACGCCGATCCGCAGGTGTTCCTCTCCGACGCGCGTGTGGTGCGCGAGCATCCGCTTGCGGCACTGCTGCTCGAAAGCGGCGAGATCGAACCTCCGGAGCAGCAGGAGGAGGGGACCGGCCAGAAGCCCTATCCCGATCCCGGGGGCACGGCCGAGCTCCTGAGTGACATCGGCACCTCCGAACAGGACTTGCTCTCCCTGACCCTGAGCGAGGGCACCCTGCCCGGGGACGTGCTCTCCATCATCGCCGCCCGTGCCGGCTTCGCCGACTACCTGGACTCGCTGCGGATATGACAGAGGCGCGCCCGGGCACGCGAGAGGAGATCGACGCGGCGCTGCGGCTGGCGCTCGCCGAGAGCGAGCGCACGCACACGAGCGAGGACGTGCCCGTGGGGGCCGTGGTGTTGGATCCCGGAGGCCGGGTGATCGGAGCGGGCCACAACGAGCGGGAGGCCACCGGCGATCCCACTGCCCACGCCGAGATCGTCGCGCTACGCGCGGCGGCGCGGAACAAGGGAGAGTGGCGGCTCAGCGGCTGTACGCTCGCCGTCACCCTCGAACCCTGCACGATGTGCGCGGGCGCGAGCGTGCTGGCCCGGGTGGCCCGGTTGATCTACGGCGCGCGCGACCCGAAGGCAGGTGCGGCGGGTTCGCTGTGGGACGTGCTCCGCGACCGGCGGCTGAACCACCGCCCTGAGGTGATCCCTCCTGACCTGGTGAGCCCGGACCTGGCGTCGAGATGCGGGGACGTACTCGCCGAGTTCTTCTCACATCGACGTTTCCGGTAGAGTTGCCCTCGGTGGAGTCGCCTAGTGGCCGATGGCGCTCGCCTCGAAAGCGAGTGTAGGGAGACCTACCGTGGGTTCGAATCCCACCTCCACCGCCATCAAAGGGCGTTCACGCAGGTGAACGCCCTTTTTCGTGGGCGGAGGAGTCGGCCGCCGTCTTCCGTGGCGCATTCATCGCACACGGGAATCGGCGGTCGGCTTTTCGGTCGTCCCGGCCAGAGCTCCCAGCCGCTCCGGGAAGCAGGTGCCCGTAGGTATCCGGGGTCATGGTCGCCGTGGAGCACAGAGCGCCCCCTGGACGGCCTCTCACGTTCCTCTCGGCGGATCGCCGGGAACGCGGTGCGGTCGCGGCGGATCAGGGGCGGTTCCATGCGTGCCCGCGAGGCCAACCCTTGGCGAGGTGTCCATATCCGGCCACCTCGCCCCCTTGATAAGTCCGTTAATTAGTCAAGGATCGTATTCCGCCGTACGGGCCGCCGCTCGATCGACGTCGATTTTCGCTCCGCGGCAGCTCTGCGAGATTTTCGATGGCCGGAGCTGATCCGTCGAAACTCTGGCTCTCGCTATCTCCCGTATCCCTATCGCGATCGAGGTGGCGCAATATGTTTTTAATTCTTCTCGGAAGTGCGTTGGGGATGGCGGCGACTTCGCTGGGAAAGGATCACCGGCGGCCGGGAGACCGTGTTCACTTCCCGTCCGCCGGCACGGGAGCGATTCTTGTCAACCTCTCGAATGAAGGAGAGGAATGCGAAGAGGACGACGCTCTTTTCCCGCGGCCGTTGGGGGCGGCTCCGTGCGGTCGGCCGGGTCGCGGGAATGGCGGCCGTGATGGAGTGCGACCTGGGGATCACCGCCTCCGCGGAGGCCGGAGAACGGACCGCCCGGAAGGGCGGTTCCCCTTCCGGGCGGCGGTTCCACCGGTCGGACGGCCCCTTTCGGTCGTCAGGGGAGGGGAAGCCCGAAGAAACGTCCACCCGCCCTGCGATAACCGGAAGCTCCGCGCTCGCGGGGAGCCGCCGGGACCGTGTTGCGTTGTCCGGCAGGGAAAATCCGCGGCCACGTCGGAGGGCCCGACCGGCCGTGTCCCCGACCGCCGGCCGGTCCGCCGCGGTCGGGGAGCTGAACCGGCCGTCCAGGAAAGGGCCGCCGTATTTCCAGTCAAGGGCTGTTATTATCGTGGTCTTTCGGGCGGACCGGAGAATATCCGAAAGCGTTTGTGTCTTTCTGTGCCCTCGAATGTCGGCTTTGCTTGGCGGTGCCATACTCTTGTACTCGGTGGTAACATTCTCTTTGCGGCCAGAGTCCAACCTAGGGGGCACTGAAGGCGGGGTGGTGGGGTCGTGCAGGGCTCTGAACTGGAATATCAATGATCATTCGCGAGATGCGCGGTAACCACTTCCGGTGAGTCCGGGATCCGATCCGTGTGGATCGGTGCCCCCTGGTCGAAGTACTGTAGCCGGATTGGCGCCGTATCCCCGCGTGAATTAAGGATCGGTGCTCATTTGAGCGCCCCCGGTCGGTTGGATTGAAGAACCAATGATTCTTGTCATATCAGTTGAGGTTGCTTCCCCCGTTGGGGAGCGTCTCCCTCCTGTGTCCGACTAAGCGACGTTAGTGGATGATCATGGGAGAAGAAATCGCTACCAAAGATTCGGTTTCTCAAAGGATCGCGGCCGGCGCGCATGCACGTGAGCGTGCGAGGGGATGGTTCAAATATCCGGTACGCAGTCGGGTGAGCTCTCGTTACGACGAGCGGGAGACGGCCACGTCACGTTCCCTGTGCCTGGAAGTCGGCCTGGCCCTGTGCGGACGCCCTCCCAGCCGCTTGCTTGACGTGGGATGCGGAGGCGGTGCCCTGCTTGAGCGTGCCAGGGAGGTCCTTCCTGAGGCGGAACTGGCGGGCGTCGATCCAGTGGAGCCCGCCATAGCGGCGGCCGAGCGCAGGTTCGGCGGCGACCCGGGAATTCTGCTCAGCGTCATGGCGGCCGAGGACCTCGCACGCCAGAAGGACCGGTTCGGACACTTCGACCTGATCCTGGTGCACTTGAGCCTGGCCCTGTGGAACGACCCGCTCCAGGGGCTCACCCGGCTTACCGAAATGCTCGCCCCCGGGGGGACCTGCTACGTGGTCGACCTCCTCCGGCCGGAGTCCTGGGACGGGAAGACGATCCCGGAGGGCATGGGAGCGGCGGACGAGGAGGAACGGGACTATCTGAGAGACCAGCTCGCGGCCTCGCTGGCGATGGAGGAGTTCCGGGGGATCGCGGACGAGACCGCGCGCCGGACCGGGACACGCGCCGAGGTACGGCGGGGCGGGCTCGGCGGTCATCCGCCGGGGTCGGCCGAGGCGGGCAGGATCTGGGCCGGATCACCGCGGATCGCCGGGCTTCTCGCCTCCCGCGGTGCCGCGCTCGCCGGAAGCAGTCAGATCGACAGCGTGGCACATCTGGTGATCACGAATCCTGGAGGTCGCCGCGATGCTTGAGAGAAGAAAGCGCGCCACCGTCGTTGTCGCCGACCCGCACCCCCTCATCGTGGCCGGCCTGCGGGCCGTGATCGAGGAGGACGACGCGATCGAGGTCGCCGGCGTCTCCTGCGACGTGGGCAGTACGGTCCAGCAGGTCAGCCGGACGAATCCCGACCTCGTGCTCATCGAGTTCGGGATGCTCGACGAGGGCGCCGAAGCACTCACGTCGATGGCGGACGAGCGCGGCAAACGGGCGACCGTTGTCGCCCTGTCGGACCATCCCGAGAAGGTCGTGGCCGCGCTCAAGGCCGGCGCCCAGGGGTTCCTGCTGAAGAACAGTCCGCTCGAGGACGTCATCGTGACGATCTGGAAGGCGCTCAACGGCTCCGTCCCGGTGTCGCCGCAGTCGCTCCCGTACCTGGTTTCCGAGGTGCGGAACCCGGCCGACGGTTCCGCCCTTTCGCAGCGGGAGCGCGAGGTTCTGCAGCTCGTCGCCGAGGGACTGTCCAACGCCAAGATCGCCGACATGCTCTTCGTGTCGGAGGCGACCATCAAGACCCACGTCCAGCGCACGTTCCGGAAGCTGGGGGTGCACGATCGCGCGTCGGCGGTCGCGAAAGGGATCGCCAACGGCATTCTCGCCGTGCGCCGCGACGGGGGGCGTGCGCACGGCGGTTCGACGAGGCCGCAGCAGAACCTGGTCTCCGGCCGGCCGACGGCGCGCCCGCCGCTGGAGAAGAGCCGCTGAGCCTCCGGCCGTTCCGCCGGCCGCCTCGGTCCGGCATCAGTCCCACCGGCTCGGCGCGACCGGCGGCGCGTCCTCTGCGCTCTCTCCGGTGGGGCGCTCACCCCGCGGCCGAGAGGAGGGGCGGCGGGTTCCCCGCTGAGCCGGGGCGAACCACTCCAGCGTCAGGTTGTGCGAGACGTGTGCGCACGTCGCCGCTGCCAGCCCGCCGGCCGCGGCGCACGCGGTCATCGCCAGCGACATGACGCCGAGGTACGGCAGTGCCCGCGCTCCGCTCTTCGGTACGTGCAGCCCCAGGAAAGCCAGCAGGCACAGGGCCAGGGCCAGAGGGATCGGCACCCCGACCCCGTGCAGCGCGGCCGGCCCCGATATCCGCCACAGTGCTTCCTCTCCCAGCGCGCAGGCCGCCAGCCGCGTGTGCCCGGCGGTCCCTGATGGTGCGGGGCGGCGCCGAAGCCGCTTGCCGGAGAGCAGCGCACCCGCAAGGGGAAGGAGGACGCCAACAGCGGCGGATGCCGCGATGACGGCGGCGGTCCACGGCCACGCGAAAGGGCCTTTCCACGCTGCGCCCCCCGCGGTGGCGGCCGCCAGGGCCGCGGCGCTGAGCACGATCGTGGCCCGGTCATAGGTCCGCAGCGGGTCGCGCGGAGGGAACACGCGCATCGACCAGGGGACAGCGGCATGCGCGGCGAGCACGACGAGGACGGCGACCGCCGGGGCGGCCGCCGTCCCCTCCCACAGGCCCGCGGTGCCCATCTACGGGGAGCCGTCGCCCGGTGGCCCGATCAGCGTGGCGTAGACCGGGGCCTCGTTCACGCCGTCGTAGTCCATGTTCGCCGTGAAGTCGTCGTCCAGGAAACCGCCGATCGGTCTGGTCGCCAACCCGTAGGCGGTCCCGAGCAGCAGGATGTTCTGCTGCAGGTGCCCGGCCTCGACCAGGCAGAAGCGCAGCGCCCGCTGGCCGTACTTGAAACGGGAGCGCCAGAAGGACGCGCCGATCACCAGTATCGCGGTCGCGTCCCGCGCCATTTCCGGCTGCAGGGTCGCCAGGTGCAGGGTCTCGTGGTCGACCTCGCGCATCCAGGTGAGCCCGTGGCGGAACGCGTCGTAGTGGTACAGGCCCGGCCGCAGGCCCCCCGCGCGCTGCACGATCACGTACAGATCCAGCGGGTAGAGCGCACCGCCCGAGGGGACGGGGCGCAGTGGCCACCCGTTCACCAGGCGCACACGGTAGGAGCGTTCGAGTATCCCCGACAGTGTCGGCAGGGGGAGCTCGCCCGGTCCGAAGTCCTCCGAGCTGCGCCGCGCGTCGATGACCTCGGCGAAGTCCCGGGAGAGCGGTTCGGGGTCGGGCAGCGGGAGTATCTCGCGGCTGGGGTTGCTGCGAGCGGCCCGCTGGGTCAGCAGCTGGAGTTCCTCCGACTGGTCCAACGCGAGCCCACCGGGGACATCCCAGCTCAGGGCGCGTAGATGGAGTTTCGACGCCTCGAAGTAGCATTCCGCCGGATCGTCGGGCGGCGGCGGGCCGTCGCCGTATACGGCGTCGATCAGGTTGGCGCCGTGCAGGTTCTCTGTCTCAGGCATGGGCGTGCTCCCCGATCAGGGATAGGGATGTGGGAAGGGGTTCAGTTCGTCGTCGCGCAGCGGGCGCTCCAGGAGGCCGAGTTCCACGGGGCGGCGGCGGAGACGCTCCGGCCCGATGAACCGGGCGTGGTAGGAGGAGTCCAACGGCACCAGCGCCGGAGCGAACACCCGGGCGACGACGAGACCGGCGTCGTAGATGTCCGGGCTCGTGGCGTCGGCGAGGTAGACCGCCACGTCCTGTTCGCCGAGCCGGTCGAGTACCGCGCGGGCCAGCGGGCGGGGGCGGTCGTCGGGCAGCCGGGGCAGTTCGGCCACCGCGAGCCGTTCCGCGCTCGCGTCGAGGAACCCGGTCTCGTGTTCCAGGCCCGGCCCCGCGTAGAGCCGGACGTGGTCGTCGAACTTGTGGACCTGTTCGGCGAAGTCGGTGTCGGGCGGCAGCAGGTTGCCCTCGCGCTGTTCGGCGCGCATCCACACGCGTGTCTGGAACGCCTCGATCACCGACTTGACGATGGCGCGCTGCGCTGTTCCGGCGGCGGCGCCCCCGACCGCCAGGGGCGCGATCTCGTTCACCCGGTTGCGCACCACTGTCAGCACCGACGGAACACCGCAGAAGGAGCTCAGGTCGACCAGCGAGACGTCGAGGCCGGAGGGGCGCACGTGGCGGTCGAAGAACGCCTTCGTCCCGGGATCGCTGTCGGGGTCGATCAGCGGCATGCTCAGCCGGTTGTGCCAGACCGTGCTGAACCCGTCGCGTTCGACCAGTTCGAGCAGGCCCGAGCAGAGCGCCTCGTCCCAGGTGCAGCCGGCGGCCAGCCCGTTGCTCGTGCTGTTGGCGATCTTCTGGCCCGTCTCGCGGTGCGGCCCCGAGAGGAACACCAGTGCCGCGGGCAGCCAGGTCGGGGTGCCGCTGCGCAGGTCGATCCCCTGGACCCAGCTGATCTCGGTGTCCCTGGTGAAGCGGACGAAGGGGAACCGCGGGTCGGCGTACTGGGTGTCGGTGAACAGCCGCACCTGCTCCGGCGCGATCGCGGCCTCTCCCCGGGCGGTGAGGTCCGCCCACGAGGAGCGCGCGACGTGTTCCGCGGGCCAGTACACGGCGCTGTAGCGTTCGGCGGTCTCGGCGATGGCCGAGAGGGTCGCGGAGCGTTCGTCGAGCGAGCCGCCGCCGCTCGCCTGGGCGCACGGTTCCCCGACCAGGTACTCCGACTGGCAGGCCCGCGCGCCGACGGCGAAGGCGAAGACGTCGTCGACGTCGTGCATCTGCCGGTAGAGGCGGGTCGTGATGCCGACGACCCCGGAGTTCAGCGGGCGCAGGAGCCGCTCCGACCGCTCGGCCGGCGTCCACGGAGGGCCGTCCCCCGCGGGCAGACCCGCCCAGTCCCGGGAGGCGAGGGATGGTGCCGTCATTTCCCCTCCCCGTTCCCCGCGTCGTCGTGGGTGTGCAGCGGGATCCCCGACTGCGGGTGGAACCAGATCATCGGGTAACCGCGGTCGCGGGCCGGCGAGCAGGTGGGGCACCGCGGCACGCGGAACAACCGGTGCGCGTCGAGCCGTATCCCGTCGCTGGTCATCTCCAGCGTGTGCAGGCCGCCCGGTGCGGCCAGCCCCGCATTGGTGTCGGTGAGACCGAACCACTCGACGACACGCTCGACGACCAGGCCCACCTGCATGGTGGTCAGTCCCGGCCACAGCGCCGCGCGCTCGCCCCCGCTGGAGACCGGACGCGCCGCGACGATGTCGGCGATGACGCCGCGGTCGGGGAACGACGCGGCCCTGCGCAGTTGGTAGCAGGTGAAGCAGGCCGACTCCTGAGGCAGCGTCCACGGGCCGACGAGCGCCCGGCGGCCGTCGAAGGGGACGACGGGCAGCCAGGTGCGCCGCCCCTTGACCGCCTCCTCGTTCCACTCCTCCAGCAGCGGGTCGCGGTCGGTCTCCCCGACGACCACGACGACATCGCGCGTCGGGTCGTTCGTCGGCGGGACGTCGGCGCGGTCCGCGGCCGCGCGGACGGTGACCCCCGCCTCCGCCAGCCCGCGGGAGATCCTCTCGGCGAGAGCGCCCTTGCCCAGCACCACGGCCAGGGACCGGTCCATGCGGTCCTGGACGGTGCGCAGGGGGACGTTGCGCAGCACACGCAGCCACATGCCGGTGGCGGCGGGGGAGACCTCGGAGAGGTCGGTGGCGGCGTCGTCGCGCTGCAGCAGGCCCGCGTCGACGAGCTGGTTCAGCACCGACTCCAGGGCCAGCAGCCGCGCCTCGTCGGTGTCCGCGCCGACGTCGAGGGCGGTCCTGCCGTCGGAGAGGACGGTCAGCAGCGCCTCGGTGAAGGCGGGCAGCCGACCGCCCGCGAGCTTCGCCGTATGGTCGCCGTGCCTGATCAGCACGGCGTCCTCGGTGACTTCGACCCTGACACCGGGGTTGACGCCAACAGTGAGATCGGTCTGGGTGCTCATGGTCTTCCTTCTTCGGTCGGGAGCGCCGGCTCGGGAGCGCCGGCCGCGGGGGTGGCGACAGCCGCGGCGGCGCGCGCAACACATGTGCTGACCGGGCGGGGAGGCCGCCCCAGGGCGCGTTCGACGGTCGGGGAGAGCGGATGCGCGGTACCGGCCCAGTGCTGGTGGTGCGGAACCCGCAGGGCCGTGTCGAGGCTCCAGCCGACCGTCGCGGAGAGCGCCTCCACCAGGTGAGCGGGGTCCAGCGGGTGGTACTCGGCCTTCCGGTCGAGCGAGTCCGCCAGCATTCCGACGAGGTCGCCCACCCGGACGGGTTCGGCCCCGGTGAGCTGGTAGGCCCGGCCCCGCCGGCGGTCCGGGGCGGCGACGGCCTCCCGGATCACGTCCAGGACGTCCTCGAACGCCAGCCAGGGAACCGGGTTGTCCCCGAAGCAGCCGTAGACGGTGGAGAACTCGGTGATCTGGCGGGCGACCTGCACCAGATCGAGGTCGAGGGGCGCGCGCCGGAGGACGCACCAGTCGTCGCGCCCTTCGACCGCGGCGGTTTCGGCGCGGGAGACCTCCGCGAGGTAGGGGTCGTCCGTCCCCGCCTTGTCGACCCCGAGCGCCGAGATCACAATGAGCGGCAGCCGGGGCGCCAGGGGATACCGGCAGGCTTCACCGTGCGCCGCGGGGGTGAGGGAGCCGACGTCGACCAGCGCGGCGTCGGCTTCGGCGGGGTCGTGCACCACGGACACGCCGGGGGCTTCGTGCAGCGCCGGCGGCAGGGTCGGTCGACCGCCGATCACCAGAAGCCGAATCGTGTTTGTTCTTTCTGGTTCGCTCACACGTGGAATACTCGCAGTTTCCCGTCTGCGGCGCGGACATCTGTGTTGCTGATTCTGCTTGTCCTTCGATATGCCGATATCGGTTTCATCCCCGCGGAGTCCGGGACGGAGAATTCGCCGACGCTACAGTTCTGTACTGCCGGTACGCGGCGTGGAGAATCGTTTTGTCACCCGATCGGTCGACATCGAGATTCCTCCCGTGTGCTCCCTTGTAGCCGACCGCCGATTCGACGAACCTCAACTGCGGCGGATACACGGGTGTCCGTTGCAACCATCTAGCAAGGAGACCGCATGGCTAACGTTCTCGAGACCCTGGGTGAGGTCAGCGAGGTCGAGCTGTCCTTCCACGGCGAGGAGTCGAGCTACTTCGAGCCGACCGCCGCGCGCTGCAGCTCCTCCAGCACCTGCACCTGCTGCTGCACGGGCTAGTTTCCCCGGCTCCGGAACCGTGTGGAAGGCGATTCCGGAGCCGCTTCTTTCCTCCTCGCGCTCTACCTACGGGAGTCGACCATGACGAACAGCCGGATGAGCAGCACAGATGTGGTCCGCTCCACACCGCACGTCGCCCTCGAACTGACGTGGGTCAGCGATGACTACCTGGGGCGGCTCCACCCCGACCTGCGCCGGTTCGCGGTGCGCCGGCTCGTCGACGACACGGTCGCCGACCTGGAGGAACTGCACGCGCAGGCGGAGCACACCGTCAAGGGCGAGCGCCGCGACGGGATCGTGGAGGATCTCACCGGTGCTGCCGTCCGGCGGGACGGCGACCAGCTCGTCATCTCCGGCCAGCAGGTCATGCAGGACTGGGAGCGCCCCTTGATGGCCGAGCTCAGCCGGATCGCCGCACGGTCCCACGGGGATGTGCTGGAGGTCGGTTTCGGAATGGGGATTTCGGCCGGCCTGCTGCAGCAGGAAGGGGTGCGATCGCACACGATCATCGAAAGCAACCCGGAAGTCGCCGAAGCCGCCCGGAAGTGGAAAAGCGAACACCCCGACAGTGATATCCGCATTGTCGAAGGACGCTGGCAGGATGTCATAGAAACACTGGGCGAATTCGACGGTGTCCTGTTCGACACCTACCCGGCGAACGAGCGCGAGTACGAACAGTACGTTGTCCGGGACGCCGCCTATATCCAGCATTTCCTTCCCTCGGCGGCGGCGCATATGCGGCCCGGCGCGGTTCTCAGCTACTACACGATGGAGATCGACTCGCTGAGTCGGCGGCACCAGCGGGCCCTTCTCGGCTATTTCCGCAGCATAGAACTGAGCGTCGTCTCCGGACTGGCCCCGCCGCCGGACTGCACGTACTGGTGGGCCGACTCCATGGCGGCCGTCGCCGCTGTCCGGTAGTCGGCCGTCGCCGTCAGCGTTCGGGCAGCCGGATGAGCCCTCTCGACAGTGCGGCGGTGGTCGCCCCGGTCCGGTCCGAGACACCGAGTTTGCCGAAGATGTTGAGCAGGTGGCTCTTGACCGTGGATTCGCTGATCCCCAGGCGGCGGCCGATGCGCGCGTTCGTGTACCCCTGCGCCACCAGGTCGAGGATCTGTAGTTCCCGCTGGGTCAGCAGGGGCGCGGGCGGGGAGGACCGCCTGCGCGCCAGCTTCTGCGCGACCGCCGGCGTCATGACCGACCGGCCGGCGGCGCCGGCCCGGACCGCCGCCGTGAGCTCCTCCAGTGAGGTGTTCTTCAGCAGGTAGCCGATGGCGCCCGCCTCGATCGCGCCGACGATGTCCTCGTCCTCGTCGTAGGTGGTGAGCACGATCACGTTGCATTCGGGGTTCGCCGCCACGATGCGGCGGGTGGCCTCGATGCCGTTCTCCCCCGGCATCCGCAGGTCCATCAGCACGACGTCCGGGGCGAGGGCCGAAGCCGCCGAGACCGCCGCCGTCCCGTCCCCGGCCTGTCCGACGACCTCGATGTCGTCCTCCACCGAGAGCAGGGCGACGATCCCCTCCCGCACCACACTGTGGTCGTCGACCACCAGGATCCGTATCACTGCGCCACGCTCACCGTCACGCTGGTGCCCATTCCCGGACGACTGCACAGTTCGACCCTTCCCTCCAGTTCCGCCAAGCGGTCGCGCATGCCCGTGAGCCCCAGCCCACCACCGTCGACCCTGGACGGGTCGAATCCCACACCATCGTCGCGCACGGTGAGAACGACCTGTTCGGGGCGGTAGTCCAGGGTGATCGACACGTGTTCGGCCTGCGAGTGCTTGCGTACGTTGGCCACCGACTCCTGGGCGGCGCGCAGCAGGGCCACCTCCTGGACCGTGGTGAGGGTGCGGGGCGCACCGCGCACCGCTACGTCGGTCCGCTGCTCCCACAGTCCTTCGGCCAGGTTGCGCAGGGCGTTGGGAAGAGAGGACTCCGGCCGGCCCGCGACCCCCTCCATCGCCAGCGCACGCGCCTGGGTGTGGTTCTCGGCCGCGGTCCTGCGGGCCAGTTCGAGATGGTGCCGGGCCCTCTCGGGCTCCTTGTCCAGTTTGGCCTGCGCCGCCTCGACGAGCATCCGGACGCTCGTGAACCCCTGGGCCAGGGTGTCGTGGATGTCGCGGGCGAGGCGCTGGCGCTCCGCGAGGGCACCGCGTTCGTGGTTGACCTCCGCGAGCTGCGACTGGGTCTCCTCCAACCGCAGCAGCAGCTCCTTGCGCTCGTGCGACTCGGCCACCACCCGTGCGACCCACCATCCCAGCCCGAGGCTGTAGGCCGCGGCCGTCGCGGCGAACGCGGCCCGCACCAGGAGCCCCGGCCCGTCCGGGAGCGTGAGGATCCCGATGCTCCCGAAGGCCGCGAAGAGGCCCGAGGAGAGGTGCCCCCTGCGCTTGGGAGCCACCGAATAGACCAGCATCGAGATCGGGGCGGCACCGATCCACACCGTGGGCGCCAGAGCCAGCGCCGCGCACCACAGCAGCACGAGCACGAGGAGTGGGCCGTCGCCGCACTCGTCGCCGCGGGCGAGCCGCAGGGCGAGGAACCCGAAGCAGGCCAGCGCGAGCCCCACCGCGGCGCACGCGAGGACGAGGCGCGGTGTCCCCGAAGGCGGGAACAGTGCCAGCGAGCCGGCCGACAGCACGGCGGTGAACCCCCAGAGGAGCATCCACCCCAGGGGAGGGAACCGCCACGCGTCGGAACCGAGCCTGGAACCGGGGTCGTCCACTCGTCCTCCTTCGAACCGGCCACGCCATTATCGACCGGAGGCGGCCGGCTCCCCCTCCACCGATCGTCTGATTCCCCCTCCTCCTGTCGGTGGTGCCGCGGGGAAGGGGGAGAGCCGGATGCTGGTCGGCATGGACCCAACGACATCTTCGCCGCCTCCCCCTGCGGTCGCCGCCGCGGACGTCGTCGTCCGGCGCGGCGGTGTGACAGTGCTCGACGGTGTCGGGCTCGCGGTCAGACCAGGGGAGGTCGTGGCCCTGCTCGGCCCGAACGGAGCCGGCAAGACCACGTTCGTGGAATGCCTGGAGGGCTACCAGAGGCCGGACACGGGGCGGATCGACGTACTCGGCCGGAATCCGTGGCGGGCACCCGCCGCATGGCGGGCGCGGATCGGGGCCGTGCTGCAGGACTGCCGCATCGACTCCGAGCTCAGTGTCGCCGAGATCGTGACCATGACCCGCGGCTACTACCCCGACGCGCTGACAACACAGGACGCCCTCGACCTCGTCGGGTTGGCGCCCCTGGCCAAGCGCAGGGTGAGCCGGCTGTCCGGCGGGGAGCGCAGGCGGCTGGAGATCGCGCTGGCCCTGATCGGCAGGCCGGACTTCGTCGTGCTCGACGAACCGACGACGGGTTTCGACCCCGAGGCGCGGCGGTCCCTGTGGAAGGTGCTGGCCGGGCTGCGGCGCGCGGGGACCACCATGCTCCTCACCACCCACCTGCTCGACGAGGTGGAGGAGCTCGCCGACCGCGTGGTGCTCCTGGTGCGCGGGAGGGTGCACCGGACCGGAACCGTGGAGGAGCTGCGGTCGACCTCGGGGCTTCCCGACCGTGTCGGGTGCGTCGCACCGGAGATGGACTCCGCCCCGGACCTGCCGTCGGTGCTGGAGTCCTGGCGCGACCGGGACAACGGGCGCTGGACCTTCACCACGAACGAGCCCGGACGCACCGTCCAGGAACTGCAGGAGTACGCGAACGAGCGGCGGATCGGTCTCGTGGACGTCACCGTCCGATCGCCCTCGTTCGAGGACGTCTACCTTGACCTGCTGGCCCACCGGGAGGAGGCTTCCCCATGAGCCCAGCGTCGGCGAACCGCACCGAAGGCGCGTCGCGGGCGGGGCGAGCGCAGCCGCCCGGCGCTCTGCCCACCTTCGCGCACCAGATCCGCTACGACCTGCTGTCCCAGGTCCGCAACCCCGCGGCGATGTTCTTCTCGTTGGGACTGCCGCTGATCTTCCTCGTCACGTTCACCCTGATCGGGGGCGACTGGGCGGAGACGGCCGGCTACTACACCCCGGCGACCATGACGATCGCGATCGTCACCGGCACCATGACCAACCTCGCCATCACACTGAGCTACCTGCGTGAGTACGGTCAGCTCAAGCGGCTGCAGCTCCTTCCCGTTCCGCGCTCGGCCCTGCTGGGCAGCCGGATGGCGGCCGCGTGCGTGCTCGCGCTGGCCGGCGTCGCCGTGGTGGCCGTGTTCTCGGCCGCCGTCTACGACACCACCCCGGAGCAGCCGGGCCGGCTGGCGGCGGCGATCCTGCTGCTCGGCGTCGCCGGCAGCGTCCTCGGGGTGGCCCTGACCGCCGTGATCCCCAGCGAGAACGCGGCCAGTCCCATCGCCAACGCCCTCGTGCTGCCCCTGCTGATGATCTCCGGGGGGTTCTTCCCGCTGGACGGGGCACCGGAGTGGGTCCGCACCGTCTCCTCGCTGCTTCCGCTGGAACCGGGGCTCTCCGCGGCGGTCGACGCCTACCGGGGCGCCTGCTCCTGGTCCGACATCGGATACGCGGCCCTCGTCACAGGGGCGTGGACCGCCGCCACCGCGGCACTGGGTGTCCGGTTCTTCTCGTGGACCCCGCGCCACCGGCGCTAACACGCGCCGCGCGGCAGGCACCGGCACAGCACGACCCGGACCGTTCGGACGGTCCCGCGGAGCCCGTAACGACAAGGAGGAACTGAGAACGATGACGAACACCGAGCGCGGTTCCGGACCGCTGGACATGCTGTTCGGCGCCGGGATCACCCTGTTCATGAGCCTTCTCGGAGCGGGCGCCGCCTACGCCGCTTCGCAGAGCCTCGCCATCGCCGGTGCGGCGTTCCTGGTAGGGGTGCTCATCGGCGGTGTGATCTACGCGATGGTCGCCTTCGGGGGTGCGAAGCGCCGATGAGTCCTAGCAAGCCGCCGGCGTGCTGACCACGGGTCCTGGTGGCGACGCTCATGGTCGGTACAGCGCACCCGGGAGGGGGCTCGCGGTGGCCTCTTCCGGTCGCGGGAACGCCTGTGCGGCAGGGGCCGGCGATGTGCGACGGATGAGATGCTTTTCTGGTCGGGACCGTTTCGGGAAGGGCGCCATGGACCACGAGCATCCCCCTCACAGCCGGGGCCCTACGGGCCGCAGAGGCCCGCCGTCCCGCCGGGACCGCACGGGCCGCCGTCTCAGGGGCCACCGCCCCCGCCCGGCGGCCCGCCGCCGCAGGGGCCTCCGTTCCCGCCTCAGGGGTTCCCGCCGCCCGGCCCACCTCCCTACGGGCCCGGTGGTCCCGCGGGGCCCGGCATGCCCTTCGGCCCGCCGCCGCCACCGCCGAAGAAGCGGACCGGGCTGTGGATCGGCCTCGCGGCCGGCGGCGCCTTCCTGGCGCTCGTCCTCGCCGGTGGTGTGTTCCTGTGGGCGGGCCCCTTCAGCGGCGGGGAGGAGAGCGGTGGGAATTCCCCCGCCGAGTCCGCCCGCGGCGGCGAGGAGGAGGACGAAGGCAGCGGGCAGGAGGAGGCGGCGGAGCCCGATGTCGGCGACCCCCCGCACGCGCTCCCCGACGACCCGTGCGCGGCGCTCACCTCGGCGCAGCGCAGCGAACTCGACGCCCAGGGCGACGAGGAGGCGGCCGAGGAGGGCATGACCGGGTGCTCCTGGTCGGTGCTCGTCGACGGCTCGATCGGCGGGCACCTGGACGTGGTGTACCTGGAGCCGTTCCCCGACTCGGGCGGGGGCGAGGCGGGGGCCGAGGAGGTCTTCGACTTCAATGTCGAGTACGCCGTCGAGAGCGAGGACGGCACGCGCGAGGTGAGCGTCGAGCGGGAGCAGCCCCTCGACCTGGGCGACGAGAGCCTCCTGGTCCACGCGATCGAGGAGTTCAACGGGGACGGCGAGGAGTTCTCCGCCGTCAGCGCGCTGATCCGGCAGGACGACATGAACATCAGGGTCGTGCTGCTGACCCCGGACGACCTGACGGCGCCGCAGGACGCCGACACCCTCGACGACCTCATGACGGACCTGGGCCGCGAGGCGATCAACAACATCGGCTGAGCCGTCTGCCGCGTCTCGCGGGCACGGTCAAGGCAGGCGGTTGATGGCCGCCTCGACGTCGTCGGCTCTGGGGTCGTCGACCGACCACAGGATGTCCAGGGCGGCGCCGAGGCGGCTGCGCGCCTGCCCGGTCTCGCCCATGGCGGCGTACGCCTCACCCGTTCCGATGAGCGCGACGGCTTCGCTGTCGAGGTCGTCCACCTCGCGGAAGACCGCGATGGCGGTTTGGTACTCCTCGACGGCCTCGGCGTGGCGGCCCGACGACGCCAGTGCGGCGGCCAGGAAGCACCGGGCCCAGGCCACGGTCCAGGTGTCCTCAATGTCGGTGAAGATGCCGATCGCGGTTCGGCAGTTCTCCAGCGCGATGCCGAAGTGTCCGAGTGCCCGTTCACACTCGACAAGGCTCAGCAGGGCCATGCCCTCGCCGCGCCGTTCCCCGGCCCTGCGGAACGCGTCGATGGCCTGCTGGAGGAGTACCGGAGCGTCGTCCTCCTGCTCCCGGCGCAGCTCACCGAGCTGGCGCAGCGCGAACCCCTCGATCCAGCCGTCGCCCACCTCCCGGGCCGCCTCCAGCGCCGCCGTGTAGTGCTCCAGGGCTTCTTCGGTGTCGCCGAGCAGCCATTCGGCGTCGGCGAGGCCGAGGAGGTTGTAAGCCTCCCCGTAGCGGTTCCCCAACGTACGGGCCGCTTCGAGCCCGACCAGGTTGATCTCGCGCCACTCGTGCCAGTGCCGGTGGCGTTCGAAGAGCCCGTAGACCGCAGCGGGCAGCCGCCACGCGAGTTCGTACAGTCCGTGGTCGAGCGCGGCCCGTATCGATCTGACGATGGTGGCGCGCTCCTGGGCGAACCACGCGAGAGCGGCCTTCGGGGTGTCGAATGTCAGGGGATTCGCGGGCGGTTCGCCGGCGGGGTCCTCGACGGTACGGGAGTTCGGCTGCACCAACAGCACCGCGTTGCGCGCGCTCGCCAGGTACCAGCCGGTGAGCAGGCGCAGTACCTCGGCCGTACGCTCGGGTGCCTCCTCGGCGTGGAAACGCTCGGCCGCGTACACCCGCAGCAGGTCGTGCAACCGGTAGCGGTCGTGCCCGACCCGCTGCACCAGGTTCGCCGCGGTGAGCTGGTCGAGCAGTGGGCGTGCCCGACGCAGCGGCAAACCCACCGCGGCGGCGCAGGCCGCCGCGCCGAACTCCGTCCCCGGGTGCACGCCGAGACCGCGGAACAGCCGCGCCGCCTCGGGAGGCAGCGCGGTGTAGGAGGCGGAGAAGACCGCCCGGACGTTGCTCAGTTCGTCGCCGGTGGTGCCCAGCGCATCAAGCCGCTCGTCTTCGGCGGCCAGTTCGGCGACGACGTGGCTGAGCGGGGTGTCGGGGCGGTCGATCAGCCGTTCGGCGAGGATGCGCAGCGCCAACGGTAGGTGGGCGCAGTGGGCGACGAGGTCGCGCGCCGCCTCGGGTTCGGCGTCGAGCCGCCGCCCGCCGAGGTGTGCCCGCAGCAGGGCGAGCGATTCTTCGGTGGAGAGCGTGTCCAGGGCCATCCGCCGCGCCCCTTCGCGCGCCACGAGGCCGGGCAGGGTGCTGCGGCTGGTGACCAGGACCAGGCAGGTGGGCGAGGCCGGCAATAAGGGGCGCACCTGTTCGGCGGAGGTGGCGTCGTCGATGACGATGAGCATGTGTTTCCGGTCGAGCCGGGACCGGTAGAGGGCCGCCCTGCCGTCGAGGTCATCGGGGATGCGCTCGGGTGGGACGTCGAGCGCGCGCAGCAGGGAGTCGAGGGCACTGGACGCGTCCAGGCGGGGACCGGGGCCGTGGCCGCGCATATTGACGTACAGGTCGCCGTCGGCGTACCGGGAGCGGACCCGGTGCGCCCAGTGCACGGCCAGCGCGGTCTTGCCGATGCCGGGGGCGCCGCCGATCGCGGAGATGACGACCGCGTCGCCGGACTTGCCGACCGAGCCGTCCCCGGACGTCGGCAACAGCGCGTCGAGCCGGGCAAGCTCGGCACCTCGGTTGACGAACCCCGAGACCGCCATCGGAAGCTGCCGGGGTACGGGCGCATCCGCGGATGCCGCCGCCGTGACGTGCACGTCTCCATGGATGGCCCCGCTCTGCACGACGGCGCCCGCGCTCCCCTGGACGTCGTTCCGGGTGCTGCCCCTGTTGGTGGAATTGCTTGGAGACTCGCCGCTGCCGCTTGTCATCCTCACCTTTCAGCGACGACGCATGTACGCATCGAACTGGGCATCGTATTCGGTGAACGGGACCGACAGATGTATCGCACGGTCCCGCCACACGTTGGCCGCCACGACCCACTCCGGATCGTCGATCAGCTCGGTGGTCAGTAGCGAACCGTCGTCGGCGTAGTTCATCCACAGCATTTGGTGGGAGTCGAACAGCCAGTAGTCCAGGTGTGGCAGCCCACTGGGCCAGTCGCCTTCCTCCGCGGGAAGGATGCGGATGTTCTCCCCAGCGGCGACGTTACGACGGTAGCCGTGCGCGCACTCGAAGCGCACATAGTCCGACAAGGGCTCGGTGACCACGTGGACCCGGTCATACCGCCGCCCCGCGGCGATCCCCGACCGGACTTCTTCTCCCCATTCAGTATCGCTCAGAGTGGGCGGAAGACTCTGCTGCTCATCAGCGATAAACCGCCGGAAATCCTCATTTTCATAGTCGGCGGCATAGATTTGTAGAGTTTCCAATCGGAATGCCGTGTAACGGAATTCGGCGAACAGTTGCTCGACTTCATCCCAGGTGATGGGGCGGCCTTTAGGATTCTCGCTCACTACGCTCCGTTCTGCTTATACTGTTCCACCGCCCGGAGGAGGATATCCGGATCGATCCGCACGGCCGTTTCGCCTGGAAGGGTGTTCTGTAGAGCGGACTTGGAAGCGCCAGTGAGTTCGGGTCCCTGAACGATAAGTTCACCAGTGTCGGACAGGTAGACAGACGGGCAAGCCTTATCCTGGGACTTTCCGTCTTTGGCGAGCAACGTGAGCTTCATGTTTCTCCTGTTCAACAAACAGTGGAGAATATTTGACTCACGGTAACACGAATGCCCGCGGCCTCCCATGGGCTGTCCGGATTCGGCTACTCCGTAATGTAACGTTCCCTGACATTGGAAACGGCTTCGTCGTCGTTCTCTTTCGAGGCGCGGACCAGACGCTTCAGGTCAGCGGCGAAGAGCGCGTCTCGCACGCTCTCCGGCTGTCGCTCTGCCGTGTCGCGTTCCGGGCGCTCGTCGGCGGTCATACGACCTCCTCATCGGGAAAGCCGTCGCGGAGTCGGCGTACTGCCATTGACCGTAGTCGCATGGACCTCTCCTGTCATGGGTGGGCTTGCCGTGTGCTGATCTTGACGAAACCGGTCCTTAGCGCGGCGCTGGAGGGCCGGTTTCGTCAAGATCGCCGTTGGGTGGGCGGGCGGATGGGGTTACGGGTGGTCCCAACTGTGGCCGGAGGGGTCCAGGTGCGGCCCGTCGTGGTGGGTCGGCCGCACGCACGGCAGGCGGTGTCGCCGCTGGGGCTCGGGAGGGCTCTGCTCGCAGGCGTCCCCGAGCCATTCGGCGAGCTGGGACAGGAGCGCGAGTGAGGTCTCACGGACGGTGGACAGCCAGTAGGCGCGGTCCTGGGTGCTCGCGGCGATGTCGTCGGCCATCTGGCGCAGCCACCGGGCCTCGTCGGGGGTGAGGTCGAGCATTCAGACCACCCCGCCGTCCGCCGCCCCGGCCATGGGGGCGGCGATATAGGGCCGGACGTGCGGCGGCGGGGCGAACTCGGCGAGCGCGAAGTCCAGCGCCTCCAGGTCGCTGGCGGCCAGAACGATCCCTTCGGCCACGCGGTTGTGCGCCTGGAACGGTGCGGCCTGCCCGGACCCGTAGGTGAGCCGCCATCGGGCGCGGTGCCGCGCGTGCACCTCGCAGAACCGGCCATAGTCCGGCGGGACCGCGGGCTGGGGGAGGACGTAGGGGCGGGGACGGGCCCGTACGCCGGAGAGGCTCCGGAAGCGGAGCGCCCCGAGCGTGCCGAGGGGGCGGCCCGGGCCGCAACAGGAGGTAGGGCAGTGCGGCGCTCGGGAAGAGCAGCGCGCCCACCAACCCGAGAACGCGCGGGATAAGCTCGGACATGTCATCAGCTCCTTGGGGTTAGCTGGTGGCCATGCCCCGGGGCCGGTGCTAGCGGCCGCCGGGGTCTTTTCGTGTCTTTCCTTTTCCGAGAATGACGGCGTCCTCCGCCACCTTCCAGTGGCGATACATTTTTGGCTCTTCTTGCCTTATCCGTCGCGATTCGGCTCCGCAGATGGAAATCTGTCTTCATGGCGAACCAGGATCGGTCGCGCTGGAGCCAGTTCGGCGCGGAGGTACAGCGTCTACGTGCCTCATCAGGCATGACGCAACGGCAACTGGCGGGCAGGCTCACCATGCACTACACGATGATCGGGAAGCTCGAACGAGCGGAAAGAACCCCATAACGGGAACAAGCGGAAGAATTGGACACTGCCCTGGAGGCAGGCGGGTCATTTACTCGTCTATGGCAGGAGTTAACCAATCAGCGATACGTTCCCGACTGGTTCAAGGACGCGCTGTTGCTGGAGCAGCGCGCGACCGAGATCAAGGCGTATGAGTCCATCCGGATTCCCGGACTGCTGAAGACCGAGGACTACGCGCGAGTGCTGGTCAGAGAGCGTAAGGTCACGGCGCCCTCCGATGAGGTCGAGCAGGTCGTCAAGACGCGCATTAAGCGGCTCCCGCTCATCCGGGGGAACAGCCCGTTCCTCTGGTTCGTGATCAAGGAGTCGGCTCTCTGGGCCGTTGTGGGGGGCGAGACGGTCATGCGGGACCAATTCCGGCATATCCTCACCCTTGTGGAAGAGGGCGTCATACGGGTGCAGATCCTGCCGGAATCGCGCGCGAGTATCGGCATGTGCGAACCATTCCGGGTGATGGCGCTGAGCGCGACCCAGTCGGTCGGGTACCTGGAGAACGCTCAGGGCGGCGAGGTGGTTGACGCCCCGGAGCGGGTGAACGAGCTGTCCACCCTCTTCGGACTGCTCATCTCAGAGGCCCACTCGCCCTCTGCTTCCGCTGCCCTCGTCAAGGAGATAAACGGTGATCGCTATGGAGATGTGGACTAAGAGCAGCTACAGCGGTGGCAACGGCGGTGACTGCGTCGAGGTCGCGAACTCGCCGGAGCTGGTGAAGATCCGTGACACCCGGAACCGCGAGGCCGGTTATCTGGCGGTTCCGGTGGCCGAGTGGTCCGCGTTCCTCGCTGACGTGAAGGACGGCCGACTCTAACCGCACGAGTTCCGCCTCCCGAGTGAGGGTCCGGTGCGCCGGCCCCCGGATCCCTGCTGGCCCGGCGCACCGTTGTGTCAGGAACCGTCGTGGAAGTCGGCTTCCTCGGGGTCGGGACGGTCGATCTCGGCCGGCTCGATCTCCCCGCCGTCGCGGTCGGTCGCCATCGGTTCCTGCAGCATCTCGGGCGGTGCACCGGCCCGGTACTCGTTCACGAAGGCGCCCGCGAAGCCGCCGCGGTTCTCCTCGGAGGACTCGAACGGCACCAGCCCCGGACCGGACCAGTCCCCGGCGTGCAGGGCGTCGATCAGGCCCTGGCGGGTCAGGTCCTCCCCGGCGGCCTTGAGCACCTGGGAGAAGATGACGGCCTGGGCCATCCCGTACACGTGCGTGTTGGTGAGGTCGCCCTCGCCGTACTCCTCGTAGACCTCGGCGAAGAACTCGGACCAGGGGTCGTCCACCATCTCGACCTGCGGCAGGTAGTTGGTGCTCAGCAGGCCGTCCAGAAATGCCTCGGGGCGGACCTCCTCGGCGGCGGTGCCCGCGGTGAACTCCTCCAGAAGCGGCTTGAGGATCTCGGTGTCCCCGCCGATGCTGCTGACCATCCAGGTGGGGTCGTAGTCGATGCTCGCGGCCTCGACCAGCGCCAGTGCCATGAAGGGGGCATGGCAGGAACAGACGACCACATCCGCCCCGGACTTCTTCAGCTCCGCGATCTGGGAGCTGATGTCGGTGAGATCGGACGCGTAGTCCTCTCGGGCCACGACGTCGTCGATCAGGTACTGGTCGAGGCCGGCCTGGGAGTCCGTCCCCACATCGCCGTTCTGGTAGAAGTAGCCGATGTCGGCGTCGGGGAAGTTCTCGGCGATGTATTTGCCCTGGATCTTGGCTTCCTTGCTGTAGTCCGCCTGGTATCCGTAGGTCAGCGGGTACTCCCGGGGCGAGTTCCACATGAAGGCGCCCGAGGAGACGAAGAGGTCGGGCACCCCCTCCTCATTGAGGAAGTTGATGACCGTTTCGTGGGTGCTCGTTCCAAGAGCACCGACCATCGCGAAGATCTCGTCCTCAAGGACCAGCTTCTGGGTCGCCTCGACGGTGCGCGCGGGATCGTAGGCGTCGTCCTCGACGACATAGTTGATCTCGCGGCCGTTGACGCCTCCGTTGTCGTTGACGAAGTCGAACACCGCGCCGGCCCCCTCGGACACCTGGATGAAGCCGGACGCGGCGGGCCCGGTGAGGGGCTGATGGGTTCCGATGGTGACGGAGTCGTCGGTGACACCGGGCGCGACGTTCAGGTCCACGGCCTCCTCCTCCACGGGTTCCTCCGGGCCGCCACAGGCGGCCGTGAGGAGCGCGATGGCGATTACCGCGGCCGATCGTGTCGTGGTTTTCATGGTTGCCCCCGTGTGATGGTCGGATGTGTCCTGCGGTCGGAAGCGCAGGCGGGTGTACAGGCTGTGGAGTGTTCTGGGTCCTGCCGGACGGGAACGGTGAGGAAAGGCGCGACTGGGGTGTTCGCGGCCCGGTCGCCGGGGTCGGGGGCGGGGCCTGGACGGTGCACCGGGGCTCGCGGTCAGCTAGGGCGATCGCCCCTGGCCGCGATCCCGGCTCGGTGAGCGGGAGAGCCCACGGACCTTGCCGAAAGCGGCGGGGCGGTTCCCGCCGCGGACGGCACTGGGCCGCGGGCCGTCGGCGCGGTCCTACCGTGGAACGGGCGGTGTCTTCGGGAGGTTCGAGGGGGTTCCGCGTGGAGTGGGCGGCGAGCGTGCGGTGCCGTGCTCTTCCGGTCGCTCCGTCCGGCACAGGAGGAGATACCGGAGAGCGCGCTTTTACCGGGGTCGATCAGGTCAACAGTGGACCGCCGTGGCTCCTGGGCTCTGGCACCGCTGGGTGCGGTCAGGCCGCTGGGTCTCACTGCCACCCCCTTTGCCGTGAGTAAGCGATTCGTCACACCTGTGGCATGTGTCACTTATCGTGAGTCACGACGGAATCGTACATACTGACCGGTAGGTAATGACAAGGGGGTGCGGGTGACCACCGCAAAGCGCCAAGGAGCGGGGACCGCACTGCGCTCTTCCCGCGCATGGAGGGCCCCTTTAGCGCCGGAGGATAAGGAGGACGGTCGCTGTGGCCGAGGTGCGCACCGCCCACACCGCTGACCTGGATGCCGGCACTCTCAACGCGGCGCGGGTCCTTCTCGGCGGCGCTTTCGCCGGAGAGTTCACCGACCACGACTGGGAGCACTGCCTGGGCGGGGTGCACGCCCTGGTGTGGGAAGGGGCCGAGCTGGTCGGGCACGGCTCGGTGGTCCAACGGCGGCTGCTGCATCAGGGGCGGGCGCTGCGCGCCGGCTACGTGGAGGGTGTGGGAGTGCGCGCGGACCGGCGCCGGCGCGGGTACGGCTCGGCCGTGCTGGGCGAGCTGGAGAGGGTGGTGCGCGGCGCCTACGACCTGGGCGCGCTGAGCAGCACCGAGGAGGCCACCGCCTTCTACGCGGCGCGCGGGTGGGCGCTGTGGCGGGGACCGTCATCGGCGCTGACTCCGGCCGGCGTCACCCGCACCGAGGACGACGACGGCGGCATCTACGTCCTTCCGGTGTCGCTCCCGCTGGAGCCGTCCGACGAGCTCACCTGCGACTGGCGCGACGGCGACCTCTGGTAGGCGGCCGGGACCGGACACGGCGGAAGGCCCCGGCCGCGTACCCGGCCGTGCTCCCCGCGCATGCGGGGATGGTCCCCGCCCCGGTGCTCTCATACCGGGTTACGCGCAGGACATCTGGAGAGGCGCTTAGAGCT
>NZ_LAJC01000008.1 GCF_000981225.1 Allosalinactinospora lopnorensis
ACCTCGCGCCGGGCCAGCAGGTCGCGCACCAGCGGCGCCAACTCGGCGCGCAGATCGTCAAGACCATCGCCGTGGCGGAGCTCCCCGATCTCAACGGCTCCCCGGTGCGCGCGATGCGCAGCACCGAGAACGTAGGGACGCACCAGCACCGCCCCAGCAGCGAACACCGGAGCATGCGGCCCATAGACGGCCAACTCCGGCCACAACGGCCGCGCGGGAAGCCCCACTACCAGACGCGCCAACCGAGCCGAAACGCGCCGCGACCCGGCCATCCGGCCGCGCCCATGACGCCCAAGCCGGGACGGCACCACCAGCGCCACAAACGGAAGCAGCAGCAGACACAGCAATCTCATGGAAACCCCTCAGGGGTCGGGGCCGGATGGGAGGTCCGGCAGGTCTGTTCAGGTACCGCCATCGTGCCGCAGTGCGATAGATATTGCAATATTCACTCTTGATCGAGTGAATCAATCATCTCTGATTAGCTCAATGCGAACTGAACGGTGCACTAAATGTCAGAGAAATCACCCCGACGCGTAGAATCGCGCCACCGGAACCGATCCCGTTCAGCAAGGAACACCGAGTTGGCAGCCAGCCCCACACTCCGCCGCCGTCGGCTTGCCCGGCAGTTGCTGAAGCTGCGCGCGAACAAAGGGATGACCGTGGACGCCGTCGGAAAAGAGGCGAAGAAGCGGTCGCCGTCTCGTCCCTGGTCAGCAGCTAAGGTCACCAGAATCGAGAACCGCCAGCTTCAGCATCTCCGCGAGGTCGATCTCCTCACGCTGCTGGACGTTTACGGCGTAGACGGCACCGAGGAGCGCGCCGCCTACGTCAAGTTGGCCAAGGAAGCCAGCCAGAGCGGCTGGTGGTTCGGTTACCGAGACGTGCTCGGCTCTGGCGCCTACATCGACCTGGAGACCGAGGCGATTCGACTTCGCACCTACGAGGCGCTGTATGTTCCTGGCCTGCTGCAGACACCGGGTTATGCGGAGGCGATCATCCGCGGTAGCGGTGTGACCGACGAGCACGAGATTGCTCGGCGCGTTGAGGCACGGATGATGCGCCGGCAGATCATGGAGCGTCCCGACTCCCCACAACTGACCGCGTTGATCGACGAGGCTGCGCTCCGAAAGATCCCAGACGCGGTACTTGCTGACCAGTTGCGGCACCTCATCGCTATGCAACGCTCTAACCTGCGAATACGTGTCGTTCTGGACTCTTCAGGGCCGCACCCGGCGATGAACGGCAGCTTTGTGCTGATGGAGTTCCCGCACGATCCACCAGTGGTCTACCTGGAACAGTCCGTAAGCGGGCTCTTCTTGGAAGAAGAGCGGGATCTGACCCACTATGAGCAAGTCTTCACGGCTGTGGAGGGTGCCGCCCTGTCTGCTGCCGATTCGGTGGCATTCTTGGAAGAGAACCTGAACAGATCCCCGTAGGAGACCGCATCATGCCTGAACAGCGCCCTCTGATCTTCCGTAAGAGCTCCTACAGCAGCGGCAAGGGACAGAACTGCGTTGAGGTTGCTGACACTGGCGCTGGCGCGGCTGTGCGCGACAACCAGAACCGCGAGCTCGGCCATATCGACTTCGGCTCCGCCGAGTGGCGCGCGTTCCTGGCCGACGTAAAGAGCGGCCGCCTATAGCCCACCCACAGTGAAGGCCCCCGGTGTAACACCGGGGGCCTTCACTGCTGTTTACCTGAACAGATCCCGCCGCAAGCGTACCCCGCTGCGGGCCGGGCGACCAGGCTCCGGAACCGGTCAGGGACGACGCGCGGTGACGATGAGGGCTCCCAGTAGATCCGGTGCAGGGGCTGGATAGACGCGGGGGTCGATGTGGGCGAAGCAGTGCTCGTGCAGGATGTTCAACCAGTCGGCCGAGTACGAGTGGGAGCAGCCGCGAACATCACGAGCTCCCGCTGGAGCACTAAGCGCGCGATGGGGCTGATTTTCTCAAGGCCAGTGGGGCCAAGGGCAGACCAGTGCGACGCGAAGCGGAAAACATCGCTTTCTTTCACAATTCCCCTGCGCACTTTTGTGCGAAAAGTTTCCACATTTTCAGCACACGTGAACACAGTGAAATCATGATCACAAATAATCACGCTGTGTTAGTCAACCCGAAGTGACGCCGCCACCGAGATCAAGCACTGTTATCTGGTGAAAAGGCGATTCTCTGATCTTTGTGAGAGTCACCTCAATCGCACACCGTGACAGCAACTCTGACTAATCGGTAATATCTTGATTTGTTCACCGGTTGAGATCCTCACTGAGTCCACCGACTCCTCTCGGTCTTCCTGGCCGTTCCATGGGACGCGGTCAGGCAGGCGGCGATGAAGCCGCGACGGGCGCCGGCCCGACCACAGGGGCACCCCCTCCCGTGTCCGCACGCCGTCGCCGATCACCAGACCTGACCATGAGCAGCCCCGCGGACGGAGGCTGCCCGAGACCGGACGGATTCCATGAGCACCCCAGTGACAACCCGTTTCAGACGCCGGCTTCCCGCCGTCCCGAGCGCCGCGCAACTGCGTGCCGAGGTCATGGCCGGACTGGTCGTCGCGCTCGCCCTGATTCCCGAGGCGATCGCCTTCTCGATCGTCGCCGGGGTCGACCCCCGGATCGGGCTGTACGCCTCCTTCGTCATGGCCGTCTCCATCGCCTTCCTGGGCGGACGCCCCGCCATGATCTCCGCGGCCACCGGGGCGATGGCCCTGGTCATGGCTCCCCTGTCGAAGGAGTACGGTGTCGACTACCTGATCGCCGCCACCATCCTGGCCGGGCTGATCCAGATCGCCCTGGGCCTGGCCGGAGTCGCCAGGCTGATGCGGTTCGTGCCGCCCAGCGTGATGACCGGCTTCATCAACGCCCTGGCCATTCTCATCTTCCTGGCCCAGCTGCCCCACCTGGCCGGGGCCGGCGTGCCGATCTATGTGATGGTCGCGGTCGGGCTGGGCATCATCTTCGGCCTGCCGCTGCTGACCCGGGCGGTTCCCGCTCCACTGGTGGCGATCGTGGTGCTCACGGCCGCGGCGGTCATGATGGACGTCCCCGCCCGCACCGTTGGGGACATGGGCGAGCTGCCCACCAGCGTCCCGGTCCCGTTCCTGCCCGATGTTCCACCGAACCTGGAGACACTGGCCCTGATCGCGCCGTACTCGATCACCCTGGCGCTGGTCGGGCTGATGGAGTCGCTGATGACCGCCAAGGTCGTCGACGACATCACCGAGACGTCCTCGGCGCACGGCCGGGAGGCACGGGGCCAGGGCATCGCCAACGTCCTGGTCGGCCTCTTCGGCGGGATGGCCTCCTGCGCGATGGTCGGCCAGACGATGATCAACGTCAAGTCCGGCGGCCGCACCCGGCTGTCCACCTTCCTGGCCGGTGTGTTCCTGCTGGTCCTGGTGGTCGTGCTGGGCGACGTCGTCGGCATGATCCCGATCGCCGCCCTCGTCGCGGTGATGGTCTTCGTGTCGATCGTCACCTTCGACTGGCACAGCATCGCCCCGAAGACGCTCAAGCGCATGCCCTGGTCGGAGACCCTGGTCATGGCCGTCACGGTCGCCGTGGTGGTCTACACGCACAACCTGGCGCTCGGCGTGATCGTCGGTGTGATCGTCTCGATGGTGATCTTCGCGCAGAAGGCCTCGGCGGCCGCCGACATCACGAGCGTGCTCGACCCCGAGGGCGGAACGCGGGTGTACTCGGTGCACGGCGAGTTCTTCTTCGCCTCCTCCAACGAGCTGGTCGGCCGGTTCGACTACGCCGAGGAGGGAGTGGAGAAGGTCGTGATCGACATGTCCGAGGCGCACGTGTGGGACTCCTCGGCGGTGGCGGCCCTGGACCACGTGTCCGAACACTTCCGCAAACACAGCGTTGAGGTCGAGATCACCGGGCTCAACGACTCCAGCGCCGAGCTGCACAAAGAGCTGTCGGGCACCCTTACCGGCGCCCATTGATCCCGGGGCCGCGCGGCGGCGAGCGCCGGAGCGCACCGGGTGCGACAGAGTCCCCGACCACGGGCCGCCGGTCTTCTCCGGCGGCCCGTTAGCTCTCCATCGTGCGGGGCCGCAGAGTTCGCTCGCGGAGACCCGACGGGCGCCCCAGTGCGGGAGCCTTCCGCCCCGGAACCGGTCCAGGCGGACCTCACTTTGGTCTGCGCCCCGGTACGCCGTCCCGCACGGCACCCGGGACCTGGCCTTCCTCCGCGTCGGAAGCGGCCACGACCGCGGAGTTGGCTACGGTGGGGTGCTGGTCGGCACGGTGCCCCCTCCATGTGCGTAGCCCTCTTCACCCTTATCCGGCAGCGTAGGAACGGGGAATGGGCCCGCTTAAGGGGACGAAGGTCCCGGTGCCTTAGGCGCTTTGGATGAACCGGGGCGGACCGGCATACGTGTTTCCAGTAGTTACACCGCTCTACCAGCGAAAACGCTGAACTGTGATCTGACCGACGATTACACAGTGCGCCGTGCAGCGGTTCACAGCGCTCACGAGGCACGTAAGTCGCTTCGACCACCGACCCGCGCATAGGAGCTGGAGACCCCATGTCACGTCTTGTCCTCGTTGCCCTGACCTGCGCCGGCGTCCTCGGCTTGGCCGCGTGCGGTCAGGACGAGGCCTCGACCGAGAGCAGTGAGCCCGCCGAGGAGGGGCAGGTGGAAGTCCCGGTCGAGGACGAAGGGCCCGCGGAAGAGAACGATGAGGCCGTCGGGACCGCCGACGAGACGATCAGCGTCGAGGCCGGTGACAACTACTTCGAGGGAATCCCCGACACGCTGCCGGCCGGCACGACCGAGATCCAGTTCGAGAACGTTGGTGACGCGCAGCACGACATCGTGATCGGGGAACTCGGCACCCTGCAGGTCGTCGCAAGCGAAGGCGGCAGGCTGCAGGTCGTCGTGAGCGACGGCGGCGGATCCGACTCCGGCCTGGTCGAGCTGGAACCGGGCGAGTACCTCTTCTACTGCTCGATTCCCGGCCACCGCCCGGACATGGAGAAGACCGTCACCGTTGCGTAACCGGCCGCTTCTCCTCTTCGCCCGTGCAACGGCCGCCCGCCCGACAGGGCCAGGTCAGACACCCAATGTCGTTTGGTGTCAAGCGGCATGGAGGTGTGCATGGTGGGGCCAGGCGGTCGTTTCGTCGTAGCGGGAGTGCAGGGCGTTCCGGAAGGTACGCGGTCCCCATGTGGCAGGTGAAGACCCAAATACGAGGCGTGATCGCCGCACCCGGCCCACTCTCGCGCCTATCACCTGCTACGACGGATTAATGCGGTTTCCTGCAGTGATACTCTTGAGTTGGAAATTTTTCTACTTACCGAGCCCTCCGTCACGTGTGGCAAGCGTCTTTCGCCCTGCTCTCAGGGGTGAGACGGCAGCCGCAACGACCGCGTCGCCACTACCGGCGCATCCGCGGCGCTGGTCGGCCCGCGTTCACTGTCAGGCGGTCTCCTGCAGTTCGTGGTGCGCGATCTTCCCACTGGGGGTGAGCGGCAGCGCGTTGATGAAGTGGACGCGGCTGGGCAGCTTGTACTCGGCGATGCGCCCGCGCAGGAACGCCATCAGCTCCTCGGTCGAGAGCTCCTGCCCCTGCCGCAGGACCACGAAGGCCACCGGGACCTGCCCTTCCTTCGGGTCGGAGGCGGCCACGACCGCCGAGTTGGCCACGGCGGGATGCCGGTCGATCGCCGCCTCCACCTCTCCCGGGGTGATCTTCGACGTGCGCCGCACGATCAGGTCCTTGATGCGGCCCTCGAACCACCAGACCCCATCGGCGTCCTGCGAACCCAGGTCACCGGTTCGCAGCCATCCCCTGGTCATCGAGTCCCGGGTGAGCGCCTCGTCCTCCCAGTACCCCGCCATCAGCATGGGGCCGCGCACCAGCAGCTCACCGGTATCCTCGTCCGCGCGCACCTCGGCGCTGTCGACGATCGTGCCCAGGCAGCCGTCCCGTTCGAGCCGGGCCTCGCGGTTCACCGTGAGCCAGATGGCCTCGGTCATGCCGTATCCGACGCCGATGGGCCTGCCCGCGATGTTCATGAAGTCGCGCTGCAATGCGGCGGGCACCGTGTCACCGCCGGTGTAGACGCCGCGCAGGGACGAGAACCACTCGCGCCTGGCCCCCGGTTCCCGGGCGAGCTCGGCCAGGACGTCGATGTGGGTGCAGACCAGCGTCGGCCGGTGCTTGAGCAGTCCCGTGACGTACTCCTTCAGGTCGAACCCGTCGTACAGGGCGACCGTTCCGCCGGCCATCAAGGTGGTCAGCGTCTCGATGAAGCCGCTGACATGGACCAGCGGATCGCACACCTGCACCACGTCACCGGGCCCGACGGTGCCGAGCGCCTCGGACGTGCTGGTCAGCATGGCCAGGGCGGAACGCTGGGTGTGCAGCACGCCCTTGGGGATCCCGGTGGACCCCGAGGTGAAGAACATGACGGCCGGCCGGTCCGGGTCGGGCGGGATCATGGGAGATTCGGCATGGGAGGTCAGGAGGGGCGCGAACGGCTCGAAGCGGTCACTGCGGCCTACGGTCAGAACACGGACTCCGTCCAGAACCACCGGGTCGACACCGTCGAGCCGCTCCAACCGGCTCGCGTGGACGACCAGCCAGCGGGGTCGCGCACGCCGCAGGGCCCGCTCGACCTCCGGCGGCGCGTAACGGGTGTTCAGCGGCACGGCCATCGCGCCCGAACGGAAGCAGGCCAGATAGGTCAGCACCGCCTCCGGGCAGTTCGGCAGCATGAAGGCCACGCGCTCGCCGGCCATCCCGGTCATCTCCGCCGCCAGAGCACCGGCGGGGCCGGCCAGCTCGGCGTAGGTCCAGCGCCGACCCTCGTACACGAGAGCGGTCGACGCCGGCGGGTGGCTGTCGAGCAATCGACTGAGCCGGGGAAAATCGGATTCTGTTGACACGGTGCCCCTCCATGCGCATAGCCGTCTTCGCCCCTACCCAGCAGCGTAGGAACGGGGAATGGGCCCGTTGAAGGGGACGAAGGTCCCGGTGTCGTAGGCGCTTCGGATGAACCGGGGCGGACCGGCATACGTGTTTCCGGTAGTTGCACCGCTCTACCAGCGAAAACGCTGAACCGTGATCTGACCGACGACTACAGTGCGCCGTGCAGCGGTTCACACGGCGCTCACGAGGCACGTGAGTCGCTTCGACCACCGACCCGCGCATAGAAGCTGGAGACCCCCCATGTCACGTCTTGCCCTCGTCGCCCTGACCTGCGCCGGCGTTCTCGGCTTGGCCGCGTGCGGTCCGGACGAGGCCTCGACCGACAACAGTGAGCCCGTTGAGGAAGCCCCTGCCGAGGAGAACGGGGCCGCGGAAGAGAACGGCGATGCCGCCGAGACCGCCGACGAGACGATCAGCGTCGAGGCCGGTGACAACTACTTCGAGGGAATCCCCGACACGCTGCCGGCCGGCACGATCGAGATCCAGTTCGAGAACGTTGGCAATATGCAGCACGACATCGTGATCGAGGAACTCGACAACATGCAGGTCGTCGAGAGCGACGGCGGCGGGTCCGACGCCGGCGTGGTCGAGCTGGAACCGGGCGAGTACACACTCTACTGCTCGGTTCCCGGCCACCGCCCGGACATGGAGGAGACCGTCACCGTCGAGTAATCGGCCGCCTTTCCTCTTCTCCCCCTCCTCGTCCGCGCGACAACCGGCCGGTTCCCAGGGGCCGCCCGGTCATCGACCGCACCAGACGGCCGTCCCCCGGTCCACCGACGCCCGGACCGGGGGGCGGCCACGCTCATTGGGAAGAGCGCGATCACGCTACTGCCGGTAGCCGTTCAGGAAGCGGCCGATGCGGTGGATCGCCGTTTCCAGTTCGTCGGCGTGCGGGAGCGTGAGAATCCGGAAGTGGTCCGGACGCGGCCAGTTGAAGCCGGTACCTTGGACGATGTGGATCTTCTCCTGTAGCAGCAGGTCCAGGACGAACTTCTCGTCGTCGTGGATGCGGTGCACCGCGGGGTCCAGACGCGCGAACGCGTACAGGGCCCCCTTCGGCTTGACGCAGGAGACGCCCGGGATCGCGTTCAGCGCCTCCCATGCGAGGTCGCGCTGCGCGGTGAGCCGCCCGCCCGGCAGGACCAGGTCCTCGATGCTCTGCCGCCCGCCCAGGGCGGCCTGGATCGCGTACTGGGCCGGAACGTTGGGGCACAGCCGCATGCCCGCCAGCATGGTCAGCCCTTCGAGGTAGCCGGCGGCGTGCTTCTTCGGGCCTGACACGACGAGCCAGCCGGAGCGGAAGCCGGCGATGCGGTAGGCCTTCGACAGGCCGCTGAACGTCAGGCACAGCACGTCGGGGGCGAGCACAGCGGCGTTGTGGTGGACCTCGCCGTCATAGAGGATCCGGTCGTAGATCTCGTCGGCGAAGACCACCAGGTTGTGCCGGCGCGCATGGTCCAGGATCCCTTCAAGCACCTCGCGCGAGTAGACGGCACCCGTGGGGTTGTTCGGGTTGACGATGACGATCGCCTTGGTGCGGTCGGTCGTCTTGGCGGTGATGTCGTCCAGGTCGGGCTGCCAGTCGGCGGACTCGTCGCACGTGTAGTGCACGGCCGTTCCCCCCGCGAGCGTGGTGACCGCGCTCCACAGCGGGAAGTCGGGCGCGGGGATCAGTATCTCGTCACCGTCGTCGACCAGGGCCTGGACCGCCATCGTGACGAGTTCGGAAACCCCGTTGCCAAGGAAGACGTCGTCCACGTCGGCGTCGATCCCCTGGCTGCGGTAGTGCTGGGCGACCGCTCGCCGGGCCGGGAGGATGCCGCGCGCGTCGCTGTACCCGTGCGCCTGGGGAAGATTTCGGATGACGTCCTGCAGGATCTCCTCGGGAGCGTCGAAGCCGAACATCGCGGGGTTGCCGGTGTTGAGGCGCAGCACACTGTGACCGGCCTCCTCCAGGGCGTTGGCGTGCTCGATCACGGGCCCGCGGATCTCGTAGCAGACTCCCGACAGCTTGCTCGACTGCTTGAACTCCATCAGACGCCTTCCCCGGGTCGTTCCACCTTCACGGCGATGGTACTTGGTTCTACCAAGTAGGCACTTGGAAAGTCCAACAAGGTGGTTAAACTTTCGGTATGCCGCGACGAAGCTACGACCAGTTCTGCGCTGTGGCCCGCGCCCTGGACGCCGTGGGGGAGCGCTGGACTCTCCTCATCGTCCGGGAGCTGCTCGCGGGCCCCCGCCGATACACCGATCTGCACGCCGACCTTCCGGGCGTGAGTACCGACGTCCTCGCCGCGCGGCTCAAGGAGATGGAGGGCGACGGACTGGTCGAGCGCCGACGGCTGCCCCGTCCCGCCACCGGCAGCGTCTACGAACTCACCCGGCACGGGCGCGGTCTGCTCCCGGTGCTGTCCGCGCTGGCCGAATGGGCCGGAGACTCTCTGGAGGAGCGCCGCCCCAACGACGCGTTCCGCGCCCACTGGTTCGCGATCCCGCTGATGGCCGTGCTCGGGCGATGCGCCGGTACGGTGGCCGGGATCGTCGAGGTGCGGATCAACGACGGCACGTTCCGGCTGCGCCTCGACCCCTCGGGCGGGCCCGCGCACACCGACGACCCGGCGGAGGTGCCCTCCGCCAAGGTGAGCATGGACGCCGCGACGGCTTCCTCGCTCGTCTCCGGGCGGATCTCACCGGCCGAGGCCGTCAAGGACGGCGCAATGGAGGTGCGCGGCGACAGCCGGCTGGCGGAGGCGCTGCGCACCGCCCAGGTCCCCGCGGAGACGGACAGCGCCAGGTGCTGAGCGCCGCGCAAGCGCCGGCGGGCCCGTCACCGGTCACGAGGGCGTCCCCGCTCCCACCCCCTGCGCTTCGAGCAGCGGCACCTGCTGTGCGGCCCACGGGCTGATCGCCCACGGCGCCGCGTCCGCCAGGGCGACGAAGCGGCTCCACGGCGCCCACTCCCACTCGGCGATCTCGGAGGGGTCGGGGTCGGGGTCGTCATGCGTCACCGCCGTGTACACAGGGCAGAACTCGTTCTCCACGATGCCCTCGGCCGATCGCGCCCGGTAGCGGAAGTCCGGAAGTACCGGCTCCAGGCCGTGCAGCTTCACCCCCAACTCCTCGCGCACCCGCCGGCGAACCGCCTGCTGGGCGTCCTCCCCCGGTCGGGGATGGCCGCAGCAGCTGTTCGTCCAGACACCGGGCCAAGTCGTCTTGGACAGGGCGCGCCTGGTGACGAGGACACGGTCGCGCCCGTCGAAGATGTAGCAGGAGAAAGCGAGATGCAGGGGCGTGTCGGGTCCGTGTACCGCGTGGCGGTTCGCCGTACCGATCGGGCTGAGGTCCGCACCGAGCAGCACAACGAGGTCGTTGGAGGCGCTGGTGACGTCGTCGCAGTGTGGCTGTGTCATTCCCTCCAAACTAATCCGCCGGTGCCCGGCCGCGCCCGGAAGAACCGAAGATCGACACGAGAGTCGTGAGGCACGCCGATGGTCCGACCGTTTTCCGGGTTTTCGAGATGACCGGAACCGGCGCATGAACCCGGGCGAACTCGGTGTTTCCGCACACCCGAGGTCGGCGTTCGGCCTAGTCGCGAGGCTGTTGGATTTCGCTCTAGATACGTTCGGCAACGAAAAGTAACTACTAGTGATTGGAGTCGTACATGAAGTACGCAGCCATCGCCGCTACCGCCTTCGCGCTGGCCCTCAGTGTCGCCGGCCCGGCCGCGGCCGCCCAGGGCCACATCCACTGGACCCACGACGGCGAGCACTGGTTCACCCAACCCAGCCCCAAGGCGGGCTGCCACACCGTCGCCCAGGAGGACGAGGAGCCGGCGCGGCTCCTGCGCAACGAGACGAACAGCCCCATCTACGCGTACGCGGAGGCGGACTGCAAGGGTTCCGCGACCCTCATGTACCCGAAGGACCACACCTTCGAGGAGGTCCGGAGCTACCACGTGGCCTTCTGAGGCCGGGGCGCTCCCCTCTCCGACCGGGCGCGAAGGAGCACACGGCGCCGCGGAACGCGCCCGTACCCGGGGGTGGGGACGGCGGTCGCCGTCCCCACCCCGTCTGGTCGAGCCCCGCCACTCAGCCGTTCGGGCGCAGGGCGGCGGCTTCGCCGGCGAGGGCGCTGATCCGCTCCCAGTCACCGGTCTCGACGGCGTCGGCGGGCGTAAGCCACGAACCGCCGACGCAGCCGACGTTGGGCAGGCTCAGGTAGTCGGGAGCGTTGGCGGCGGTGATGCCCCCGGTCGGGCAGAACCGTGCCCGCGGCAGCGGGCTCGCCAGTGACTTCAGGTAGCCGGCGCCGCCCGCCGCGGAGGCGGGGAAGAACTTCAGTTCGGTCACCCCCCGTTCGAGCATGGCGAGCGCCTCGGACACGGTGGCGACCCCGGGCAGGTAGGGCAGTCCGGTCTCCGCCATCGCACCGTGCAGCCGTTCGGTGCATCCCGGACTGACCAGGAAAGCCGCCCCCGCCCGTGCCGCATCGCGGGCCTGTTCCGCAGTGGTGACCGTCCCGGCGCCGACCACGGCATCCGGGACCTCGGCGGCGATCCGTTCGATCGCCGGAAGGGCGGCTTCGGTGCGCAGGGTGATCTCGATGGCCGCCAGCCCGCCCTTCACCAGGGCTCGGGCCAGGGGCACCGCGGAACCGGAATCGGAGAGCACGACAACCGGAATGACCGGTGCCACGCTGAGGATTCCGGGGGTGGCACCATTGTCCAGGGCGTTCATTCCTGCTCCAAACGCTGCTCCAGCCGGGCCGCCGCGCCGAGCAGCGCGGGGGTGGGCGCCACGATGAGCGACGTGGCGATGTCCTTCACATAGTCGATCATGCGGTGCTTCTCTTCGAAACGGCGGCGAAAGCCACTGCGCAGCAGCGTGCCTCTCATCCGCGGCAGGATGCCGCCGCCCAGGAACACGCCCCCGGTCGCCCCCATGGTGAGGGCCACGTTGCCGGCGAACCCACCGAGCAGCCCGCAGAAGACCTCCAGCGTCTCAGCGCAGAGGGGGTCGTCCTGCGCCGCGCAGATGTCCGCCGCCGCCGGCCCGCCGCCCGGAACCCCGCGCAGCCGCGCGAGGGCGCCGTACAGCCGGGTGAGACCCGGCCCCGAGAGGAGGCACTCCGCGCTGACCGTCCCCTGTTCCCCCTGGAGCAGCCGGACGATGTCGGACTCGCGGTCGTCAGCGGCGGGTACGTCGACATGGCCGCCCTCGCCCGAGATGGGTGTCCATCCCACGGGGGTGGGCAGCAGCCCGGCCACGCCCAGACCGGTCCCCGGGCCGAGCACCGCCATGGGCCCGTCGGCTCCCGGGGCGGGACCGCCGAGGTGGAGCACGTCGTCCGCGCCGAGGCGCGGCAGCGCAAGGGCCAGAGCCGCGAAGTCGTTGAGGACGTCGAGATGGGCGAGGCCGAGGCGATCGCGGGTGCCGTAAGCGGAGCAGTCCCAGCGCGCGTTGGTCAGCCGGATCCGGTCACCGGTCACCGGACCGGCGATGGCCACACAGGCGGCGCCCGGCCGGACCCCGCCGTCGACCTGCCGCAGGTAGTCCTCGGCGGCCGCCGCGAGACCGGGATAGTCGGCGCAGTTGCGGCCCAGCACGTGCGCGGGCCGGGCGCCCGGAGCCTCGACGAGACCGAAGCGGGCGTTGGTCCCGCCGATGTCCGCCACCAGCCACGGCCGCTCCGGCGCGGGCGGCGGAACCGTCCTCACAGCACCCCTCCGAATACTCCTGCCCCCTGCTCTGCCGGGCCGGCCGCGTTCCGGAAGGCCGCGAAGAGCTCGCGGCCGGTCCCGGTGGTGGAGTCGACGGACGCGGCGGCCGGCTCGCGCTCCATCAGGTCCGGGACGAGCACGTCGAGCGTGCCCGCGTCGGCGTCGAGCCGCACCGGGTCGCCGTCGTCCACCCGGGCCAGCGGCCCGCCGACGGCCGCCTCCGGGGAGACGTGGATGGCGGCCGGCACCTTCCCGGAGGCTCCGGACATCCGGCCGTCGGTGACGAGGGCGACCTTGTGGCCGCGGTCCTGCAGCACTCCGAGGGCGGGCGTGAGCTTGTGCAGCTCCGGCATGCCGTTGGCCCTCGGCCCCTGGAAGCGGACGATCGCGACCACGTCACCGTCAAGCTCACCCGCCTTGAAGGCGTCCTGCAGCGCCGCCTGGTCGTCGAAGACGCGGGCGGGCGCCTCGACGACGCGGTGCTCGGACGCCACCGCCGACACCTTGATGACCGACCGGCCGAGGTTGCCCGACACCATGCGCAGCCCGCCATCGGCGGCGAAGGGGTCGGCTGCGCTCCGCAGCACGCTCTTGTCTCCGCTCTCCTCGGGCTCGTCCTGCCAGACGACACCGTCCTCGCGCAGTTCGGGCCGCCGGCGGTAACGGGCGAGACCGGGGCCCGCCACGGTCGCCACGTCCTCGTGCAGCAGGCCGGCGTCGAGGAGCTCGCCGATGAGGTAGGCCATCCCCCCGGCTTCGTGGAACTGGTTCACGTCGGCCGAACCGTTCGGGTACATCCGGGTGAGCGACGGGACCACATCGGACAGCGAAGCGAAGTCGTCCCAGGCCAGCTCGATCCCGGCGGCCGCGGCGATGGCGACCAGGTGCAGCGTGTGGTTGGTCGAGCCACCCGTGGCGAGCAGCGCCACCACGGCGTTGGCGATCGCCCGCTCGTCGATCGCCTCGCCGATGGGCGTGTACCGTTCACCCAGCGCGGTCAGGCCGGTCACCGCCCGCCCGGCCTCGGCGGTGAGCGCGTCCCGAATCGGTGTGCCGGGGGCCTCGAAGCTCGCACCCGGCAGGTGCAGCCCCATGACCTCCATGAGCATCTGGTTGGAGTTGGCGGTCCCGTAGAAGGTGCAGGTGCCGGGGGAGTGATAGGCCGCGGACTCCGCCTGGAGGAGCTCCTTGCGCCCGGCCTTGCCCTCGGTGTAGAGCTGGCGGACCTTCGCCTTCTCGGAGTTGGGCAGCCCGGAGGGCATCGGTCCGGCGGGGACGAACACCACCGGCAGGTGCCCGAACGACAGCGAGCCGATCAGCAGGCCGGGGACGATCTTGTCGCAGACGCCGAGCATCAGCGCGCCGTCGAACATGTCGTGGGAGAGCGCCACGGCGGTGGCCATCGCGATCACGTCCCTGCTGAACAGGGACAGCTCCATTCCGGCACGCCCCTGGGTGATGCCGTCGCACATCGCCGGGACACCGCCGGCGAACTGGGCGACCCCGCCCGCGCCGGCGACCGCCTTCTTGAGCAGTGCCGGATAGGACTCCAGCGGCTGGTGCGCCGAGAGCATGTCGTTGTAGGCCGAAACGATCGCGATATTGGGCTTGACCGATTCACGCAGCGAGAGCTTGTCGGCCACCGAGCACGCCGCGAACCCGTGCGCCAGGTTGGTGCACCCCAGGCCGGAGCGGGCCGGCCCCTCCGCCGCGGCGGCGCGGATCCGGGCGAGGTAGGCGGTCCGCGATTCCGCGCTGCGGGCCGCGATCCGTTCGGTGACTTCGGCAACGGTCGAATGCAACGTCATCGGGGAAGCTCCTCCTCGTGCCAGGTCCGGCTGGTACGGCCGATGAGACTGTCGGCGCCGGCCGGGCCGGCGCTTCCTGCGGGATAGGGCTCGGGCGCCGGCCCCGACGCATCCCACACCCCGATGATCGGGTCGATCCACCGCCAGGCGGCCTCGACCTCGTCGCGCCGCATGAACAGGGTCGGGTTGCCCGCCAGTACGTCCATGATCAAGCGTTCGTAGGCGTCCGGAGAGCGCTCGGCGAAGGTCTCGGCGAAGCTGAGCTGGAGCGGTGCGGGCCGCAGTTCCAGCTCCCCCGCTCCCGGTTTCTTGGCCAGCATGTGCAGGTGGATGGTCTCCTCCGGCTGCAGCCGGATCACCATCTGGTTCGGCGCCGAGACCGGGTCAACCGACTGACCGGGGAAGATCGGGTGGGGGACGTCGCGGAACCGCACCACGATCTCCGTACCGTGCCGGGCCAGCCGCTTGCCGGTGCGCAGGTAGAACGGCACGCCGCCCCAGCGCCAGTTGGCGACCTCGGCCTGCAGCGCGACGAAGGTCTCGGTACTGCTCGGCCCGTTGCCGCCGGGTTCGTCGAGGTATCCGGGGACCTCCGTACCGTCCACTCGGCCCGCCGTGTACTGCCCGCGGGCGGTCCGGGCGGCCACCTCGTTCCCGCGCAGCGGCCGCAGCGCCTGCAGCACCTTGACCTTCTCGTCACGGACCGCCTCGCGGCCGAAGCTCGCCGGGGGTTCCATCGCGATGAGGCAGAGCAGTTGCAGCAGGTGGTTCTGAACCATGTCGCGCAGCGCGCCCGACCCGTCGTAGTAGTCGCGGCGCCCGCCCACCCCGACCGTCTCGGCGGCCGTGATCTGCACGTGGTCCACCCACCGGGAGTTCCAGACCGGCTCGAGGAACATGTTGGCGAAGCGCAGCACCAGCAGGTTCTGCACGGTCTCCTTGCCCAGGTAATGGTCGATCCGGAAGATCTGCGCCTCGTCGAAGATCTCCCCGACCTCGTCGTTGATGGCGCCGGCCGAGGGCAGATCGCGGCCGAGGGGCTTCTCCAGAACCACCCGGGAGGTGCCGGTGACCAGGCCGGCGGTGCTGAGACCGCGGCAGATGCGGCCGAAGATCATCGGCGGGACAGCGAGGTAGAAGACCCGGGAGCGCTCCTCGCGGCCGGCCAGCATGGCGGCGAGCGCCTCCCAGCCGGGGTCGTCTTCGCCGACGTCGAGGCTGATGTGGTGCAGCCGGGACAGGAAGCGCCCCTGTGTCGGGACCGGAGTGCCGGCGCCGCGCGACGCGGGGTGCTCGCGGATCGCCGACTCGGCCTTGGCCCGGTAGTCGGCGTCGTCCAGACCGTCGCGCGAGACCGCGATGATCCGGGTGTCGCCGGCAAGGCCGTTGTCGCGGTCGCACAGGTTGAGCGCAGGGAGCAGCTTGCGCATGGCCAGGTCACCGGTGCCACCGAACACGATGATGTCAGTCGGCTGCGGCTCCGAAAGCTGAGGCATCGGTTCGCTCCACGTGCCATAGAAGGGGATTCATAGCCAACGTAGTAGAACTTCAGAAGCCAAACAATAACACTTATGAACTTTATATTACATAAGTTCCCATCTTCGCCCCACGAACCCGGCAGAATCTGATTCAATGAAGCATGCCCCGACGCACGGCCCAGTCCCCGCCCGGCGCTTCCAGCGGCCACGTGCTGCAGCTCATCCGCACGGGGGAGGCGGCAACCCGGACCGAGATCGGTCGCCTCACCGGCCTGTCCCGGCCCGCTGTCGCGCTCCGCATCACCGAACTGGCGGAGCACGGCCTGGTCACCGAGGGCTCGGTCGGCCCTTCCAGCGGTGGCCGCCCGCCGAGCCGGCTGGAGTTCAACGCGGCCGGCGGGGTCGTCCTCACCGCCGCGCTGGGAATCTCGCGCAGTCAGATCGCCGTGTACGACCTGGCGGGCCGCGTCCTCGCGCAGACCACCGGCGCCCCGCGGATGGAACCCGGGCCGGACGTCACCCTGCCCTGGCTGCTCGACACCTGGGAGGACCTGCTCGCCAAGGCGGGGCATACCTCGACCGCCGTGCGCGGGGTGGGGATCGGTGTTCCCGGCACCGTCGAGTTCGCCGCCGGCCGCGCGGAGAGCCCGCCGGTCCTCGCCAGTTGGGGCGGGGTGGAGATCCAGCCGCTCGTCGCCGAGCGGTTCCCCGTTCCGGTACTCCTCGACAACGATGTCAACGTCATGGCCTTGGGCGAGCACTGGGCCTCCTACCGCGGCGTCACCGACGACATGATCTTCGTCAAGGTGTCGACCGGTATCGGCGCCGGCATCATCTCCGCGGGCAGGCTGCTGCGCGGCTCCCTGGGGGCCGCGGGAGAGATCGGACATGTTCCGGTCCGCGACGGAGGCGGTACCCCGTGCAGGTGCGGGAACATCGACTGCCTGGAGACCGTCGCGGGCGGTACGGCACTCGTCGAACGGCTCGCCGAACGAGGCCGGCAGGTAGCGGACCCGCAGGGACTGGTCTCCCTCGTCCAGAACGGCGACCCCATTGCCGTGACCCTGGTCAGGGATGCCGGCCGGCGAATCGGGGAAGTACTCGCCGGGGCGGTCAACCTGCTCAACCCCGAAGTCATCGTCCTGGGCGGCGACCTCGCCCGCGGCCACGACCATCTCGTCGCGGGGGTTCGCGAGGTCGTGTTCCAGCGCTGCACCGCGCTGGCCACTCGGCAGCTCCGGATCGTCCCGAACGGCCTGAAGGACAACGCCGGCTCGCTGGGCTGCGCGGTCATGGTGCTCGACCGGATCCTCGCCCCCGAAGCGGTGAACCGGATGATCGCGGAGGGCGGCCACGCGGCGAGTCTCCGCTGAACGCGCACCCGGCCGCTCCGAGCGGCCTCCCCCTTCTCCGCGCCGGCGTTCCGGGAAGGGCGGACCCGCCCTCCCGCGGGTGACTCCTCACGCCACGCCGTGCCGCCTCCGGATTACTCCAGCGGGAGACATTCTGTCCCGGTCCTTTACCTCGGGGCGAAGCAGTTTACCGTTGGTTCAACGATCCCCCGACTTTGTGCGGCACTCGGCGGAGGCATGCGCCGACCAGAACTCCGCCGACTTTCCTGCCCGCATCGGGCGTCAGCGGAATTGCGCCTTCAATCGCACCGCAGGGGGGCGGCGCGATGGTGGTCTGGTAGCGCGTTCCAGCTCTTGCAGCGCGCCCCCGGCTACTCCCCAGGGTGCTCCGACCTCCGCAAGAACGCGCGAGGAACACGGCCGCCCCGTTTAGCACTTTGGCGCAGCGAATCACACAAATAAAATATTAAACCAAAATTTTCCGATTCCCAGCGTTCCACTTTAACTTTCACCTCCTTCGCTTCACCCCCCTCCACCCGACTCGCCACACCTCGTTGACGACCACTGTCGATCAGAGTAGTTTCACAACAAATGCACCATCAGCGCAGTTCACAGAGCCGAATTAACAGAACACCGGATCACAGGAACTACAGACGAGCAGAAACAAAAGCAGGCAACCATATGCCATATACGAATACGAGTGCAGTAAATGCGCACTCATCGAAAGGCGGTACCCGATCGGATCCGCCCCAGGTACGGACAAATGTCCGACTTGCGGAAAAGAGGCGCGGAGGGTTTATTCACCACCCTACCTCAACCGCACGTCGCGTCCGGTTGCGACGGCACTCGAACAATCGTACAAAAGCGCCCACGATCCGGAGGTGGTCAAGCGGGACACCTCCGGGACTCAGCAGGGTGAACAACGGCCCGCGGTGAACCCTGAAGTCAAGAAACTGGTGGGCGAAAAGGCCTGGAAGAACGTCCGGGAAGCGCGTCATCCGGCCGCGCCCGCCAACTAGTCGGGACAGCAGACCTCGGCAGCCGACAGAAAAGACCACCAGCGACGGTTGGAGACACTATGCCTGATGTCGTATTCAAAGTAGACCAGTCACGGTCGATGTGGGACCAGGACGTACCCGGACACAACCGCTGGCATCCCGACATCCCCGCCGTAACCGAGGTGCAGCCCGGCGACGAGTTCCGGGTGGAATGCCTCGAGTGGACGGACAGGCAGATCCGCAACGACGACTCCGCCAACGACGTCCGCGATGTGGTGCTCGATCGCTGCCACGTGCTCAGCGGGCCGATCGCGGTCCGGGGAGCCGAGCCCGGCGACCTGCTCGTGATCGACATCCTGGACCTCGGCCCCGTGCCCCAGGAGGTGGGGGACGTAGCGGGTCAGGGCTGGGGATACACCGGGGTCTTCGCCCGAGAGAACGGCGGCGGCTTCCTGACCGACTACTTCCCCGACTCGTTGAAGGCGATCTGGGACTTCCACGGCCAGCAGGCCACGTCGCGCCACCTGCCCGGGATCCGGTACACCGGGATCACACACCCGGGGCTGTTCGGGACGGCGCCCTCCGCTGAGCTCCTCTCAAGATGGAACGAACGGGAGCGCGCGCTCATCTCCACCGACCCGAACCGCGTGCCGCCGCTGGCTCTGCCACCGAACCCAAACGAGGCCCTGGCCGGAACACTGAGCCAGGGATCGCCGGAGCTCGACAGGGTGGCGAACGAGGGCGCCCGCACCGTTCCCGCCCGCGAGCAGGGTGGAAACCACGACATCAAGAACTTCACCCGTGGGAGCAGGGTCTTCTACCCGGTGTTCGTCCCCGGCGGGAACTTCTCTGGAGGTGATCTCCACTTCAGCCAGGGCGACGGCGAGATCACGTTCTGCGGCGCCATCGAGATGGGCGGCTACATCGACTTCGGCGTCAACCTCATCAAGGGCGGCATGCAGAAGTACGGGATCACCAAGAACCCCGTGTTCATGCCGGGCAATGTCGAGCCCAGGTACTCGGAGTTCATGTCGTTCATCGGTGTCTCGGTGGACCACGAGGCGAACACCAACTACTACATGGACGCCACAATCGCCTACCGGAACGCCTGCCTCAACGCCATCGACTACCTGAAGCAGTTCGGGTACACGGGCGAGCAGGCGTACCTGCTGCTCGGTTCAGCGCCGATCGAAGGCCGTATCAGCGGCATCGTCGACATCCCGAACGCCTGCTGCTCCCTGTACCTGCCGACGGAGATCTTCGACTTCGACATCCGGCCGGGAGCGGAGGCCCCGACGAAGGCGGACCGCGGACAGGCCGCGGTGGCCTCCTAGACGAGGAGGAAGGGGCGGAAACAGTGGGAAGGGACCATCGCCGTGCCCCCTTCTCACTGTTCCGCTTATGGGGCAACGAGTACGGAACGGCACATGGGCCTCTGAGAAGCGTCCGGCGGTCCCGGCGGCCACAGCGTTCCGACGCACGCCGCGAGCCGAACAGCACGATCGCCTGGGCGGTCGCAGGGCGGCCAACGAACGTAGTGAACAACGACGGACTGAAGGAGATACGCCATGCTGGGGCTCGTGCTGCTCTACGTCGGGGCCGTCCTCGTGCTCAACGGAATCTGGCTCCTGGGGCACATCGGAGACCGGGAAATCGGTGTCATGAACATCTTCACCGGGGGTGTCGGGTTCATCGCCGCGATAATCGCCGCGACGCTGGGGGTACTCCGCGGTGAACTCACCTTCGTCGCGCTGGGAGCCTTCGTCCTCCTCTTCGCGTTCACCTACCTCTGGGTGGCGATCAACCGCTACCTGAACCCCGATGGCCGGGGGCTCGGGTGGTACTGCCTCTTCGTCGCCATCACCGCTGCGCCCACAGCCATAATCACGCTGGTCGATTCGGGTGGTGACACGTGGCTGGTGTGGCTGGGGCTCAACTGGGCGGCGTGGGCCGTTCTCTGGTTCGTGTACTTCCTGCTGCTGGCCGTGGGGCTCAACATCACCAGGTTCTCCGGATACCTGACCTTCGTCATAGGGGTCCTGACGGCCTGGCTTCCCGGATACCTGCTGATCACCGGTTTCCTCCAGGCCCCCGTCATCTGAACCGCGCGGCTGAGAGGTGCGGTCCCGGGAGGACCACCGCCGCGCCCCGGGGAAAGCCATGAGCGGGACGTGCCCGGCCTAGTCGCAGGGGCGGCGGGTCTGCTGGGCCTGGTCGGCCTGACCGGCCAGCCCCGTGATGGCCTCGGCGAGCTCGCGGAGTCTCTCCGGGCGCAGCCGGTAGTAGGTGAAGCGCCCGTAGGGCTCGGCGGCGACAAAGCCCGCCTCGCGCAGAATCTTCAGGTGGTGGCTGATCGTGGGTTGGCGCGCCCCGGTCTCGTCGATGAGATGGCAGGTGCACATCTGCTCCCGCGCGAGCAGCCGGACGATACGGGCCCGCAGCGGATCCCCCAGGAGCTTGACCGCGGCTCCCTCGACGGAGTCCTCGGACGACATCAGCATGGCTGGATACCACCACTTCTCTACGGGACCGTCAATCATCCGGCGCGTTTTCGCGCCGTTCCGGGCGGAGCGCCCGGCCGCCCGCGCGCCGCCCTCAGGCCCGCGCGGGCACCTCCAGCTCCCGAAGCAGTCCCTCGACGCGGCCTCTGATCTCGTCACGCACCAGGCGGACATTGTCGATGGACTGGCCGGCGGGGTCGTCGAGCTCCCAGTCCAGGTAGCGCTTGCCGGGGAAGACCGGGCAGCTGTCGCCGCACCCCATCGTGATGACGACGTCACTGCTCTCGACGGCGTCGGTGGTGAGGATCTTGGGCTGCTCCCCGGAGATGTCGATTCCCACTTCCCGCATCGCCTCGACGGCGACCGGGTTGACCGCGTCGCCCGGCGCGGAGCCGGCGGAGCGCACCTCGACGGCGCCCCCGCCGAGATGGGCGAGGAAACCCGCCGCCATCTGGGAGCGGCCGGCGTTGTGCACGCACACGAAGAGCACGCTGGGCTTGTCCGTCATGGGGAACCTTTCGCAGCAGGGACACGGACCGGCGCTGGCAGTACCAGTTACCGATACTAATCAGGGTCGGTCAATACGTTCGGCCGCCGGGCGCGCTCCGGTCGCGTCCGGGCGCTCGCGGCCGACGAAGAACCGGCGCGCCCACAGCGAGACGTAGACCAGCGCCACCAGCACCGGAACCTCGATGAGCGGCCCGACCACCCCGGCGAGCGCCTGACCGGAGGCCACCCCGAACACCCCGATCGCGACGGCGATCGCCAGCTCGAAGTTGTTGCCCGCGGCGGTGAACGCCAGTGTCGTGGAACGCTCGTAGCTGAGCTTGACGGCCCAGCCGAGCAGCATCGACAGACCCCACATCAGGGTGAAGTAGACCAGCAGCGGGATCGCGATGCGGGCCACGTCGAGCGGCTGCGACGTGATCGCCTCCCCCTGGAACGCGAACAGCATCACGATGGTGAACAGCAGTCCGTAGAGAGCGACCGGGCCGATCCTGGGCAGGAAGCGGTTCTCGTACCAGTCGCGCCCCCGTGAGCGCTCGCCGAAGGTACGGGTGAGGTACCCGGCGACCAGCGGAATACCGAGGAAGATCAGGACACTCTTGGCGATCTCCCAGGCGGAGACCTCGATGCCGGACCGGGCGAGCCCCAGCCATCCCGGGAGCAGGTCGAGGTAGAACCAGCCCAGGGCGCCGAACAGCAGCACCTGGAAGACGGAGTTGAGCGCGACGAGGACGGCCGCGGCCTCGCGGTCACCGCAGGCGAGGTCGTTCCAGATGATGACCATCGCGATACAGCGGGCCAGCCCGACGATGATCAGACCGGTGCGGTACTCTGGCAGGTCGGCGAGGAAGACCCAGGCCAGGGCGAACATCAGCGCCGGTCCCACGAGCCAGTTCAGCACCAGCGAGGGGACGAGGGTCCGGTAGTCGCGGGTCACCGTGTCGAGCCGGTCGTACCGCACCTTGGCCAGCACCGGATACATCATCAGCAGCAGGCCGAGTGCGATCGGCAGCGACACCCCGTCGACCTGGACGGCGTTCAGCGCCGACTGCATCCCCGGAACCCAGCGGCCCAGGAGCAGCCCGGCCGCCATGGCCAGTCCGATCCACAACGGCAGGAAACGGTCCAGCGTCGACAGCCGCGCGGCGGCCGGCCTCGCCGCGTCTGTATCGGTATCCGGCACCACGAAAGCACCCTCCCCATACGAGTGGGGCAGGGATCACCCCGCCCCGCGACATCAAAGAAGACTGATATCAATTCCGCTCGATATGTTAAGGCCCGTGGTGAACAGGGGCAACCGGAGACCCGCCCCCATGCGGAACCGGGCCCGCCCGCGGCGCGCTGTCGGGGAGAGCCGGCCACGCGCACCCGGATTCGGGACGCCCCGATCCCCTCGCGTGAGGCCGGGCATACTCAGCCGAACTTGACAATTCACCCGATATTCACCAATGCTCGCGAGGTCAGCGAAGAGGCTGGGCCCGCGGACCATCTCCCCCATCAGGAGGCCCCAGTGAACGATTTCCTGCTCGTCCTGACGGGCGCCGGAATAAGCCTGGTAACCAGCACAGCTGTCACATGGTTGCAGGCCAGGAACCTGCGAAGGACCGAACTGCGTGCCTCGGCCCGGGATTCCACCCGGCAGCTCACCGCTGTGTTCATCGCCGAGCGCGACAGCAACACCGACCCCTCGGCGAAGGAACCGTCCCAGAACCTCGCCGAGGCGGAGATGCTGTCTGCCGCGCTCGCCGACCGCCGCACCCGTGAACGCATCCGCGTCCTCGTCCGGCTGCTCCGGGAACTCCGGCTGCCGGAACTCCAGCAGTTGAGCGGAGTGAAGGCGGAACGCACCCGGGAACTGCTGTGCGACCACGCTCTGGAGGTGCTGGGCGCGCACTTCCGCACGGAGCGCGTGCCCGCCCTTCCAGAGACCGTGCAGAAGATGCTCGATGTCGAGGACGAAGCGCTGAACATCCACGCCGGCGGCGCCTCGAAGTCAACCGGTGCCTCGAAGTCGACCGGCGCCGACACGTCGGACTCCTCAGCGGCCTCCAGCTCCTCTGCGGATTCCTCCGCGAGTTCCTCCAGTCCCATCCGCAAGCCCCGGCGCAAGCCCCGGACCACCCAGACCAACGGCAAGAACACCGACAAGAAGGACGAGGTGGACGAGGCCATCGAGAACAGCGGCTTCTGGAAGGACTGAGGCGCACCTCCCGCGACACGGAGGAGGCGGCCGCCACGCACGCAGGCGACGGCCCCGGAGCAGAGCGCTCCGGGGCCGTCCGTTCGGTCATGCCCCTTCCGGTGCCGTGCGGCCGCCGGAAAGGGCGCTCACCCGGTCAGCCGGTGAGCAGGGTCAGGTTCCACTGGTCCAGGATCGGGTTCACCGGCTGGTAGAACGTCGTACCGCCGAAGAAGCAGTTGCCGGAGCCTCCGGAGGTCACGCCCTGGGCCTGGTTACCGGTGATGTAGGAGCCACCGGAGTCGCCCGGCTCGGCGCAGACCGTCGTGCGGGTCATGCCGTGCACGGTGCCCTGGGGATAGGTGACGGACTGGTTCTTGGCCTCGATCGTTCCGCAGTGCCACCCGGTGGTGGAGCCGGAACGGCAGACCGAGGAACCGATGCTGGCCTCGTTCGAGCCCGCGACCGCCTGGGAGCTGCCGCGGACGTACGGCGTGGGGGTCCAGTTCGAGGTGTTGCCGACGTAGGCCATGTCACTGCCGGGGAAGATCGAACCGAGGAAGGTCCCGCTGCCGCCTCCTTGACCCGTGGCGCTCGCGCCTGGGAGCCGCAGTGCCCGGCCGTCACGAACCCGCCCTCGACACCGAAGCCGATCGAGCAGCGGGCCTGGTCGTTGATGAAGTAGGGGTCGCCGCCGACGATGTCCTCGTAGGTACGCGGTGATTCGTCGCTCTCCTCGATGGTCACGGCCTCGGCGTCGACACCGGCATCCGCGACGACCTCCTCCGCGACCGCGGTCGAGCCCTCCTCGACGGTCATCACGACCGTGTCGTCCGCGACGTCGGCGTACCAGCCGGTCACACCGTCCACACCATCGCCGATGTGGTCGTTCAGGTCGGCCACGACATCGTCGAGGGTGTCCTCGCCGTAGGTGACGACCTCGGCTTCCGCACCGGCCTCGCGGACGGTTTCGGCAGCGTCGGCGTCGGTGACGGAGACCATCAGGGTGCCGGACTCGGCGTCGAACACCGCACCGCCGAAGTCCGCGCCGAGGGTGTCGCGAAGCTCCGATTCCGTGGTGCGGGCGTCGTCCTGCTGCTCGAGCAGCCGGACGGCTTCGCCCTGCGTCAGGCCGATGTCGCGCTGCATCGCCTGCAACTGTTCGGGGGATGCGTCCGTCGGTTCGGGGTCGGCCGAAGCAGCGGGGGCGGCACTCACGACCAGGGCCGCGGCCAGAGCGGTGCCACCCAACGCTCGGACGAGGGGGGCAGCGGGGATACGGGGGGATATTCGCATATGCCTTGCTCCTTGAGCGGGGGTGAACAAGGGATCGGCGACGCCCGGAATGGCTTCCCGGGCGGTTGCCCCGACGGCACGGGCCTTGTGGGCCCGCTATCGCCGGCATCCATCCGGCGTGCGGATGAATGGTTCGGAACCTTAGGCGAAGCCAACGGAAATCGACAGACCCGTTACACACAGCGAATTCCGGACACCCGGCACATCGGATCCGGCGGGCGGACGGGAACGACCGGTCCGGTACCGGCCGGCTGCCGCTTCGACGACGCGTTTTACCGACCGGTAACAACCAACCGGTAATCCGGCGATCACGCCGTCCGGCCGTTCCTGTGGCCGGATCCGGCCACGGACCCAGCACGGCCGACCCCGCCGGCGATCCGGGAAGGGCCGGCGGAGCGGCGAGCGACCGGCTGCCGCGACTCGCGGATCCGCGCCCCCCCACAGCGGGGATTCCGGCGGGAGCCGCGCCCCCGTATTGCACGCCGGCACCGAACAGCGGGCGAGATCGTGATCTTCCAACGTCCCAGACACACGATTTCGTCGTTAATCTCGTAGGATCCCCTTACATCCCGACAGGTAGCACTCGCTACCGCGTCTCCCCCTTTTTTTGAGATTCTCCGGCCGACACGTCGGCCGCGCCGGCCCCTGCATGCCTCCTCGTCGAGAAACGCCGACCTATGCCTGAAGCCACCCCTGCCTCCTCCGACACCGAGAACACCGGCTCACCCTCGGCTCACCCCGCTCCCTCACGGCGCTGGAAACGTGTGACCGCATGGCTATCGGTGATCGTGGCCGCCCTACTGATCATCGGGATCGGCACCGCGTACGGCTATTACCGCTCACTGCGCGGGAACATGGCGCAGCACGACCTCGATTCGGCGCTGGAGGAGAAGCACCGCCCACCCAAGATCGGAGACGATGTCACCATCCTGTTCATCGGCTCCGACGGCAGGGAGGCGGGGAACTCCAAGTACGGCGGCAGGGACTTCGAAGGCGAACGCTCCGATGCCCTGATGCTGGCGCGGATCTCCCCCGACAGCAGCGTGACGGTGATCAGCTTCCCCCGGGACTCCCTGGTCCGGCTGCCCGAGTGCGCCCCCTATGGGAAGGCCGATGGCACCGGCGGCTACCAAGGGATGATCAACTCCGCCCTGTTCCACGGCGGCCCGCCCTGCGTGGTCAAGACGGTCGAATCCCTCACCGGGATCCGCGTCGACCACTTCGCGCATCTCAGCTTCGTCGGCTTCCGCGACATGGTGGACGCCGTCGGCGGGGTGGAGATGTGCATCCCCAAGCCGCTGCGCGACGAACGTGCCAAGCTCGACCTCGAGGCCGGCGAGCAGACGCTCGAAGGCGAGGAGGCACTCGCCTTCGTGCGCGCCCGCTACGAGATCGGCAACGGCGGCGACATCGGACGCATCGACCGGCAGCAGATGTTCCTCGGCGCGCTCGCCGACCAGGTCACCGCGAGCGACACCCTCAGCAGTCCCGGCCGGATGGACGGCCTGCTGACCGCGATCTCCGAACACACGGCCACCGACAAGGAGTTCGACCTGAACACCATGGTCTCCCTCGGATCGACGCTCGCGGACGCCGATATGGACGAGATCGCCTTCTACACCGTGCCGTGGCACCAGGCCCCCTACAATCCCAACCGGGTGATATGGGACGAGGAGAAGGCCCGGGAGCTCTTCGAGGCGGTCAACTCCGGTGCGCCGGTGAGCGCCGGCGCACTGGAGACGGGAAGCCCCGAGGCGTCGGAAAGTCCCGAGGCCACCCCCGGGAGCAGCCCCTCGCCGGACGGCGGCGCGGGCGATGACGCCCTCGCGGAGCGCCTCGAAGGGCGCGACGCCACGAGCGACCCCTGCGTCAACGGCCTGGGCGAAGGCACCGGCGACAAGTGAGCGGCGGGATTCGGTGCCCGCTGAGGACAAGGGTGGAGTGCTGCGAGGCGCGCCGGCGCCGCCTTTCAGCGGCGGTTCGCCGCCGGGTGCACACGCCGGATCCGTTCCTGGATGTGTCCTGCCGGCGGTGCGTATCATCCCGGCTATGACCAGCGTGTTCCCTTCCGGCCGGGCACCGGCCGCCTCCACCCGGCCCGAGGGCTCTCGCGCAATCCGAGCGGGGGATCGTGAACCCCGATGACTTCGGCGAGGGCCGCGATGAGGAAGATCGTCCTGTTCATGTCGGTGTCCCTTGACTGGTTCATCGAAGGGCCGGACCGCCGGATCGACTGGCACCTGGTCGACGACGAGCTGCACAGCCACTTCAACGAGCAGCTCGGGGCGATGGGCGCCTTCCTGCAGGGACGCGTCGCCTACGAGCTCATGGCCAGGGTCTGGCCGACCGCCGACACCGACCCCTCAAGTGCCGGATCCATGGTGGAGTTCGCCCGCATCTGGCGGGAGATGCCCAAGATCGTGTTCTCCCGGACCCTGGAGCGGGCCGACTGGAACACCACCATCATGCGGGACGTCGTCGCCGAGGAGATCATGGCGCTCAAGGCGCGGCCCGGCGGGGATCTGGTGCTCGACGGCGCCGACCTCGCCGCGGCTTTCATGCGGCACGACCTGGTCGACGAGTACCGCCTCTATGTCCATCCGGTCCTCATCGGACAGGGCAAGCCCCTGATTCCGGGCATCGGAGGCCACGATCGGCCTCCGGCTCACCGAGACCCGGACCTTCGGCAACGGGATCGTCCTCCTCCGGTACCAGCGTGCTGAGGCTCCCCCACCGAAATGATCCTCGCGGAGTGGGATCGGCTCCGTTGTCCGCACCGTCCCCGCCTCGGCGGGTGATGGAAACGACCCGGAAGGTCTCGGAGAAGGCCCGGTGAGCGGCGGGAGCCGGACTCGTCGCGGCGGGAAAGGGTCGGGGTTCGCACCGCGCGGTGCGAACCCCGACCCTCCCTGATAAGGACCGTTCTGGTCTCGGCCCTGCTCTCCTCCGCAATGAGTACTGGATCCCCGGATTCCGCCCTGAGTGTGGCCCAAGGCCCTGGGCGGGGGTACGGCCGCCTCCGGTTCATCTCCGCTCCGGGAACCCCCACAGTTCCCAGAACGCCCCGCTCTCCGGAGGCGGGAACGTCCCCGCCCAGGACCGGCGTACCCCCACCACGGACGGACCAGTGGGAGCACGGTCTATGGTGCGTTACAGCACGGGCACCGACGGGGTGTCGACCTCGGGCAGGTCGCCAACGGTGTCCTCGGCGTCGACGTCCTCGACGTCGACATCCTCAACGGCCTCGGTCGCCTCGACGGCGCCGGTGTCGGCCTCGGGCAGCTCGACGGCCGCGTCCTCCTGGACCTGATCCGCCGCGCCCTCGACGGCGCCGGTGTCGGCCTCGGGCAGCTCGACGGCCGCGTCCTCCTGGACCTGATCCGCCTTGCTCTCGACAGCGCCGGTGTCGGCCTCGGGGGTCTCGGCCTCGGGAACCCCGGCCTCGGGCAGCTCACCGCCGAGCTCGTCGGTCTGGGGCACCAGCGGCCCGGCGACACCGGTGACGGAGCCCTTCAGGTCGGCCAGCGCGAACTCGGGCGCATCGAGGACCCCGGACCCGGGAACCCCGGCCTCGGGGATCTCGGCTTCGGGAACCTCAGCCTGGGGGACCTCGTCGTTCAGCGCAGTGAGGTCGCCCGCGCCGGCCTTGGCGTTCGACACCTCGTTCAGGCTCTTGTGCACGGTGCCGTTCGTGCCCTCGGGCAGCACCCCGTTGGGCACCGAGTTCACCGTCTTGTGGGCGAGACCGTGCGCCTTCGGAACGGCGGTCTGCTGCACCTCATCATCCAGCTCAGCGGTGCGCTGGACGGTGTAGAGCGTGTTTTCGGCCTCCGACGTCAGGTGCGCCGCGCTGGCGGGAGCCGGCAGCGTGTGCGCCACGTGCGGCGCCTCGGCGTCCCGCTGCACCTGGTCCGCCTTGGCGGTCAGACCCGCAACAGTGGGGGCCGCGGACGGCGGGTTAACCACGTTCGTCGCGCCGAGGGCGTCAGCCGAGGCGACACCCGCGCCGAGGGCGACGAATCCGGCGGTACCGGCCGCCACCAGTACGGCCTTGGCGGAGGTGCGAGCGAACTGGAACATCGAAACGTCCTTCCGGATCGTATGCTTCTCGATTGTCGTCTTGAGCGGGGCGGAATCGCCCGCTCCTTCCCACGAGGCGCCCTGGCCAAAGGCACCGTTCCGCGGATTTCGGTTGTTCTCCGGCGTCTCCGCCTCCGCGCTTGGCGGGCACGGACCGCGGATGCCGGGATCAGTCGGAGAGTTTGGCGAACCCCCGGCTGACGTGGGCCCCGTGATTCGGGGGCACGGGACCCACGTCAGCCCCCAGGGCTGGGTCCGGCACTGGGCTCGGGGTCGGCGAGGGAGGGTGACGAGCGCGGAACCGCGGATCGGGTCCGGTTCTGCCACCGGTGTCCGGGGCCGGGCCGGCTGGGGCCGGCGTCACCCCGATCAGAACAGGGGTGATCTCCCGGAGAGGACGACGAGCTAGTCGGGCGAGAAGGTCGGCTCGTCGACGGGGTTCTGCGGCACTATGGCGAGCGCGTGCCGGGCGGCGTTGTGCAGGCCGGGAATGGGCAGCACGATCGACGTCGACGGGAGGTCGCCGGCGTACACCGCCATGGCGGCGCAGGAATGCGACTGCACAGCGGATTTGAGCAGCAGGTTGGTCGGAGTGCCGTCCTCCTGCGCCGGGCCCTCGGAGTGGGCGTCCGCCTCGGACTCCTGAGCACCGTGCGTTCCGCCGACCTCCCAGGCCGGCACATCGGCGCTCTCCTCCTGGGCGGCGGGCCGCACCTCGAAGCGCTGCTCCGCGGTGAGAGGCCCGCCGGGCCGGGGACCGGCCTCCTCCGCCACGTCCGCACGGCCGACCGTCTCCCGGTCGGATCCGGCGCGGTCGCCGCCGACGGAGCCGGTGACCTGCTGGGCGATCTTCGTCCCCGTGTCGCCGACCCTGTCGACGACCTCGGACACATCGGCGGCCTTCCGGCCGTCGGCGTTCCCCGCCGAGGGTAGTTCGGGGCGGGGGCCCTCTGTCTCAGCGTCCCCGATCCTGGAGGGGACCTGCTCGGCGGCCTCCGCGGCGGAGGAATCGCCGGAGTCGGAGCGCCCGACCGGCGCGGTGTGTTCGACGGTTTCGGCAGCGGAACGGCCGACCGACTCGACCTGCTGTTCCGTCTGCTCAGCCGCATCGGCGGCCGAGGCGGTGTCATCGCCGCCGGCCACATCGGCGGTCTCTGCCGCCTCAGAGTCCGCGGCGCTTTCGGCGACCGCCTCACCCGCCGCCGGGACGTCCGCACCGCCGATCTCCTCGGCACTCGCCGAAGCGGAGCCGAGCACCCACGCGGCCGCGACGAAGCCGCCGATGAGCAGCAGGCGCCGTAGCGTACTCCCCCCGACGGCGCACACGGCCGAGGCGACGCGTGAGACGCGTCCCGCCCGGCCACTACGCAACACGGGGGCTTCCTCTCGTCAACGGCGAAAAGATTTGGAGATAGGAGGGGGAACCGCGCGACGATCGCGCGGGCGACGCGGCTCCTGAGGAACCTTTTCCGTCCCCTCGATCCAGAGGCGACCGTAGCATGCTCATTCGTGGTGACAAGGAGATCATTGATGATTCATGGGAATCTTTCGATCTTTTCGAAGGAAACAGCAGGTCAACGGGGGAACAGGCAATATTTGTCGCGTTCTTCGCAAACAACGCATACCTCGTATAGCGCACTCCCGTGTGCTCCACTCGCGTCACTCCCTCCTCAACGGCGGGCCCGGATCACATGCGGCCCCCGCACGGGTATAGACGTCGAGAGGCCGCGGGTTGTCCGGATTCCGACCACGTAACGGTTCCCACCGAGATACCGTGTGCGGCGGAGGTATCGAGACGTGCCCGATCTCCCCGACCGCCCACTACTGCCCCAGATGCGGCTCGACGAGCTTCTCTCCGAACTCCACGCCCGCCTGGAGGCAGCGCTGTCGACGCGCGACCGCGTGCACTCGCTGCTCGATGCGGTGCTCTCCATCGGCAGCGACCTCGACCTGGCGACGGTGCTGCGCCGGCTGGCCGAAGCGGCCGCGAACCTCGTTGACGCCAGGTACGCCGGGCTCGGCGTCATCGGCGAGAACGACCGGTTCGCCGAGTTCATCCCGGTCGGGCTGAGCGAGGAGCAGGCGCGGCTACTGGCGAAGTTCCCGTACGGCAAAGGCCTGCTCGCGGTCCCCTCACGCGAGCGCCGCGCACTGCGCCTGAACGATCTGCAGAACCACTGCAGCTTCCACGGCTTCCCCGAAGGCCATCCCCCGATGAAGACGTTCCTCGGGGTACCCATACAGGTGCGCGACGAGGTCTTCGGAAACCTCTACCTCACCGAGAAGAACGGCGGCGGGGACTTCGACGAGGACGACGAGACCACCGTGACCGCACTGGCCACGGCGGCCGGGGTCGCGATCGAGAACGCGCGGCTGTACGAGGAGACCCGGCTGCGCGAACGCTGGCTGGCCGCGTCGACCGAGATCACCACGCGGCTGCTGTCCGGCGACGCCGCCGAGGAGGTCCTGGGATACCTGGCGCAGCAGGCCCGGGAAATGGCGGAGGCCGATATCGCGGTCGTGCTGCTGCCCGAGCCACAGAACCGGGAGCTCATCGCCCAGATCGCCGACGGCCCGCTGGCCAAGGAGGTCATCAAGACCCCGGTAGCATCGCCGAGACACAGTGCGGCCTGGTGTACCGCAACGGTGAGGCCGTGAGCATCCCCGACCTCCGGTACGCCGACTGCCCAATGCTCAGCCACCACGGGTTCCGCCCGGGGCTGCTGGTACCGCTGGGGACACCCGCGCGCACCCGCGGCGTCCTGCTGCTGGGCAAGGTCGGCGCACGCTCCCCGTTCAACGAAGCCACCCGGCGGATGCTCGACGCCTTCTCGGGGCAGGCGGCGGTGGCGCTGGAGCTGGCCGAGGCGCAGCAGGACGCCGAGCGGCTGGTGGTGCTGGAAGACCGCGACCGCATCGCCAAAGATCTGCATGATGTGGTGATCCAGCGGCTCTTCGCCTCCGCCATGACCCTGATGAGCACGCTTCGGCTGATCGACAGCGCTGAGGCGGGCGAACGGGTGCAGCGCACCATCGACGACCTCGATGACACGATCCGGGAGATCCGCTCCACGGTGTTCGCCCTGCAGCACCCGAACATCCCCGGTTCCACATCGCTGCGCGGGCGCGTCCTGGCGTCAGTGGAGAGCGCGATACACGCCCTGGGCTTCCAGCCGAGGGTCTGCCTCGACGGCCCGATCGATGCCGCGGTTCCAGAGGAGGTCGGCGACCAGCTCCTCGCTGTCCTCGGTGAGGGCCTGGCCAACGTCGCCCGGCACGCTCAGGCGTCGGAGGCGCAGGTCTCGGTGTACGCCGGCGCCCGGCTGACGCTGCTCATCACCGACGACGGGATCGGCATCGCCGGGTACCACCGCAGCAGCGGACTGCGGAACCTGGCCGGGCGCGCGGAGGCCCTGGGCGGGGAGTTCACCGCGGAACCCGGCGCCACCGGCGGTACCGTGCTCCGCTGGAGCGTCCCGCTGCGCCGGGACGACGAGGAGCAGAGCCACGGGGCCGACCTCACCTGACGCCCTTGCTCCGCAGCTCGGTGACGAGGACCGCCGCCTGCGTCCGGCGTTTCAGGTCGAGCTTGGACAGCAGAATCGACACGTAGTTCTTTACCGTCTTCTCCGCCAGGTACAGCCGCTCCCCGATTTGGCGGTTGGTGAGCCCTTCTCCGATGAGATCGAGGATCTGCCGCTCCTGCGGGCTCAGTTCGGCCAGCGGCCCCGGCTCCGCGGATTCCTGGCGCAACCGGTCGAGCATCCGGCCGGTGTTGGCGGAGTCCAGCAGCCAACCGCCGGTGGCCACCGTACGGACCGCGCTCACCAGGTCGGCCCCGTGGATCTGCTTCAGGACGTAGCCGGCCGCCCCTGCCATGACAGCGTCGTAGAGCGCTTCGTCATCGGCGAACGAGGTCAGGATGAGGCAGGCCGTCTCCGGCCGCTTCGACCTGACCTCCCGGCACACGGCGACACCGGAGTCGTCGGGCAGCCGGACGTCCAGGATCGCCACGTCCGGGCTGACCGTGGGGATGCGGGCGAGCGCCTGCTCCGCGGTGCCCGCCTCGCCCACGATCCGGATGTCGCTCTCCCCTTCGAGGAGAGCGGCGACTCCGCGCCGCACGACCTCGTGGTCGTCCAGGAGGAAGACGGAGATCTGGTCCGGTGCCGCCGTCTCAGCCATCGGCGCTCCCTTGGGTAACGTCGCACGTGTCGTTTACGACGTTAACGCCCGGAACCGCTCATTGACGCACGGGACTCCGGTGGAAGGGTGAACGCCGGAGTCGCGGCCGGAACGGAGTCACGGCCAGATATGCGCCCACGGCCGGACCTGCTCGAAAGCGCGACTCGCCGCCATGACCAGGGCGTCCGAGTGCCGAGGGCCGACGATCTGCAACCCCACGGGCAGCCCCGCCTCGGTGAATCCGCAGGGCACGCTGGCGGCCGGCTGCTGGGTCATGTTGAACGGGTAGCAGAACCCGGCCCAGCTCGTCCAGCGGCGCTCGGTGGAGTCCGGCGGCACCTCCAGACCGACCTCGAAGGCCGGGATGGGCATGGCCGGGGTGAGCAGGAGGTCGTACTGCTGATGGAACAGCCCCATGCGCAGACCGAGTTCCATGCGGGTGGCCATAGCCGTGAGGTAGTCCTGGGCGGAGTAGCTCAGGCCCTCCTCGATGATCTCGCGCAGACCGGGGTCGAGCAGCTCCCGCTGCTCGCCGGTGAGCTTCTCGGTGGCCTTGGCGGCACCGGTGAACCAGAGGACGTGGAAGTCCTCCAGGCACTCGAAGATCCCCGGATCGGTCTCGTCGACGTGCGCGCCGAGCTCCTCGAAGGCCCGCACCGCGGCGGCGGTGATGCGCGCCACCTCCGGATCGACCGATACGTGCCCAAGGGTGGGGCTGAAGGCGATGCGCAGGTCCTTGACCGGCCGGTCCAGCGCCTCGGTGAAGCTGACGGCCGGCGGCGCGAGCGCCCCCCAGTCGCGCGGGTCGGCTCCCGTGATGACGTCGAGCATCAGCGCGGCATCGGCGACGGTGCGCGTCATCGGTCCGGAGTGGGCCAGACTCCCGAACGCGCTCGCCGGATAGTGCGGGACCAGCCCCCACGTCGGCTTGATGGAGAAGATGCCGGTGAAGCTGGCCGGGATCCGGACGGACCCGCCGGCATCGGTCCCTGTCGCCAACGGGGCCATACCCGCGGCGACCGCGGCCGACGCCCCGCCGCTGGAACCGCCGGGCGTCTTGGACAGGTCCCACGGATTCCGGGTGATCCCGGCGAGCGGGCTGTCGGTGACGCCCTTCCAGGCGAACTCGGGAGTCGTCGTCTTGCCCACGAAGACCGATCCGTGTTCGCGCAGCCGGGCGACCACGGGAGAGTCCTCCAGCCACTGCTGGTTCCGGTCGGCCGTGAGGGAGCCCTTCAGTGTGGGCCAGCCCTGCGTGAGCATCATGTCCTTGATGGAGGCGGGAATCCCGTCGAGCCGCCCTTGGGGCTCGCCGCGCCGCCAGCGCTCCTCGGAGGCCCGCGCCGCCTTTCGCGCGTCGTCCGGCTCGACCAAGCAGAACGCGTTGAGCGCGGGGTTCTCCCGCTCGATGCGCTCCAGAACGGCGTCGGTGGCCTCCACCGGGGACAGATCGCCGCGCGCGTAGCCGGCGAGAAGTTCGGTCGCGGACAACGTAGCGGGCGAGTCGGCCGCCCCACTTCCCGGAGACCCCGGCCGCGGTGCGGGCATCCGCTCGTCCCCCCGGTCCGTCCCCTCGAACTTGGTACTCAACTTTTCCGCCTCTTTTCCGGTCTTCGGTGGTGGCCAGGAGAGAAGGAACGCCTCAGGATCCGGCGACGTAGCCGCGCCGCTTGTCGACGACATTGCGCAGCTCGCGCCCTTCAAGGAAACGATCGAGGTTGTCGCGGAACAGGTCGACCAGCGACGCGCGCCAGCCGACGACGTCGCCCGACATGTGCGGCGAGACGATCACCCCGGGCAGGTCCCACAGCGGAGACGTCTCGGGCAGCGGCTCGGACTCGAAGACGTCCAGCGCGGCACCGGCGATCGTGCCCTCCCGGAGGGCCTCCACCAGGTCGTCCTCCACGACGAGCTGTCCGCGGGCGACGTTGATCAGCCGGGCGGTGGGTTTCATCCGCGACAGCGCTTCGGCTCCGACCAGGCCGCGAGTCGCGGCGGTGAGCGGGGCGGCGACGACGACATAGTCGGCGCGGGGCAGCGCGTCCCCCAGGTCCGGGGCCGCCCCGGCGTCCAGGGAGGCCTGGACCACGGCGCCGAAGTCGGTATCGGACGCGCGCGCCGTGCGGCCGGCCCCTTCGACGCTCATCCCGATCGCGCTGAGCTGGCGGGCGATGGCGCGGCCAATGGGACCGGTGCCGATGACGAGAGCGTGCCGCCCGCCGACACGTTCGGTCTCGCGATGCCGCCACACCCTGTTCCGCTGCAGTTCCTGGCTTCCGGGGAAGTCCTTGGCGAAGCTCAGCACCAGGCCGAGCACGTACTCGGCCATGGGCTGGTCGAAGACTCCGCGGGAGTTGGTGACCGCGACATCGCTGTCCACCAGGCCGCGGAACATGAGGTTGTCGACGCCGGCCGTGGCGGCGTGCACCCACCGCAGGGCGTCGGCCTTCGGCCACGCGGCGGCGACCGCCTCAGAGAACAGGTCCCAGACGAATAGCGCCTGCGCACCGGGCAGCGCCTCGGGCAACCGGTCGGCCGTGGCGTAGCGGACCGACGCGAGCCGGGGGTCGGCGTCGATCCTCTCGTGGCCGGGCGGAAGATCCTTCCCGTGCAGGACGACAAGATGCGGCTGCTGCGGCTGGGTGGTCACGGAGGCGGCTCCCTGCTGCACAACGTGGGTGGTCGGGTTCTCGTGTCGGTGCTTCCCCTGCTTGGAGTCGCCATATCCACTCGCCGCGTTTTTCCTCCGCCGACGGGCACCGACCGGGGATTCCAAAGACGGGATCGCCGCTCATGGCGCCCCCACTGGCTGTCACAGCCCCATGACCGAACGGGGGCTCCATGGCCAATGCCAAGCTAGGGAGCACTGGTAGGATTGTCAACAATCTCACTTGAGGAGAACCCCCTCTTCAGGGCGAGCGAGAGCACGGGCCTTGTTGCCGCTCCTCACGGCGGCCCGACCGCAGAACGACCCCGCATACTCTGAGCCCAGAGTCGGATACGCCGCAGGCCGCCGCATCCGGAGCGGGGCGGGGGGCCATTGAAGAGCCCGCCAACGCGCTCCTATGATTGTCAACAATCCGCGACCCCAGCGTCTGTCGTGGAGGAAGTCGACATCGTTAACCCTGTTCTCGGATAACTCCGTTCTCAGCACATTGTCCACTTCACCCGGGCCCGGTCGGTCCTGCCCAGGGACCGCGACCGGGCCGGTGAATCCGCAGACTTCCGAAGACTCCGGGAGCGCGGGCCTCCGCGGGCAGCGGTCGCCGCGCTCCAACACCCCAGCCCCACACCGAAAGGGCCGAGCCGACGATGCCCAGGTACATGACCATCAGCTTGGAGAAGCGCGGTGTTTCCTGCGTGGCGGAGCTCCTCGACAAGGACGCGCCGCGCACGTGTGACGTGGTCTGGAACGCACTGCCGCAGGGCGGCGACATCTACCACGCGAAATACGCCCGCAACGAGGTCTACGCGATGGTGCCCCGGTTCGCCGCTGAGGAGCCGGGGCGGGAGAACCCCACCGTCACCCCCATACCCGGCGATGTCGTGTACTTCTCTTTCGACGGCGGCATGCTCGACCGCCGGTTCAAGGAAGAGAAGAGCATCGACCACCTGCCCGGCGTCATCGACCTCGCCATCTTCTACGGCCGCAACAACCTCCTCCTCAACGGTGACGTGGGCTGGGTGCCTGGCAACGTCTACGCCACCATCGTCGAGGGGCTCGACCGCATGGCCGAGGCGTGCAACGACGTCTGGCGTTCCGGGAGCATCGGCGAGCGCCTGACCTACCGGCGCAAGGAGTAACGGCGGGCACCGCGGGTTCCCCCGCCCGGCCCCGGTGCGGGACCGGGCGGGAACCGGCCAGGAAACACGACCGGAAAAGACGAGAAGAGAAGGGGGTGAATGACCAATGCGGCCCGATCGGCTCGCCGGTGAAGCGGCGCACGGTGCTGAAAAGGAAGAGCGGGTCATCCTCGACCAGACGGGGGCGGCCACGCCCCTGCACGGCCACCGCGCCACGGATTCCGAACAGGACACCGCGGATTCGCTGCACAACGTCGTCGAGATCTCGGCTCTGCAGGAGACCCCGTGGCAGTCCGGCGTGGGGATCGTCGCGCCCTACGACTTCGCGCTCGACCGCGAACTGTGGCGCTGGGCGCCCGACGACATCTCCCTGTACGTCACGAGGCTGCCCTTCGTCCGGGTCCCGGTCACCGTGGACCAGGCCTCGGCCCTCAGCGACGCCGAGAACGTGGCGCGGGCGACCCGCGACCTGCTCGCGCCGGAACCGCTGGTGGTCGGGTACGCATGCGCGTCGGGCAGCTTCGTGCACGGGCTGGAGGGCGAGGATCGGCTGCGCCGGAGCATCCTCGACGCGGGGGCGCCGAGCGCGGTCACCACCTCCGGTGCGCTCATCCGGGCGCTCGACACGCTAGAGGCGCGCCGGATCGCGGTGGTCACCCCCTACGTCGACAGCGTCACCGAGCGCCTGGTCAGCTACCTCGCCGAACACGAGGTGGAGACGGTTTCGAGCGTGGGTCTGGGGCTACTCAGCCACATCTGGAAGGTCGCCTACTCCGAGGTGGTGCAGGCGGTCCGCGAGGCCGACCGCCCCGAGGCCGAAGCCATCTTCATCAGCTGCACCAACGTGCTCACCTACGACATCATCGCCCCCTTGGAGCGCATGCTCGGCAAGCCGGTCATCGCCGCCAACCAGGTGACCATGTGGGCCGCGCTCCACGCCATCGGACGGCAGGCGGTGGCCCACGGGCAGCATCTCGTCGACACCACCGGCCTGACAGCCGCATGAGACCGGGCCGCACATTCGCGAAGGGAGACCAAGCCCAATGACCACCACGGGCTTCCTGTACCCGGGATACAGTGCCGAAGACGATTACCCCGTGTTCTCGGAGCGGCTCGGCCCCGACGTCACCCTGCACGTCGCGCACACCCTGATGCGTGAGGACGCGCACCGTGTCGACGCGCTGCTGGACGTCGGCGGCGCGGACGTCCTCGCTGACGGCGCCCGCGAGTTGCGCGGCCTCGGCGTGGAATCAGTCGTGTGGGCATGCACCAGCGGCAGCTTCGTGTTCGGCTGGGACGGCGCGAAGAAGCAGGTCGACGGGGTGCACGGCGTCGCCGGTGTGCCGGCGTCCAGTACGTCGTTCGCGTTCGTCAACGCCGTCCGGCACCTGGGCCTGCGCCGCGTGGCGATCGCCGCCAGCTACCCGGACGACGTGACACTGCGGTTCGTGGAGTTCCTGCGCGACGGCGGAATCGAGGTGGTGGCGACCGCCAGCCGCGACATCATCACCGCGGCCGAGGTGGGGACGCTCGCCCCGGCCGAGGTACTGGACTTCGTGGCCCTCAACGACCACGAGGACGCCGAGGCGGTTCTGGTTCCCGACACCGCGCTGCACACCGTGCGGATCCTGGATGATCTGGAGCGGCGACTGGGTAAACCGGTACTGACCGCCAACCAGGTGAGCGTGTGGGAAGGACTCCGGCTGGCCAGGGCGGACGCGCCCCGCGATGGCCTGGGTTCCCTGTTCCGCGCGGACGCGGAGGTGCCGACCGCCGCCGATGACTGACAGTAGTAAGGGAAAATGGGGCGGTCAGGAGTAGAACCCACTCCTGGCCGCCCTGTCCGTTCGACAGAGAGGTGCGCGGATGCGATGAGTATCCCAGGCCAGCTCGAACCCGTACCCCGCAAATCCACCGCCGCCGTCATCGCCGACCAGCTCCGGTCCGCGATCATGTACGGCGCCCTGACTCCGGGCGACCAACTGGGAGAAACCGACCTCGCCGGGCAACTGGGAGTGAGCCGCGGCCCCCTGCGGGAGGCCATGCAGCGGCTGGTGCAGGAGGGCCTGCTGCGCAGCGAGCGGCACCGAGGCCTGTTCGTCCGCGAACTCACAGCGGAGGACGTCCGCGACATCTACGTCTCCCGGCTCGCCATCGAACGCGCCGCATGTGAACTGATCATGCGCGGCAACCGCGGAGAGGCACTGGCCCGGCTGACAGCCGTGCTCCAGGACCTGGTGCGGGCGGCGGACTCCCGCGACCGTGTGGCGATGAGCGATGCCGACCAGGCGTTCCACCAGGCCCTTGTGAGCTGCTCGGGCAATTCCCGGCTGGAGCGCATGACCCAGACCCTGCTCGTGGAGACCCGCATGTGCCTGACGGTCATGCAGGAGGTCTATCCCGAGCCCACCGAGCTCGTGGAGGAGCACCAGAAGCTGGTCGACGCCATCGCCGACGGCGACGAGAAACTCCTGCTGCACCTCATCGAGTCGCACATGCTCGAAACGGTCGCCCGGATCAACGATCCGGACGGCACCGGCCGGCCGCCTCCCGCAGGGAGGGGCCGAACAGCGGAAAGACACGCCACAGTATTGCGTAATGCCCAACCCTTTGCGTAATACCCAACACACCCTGACAATGGAAGGTGGGAGTTCCTCCGCCACACTCGTTGACGGTCCTCCCACAGCCATAGGCACGTTCCACGCAGAGGGTTCCCCGAACGCGACACGCCAGGGGTGGTGGCATGCAAATTCCCAGTGACTTGGAGATCGCCCGTGAGGCGGCACTGAAGCCTCTCACCAGCATTGCTGAGAGGATGGGCATCAGATCGGATCTCCTGGAGCAGTACGGCGAGAGCGTGGTGAAGGTGCGGCTGGAGGCCGCCGACGAACTCGCCGAGCGGCCGCGGGCGCGCTACGTGGTCGTGACCGCCGTGACCCCGACCCCGCTCGGCGAGGGCAAGACCACGACCACGGTGGGGCTCGGCGACGGGCTCAACCGCATCGGCAAGCAGACCACCGTGGCGATCCGCCAACCCTCCATGGGACCGGTCTTCGGCATCAAAGGCGGAGCGGCCGGGGGCGGCTACAGCCAGGTCGTCCCCATGGAGACACTCAACCTGCATCTCACCGGGGACATCCACGCGGTCGGTGCCGCGCACAACCTGCTGGCCGCGATGCTGGACAACCACCTCTACCAGGGCAACACCCTCGAAATCGACCCGCACAGCATCACGTGGCGCCGGGTGCTGGACGTCAACGACCGCTCACTGCGCAACATCATCACCGGCCTGGGGGGACGCACCGACGGAACGCCGAGGCAGACCGGCTTCGACATCACCGCGGCGTCGGAGGTGATGGCTCTGCTGTCGCTGAGCACATCACTGCGCGACCTGCGCAGCAGGCTCGGCCGGATCATCGTCGGCAACACCCGTTCCGGGAAGCCGGTGACCGCGGAGCAGTTGGGCGCGGCCGGTGCGATGGCGGCGCTGCTCCGCGACGCGATCAAACCGAACCTGCTGCAGACCCTGGAGCACACACCGGTACTGGTGCACACCGGTCCGTTCGGCAACATCGCCACCGGCAACTCCTCCGTGGTCGCCGACCTCATCGGTCTGCGGTCAGGGGACTTCCTGGTCACCGAGGCCGGGTTCGGCGCCGACATGGGTGCGGAGCGCTTCTTCAACATCAAGTGCCGGATCTCCGGCAACGCGCCCGACGCCGCCGTCGTCGTGGCGACCGTGCGCGCGCTGAAGACGCACTCCGGCAGGCACAAGGTGGTGGCGGGCCGCCCGCTCCCCGAGGAGATCCTCGCCGAGAACCCCGACGATGTCCGGGCCGGCGCGGCCAACCTGCGCAAGCAGATCGAGAACTGCCGGCTGCACGGGGTCTCGCCGGTGGTCGCGGTCAACGCGTTCCCCACCGATCACCCCTCGGAGCTTGAGGAGGTGCGACGGATCGCCACCGAGGCGGGGGCCCGCAGCGCGGTGTGCACGAACGTCCCCGACGGCGGCCGGGGAGCGGAGGAGTTGGCGGCGACCGTGGCCGAGGCGGCAGAGGAGTCCAGCGACTTCACCCTGCTCTACCCGGACCACGCGCCCCTGCGGGAGAAGGTCGAGTCGGTGGCCCGCAACGTATACGGAGCCGACGGGGTCGAGTACAGCAAGCTCGCCGCCCAGCAGATCGACTCCTGCGAACGCAACGGCCTGGGCACCCTTCCCGTGTGCATCGCCAAAACCCACCTGTCGATCTCCGCGGACCCGCAACTCCGGGGGGCGCCGACCGGCTGGACGCTGCCGGTCCGGGAGGTCCGGGCGTCAGCGGGCGCCGGATTCGTGTATCTGATCTGCGGGACGATGCAGACGATGCCCGGCCTGAGCGGGTCGCCCGCCGCGTTCCACATCGACCTCGACGACGAAGGCCGGATCAGCGGCCTCTCGTAACCGCGCAGAGGCACCGGCCGTCCCCGGGTGGAATGCCGGCATTCCACCCGGGGACGGCGGCCGCACGGCTCAGACCCCGCCGATACCGACGTACTTGGTCTCCAGGAACTCGTCGATGCCGACCTGGCCGCCCTCGCGGCCGAGCCCCGAGTGCTTGACGCCGCCGAACGGTGCGGCCGGGTTGGAGACGATGCCCTGGTTCAGCCCGACCATCCCGGTCTCCAGTCCCTCCGAGACCCGGAACGCGCGGTTCAGGTCACGCGTGTACACGTAACTGACCAGGCCGTACTCGGTGTCGTTGGCGTCGGCGAGGGCCTCCTCCTCGGTCTCGAACGTGATGATCGGCGCCACCGGTCCGAAGATCTCGGTGCTGGAGAGCTCGCTCTCCTGCGGGACGTCGGCGAGCACCGTGGGGCGGTAGAAGTACCCGGCGCCTTCGTCGGGTCCGCCGCCGACCATGACCCGGGCACCCCGGTTCACGGCGTCGTCCACCAGGTGCTGCACCTTCTCCCGCGCCTTGCCGTCGATCAGCGGGCCGACCTGGACGCCCTCCTCGGTGCCGCGTCCGACCGTGAGCGCGCCCATCCGCTCGCTGAGCCGTTCGGCGAACCGGGGCGCGATGCCCGCCTGGACATAGATCCGGTTCGCCGCGGTGCACGCCTCACCGATGTTGCGCATCTTGGCCTGCATCGCGCCGTCGACCGCCGCGTCCAGGTCGGCGTCGTCGAACACCAGGAACGGAGCGTTCCCGCCCAGTTCCATGGACGTCCGCAGCACCTGGTCGGCGCTCTGCTCCAACAGCTTGCGGCCGACCGTCGTGGATCCGGTGAAGGACACCTTGCGGATCCGGCCGTCCCGCAGCAGCGGCTCGGTGACACCACCGGCGTCGGTCGTGGGGAGCACGCTCAGCACACCCTCGGGCAGTCCCGCCTCGCGCAGGATGTCGGCCAGCGCGAGCGCCGACAGAGGCGTCTGCTGGGCCGGTTTGAGGATCGACGTGCAGCCGGCGGCGATGGCCGGGCCGATCTTGCGCGTGCCCATGGCCATGGGGAAGTTCCACGGCGTGATGAGCATGGACGGCCCCACCGGCTGCTGCATGATGAGGAACCGGGCCTGGCCGTTGGGCGAGATGGAGAAGCCCCCTTCGATGCGCACGGCCTCCTCGGAGAACCAGCGCAGGAAGTCGGCGGCGTAGGCGATCTCCCCCTTCGCCTCGGCCAGCGGTTTGCCCATTTCCAGCGTCATGAGGAGGGCGAGGTCCTCCTGGCGCTGCATCAGCAGTTCATAGGCGCGCCGCAGGATCTCCCCGCGTTCGCGCGGCGCGTGCTTGGCCCAGGTGGGCTGGATCCGTACCGCGGCGTCCAGAGCAGCGAAGGCGTCGTCGGTCCCGGCGTTGGCGACCTCGCACAGCACCGATCCGGTAGAGGGGTCCTCGACCTTGAACGTCCCGCCGGAGGCGGCGTCGCGCCATTCTCCCCCGATGAACAGCCGCTTGGCGACCTGTTCGACGACTCGTTCCTCGTGACCTGCCAAGACCATGATCTTCCACGTCCCTTCCGGGCTGGAGCGTCGTCTGGTGTTCCTGCCTCGGTCACCCGCGCGCGTGCGCGCCCGAACAGCGGAACCCCATTGGTACGCCTTCCCCATCTCGGCGTTCGCTAACGGTGTCCCCGGGGTAAGCAGGGGAAGGATGCGAGCTGGCAATGGACACCGCCACATGGCGGATGATTCCATAGCGCCGTCGATTGTCAACAATCCTACGGAATGAGGTCAGAGAATGGCTGAGCAGCCGGCCGGGCTCTCCCCGATCCTGAAGCAGGCGACGCCGGTTCTCGCCGCTCGGGGTGAGGGCGTCTACATCTACGACGAGGAGGACCGCCGCTATCTCGACTTCACCGCTGGGATCGGCGTCACCAGTACGGGCCACTGCCACCCCAAAGTGGTCGAGGCGGCGCAGCGCCAGGTCGGGACGCTGGTCCACGGCCAGTACACGACCGTGATGCACCGGCCGCTGCTCCGACTCACCGAGCGACTGGGATCGGTGCTGCCCGAAGGGATCGACCGGCTCTTCTACGTCAACTCCGGAAGCGAGGCCGTGGAGGCGTCGCTGCGCCTCGCGCGCCAGGCCACGGGACGGCAGAACGCCATCGTGTTCCAGGGGTCGTTCCATGGACGGACCATGGCGGCGGCCTCGCTGACCACCTCCGGGGTGAAGATCCGCGCCGGCATCGGACCGCTGATGCCCGGCGTCGCGGTCTCCCCCTTCCCCTACGCCTACCGGCTGGGCATGACCGAGGCCGAGGCCACCCGGTACGCCCTCCAGGAGCTGGACTACCTGCTGGCCACCGTCAGCTCCCCCAAGGACACCGCGGCGATCTTCATCGAACCGGTGCTCGGCGAGGGCGGCTACGTTCCCGCGCCGCCGGCCTTCCTCGAAGGACTCCGCGAGCACGCCGACAAGCACGGCATCCTGCTCGTCGCGGACGAGGTGCAGACCGGGTTCGGCCGCACCGGGAGGTTCTGGGGCCACGACCACGCCGGGATCCGGCCCGACATCGTGATCACCGCCAAAGGCCTGGCCAGCGGATTCCCGCTGTCGGCGATCGCCGCGCCGCACGAGCTGATGGAGAAGGCGTGGCCGGGCTCCCAGGGAGGCACCTACGGCGGCAACGCCGTCGCCTGCGCGGCCGCCCTGGCCACCCTGGACGTCATCCAGGAGGAGGGCCTCGTGGAGAACGCGGCCCAGATGGGCGAACGGCTGCAGAAGGGACTGCGCCAGATCGCCGACTCCCATGAGGTGATCGGCGACGTGCGCGGGCTGGGCCTGATGCTCGGCAACGAGTTCACCGCCCGCGACGGCTCCCCCGACGTCGACACCGCCACCCGCGCGCACAAGGCCGCCGCGGACATGGGGCTGCTCCTGCTCACCTGCGGCCCGCACGGCAACATCGTGCGGATGATCCCGCCGCTGATCGTGACAGCGGAGCAGATCGACGCCGCCCTGGAACTCTGGTCGGACGCCGTCGCCGAGGCCACCAACTGACGACGCCGGGGGACACGCCCTGTTCGGCGTGTCCCCCGGCGCTCCGCGCCGCCGCCCGGGGAGGAAGGGGGGAGGCGGCGGCCGGGGCCATTCAGCGGCCGCCCTGGCTACCGCTCCGTGTAGGTCACCGACTGCGGGACCTCGTCACGGCGCCGCCAGAAGTAGACGGCGAGCAGCAGCAGGATCACCAGCACGGTCGCCAGCCCGATCGAGCCGACGTTGAAGCCGAGCCCGAAGCTGAGCACGTAGCGAGCATGCCGGCGGTCAGGCAGTAGTAGACCATCGGGATGATGGTCTTGCGGATGAGCGCGCCTTCGCGGTCAACCAGGCCGACCGTCGCGCACGCCGCGACGACGTTGTGCACGGTGATCATATTGCCCGCCGCGCCGCCGACCGCCTGCGCGCCCACGACGATGTTGGTCGGCGCGCCGATCTGCTCGGCCGTGGAGAACTGGAACAGCGAGAACATCAGGTTGCTCACGGTGTTGCTCCCGGCCGCGAACGCCCCCAGGGCGCCGATCCACGGGGCGAACACCGGCCAGGACTCCCCTGCCAGCGCCGACGCTCCCGCGGCCAGCGACAGCGGCATGCTCTCCAGGTCGGAGGTGTTGAAATTGGCACCGGAGTTGATGAAGACCCGGACCATCGGCACGGCGCAGAGCAGCGCGACGGCGGCGATCCCGATCTGCGTGCCGGCCGTCATGAGGGACTGGCTGATCTGGCGCGGGGACATGCGGTGGATCAGGTAGGTCAGCACGACCGCCACGAGGAACACGAAGCCGGGCGACCACACCGGAGCGAAGTCCGCGCCGGCGTCCGTGCCGAAGATGTTGGCCCACTCCAGCGTCACGGCCTGCAGCGGCTCGGCGAACAGCAGGCGCGTCAGGAGCAGCAGTACCGCGACGAGCACGTAGGGGGTCCAGGCCCGGACGATCCCCATGTCCTCGCTGGTGACCTCGCGGGTGTCCGGGACCAGCCGGCCCATCCACTCGGGCGCCCAGCTCTTGCGGGGGGCGAAGTCCCACGGCTGGGAGGGCACGAGGAACCCGCGCTGCGCAGCGAACACCACGACCATGAGCCCGATGAGACCGCCGAGCAGCGCCGGGAACTCCGGCCCCAGCAGCCAGGCGACGAGCACGTAGGGGATCGTCATGGCGAACGCCGCGAACAGCGCGAACGGCGCGACCTTCAGGCCGTCGGCGACGCTGCGCCGCTCCCCGAAGAAGAAGGTGAGCATGCAGACCATGAACAGCGGGATCAGGGTCCCCACTGTGGCGTGCATGCCCGCGACGGCGATCGTGACATCGCCGGTGACGTAGGCGGTCAGGTCCGTTCCCGCGGCATCCAGGCTCTGCTGGACGTTCGGCGCACCCGCGAGGCCGTCGTGCACCCCGACCAGGATGGGGGTCCCGACCGCGCCGAAGCTCACCGGTGTGCTCTGGATGATCAGACCGACCATCACCGCGGCCATCGCGGGGAAGCCCAGGGCGAGCAGCAGCGGCGCGGCCACGGCGGCCGGGGTCCCGAAGCCCGAGGCGCCCTCGATGAAGCTGCCGAACAGCCAGGCGATGATCACCGCCTGCACCCGGCGGTCGGGGCTGATGCGCGTGAACGCCGCGCGGATCGACCGGATCGCCCCGCTGGCGTTCAGCGTCGACAGCAGCAGTAGTGCACCGAAGACGATGTAGAGCAGACCGAGGGCGATGATGAAGCCCTCGATGGTCGACGCCGCGATCTCCAGCCACCCCACCTGCCAGACGAAGGCGGCGATGAGCACGACGACGACGTACCCCACGGGCATTGCGTACTTCGCGGGCCATCGCAGGCCTACCAGCAGCACACCGATCGTGATGATCGGCAGCAGCGCCAATAGGCTCAGGACCGCCAGATTGTCGGTCAGCATGGTGTTCCTCTCCGGGCGCGCGACACGCCACCACTAGCGCGTCACGGGTGTCCTTCTTCTGTCGGGGATCGACCGCTTTGCGACCACAACCTGGCGGCTCCGGCACGCATGACCGCCTCGGACGCGGCGAGGTGTTTTTCCAGCGCGGCGCACGCACGATCGCAGTCGCCGTTCTGCAGCGCTTCCAGCACGGCCCGGTGCTCGCCCGATTTCGCGGCGACCGTCGGATCGTGCCGCTGCACCCAGCCGATCACCAGCCGGACCTGGTCGGCCTGCATGTCCCAGGCGGCCAGCAGCCGACCGTTGCCCGCTATCGAGGCGATGTTGCGATGGAAAGCCAGGTCGGCTTCGGTGGCCGAGGAACGGTCACCCTCGTCCAGAGCCATCTCAAGGGCGTCGAGGTCCTCGCTGAGCTCGGGAAGCATCGCGCGCACGTCCTCGTGATCAGCGGTCTGAAGCGAAAGCCGTTCGAGCACGCTACGCACCGTGTAGATCTCCGCTACGTCCTTGGTCGTGAGGGATACGACCCGGGCGCTGCGCCGGGAGCTCAGTTCCACGAGCCCCACCCGCGCGAGCTCTGACAGAGCCGTCCGGACGGGGCCACGGCTCACTCCCAACCGCTGGGCGAGATCGGCCTCGACCAGACGCTGGCCGGGAACCAGCTCGCCGAGCACGATGAGCTTGCGTAGCTCGGCGAAGACCTCCGCCCATAGCTCGGAGTGCTGCGGACCAATGAGTCGCATGCTCGCGACCTTTCGCTTCGTCATTTATCTCTGGGTGTGTATGATCTGTGCCACGCTAGAACTTGTCAACGGAGATCAGTTCTCAGATTTCGGTTAACTGTTTACCGGACCGAGGCGGCCCGAGGATGGATCACTCTCCCGGACCGCACTCGAACTCGCCGGCTGGAAGGGAGACCGGGCATGCGCATCGCGCTGTTCGTCACCTGTCTCAACGACACCCTGTTCCCGGACACGGGGCGGGCGGTGGTGCGGCTGCTGGAGCGGCTGGGGCACGAGGTGGTCTTCCCCCGCGCGCAGACGTGCTGCGGGCAGATGCACTACAACACCGGCTACCGCCGGGAGGCCCAGCGCCTCGCGGCCCGGTTCGTCGAGACCTTCGAGGAGGCCGACGCGGTACTGGTGCCCTCCGGGTCGTGCGCGGCGATGGTGCGCGACAACTACCCCCGGCTGGGCACCGAGGGCAGCCTGCCGGAACGCGAGACCGCGGAGCTGGTACCGCGGGTGTACGACCTCTCGGAACTACTGGTGGACGTACTCGAGGTGGTCGATGTCGGGGCCTACTTCCCGCACACCGTCACCTACCACCCCACCTGCCACGGGCTGCGCCTGCTCGGCCTCGGGGACCGCCCCTACCGGCTGCTGCGGGCGGTCCGGGGCCTGGAACTGCTGGAGCTGGGCGGGGCGGCCGAGTGCTGCGGCTTCGGCGGCACCTTCGCGATGAAGAACGCCGACGTGTCGTCCGCCATGGGATGGGACAAGGCACGACAGGTGGCCCAGACCGGAGCGGAGGTGCTGTGCGCGGTGGACAACTCCTGCCTGATGCACATCGGCGGCACACTGAACCGCCAGCACTCCGGGGTACGCGCGATGCACCTGGCCGAGATCCTGGCCAGCACTGAGAAGGAGCCCGCACGCATATGAGCAGAACCTTTATCGGGATGCCCGCCTTCCCCGCCGCCGCCACGGACGCCCTCCGCGACTCCCAACTGCGGCACAACCTGCGCAAGGCCACGCACACCATCCGCGACAAGCGGGACGGCGCCGTAGGCGAGCTCGATGACTGGGCGCAGATGCGCGCCGCCGGAAAGGCGATCAAGGACCGCACGCTGCGCCACCTCGACGTGTACCTGGAACGGCTGGAGGAGGCGGTCACCGCGGCCGGGGGAACCGTGCACTGGGCCGCCGACGCCGAGGAGGCCAACGCCATCGTCACCGGCCTGATCCAGGACACGGGCGAGCGCGAGGTGGTCAAGGTCAAGTCGATGGCCACCCAGGAGATCGAGCTGAACAACGCCCTGGAGCGGGCCGGGATCAGCGCCTACGAGACCGATCTCGCCGAGCTGATCGTCCAGCTCGGCGACGACCTGCCGTCCCACATCCTGGTCCCGGCCATCCACCGCAACCGGGCCGAGATCCGCGAGATCTTCCTGCGGAAGATGGGCGAGTGGGGCGTGCCCGCCCCCGAGAACCTGAGCGACCAGCCGGACGCGCTGGCCGAGGCCGCACGGGTGCACCTGCGCCAGAAGTTCCTGGACGCCAAGGTGGCGATCTCCGGGGCGAACTTCGCGGTGGCCGAGACCGGGACCCTGGTGGTCCTGGAGTCCGAGGGCAACGGGCGGATGTGCCTCACCCTGCCCGAGACGCTGATCTCCGTGGTCGGCATCGAGAAGATCGTCCCCACCTGGTCGGATCTCGAGGTGTTCCTGCAACTGCTGCCCCGCTCCTCCACCGGCGAGCGGATGAACCCCTACACCTCCACCTGGACCGGCCCCACCCCGGGTGACGGTCCACAGGAGTTCCACCTCGTCCTGCTGGACAACGGGCGCAGCGACGTCCTCGCCGACAAGGTGGGCCGCCAGGCGCTGCGCTGTATCCGCTGCTCGGCCTGCCTGAACATCTGCCCGGTGTACGAGCGCACCGGCGGCCACGCCTACGGTTCGGTCTACCCCGGCCCTATCGGCGCCATCCTCAACCCGCAACTGCACGGGACCTCCGGTGAGGTGGACGCCTCGCTGCCGTACGCGTCCTCGTTGTGCGGGGCCTGCTACGAGGTGTGCCCCGTGGCCATCGACATCCCGGAGGTGCTGGTGCACCTGCGCGAGAAGGTCGCCTCCGGGCCCGGACACCGAACGGAGAAGGCCGCGATGAGCGCCACCGGGTGGATGTTCGGCGGCGACCGGCGGCTCGGCCTGGCCCAACGGGTGCTGTCGGCGACGCGCGCCCTGGCGCCCAAACGGATGCCCGGCCCGGCCTCGGCCTGGACCGATACCCGCGACCTGCCCGACATCCCCAAGGAGTCGTTCCGCCAGTGGTGGCGGGCGCGGGAGAAGGAGAGACAGCGGCGAGACGACGGTAAGGGAGGTGAGCGGCCATGACCGGCTCGCGCGAGAAGGTCCTGGGCAAGATCCGTGCGGCGCTGGCCGACGTGCCGCGCGAGGAGCGGCCTGAAGACGTGGACGTGCCACGCGGTTACGCCCCCTCGCACAGCGACGACACGATCCCGCTCCTGACCGACCGGCTTGAGGACTACAAGGCGGTCGTGCACCAGGTCTCGGCCGGCGACCTGCCGGACGCGATCGCCACGGCCCTGAAGCGCCGCTCACTCGAACGGATCGCCGTCCCGCCGGACCTGCCCGCCGAGTGGACGGCATCAGCCCCGGTGACGCTCGTGCGCGACGACGGGTTGAGCATCCCCCAACTCGACTCGGTCGACGGCGTCATCACCGGTTGCGCCGTGGCCATCGCCGAAACCGGGACCATCGTCCTGGACGCCGGTGCCGCGCAGGGCCGGCGCGCAATCTCACTCGTCCCCGACTACCACCTGTGCGTCGTACGCGCCGACCAGGTCGTCAACGGCGTCCCGGAGGCCATCTCCCGCCTCGATCCGCAGCGCCCGCTGACCTGGATCAGCGGGCCGTCGGCCACCAGCGACATCGAACTGGACCGGGTGGAGGGCGTACACGGCCCGCGCACCCTCGAAGTCCTCGTCGAGGAGGCCTGACAGGAATACCGCCCGGCAGGGCGGCCATTGGCCGTCACAGCGGCCCACCGAGGGGGCCGCGCGGGGGCCCGCGTCGCCGCGTCGCCGCCCTGTCGGCCCCTGTCGGCTCCCTCACCCCGCCCGGATAAGACGGTGAAAGCGCTCCATTCTGCGTGGTAGAGTCTTACTCGGCCAGCGGGGGCGGCACACATCCCGAGGCCGGACAACCGAACCAGCGCTCGTAGCTCAATGGATAGAGCATCTGACTACGGATCAGAAGGTTGGGGGTTCGAATCCTCCCGAGCGCGCCGCCTTGAGACAGCGAAGATAAGGCCCGACCTGCGAAAACAGGCCGGGCCTTTTCTTGTGTGGACCGGTCCCGATCGCGGAACCGGGCTTTCTGCTAACAGGCTTGCTAACACGCGCTACCCGGCGTTCCGGAGGATGCCCGCGAAGGTCTCGGCCACCGACGCCGCCTGCTCGTCGATCACGTGGGCGTAGACCCGCAGCGTGATCGACGGATCCCCGTGCCCGAATCGGGCCGCCACCACGTGGACCGGAACCCCGGCGAGGAGCAGCGTGGTCGCGTGGATGTGCCGAAGGTCGTGCAGCCGGGCACGCGGAAGCGGTTCGGCCGGCTTGGGCCCCTTGGCCGGTTCGTTGTAGCGCCGGAGCATGGTGGACATGAGCGAGGACACCGTGTCCGGGTGCACCGGCTCGCCCCACCCGGTGGTAAACACGTAGTCCTCTGTCCCGCGCCACTCCTCCCCCACCGCCAGCCGGTCCTCGATCTGCCGCTGCCGGTGCGCCTTCAGCACGGCCACGGTGTCGGGGTCGATGCTCACCACCCGGGAACGGCCGCTCTTGGTCGTGCCCTCGACCCGCTTGCCGTCGATGAACGACGCCGTTCCGGTAATGCGGATCTCGCTCGCCTCCAGGTCGACATCGAACCAGCGCAGGTTGAGCAGTTCGCCGCGGCGAGCCCCCGTGTAGGCGGCCACGTGGAAGAAAGCGTGCAGCCGGTGACGGCTCGCCACCTCGGTGAGGAATTGCCGAAGCTGCGCCGGTGTCCACACCGATCCTGGTTCTTTGGACTGCTTGCGCGGACGCTTCGCGCGTTCGACCGGATTGGACGCGATGAGCTGTTCGACCTCAACCGCGTCCCGGAACGCCCGGCGCAGCACGGCGTGAACGTACTCCACCGTGCGCGGTGAGAGCCCCTTACCGTCGCGTCCACCGGTTGCCGAAAGCTCGCGGTAGAACTTCGTGATGGTGGCGGGACGGACCGCCTGGATCCGATGCTCACCGAGACGCGGAAGCACGTACCGGTTGATCAGGAAGCGGTACATGTACAGCGTCTTCGGCTTGATCTCGACCCCATGTGTCTCGATCCACTCTTCGAGGTATTCGGCCACCGTGACGCGGTTGCGGTCGATGTACTCGCCCCGGCGGGCCTTGACCCGGGCTTCGTCGCGCGCCGCTTTGGCCTCCTCCTCCGTGGGGAACCCGCCGACCCACTTCGGCTTGCTCACGCCGGTTTCGGGGTCGGTGACGCGGATGACGTAGGACCAGGTGTTCCCCCTCTTCATCACGCCGTCGCGGAGCTTCGGCCGCTTCTTTCCGCTACCGGTTCCGTTGTCCTCCGGCCCGTCCGGAGTCGCGATCGCCGTCTTCGCCATCAGGCCGCGACCTCCTCAGCGTCCAGGCGCGAGGAGATGTAGACATCCAGCGCTTCGACCGGGACACGTCGAGAGCCGTCGATCTTCAGCGAACGCACGACGCCGACAGCGATCAGCTCATAGAGCTTGCTCCGGGAGATCGCCAGCGCCCGAGCTGCTTCCGGGACGGTCAACAGCAGTCGTGAGGGGGTCATGCTGCTTCTCCAATTGCCGAGTGTTGGTGTTGCCGAGCGGTGTCGAGTTGCGCGCGCCGTTGTAAGGCCTCACCCACGGCGCGTAGTAGGCGTTGCTCGCGGGGAGGCACATCGGGATCCGTGGGGCGAGCCAGCTCCCAGACCTCATTGCCGGACGGAACGCGCAAAGGGACGGCGGCGGCCTGGTCCTGGTCGTGCTCGGTGTCGCCGTCGGGGTTGACGCCGAGTTGTTCGAGAACCCAGGTCAGCCGGTCGGCTTTGTGGTCGGCGAGGGTTTTGTTGGACCACTTGCGCGAGACCAGCACGCGGCGCCCGGCGTAGCGAGGTGTTCGCGTTTGTGGGCTTTGGAGCGGCAGAAGCCGGGGCGCAGGCCCTCTTTGGGCTCTTGGGGTTGGATGCCGTAGCGCAGCCAGTTGGAGCACCGGGGCGAGCAGGGTTCGAACCGCAGCGCCTCGGTCAGCCGGTCCACGTGGTGCTGTTGGGCATTCGTCTTGATCTCGTGGCATTCGGCGATGTCCTTGGTCAGGTACTTCGCCAGGTAGCGCACACACCGGTCCGCATCCTCCGAACCCGCAAGGACGCCCTTTGCGTCCACCTGGGGTCCGAAGCGCACCACGTGCATGGGTTCGGCGTCCGGATCGGCGTCGAGGGCGTCCAGGGCCTCATCCCAGGTGGGCAACACCTCACCGGTTGCCGGGTCGACATAGTTCCCCGTTGCCTCATCAAAGACCGGAACGTGTGAACCCTCGTACTTCACCTCTTCCGCCTTGGGCCACCACACCTGGTGGTAGGTCGCCGCCGCGATCTGCCGGAGTTCGGCCCGGGGGAGGGTGCCCCTCGTTGCCATGTGCAGGTGCGGGGCCAGCCGGCGTTGCGGCTCCACCGAGGCGAAGTACTGCACGTCGAAGCCGGCCACCCGCCGCAAATTCTGCACGAACCGGTCCACCAGCTTGGCGAAGTGCAGCGCATCCCGGGCGGCACGCCGGTAGTCATAGGTCGCCGGATCCACCGGGGTGCCATCGCTTTTCACCCGCCCGTAGGAGTTCAGGGTCAGCGTGAGGAACAGCGAAGGGCGGAACACCTTGCCCGAGGCGGGATCCTCGAAGGCGCGGCCCACGGTGCGCCGGACCATGGGTCGTTTGGGAAGATCCGGGGCATCCTGGCGCCGTTTGGTGGAGCGCACCCGCCGCGGCTTGGACGAGCCCGCCGAGGAGGAGCCCGGAGCCACCGAACCGCGCAACCCCGAGGCCGAGATCTCCTCGTCCAGGTCAGCAATGACCGCATCCAGCGCCGCGAGCTGGTCAGGGTCAGCGGCACCGGAGGCGGCGAGCTGGTCGCGTTGGGCGGTGACCATGGCGCGCTGTTCCACCCAGGAGCGCTGCACCTCGGAGGGGTCGTCCGGTTCGCTCACCGGTTCTTCGGCCAGGTGCCAGCCCTCCTCGCACTGGCTGCGCCGAATCGAGCGCTTACGCTTGGCACAGGCCGGACACCGCGACTCCAGCGTCGAGCCGCACGGCACGTCCACGATCTCGGAGGCCCCGGTTTCGGTGTCGGTGCGCCGCAGCGACACCGGCCGGATGCACACCCCCTTGTCGGTGGCCACTTGTTCGGCCACCTCGCGGGCGAGGGGTTGCGCCTGGCGTTCGGCCCGGGTGCTCTTGCCGGTCGGGGTGGGCATCAGGCAACCCCCTCCCCCGACACCGAACACAGCCGGCGCGGTCCGTACTCGTCTGCCATCGCCTCGATGTCGGTATCGGCGACGTAGGCGGCGCGTACCCGCACCGGCACCGGGGATCCCTCCAGGCGCACGAAGGCCACACCGGGAACCTCAGGGGCGATCAGGTGGGCGTTGGCGCCGCGATCACGCGCATCCTCGCCGAGCACCATGTCCACCTGGGAAGCCTCGTCCAGGCGAAGGGCTACCTTGTCGGGGAAGAGGTTGCGCAGGTTCATCACCTCCTTGCGCGGATCCTGCAACGCCGCCAGCACCGCGAACCCGACCGAACGGCCTTGAGAGGTGAGTGTGGCGATGGCGTTCTCCGCGCGGCGGCGGATGTCGCGATCGGGGTGGTAGGCGGTCAGGAAGGCCACCTCATCGAGCACCACCGCCACGAACGGATCATCCGTGGTGGGAGTGTGCGTGCGCTGTTTCCCGGCGTAGCGCGCGGCCCGCTCCTGCATCTCCGCTACAGCGGTTTCGAGCAGGGCCACCGCCGCCTCAGCGGTGTCGGCATAGCGGGCGAACAGGGAACGGCCGTAGGACAGCTCCATGCGCTTGGGATCGATCGCCCACACCTGCGCCGTCCCATCAGCCAGAGCCGGGAGCATCGCCCGAATCGCCGACCAGATCACCGAGCCCTTACCGGCCCCGGTCACCCCGACCGTGAGCACGTGCGTGCCGTGCAGCCGCATCCGCCACGTCTGGCCGTCTTCCCGCAGCCCCATCGGCAGCGCCGTCAGATCCACTTCCTCAGGCACGGGCAGCGCATCGAGGGGGTCGGCCAGGGTGTCACGCCGAGGAAACTCCAACACCACCTCACGCGGCCCCAGCACCGTCACCCGGCACGACGGGGCGGCGAAGCCGTGCGCCAGCTCGACCACCCGCTGTTCAAAGTCGGCCGGGGCGGTACCGGCCACCAGCTTCACCCGGACCCGATCCGCCCACTCGGTGCAGGTGACCTTCCTGATCTGGGGCAGGTATTGGCGTTCCTGATAGGACTCGGCCAACCCCGCCACGACGAGCACCGGTTGCCAGTGCCGCCGGTAATTCCAGAACCACCGCCAGGCGGCCAACACCCGCAACACCACCAGGGACCGGAACGTGTGCGGCCAGCGCCACCGCCACCCGATCAGCCCCGCACCGGCCAGCGTGGCCAGGATGGCCAGCGGCACCCAGCCGAGATGGGAGGCGACGAGCACGGCCAATGTCGCCGAGGCGACCGCGATGGGGAACCGGAAGGGCAGCAGCGCCACCAGCCGCAGGAGTCGGTAGATCCACCGGATAAGGATCAGAATGCCCGGCGTCTCCACGACCGGTGTCCTGAAACGGATGCTCTGCGCCGGAACCGGAGTGGTGGGCTGCACCTGAGTGGCCCCGGCGTTCCTGTCACGCAACATAAGCTGAACACACCTCTTCCACGGTCTTTAGCGAGGTTCGGGAGGGGGTAAGGGGCGGCCGAAGGTGTTGGCGCACCAGGCCGCCCCGCCTGTCAGTCGGTCAGGCCGCGCCGGTATCTCCCTCGGCGGCGGTGCGCGCGTGCAGCTCTTCCAGCGCGGCCAGGAAGTGCTTCGCCTGCGAGGCCAGCTCGCCAGCGAACGCCAGATCCTCCGCTGTCACCGCGCCGTCGTGGTCGCGGCAGGTCACCGAGACATAGATCCCGCGCGAGGCCAGGGCCAAAATCGGCTTACTGTCGGCGTAGGTGTGGCAGTAGACCGCCACATCGGAGCGACACGCAAGCCCAGCGATCCCCGCGAGGCCTCCGGCCCGCCCGGAGCCGCAGCCGTCCAGCGCCCACCCATCAGGCACCGTCCTTGGCCGCACCGGATGCGGCGGCCGCAGCCTTGCGCGAGCCACCACCGCCAGGAGCCTTGATCCCACGGGCGCGCAGCGAGTAGGCCACCCTCGGGCGGCGCCCGTTGTCATCGACATAGGGCATCACCGACATGGACTCGAACTCGATCGGGCGAAACGGCAACCCCGGCACCTCATCGGGCAAGGTCGGACACACCTCAGCGGCCACCTTGACCTTCACCGACTTGGCCTTACCGCGCGCTTCCGGGTCGGCGTCGATCACATCCACCGCCCACAACGGCAGGCCCGTCTCCTTGTCCATCTGGGGCCGCTTGGTCTCAAAATCGGTGATCGCCTCCACCCCAAGGGCGTAGGCCCCATGCGGGAACACCGTGCCGAACTCCACCGGCAACGCACCCTGAATCGCCATTAGTGATCCTCTCCAGATAACTTAATTGCCTGGTCACCTGACTGACCAAGTTGCTCCACAGTAAAAAACCCCACTTGCTCTGTCAAGTGAGCAAGCGGGGTTCTTGGGGTTCGTCTCTACGCCAGGGAGTACGCGTCTTCCAACTCGTGACGATCCGCGGGCAGCACTACGCAAAGGGCGGCGACGGGCTGGCCTGAGTGTTCGCGGAACGAGGCGTAGACCACCAGCACGGGGGCGTCTGCGGGCATCGTGAGCGTTCGCGCCTCGTCGGGGGTCGGGTTCCGCGCCGTGATCTGTTCCACAACGTGGTCGAACTTGACCCCTCGTCTGGTCTCCAGGTGCCGGCGCAGACTCTCACTCAGCGGCTCTTGGGCCTCAAGGTCGGTACCGGCCGCGTAGTCAACCGGGACCCACGTCGAGAGCAGTTCCAGCGGTTCCCCCTCGTGGTGGACGAGAACCCGCCGATGCAGCGCGGACACGTTCTCGTCCAGCCCCAGCAGTACGCGCAGCCGATTGGGCGGAACCTCGCGTTCGACGCTCAAAACCTGTTCAGTGTCCCGCGGATCCCGGTTGATCGCTTCGGCACCTGTCCGGCCCGCCGAATCCGCCTGCTCCAGCGCCGGTTGTCCCCGGACGAACCGCCCTTTGCCTTGCTGGCTCTCGATCCATCCGTCTTGGCGCAGTACATGCAGCGCACGGACCACGGTAGGCCGCGCCACATCGAACTCCTCAGTGAGTTGGGCCTCACTGGGCAAAAGCGTGCCCGGTTGATACTCACCTGAGGCGATACGCCGTTGAAGCTCTGCCACAACACGGGCGTATTTCGGCGGCGTGTACTCGAACGGCATCCTCAGCTCCCTAAGACTTGCCCTGTCAAGCAGGCTAGCGCTTAACCAGTTCTCTTGCCAGGGCACATAGTCATTGTTCCTTTGGTCAGGCCCGTCCGGCGTGCGGTCAGAGGCGGGAAGGCACACGCCGAACGGGAGTTTTCGCGAAGGGAGACAGAGGCCACAGCGTCAACGTGGTGCCCTCAGAATCCAGGTAGACCTCGATCGAGCCGTCATGATGCTCCCGAGCACGCCCATCACCGCTGCTCATGATCCGTAAGAGCCCGTACGGATCGGCCACGACCACATCGCCCAACGCCGTGAGGTGGTCGACCCCGGCCAGACGGGCGAGCCGCTGCGCGGTGTCGAAACACCCGGCGTGGCCATACAGCAGCCGGTCAACTCCCCAGCGCAGGTCGACGCCAAGCGGCTCCGGATCCCACATCTCACCGTTTGTGTCCTGGTGCTGCCCGCAGTGGGCCAACAGGCGAACGCACGGCCGTTCAGAGGATGCCCTGTCAGGTCGACGCACCCCGCAGAAGGTGTGATCGGAGCCGCGCCTCGCGCTCATGCGACCACCGCCAGCGGTTGCGTCTGGATCAGGTTCGGGTTGGCCGGACCCGTCGCGACCGGCGGGGGCGTCGGCGCTTTGCGTGGACGTGCCGAACGCCGGGTCGAGAACGCGGCGGCGAATCCGCTCGTGTGGGGCTGAGGGCACCGGCCGCCGGCGTGAAGAGAGAGGGGAGCCACCGGGCTTGATGAAAGCGTTTCGTTCGCCCCGAGCTTGGCGAGCCCGTTCGCTACCCGCTCAAGCGTGGTTCGGTGGGTACGCGCCTGCTCGCGTTCGAACGCGAGCAGGTATGGCCGCACGCGCGATGCTCGGAGGCGGCCGGACAACTGGCGCGATTCCGCTGATATGACAGCGGCGCGCGGTACTGGCATGGTACGGGGTGTCATCAGTCCTCCTGCGACTGGTGGCCATGCCCCGGGAGTCCTCACACGACTCGCCGGGGTCGCTCGTGGGCGTGCCGTGGTGCACGCCCGTGTTGACCTTCGCCCGCCCTGGGGGCGCCATGGCTACGTGTGGCGGCGAGCGCGCCGACCAGCCACAGCACCAACAGCCATGGGCGCATCGCTGCTCACGGTCCCCCAGCGCAGAAACCCCGCGTTCAGCTCGCATGCCGGTTAGGCACCAGGGAGCCGGCTCCGTCGCAGTCAAGGCACTCTTCCCATGACCACGCTTGTTCTCCGTGCATCACCTGAGCGGCAACGCCACGCCGCGGAGTCCGAAGCTTGGTACCTGTGCCCCGGCAGGAAGCACACGCCCGGACCAGGTAACGGACATCAGGCGGAATCGAGGACAAGGGGAGCCTCCTCGCGGTGCCCGCGCACCGCCTTTGAACGGGGTTGCGTAAGGTCGTAGGGAGAGCCAACCAAGGAAGGCCCCGGCGAAGGGACCCCGAACAGCTCCCCCGACAACCCCCCTTCAGGCCCCGTCCACACCTCTTTTTCGGCGGTGGTGAATGAGCGAGAGAACGCCCAACCTTCGGCTACGTTCCTGGCGCGACGCCAAGAACTGGACCCGTGCGGAGATGGCAGAAGCGCTCAATCGAGCGGCCCAGCAAACCGGCGAATCGATCACCTGCGACGCCGAGCGCATCCGACGTTGGGAAGTGGGAGAGACCCGTTGGCCCCAGGCTCCCTACCGGCGGATCCTTGAGCAGGTCACCGGGGAACGAATGGACGAGCTCGGTTTCACCCGCCCCGGCTCCGGCGGCGATACGGATTCCGCCCGCCCGCTCGCCCCGGAGAGACCAGACGTACTGGTCGCCGAGTCCGAGCTGTTCGACACGATGGAACTCGCCCGGATGGCGGGCATGTCCGACCTGGGCGCCGGAGCCGTCGAGGGTCTCCACGAGGCGGTGGAACTGCTCTGCCGCGCCTACGCCACCACGCCCACAACCGCGCTGAAAGCGCGCACCAAGCAGCGCCTACACAACGTGATCCGGATGCTGTCGGGCCGCCTCACCCTGGCCCAGCACCGCGAACTCCTCGTCTCGGCCGGCTGGCTTTCCGCTCTCCTCGGGTGCCTGCACTACGACGCAGGCGAACGCGAACAAGCCGAAATCGCCCGGCAAGCCGCCTTCCAGATGGCCAAAGAGGCAGGCCACAGCGAAATCATGGCCTGGACCCGCGAAATGGCGGCCTGGTTCGCCATCGTGGAACACCGCTTCGAAGAGGCCGCACTGCACGCCCAAACAGGCCAAGACATGCTCAAGAACCCCACCAGCGCCACCGTGCAGCTCATCCTCAAACAGGCCCAGTCACTGGCACGCGCCGGCGACCGGCCCGGAGCCAGCGACGCCCTCGCCCGCGCCGCGAAGACCCTGGACCAGGTGCCCCACCCCGAACACCCCGAACACCATTTCGTGTTCGACCGCTCCAAATGGCTGATGTACGCCTCAACCTGCTACGTCTGGCTCGGAGACGACGAACGCTCAGAAGAGACCGCACACGAACTCATCGACCAGCACACCCGCCCCGACGGCAGCGTCCGATCCCCCATGCGGGTCGCCAACGCCTACATGGACCTCGGGATCGTCCACGCCCGTAGAGGCGACCTTGACGCCGCCATCCAACACGGGGCAAACGCGCTGTCCTGGGAGCGGAAGAGCAACATCGACCTGTTGGACCGCGCAGAGGACCTCAGCCAGGTACTACGCCAGTACTACCCCGGCGAAGCATCCATCCGCGACTTCGACGAGCGAGCCAGCACCATCCGGCGAACCATCGAAAACGGCAGCTAAAACCGCGCCGCCAGCTCCACACGTCCGGTCCCATGTCTAGTCCCAGCACTGCCGAATCCGGCTGTATGAGATCAAGGCGACGGCGCGTAGCGCCGTCGCGCCTGCCGTGGGTGGGTGCTCGGGCTGCGGGCTGCCGCCCGGTCCCGAGCACCACCCACGCGCACGCCGACAGTCCCTGCCGTATCGCCAGTTTGACGCGCCGAGGGGACGATCCGTGGACATTCCAACAAACCCGGTCACGGACGTTCTAAATCCCGAGGTACTCGATCGCGCGACTCTGCCTGTCTTCGGCTCTGTGTCCAGCGCGATCGAGCACCTCGCTCGAAAACCGCGGTTACGCGCCGCTCGTGGTTGCTGGGTCGCATCGCTACGCCGGCTCACAGGTTTCCCGCCGCTGTGGCGGGCCGCCTCCTACCGTCCGTTGGTCGGGTGATCTGACCACAGGCAGCTACTTAAGCACCGTGCCAGATCCGTGCCAGATTGAGCGGGCACTCATGGGGAATCACGGGGATTCAGCGGAAGATCAGTTGCATTCGCGTAGGGTATAGAAACGGCAGGTCAGCGAAGACCCCTCTTCTTTGCTTCCTAAGCTGGGAATGACGGTACGGCGCATCCTGCTAACGCGGACGCTAACAACGGCTGTGGACAGGGCCGGATGGACGCGGAATCAGCGGGTCGAGAAGTCGACTTGGCACCAGGTCAACACGCATCCTTGGACACCGCCGGACAAACCCACGCTTGCTACGGATCAGAAGGTTGGGGGTTCGAATCCTCCCGAGCGCGCCCAGGTCAAAGGCCGGTTCCGATCACGGAACCGGCCTTTGCTCACTCGTGTACCCCAGAGAAGTACGGCAACGTCGCTCCGAAGGGTCATCCGCTATCGACTCGCCCCTGCAGGGAGGACCATCCCCGCGTGCGCGGGGAGCACGCTCTACCTGGCCCTGATGAGCCTGGCCCCCAAGGGCACCGGCCGCCACACCTCGGAAAGTGGCGATCAGGCCGAGGTCACAGGCTGGTGCGGAACGGGCCGGTGACTTCGTAGGTGATGCCGCCGCTGCTGGAGCCGGTGGTGCCGCGCTGGGAGGAGAAGTACATGCGGTTTCCGGCGGGGTTGAACCAGACACCGCACAGCTCGGACCTGTCCTGCCCGGTGACGCGAAGGAACGGGGCGATGATGTCGTCGGGGGTGATGATGCAGACCTCCATGTTGCCGCCGTCTTCGGCGACGTAGAGGTCGCCGACGGTGGCACCGGTGATGTTGTCCACGCCGGTCAGCGGCGGGTTGGAAGTGAGGTCGTCGTCGTAGGCGATGTGCAGCTTGTTGTTGACCGCGTCGTAGGCCCACACCCGGTTGTCGCCCTTGGTGGTGAAGTAGCAGTAACCGTTGCGGTAGAAGGCTCCTTCACCGCCGTTGAACTGCTTGGCGCCCGCGACCTGGTAGCGGGTGGCGGTGGGGCTGCCATCCGGGTCGGGTACGTTCTCCCAGGACAGGGTGGTGCCGTCTTCGACGAGTACCTGAAGGGTGCCGGCCGACAGGTCGCCCCAGGTGGTGGGGATGAACCGGTAGAAACAGCCATCACTGGTGTCCTCGGTCTGATAGATGACCTTGCGGTCGGGGTCGCAGGCAGCGGCCTCGTGCTTGAACCGGCCCATCGCATCGCGCCGAACGGCGGCCTCGGCACCCCACGGGTCGGTTTCCCACGTATAGCCGTCATCGGTCTCCTCGCAGGACAGCCAGGTATTCCACGGGGTGGGCCCACCAGCACAGTTGCGGGTGGTGCCCGACAGTATCCGGTAGCGCCGGTGATGTTGGCGTTGCTGTCGAACTTGACGGCGCTGACGCCACCGCCACCGCTGCTCATCTCGGAGTTGGACACGTAGATCCAGCCGGTGTCGTCGGCGAAACACGCACCGCCGTCCGGCGCGCTGTGCCAGCTGTAGCCGGTGTTGGCGACGGCCTGAGTGGAGCGGGCGATCACGCGACTGGTGAAGTCGGCCGGCAGTTCGATGCCATTGGCATCAGCGGCCTGTAGGGGACCGTAGGGGCTGGGACCGGTGTGGGCGGGGAAGGCGAAGGCTTCCCGGGTGACGCTGAAGCCCAGAGTCACCACGGTGCCACCGACCACGGCAGCGCGGAGGAAATTCCGTCTGTCCACGGTTCTCTCCCTCTCAAGGAGCGGAAACAGGTTGGCCTGCGGTCGAAACCGGCTGTCGGCCATCGGGAAATATAGAGGCGCGACCGGTGTCGGATCAGTGCCGCGGCCATGAACTCTTCACGACCGAGGGGTGATCGCAAGAAACCTGTCCTGTTACCAGGGATATTCCCTCCCGGCGAAACGACTCCGAGGTGGTGCGCTTCCCCTGAGATCATGGAGACCGATGATTCGGAGTTTCGGGCGGGAGCGGTGCGCATCGTGGAGGAGACCGGTAAGCCGGTTGCCCATGTGGCGCGTGAGTTGGGGACCAACGAGTACACGCTGCCGGGGGTTCCCCTGCCCCTCGATCCCGATGGGCCTACGAGATCCTCCGCCCGCCCCCACCGAGATAGGGCCCATGGCAGCCGGTGACCAGATTCGCGAGGTCTTCCCGGAGATCGTCGTGGACGCCCGCGCCGTCCGGGCGTTCCTCATTCGCGTTGTGACCTATCTGGCCGGCGAGGCCGGAAGCCGCCAGTTCCTCGACACCGGCGCCCCCCCGGTGGACGACTTCGGCGCGGTGGGGTGTAAGCCCTGACCCTCTTCCTCGCCTCGCGGCGCCGCGGCCTGTGACCGGCCTGATATGGCGTGGAAGGCACGTGGAGGCGTTCACACGGTGCGGGTGCCGCTCAGGCGAGGTCGTTGTAGAACGCGGTCAGTAGGGCTGGCGTGGCTGAGGGAGGCGGGGCCTGGATGCACAACTGCTCCATGATTTCCAGGTACCGGTGGGTCTCCGCACGCTTGTCGAGGTAGAGGGCGCTGTGGAGCTGTTCCAGGTAGACCACGTCGGACAGCTGGGGCGCGGTGAAGCGCAGGAGGCTGAACGGGCCGCCCGCCGCGGGATGCCCGCCGTGCGCGAACGGCAGGACCTGCAGGGTGACATTGGGCAACTCCGCGATCGTGAGCAGGTGCTCGATCTGGGCGCGCAGCACCTTCGTACCCCCGTAGGGCCGACGCAGCGCCGCCTCATCCACAACCGCCCAGAACCGCAGCGGTTCCGGGCCGATGAGACGCTGCTGGCGCCGCATCCGCATGGCGACGCGCCGGTCGATCTCGGCGGTGGGGGAGGCGGCAACGCAGGAGAGTTGGATGACAGCGCGGGCGTAGTCCTCGGTCTGCAGCAGGCCGGGAACGAACTGCAGCTCATAGGAGCGGATGATGGAGGCACCCTCCTCCAACCCGATGTAGGCCTCGAACCAGTCGGGCAGGACGTCCTCGTAGTCCTGCCACCAGCCTGGGACGTTGGCGCACTCGGCCAGTGTCAGCATCGTGGCCCGCTCCTGGAGGTCGCCCACCCCGTAGAGGGTGAGCAGGTCGGCCACGTCGCGGGTTTTGAACCGGACCTGGCCCAGCTCCATTCGGCTGATCTTGGCCCGGGAGGCCCGGATCGCATACCCGGCGTCCTCCCGGGAGATGCCTTTGGCGGTTCGCAGCCGGCGCAGCTGGGTCCCCAGCAGGATTCGCACGACCGTCGAACCGCCCTGCGCATCCCTGTGGAGCCGACCGGCGACCGCACTATCTTCCACCGGGATCATGCGCCCTCCCGATAGCAGACTTCTCACGAATAGTCGCCAGGATAGCGAGAAACCCGTGATGGTGCATGCTTGGCGGTTTTTGAATGTTTCACAGGCGTCCGCATCCACATCTCCTCACTTTGCGCACCACCACACGAACAATCTGTTGACCGACCCGATGTGAGAATCCGTAATTACCTGGAACACGGGGAGCGGCATCGCGACATACGCGTCAATTTCCTAAGGTACCGATGTTTCCTCACTCTGAGAAATCGGACAGACGCGCAGTATGGGCCGGAAAATCGGGTGTACGCGAACGCTCCTCCCCGGTACGGACGGTGCGGTACCTGCACGCGCCGCCGCTGGAGTTTCCGCGCGAGGACTTTGGCGGCTGCCCGTCGCCCCTGGGAAACCTTCCCAGGAAGAGCAGGCGGGTTTCCCGTGCCATCGGGCATGGGGTTCCCCTTGCCAGGAGTCGAGTGCGCCAGCAACCACTTGGCCGTTGGTGAGGTCGCCGCCCTCGTTCCAGCCATCTCACTCCTGGTTCAGCCATTCAGCGCACGTACCTATGGGCCTGGTCTCCACCTGTAATATGTGCGCTGGCCCCTAACGCGCAGGAGGTCTCCCCATGGCGGACTCCCCGAACTCCTCCGGCCGCGAGGAGCAGCCACCGCCTCCCAGGATCGATACCACCGTCCCGCACTCGGCTCGGATCTGGAACTACTGGCTGGGCGGCAAGGACAACTACCCCGTCGACCAGGCGGCCGGCGACGAGTTCAGTGCGATTTTCCCGGGAGTCTTCAACCACGCCCGCACCGGCCGGTACTACCTCGTGCGGGTTGTCCGCTACCTGGCCAGTGAGGCGGGAATCCGCCAGTTCCTCGACATCGGCACCGGTCTGCCTACTGTGGACAACACCCATGAGGTTGCCCAGCGAATCGCCCCGGAATCCCGCATTGTCTACGTTGACAACGATCCGCTTGTGCTGTCCCACGCCCGTGCGCTGCTCATTAGCGCCCCCGAGGGCATGACCAACTACATCACCGCCGACCTGCACGATCCCGAGCGCATCCTGGCCGAGGCCGCCAAGACGCTGGACTTCACCCGGCCTGTTGCGCTGATGCTGATGGGAATCCTGGGCCACGTCGCCGACCATGACGAGGCCCGCTCGATCGTGCGCCGGCTGCTGGACGCGCTGCCGTCTGGCAGTTACCTGGCGCACTACGACAGCACCAACACCAATGAGACGATGAACGAGGCCAACCGGCGCTACAACGAGGAGAGCGGCGCCGTCCCCTACATTCTGCGCAGTCCCGACCAGGTCGCGCGTTACTTGGATGGTCTGGAACTGGTGGAGCCTGGCGTGGTTTCGTGTCCGCTGTGGCGACCTGACTTCGCCCCCCTCGACGAACCCGGCACCAGGGATCTCTACGGGGGCGTGGGGCGAAAGCCCTAACAGGCATCGGCTCCGGGGGCCTGCCGGTCACATGGCGGCCGTTCCCCGTAGCTCGGGTTGCTCGCGGGTCCACCCCTCATCGTGGAGCAGTGCGCAGGCGGACGCGCGCAGGGCGGGATCCCGGACACTGGCGACGAAGGCGGCCGGATCCTCGCCGCAGAGCCGCCTGAGGCCAGGGGACTTCCCGAGCAGCTCCCGGATGAGCGTCCGTTGGTCACCCAGCGCGAGTGCCCGCTCTTCGCCGTCCACCAGGCACCCGTGGTCGCTGACATAGACGTACGGCGAAGCCAGGGGGTCCCCGTTGGGAAGGCGCACGGGAAACCGTGCGGCCGGCAGGACGCACCTCTGGTAGTTGGGCTCCGTCGCGTCTAGGGCCCGGAGTTGCTCCTCGTTCAGGAACAGCACGAACAGGCGCGACACAGCGGCGCCGGTGACTATGGGGGCTGCGGGGATGTATCCCGCCCTGCTGATATGCGCCGAGACCCCGGGGGCGATCGCCTGGACTTCGGTAAGCACCATCGGGAACACCGCGGGGACTCCCCGTTCCACGAACTTGCGGCGCATCTGGGCCGGGGACGCGTTGGAGCCCACCGCGAGGACCGGGAAGCACGACCTGCCCATGTCCAGGCCATGGGGCGCCAGAGCGTCGGCGAGCGCCACGGGTGCCGACTCGCGGTCCTCCGCGACCCGCCACTCGGCTACCCCCGTGCCCGTGATCGGACGGAGCCGGTGGAAACGGGCGCCGGCGACGAGGCCGGAGTGATCCGGTACCGGGCCGGGATAGGTCAGCGGGTGGGATACCGGGTCGTCCTCGAAGAGATCACTCGTCATGGTTTCGGGGGCGGCGACCACGTGCGTAAGGCCGAATGCCGTTGCGCGGACACGTCGTTCGAGGGTACACGGCTGGAGCCGGAGATCCTGCGTGCGCGTGCCACCGACCGGGTCACGGGGCGGTGCCGCGCGCACGGCGCCGGATCCACGTGCCGCTAGCCGGACGGGCGGGTGTAGCGGTGCTTGACCCCAACGGGGAAGTGCTCCGGGTCGCCGGCCGCGCGCAGGATCGTGTGCGGGAGCTGCCGGTCGGGCGGCACGTAGTGCGCGAATTCGCTGTTGAGGCGCAGCAGTTGGTCCCGGACGGACTCGGCGGCCAGACGTTCCCGGCCGCTGGTGGGCTCCTCTCCGGGTGCCAGCTCGACGACGAGCCGCAACCGCCGGTCGCTGTCGGAGTCCTCCACGGTCTGCAGGACGAACTTGCCGGTGACCCAGTCACTGACGCCCGGCTGTTCCAGTCCCACCGCGACGTTCTCCGGATAGATGTTCGCGCCGAAGTAGGACACGGTGAACAGCGACCGGCCGAACACGTACGCGAAGGGCAGCCGCCTGGTCTCGTCCGCCTCGGACACGGGGTCGAAGCCGTGGCGCGCGCAGAACGCGAGCATGTCCTCGTAGGGGACCAGTCCGCCTTCGTCGGCGATGTGGTACCGGATCAGCGGCACGCCGTTGTCACCGGAGAAGAGCAGTGTCCCCTCGTGTGTCTCGAAGAACCGGTGCGTGGGGTCGTACTGGACCAGGGTCGGCAGCCGCGACTCGCCGAACAGCTCCCTCGCCGCGGTGGGATCGCCGGCCAGGAACCGGCGAATGCGCACTGACAGCGGCGTCTCGTTGCCGAGCACACCGGCATCGGCGGTGCCGTACAGGGCGGCCGAGTCGCGGTCGGGGTCGGTCATTCCGGCTCGCCGGCCGACCAGCTCGCGCCATTCCTCGGTGAACACCTCCCCGGCCAGCACGAGCTTGACGGCGTAGCGCGCCCACTCCACCCCTGCGGCGAGTCCGCTGTCGATCACGTCCTTGACGAACGGGGGGTAGCCCAGCAGCACCACCTGGTCGACATGCGGCGCGAGCTCGGGGATCACCCGCAGGATCTCGGCCTTGTTGTTGCCGGGAGCCACCACCGTGATCGGGTAGCCCTTGGCCGCCAGGTGGCGGACGCAGGCGGCCGTGTAGAGGCCGCCCACCCAGGTGCCCAGCGGGAAGCACACCACCGCGAGCGTGCTGCGCTCGGCCGCCCTGAAACTGTCGGCGAACACCCGCTCGAACCGGGCGGCCACGCCGAGTTCGTCGGTGAGGAAGCGCGGCCAGAACGTGGGCCGGCCGGTGGAGCCCGAGGAAACCGCGATCATGTCGCACCCGTCCAGCCGGCCGTTCCGGCACAGCTGCGGCAGCGGGTAGCGGTGGTGGTAGTTCTCCTTGGAGAGCAGGGGGAGCCGCCGGAAGTCGTGGAAGGTCCGTACGCTGTCCGGATCGACCTCGTTGGCTCGCAGGAAGTCGCGGTAGGCCGGAACCGAGGCTACGACGCGGTGGAACAGCTCGATGGCGTGCCGCTCCGGCTCGTCGGGCGCCGCCGGCCGCGTGTCGAGGAACTCCCGCAATGCGGCCACAACCCGTTCGGGGCGGTCAGCGTCCATGCGCCGAGCGTACCCGGGGCGTTTTCGCCGGGTCGGATGAGCGTGGCCGAGCAGGGCGGCTGTTCTCCGGCCGCGCCATCCCCCTCGCGGCCGGGTTCTGCCGTTGAGGCGCGCGCGTGGACGGGCGGGGCGGGCCCCACCGGGATGATCAGGGAGGCTCGGGTGGGTCCGGCGGTGAGGTCGGTGGGGGCGGTTCGTCGCTCCCGTCCTCGCCGTTGCCGGGTTCTCGCGGAGGCTGCGGCGGTACCGGATCCTCGGCCGGCGCGGACGGCCGCTCGGGCACGTCGCGCCCCGTATCCGGTGTGGGGGGCGCGGGCTCCGCGCCAGGGGTTCCGGCCCCGCCCTCCCCCGTTTCGGGCTGTTGGGCCGGAACGGAGATCGTGCTCGTGAAGGTCTGCTTCGATTCGGCCACGGATGTTACGTCGTCCCAGTCGGCCTCGCCGCTGAAGCCGGGGGAGGCGTGCGGCTTGGAGGGCTCGAAGTGAAGTGGGGAGGGCTGCGCTTCAGGGCGGTGGTGTGGCGCACCATCGGCTGAAACGGCAGAACCGGGAATCGGGTGGAGGAGCGTCAAGGCCAGAGCGGTGGAGGCGATACCGGCCGCACCGGAGGTGAGCCCGGGGTGGCCGTGGACGCGGTCGCTGAACCAGGCGCCAGCGCTTCCGCCGCGGCCTTCGGCACGCATCTGGCGACGCCCACGGCGCGGTGGCGGATCCGATGGCGGATCCGGGGCATGGTCGAGCTCGCGTTCGATGCGTAGCCGGCGAAGGTGCCGTTTCAGCTTGGTGATCTCGCTGCTGTTGCGCCGGTCGCGCAGGTAGAGCCCCACGACCGCCGTCGACAACACCCCCACGATGATGGGTAGGACGATTTCCCCCATAGCGCCCCCTGCGGACCCGTCAAGGATAGCAAGAGGTGTCCTACGTCACCCGCACTCGCGCACTGGCGGGCCGGCTCCGGCGGGCCCGTTCCGGTTTCCGGGCGGCGGCGTCCCACCCGGCCTGACCCCAGGGATGAGCGGGCAGATCGGTGGGGTAGGGGGACGCTCGGCCGCCCCGGCCTCCGCGCGGCCGGGGGTTTCCCGGTCAACGCCGTCATCCCCCCTTTTCAGGCGCCTTCCAAGGAGGCGCCTTTCTGCGAAAGTGGGCGGCCGACCCGAGTATTCACCGCAAGTTCTCCCCAGCGAGACAAAGGGCGGGCAAACCTGCTGTCCAAGGCACTGGATATTTCCGTTCCGCCACTCCGGCGGGTGCTTCCGAAGCCGCTGCGACGAGGGGCGCGCCTGGTTTATTCGTGATTCATATCACTTTCCCAGCTCAGGCGAATGAGCCTGGTGTTTTCCATGGTCGCGGGGGCTCCGGAGCCCCATGATCAGTCATTAAAACAGCGAACGTTTCCTTTTAAGGTTGGCTTAGTCTTACTCCGATAACGTCGCTCAGGACCAACTCTCCGAAGGGGAAAGGAGCAACCGGCATGTCCGTCGGGCCGCTGTCCGCGACAGCGGATGGGATGGCAGGTTGCGATCGCCGACCTGAGGCCGCAGGTCCGCGGCGGGTCGGCGCGGCGTAGCCGCAGTGGCGGACGAGGCCGACGCTCGCGCGGTGACTGGCGTGCGGGCCGATCCGGCGGGGTCCCGCCCTCCGACGACCCGAGCACGCCGTCGACTCGGCGGCACTCTCACACGTACTGGCGTAGAGATTCTCGCTGTTCTTGGCGTGCCGGTTCTACGCGTGACGCGGGGGACGGATTCCGGTCGCGCCTCGGGCCCCATTGGGTGGAGGACTCCCGAAGACGACACGCAAAGGCCTCGAAACACCAGGAGCCTCTGGCGTGCCCAACTGCCCGCTCTGTAGGCAGACGAACCCGTACTGCTCGTGTCGCTCAGCCGTGGACAAAGGTGCCAGAAGAGGCCTCGCAGGCGTGTCCCCCAACCGCCAGTGCCCTGTGGTGGGTGGACTCCAGGGGCCGTCCTCTTCTTCCCCCGAGTCCTGAAGCTCCGGTCGAACTGTGATCCGTGCCGGGCTGCTGGATCGAGATGGCCCGCGTGTGGAAGCGATCAACGAGGAGACTGCCATGGAAAGCGCCGTGAGCGAAGTAGAGGCCGCCAGAACCGGGCACCAGCCGGAACTGGCGGCTCTTGAGTCCTCGGTTCGGATGACGTTGGCCGACCAGGCCCCGTTTGATTCGCTTTTCCTCGGGACGGCCGATCCGCTGAGTGGGCTGCTGGAGAGCGGGCGCTTCTCCGGTCTGCCGAGACAGCACGCGTCGCGGAGTCTGCTGACCGAATACGCCGTTACCGATGTGAACAAGCTGACCGTGCTCGCACGGCAGCGCCGCTCGGTCGGGTTGTCGCCGGAGGCGACCGGAGGCGAGCCGCAACGGAGCTTTCGGTACCGCGGAATCCTGCGGCAACTGGGGATCGAACACGAACTGCGGGTCGCGCTGACCTGCCAGGGAGTGTGTTGGGGGTACGTCTCCCTGTTCCGGCGGAACGGGCGCGCGGATTTCTCCGCCGCCGAGACCTCCACTGTGCGGGCGTGGGCCGCGGAATTCAGCTACGAGCTCATGAAGCGTGCGCTGAACACGCCTATCGGTCGCCTCTCCCCCGAGCAGATAGGCGTGATCAGCCTGGATGGCAAGGGCCGCACCGAAGCGGTGAACGATTACGGCTGGTACCTGCTTCAGCATCTCAACTGCCAACGCTGCCCGCAGCATCCGGCTCTGCCCCTGGCGTTATGGACACTCACGGCCCGGCTGATCAGCGGCGCTCCGGACAGCAGCCCGTCACAGCGGATGCTGCTGCAGGACCAGAACCTGGGCTGGTTGCAGCTCAGTGGAACCAGGCAGCGCCATCGGGACGGACAGCCGCAGGCGACCGTGTCCATCCAGGGGGCGCGCCCACTGGTGGTGGCCCCCTTCCTGCTTGCCGCGCACGGCGTCACCCCCCGCGCCGTGCAGGTCGCTTTGCGGGTGCTCAGAGGCATGACCTCCACGGAAATCGCCGACGACCTGCAGATCTCCCGGCACACCGTGCAGGACCATCTCAGGCCCGTTTTCAGAACGCTGTCGGTGAACAGCCGGCGGCAACTTGTCAGTTCGCTTTTTCCGCACCTCAAACCGTACGAACTGCGCTGAATGCCTCGAGAACGACGGAAGGAAACACGCTCATGCCTACAGAGAACGACCCGCTTGACCCGGAGCCCGGGCAGGCGGTGTACACACCGGGAATCCTGGCCGTCTACAACACCGCGGTGCTGCGGATCTCCCAGCCCCTGGCATGGGGCTGTCCCAGCCGGCGGATTCTCGACCTGTACGACCGCCACGTCTCGGCCAACCATCTGGACATCGGTATCGGCACCGGTTACTTCCTCAACCGGTGCACCTATCCCGTCGAGCGGCCCGAACTGACCCTGCTGGACATGAATCCCAACTCGCTGCGCGTGGCGGCCGGCAGGCTTCGCAGGTACTCGCCGGCCACCAAGCAGGGCAATGTCCTGGAGCCCGTCGACCTTCCCGAGGAGAGCTTCGGGTCGGTCGGTATGAACTGCCTGATGCACTGCCTACCGGGGGAATTCACTGACAAGGCCGCGGTCTTCGAGAACGTCAAACCGCTGATGAAACCGGGCGCCTGGCTGTTCGGCAGTACCGTTCTGGGCGCGCTGCCCGACCAGAACCTCTTGGGGAAGGCGATTCTGCACAGTTACAACCGCAAGGGGATATGGAGCAATTACACCGATGACCTGGACGGTCTGAACAAGGCCCTCTCTCAGCACTTCGACGTCTTCGACGTGACGATGGTGGGCAAATCCGCGCTCTTTAGGGCCCAGCGCTGATCTCAGGTCTCTCCAGCGCTCACCGTCACCTCACGGGCGATTGCGCCGGCGGTTCCGGGGCGTCCCAGAAAAATTGGGATGGCCGCCCGCCGCGCCGCGGATCTACCGTCGGTGGCGATCTGCGCGAGAACGACACAAAAGGAGTGTGTACCGAATGCAGCAAGAAGGCGGGACGGTCGCCTACACCATCGCCGGCGAGGATCACATTGACGCGCTCGGCCCTGAGCAGTGCGACCTCGACTTCTGGATGGGCCAGATGATCAAGCAGGCGCCCGAGTGGGAAGCCCCTTTGGGCGTCCCCGCGTACTTGCTGGAGGACGCGCCGCTTCGGCAGGCGCTGCTGGCCGAGTTCTCCTTCCAGGCGATCGCCGAGGACAAGGCGACCCGGGCTCTTAGCGCGCTCCTTCCCATCGCCCCGGACACGGACTGCCTCGAGTTCTACACCAGCCAGATCATGGACGAGGCCCGGCACCGCAAGCTGTACCGCTCGCATCTGCTGGATCTCGGTGTGCCGCCGGCCGAACTGGACCAGGTGATCGCCCAGTACGCCGGCGACGCGGCCGAGGCGGTACTGAGCCCGGTCGAGCACTACGGCCTGGAGGACATGGCGGAGCACGGGGACTTCTACCGCGGCGTGCTGCTCGTGTGCGTGCTCGTCGAAGGGGTCATCGCGCCGATCACTGAGCTGAGCGAGCGCAAGTGGCGGCTGCTGGACCCGGTTGCCGCGCGCATGCAGCTCATGGCCAACCGCGACGAGACCCGGCATCTGGCCGTCGGAAGCACGATCATCCGCCGCCACCTGTCCGCCCAGCCGGACCGCAGGGCGTCGCTGCTGGACATGGTGCAGACCGGGCGCGAACTGTGGCAGAGCCTGCCCATGTCCGATCTGCAGTTCACTCTGGAGCAGGTGTTCCAGCAGGGAATGGAGCAGCACGCGGACGTGGTCGGCGACTACGAGATCTGGCCCGGGCGGCGGATGCTGGACACCACGCCGGAGGAGAGGGCGGAGGTCGGGCGGCTCTGGGCCCAGCAGATCCAGGACGAGCGGCTGGAGTACATGCTTCTGGCGTGAGGGAAACGCGGCGCGCGGCAGCCGACGGTGGCAGGCCGCGCCCGGCATGACTCGATGGGTCGGGAAACCGACCGTACCGCCCTGCGCGACCCCGCGCCCAAGGGCGGTACGGTCCTTCGCCGGCCCCGGCCTACCCCGATCGTTTCGCGATGAGCGGGAGCCGATGCGCTCCGCGGACGGCGAACGACTCGTACCACTCGACCGGCCCGGCCTGCCTCAGATCGCTGAAGCGGCCGAACAGTGCCCGCAAGGCGCTCTCTCCCTCCAGCCGTGCCAGAGCGGCGCCGAGGCAGTAGTGCGGTCCGGCGCCGAACGCCATGTGGGTGCCGCTGTTGGTGCGCGTGATGTCGAACCGGTTGGGGTCCTCGAAGACCGCCGGGTCCCGGTTGGCGCCGCCGTACAGCACGATGATGGGTTTTCCCGCGGGCAGCCGGCCACCGGGCAGCTCGGCCTCCTGGAGCAGTCCGCGCATGTTGGTCTGTACGGGCGCCTCGAAACGCAGCGATTCGTCGACCACCCGCGGCGCGAGATCCGGGTCGGCCCGGAACAGTTCGAGCTGCTCCGGATGGTCGAGCAGGGCGAGTACCGTCGTGCCGACGAAGTTCGTCAGGGTCTCGAATCCGGCCACGAACAACAGTTCCGCCAGGGCGATGAGGTCCTTGGGATCACAGTCGTCCGGGCTGCCCTGCACTATCGTGCTGACGATGTCGCCGCCGGGATCGTGCCGGCGGTCTTCGAGGAGGTCGGAGAAGAATCGCTCCATGGCCGTCAGCGTCTCTTGGAGCTCGCGCGACTGCTGGACCGTGCGCACACCGTCAGCCGTCGCCCCGATCACCCGTCCCCATTCTGCGAGCATGGGCACGTTCACCTTGGAAAGGCCGAACATTTCGCAGATCACCAGCACCGGAAACGGCACGGCGAAACGCTCGACCAGGTCGAACGGCTCGTTCTCGGGCAATGCCGCGACAAGCTCATCGGCGAGGCGGACGGTCGACCGGCGCCGTTCCGCGACGGCCTTGCGAGTGAATAGCGGGGCAACGATTCGCCGCAGCCTGGTGTGATCCGGCGCGTCGATACCGGCCAGCGAATCACGAAGCGGATGGATGTGCTGCTCCGGAAACGCCGCCTTCGAAGTGGCACCGCCGGCCGTTCCCCCGAGCATGGTGCAGGTCATATCCGGGTGGCGCTCCAACGCCGAAACGACATCGTGGGAGGCCGTTACATAAAAACCCAGCCGACTGCGATACCAGGGGCCGCGCCGTCTGATCTCGTCGTAGAGCGGATAGGGATCCTGCTGGCGATGCGGACGGTCCAACTCGGCGGCCAGATCGCCGATGCCGGCGGCTGCCCGGGCGACCATCCGGGTCATCCACAAAGACCCCGCCAGTTTAACATCATTCAGCGTTCCATTGCTCATGCCTGAACGGTCGCCGCGACACACGTGCTGGTCAATCCCAAAAAACTCGGGATAACAATGTATTGCTGCCGTCCCCTAGCTTTGTTGACGAAGTCCCATACTTTGAAAGGTTCGTCGTGAGAAGCTATCCGACCTTTGTCGGGAGTGTGGACCTGCCCGCCCAGGAGTGGATTCACGTCCTCAACGCGGATGTGCTGATGCAGGACCCGATGGCAGGGTTGAGGCTCAAGCGGGAACTCGACCGCGGCCGGACCACCGCCCCCGGGTCCGACCAGGTGGCCGGACGGGTGGCCAGGTCCACCGAGCAGCAATGGGAGCAGGCGGTGTCTTCCGCGCGGAGCGCGCAGCGGGAGTGGTCCCGGTGGCCGCTCGCCGACCGGCTTTCCCTCGGTGTCGCGCTGCGTGGTGTGCTGCAGGACCGGATCGAGGAGTTCATCGAGGTGCTCATCGCCGAGGGGCACCCGCGCCGGCTGGCCGAGTGGGAAGTCGCCGGTGTGATGCAGCAGTTGGCCCCGGTGACGCTGGACACGGTGGCCTCGTTGCTGGAACGGGCGGAGGACGTCGGCGGTCGCGAGCTCCGGCTCGTCCGCAAGCCCGACGGTGTCGTGTGCCTGAGCCCGCCCCAGAACGCGGCGGCGTCCAACTCGATACTCGGCGTCGGAGCGTTGTTCGCCGGGAACACCATCGTGGTCAAGGCTCCGCGCAGCTGCCCGCTCGGGGTCGCGTGGGCCTGGCGGGAGCTGGTCGGGACGGCATTGGCGGAGATCGACGCGCCTGCCGGCACGATCAACGTCATCTGCGGCGCGCCGGCCCCGATCATGAACAGTTGGCTGGCCCACACCGATGTGGACACCGTCTTCTACATCGGGGACAGCCGGCGCGGCATGGACATCGAAAAGCGTTGCGCCGAGGCCGGCAAGAAGTCCGTGCTGGAGCTCTCCGGCAACGACGGCGTTCTGGTGTGGTCCGATGCCGAACTCGAACTCGCGGCCCAAGCCCTGCTCGAATGCTTCTACGGGTCCAGCCAGATCTGCATGGTGCCCAAGTACGCCGTGGTCCATCCCGACGTCGCCGACCAGCTCATCGAGCTGCTGGTGAAGCGGCTGGACCAGGTGCGTCCCGGACTGCCCGATGACGCCGAGACCCTGCTCACCCCCGTACTGCGGGCCGCGGACTTCTTCGACGTGCTGGCCGAAGCCGTCGAGGCGGGCGCCACCCTGGTCGCCGGGGGCGAACGCACCGACCACCAGGGGACGGTCGATCCGGCCGGGGTGTTCCTGCAACCCACCATCGTGCGGGTCGACGGCCTTTCCCCGGCCGACCAGCTCCAGGCCGTGCGGGCGGAGACGTTCTTCCCGCTGCTGCCGATCGTCGTGCCGACGCCCGCCGCGGACAGCGAGCTGCTGCCGGCGATGCTGGACTTCCTCGACTCCAATCCCTACGGTCTGCGCAACTCACTGTGGGCCGGCGACCGGGCCGTCATCGACGAGTTCTGCGGCACCATGCGCAATGGGGGGTTGCTCAAGGTCAACGACTCCCACCTCGGGTTCGCGCCGACGCTGCCGACACACGGGGGCACCGGTCTGACCGGCGGGCCGAACGGTGAGGCGAACTTTCCGGCGCTGCGCACCAGCCGGTTGCAGGGCATCAGCATCGCCACCGGGGTCACTCCCCGGGAGTCGATCTTCGACAGCGCGCTGCCCCCCATGGACGTACGGAGCGCACGATGAGCTTTCTCGAGCGTGAGCGGTCGGCCCTGGAACGGCTCCTGCCCGGCCTGGACGACACGCTCGCCGACTACGGAACGGTGGCGCTGGAGCAGCCGGGCAGCCGCGGACCTGCGCTGTTCAAGGAGGCCGGTGGGCCCGGGCTGCTGGTACCGGGTGAGCACGGGGGAAGGGGCGCGGACGCGGTGGCGGCGGCGCGCTGCACCAGGGCCCTCGCGTCCAGATCCCCTTCTCTTGCCGTGGCCGCCACTATGCACAACTTCTCGGTGGCCAGCCTTGTGGCGCTGGGCGAGCGCAGCGACGGCTTCGCATGGATGCTCATCGACGCCATCGCCCACGAACACCTGCTGATGTCCAGCGCGTTCGCCGAAGGCCGCTCGGGCCAGAACATCCTCCGGCCCGCTATGCGGGCCGAGCGGGCCGCGAACGGGTGGGTGGTGTCCGGCAGCAAGCGCCCGTGCAGCCTGTCCCGGTCGATGGATCTCATCACGGCCAGCATCGCGCTTCCCCGCGACGACGGCGAGCACGACCTGGGAATCGCGGTGATACCGGCCACACAGCCGGGAATCTCCGTGCGGCCGTTCTGGAACAGCCCGGTCCTGACAGGAGCGGAGAGCGACGAGGTGATTCTCGACCGGGTCCCCGTCGAGGATGAACTGATAGTCCGCCCGGACCTGAACGACGCCTCGAGAGCCGGCGACCTGCAGGCCATCGGCCTCATCTGGTTCAGCCTGCTGGTCGGCGCGTCCTACATAGGGGCCGCCTCCGCGCTGGCACAACGGCTGCTGGACGCCGGGCGCGGCAGTGCGGACATCCGCGCCGAGGTCTGTTGGTCACTCGACACGGCCATGTTCGCGATCGAACGGGTGGCGCTCGATGTGGACGCCGGGCGGCACGGCAACGAGGAACTGGCGATGGCCTTGTCGGCCCGCTACGGCGCACAGCAGATCATCGGCCGCGCCACCTCTCTGGCCGTGGAAGCCCTGGGAGGAATGTCCTTCATCAGCCAGCCGGACGTCGCCTGCCTGGCAGCCACCACTCATGCCGCGGCGTTCCACCCCCCTTCCCGGTCCTCGCTCGCCGACGCGTTCGGCGACTACTTCCTGGGAGGTCCGCTGCGGCTGGACGCAGAGAAAGGAAACCGGTGATGGACACCGCTCCCCCCTTCGGCACCGGATCGGCAGATGACGATCCGTTTGGCACATTCGAGCGCCACCTCAGCTCGGCGCGGGTGGCGATGGCCCGGATGTTCGACGACCACCTGGAAGTGGCCTCCCAGGGGGCCGTCGTCCACACCGCCGACGGCGCCGAGTTCCTGAACTGCGCCGGTTACGGGGTCCTGCTGCTCGGCGCCCGGCATCCGCGCGTGGTCGAGGCGGTCGCCCGGCAGCTCGGCCGGCATCCGCTGGCGACGAGGATCCTGCTCGAACCGACGAGCGCGCACGCGGCGCGCGCACTCGCCGATGTGTGCCCGCCCGGTCTGACCAAGGTGCATTTCGCCGGTTCCGGGACGGAAGCGACCGAGGCGGCCCTCAAGCTGGCCAAGGCACACGGAGTCCAGCGGCTGGTCACCACCGCCGACGGCTACCACGGAAAGACGATGGGCGCGTTGAGCGTCACCGCGCGCGAGACCTACCAGGCCCCCTTCCGGCCGCTGCTGCCCGATGTGGTGACCGTGCCCCACGGCGACGCGAACGCGCTGGCGGGCGTGCTCGCCGACGGTGTGCCGTCCAGCTTCATCGTCGAGCCGGTGCAGGGTGAGGCCGGGGTGGTGCTGCCGCCGGCCGGATATCTGCGGGATGTCGAACGGATCTGCCGCGACCACGGTGCCTTCCTGATCGTGGACGAGATCCTCACCGGCCTCGGACGGCTGGGCCGCTGGTGGGGAGTGGACGCCGAGAACGTGCGGCCGGACGTGCTGCTGGTCGGCAAGGCGCTCAGCGGTGGCGTGGTGCCGGTGTCGGCCGCCGTGTGCACGGAGGACGCCTACCGGCCGTTCGACAAGGACCCCTTCCTGCACACCTCCACGTTCGCGGCGGCGCCGATCGCCGTGGCCGCGGCGGGGGCCGCGGTGCGGACCATACAGGAAGAGGGGCTGGTGGCCAGGGCGGACGAGCTCGGCACCCGACTGCGCGAGGCATTGCGGCACAGTGCGCGGAACAACTGCCCGCACCTGGTGCGGGAGGTGCGCGGCGAGGGACTGCTCATCGGGGTGGAACTGGCCGATCCCGGAGTCACCGGGGAGCTCCTGCTCGCCCTGCTCGACCAGCATGTGCTGGTCAACCACTCCCTGAACAACACAGCGGTGCTGCGGCTCACCCCGCCCGCGGTACTCACCGATGCCCAGGCCGATCGGATCGCGGCGGCCTTCGACGCCGCCTTCGCGGAACTGGCAGCCCGTTTCACCGGCCAGGCCGGCTAGTCCGACCACGGAGAACATATGTATTCGGTACTGATGACCGCGTTCGTGCCCGGCCACGGACGCGACGAGACCTTCGACACCCTCGCCGACTTCGCCCGCTACGCCGAACTCGTCGACGCGGTGCGAGAGGTCGAGGTGCTGCCGCCCGAACCGGACGGCTCCCTGGTCAGCCACTGGGTGGTGCTGTTCCGCAAGGGACTGCTGCGGTGGTCTGAATCGGACACCTTCGACCGGGGCCGGGGCGTCATCTCCTTCACGCAGACGGACGGCGACTTCGATGTTTTCGAAGGGGGCTGGACGGTGGAGAGCGCCGAGGACGGGGCCGCGGTGACGTTCCGCGCGGAGTTCGACTTCGGCGTACCGAGTATGGCCGGCATCGTCGACCCGGTCGCCGGCCGGGTGCTCCTGGAGAACCTGGAGCTCATCCTGCAAGGCCTCTTCGCCCAGTCCGACGTGCGCGTTATCCGGGCCGAGCACGGCGTGGCGGGGTCCTCGGCGACCACTGCGGGGACACACCGGACGGCCGGGTAGCGCCCGTCGACACGGCCACCCGGCCGCGTCGGGGTCGCTTCGTCCGCGGGAAGGATCCCCCGAGGCGATGCCGTAAGAGCGGTGCGGGACGCCCCCGTGTCCCGCACCGCAGGCACACACGTGGGGCGACGCCTCCGTCCGCAGACGCCGCCCCACCGTCCGGGTCACGGCTTCGCCGCCCTCACCACGCTCCGCTCGGCCCGGACCGCCGGCTCATCACGGCCGTACCCGTGTGCCCCGCTGGGCCGGACCGCATGGGGCCGGAGATCACGGCTCAACCCAGAGCGCCCAGCCGTTGCGGGTGATGGAGGGCTGGTCGCAGTGGTAACCGGTGAATTCGGGCTCTGACTTCTCGAGTTCACGGGCGACGACGTCTCTGCCGTCGAGATGGCAGAGTGTCACCGCGGGAGCATTGTAAATATGCACATCCTGGGTGTTGGTGCCGGTGCCGTCACCCGGAATTCCGTCGCTCGGAAGGCGGTCGCCCAGATCCGCACTCGCCACACCGGTGAATAGGCCCACCGCCGCGACACTCGAAGCGAGAACCAGTCCGATCCGGGTTTTGCGCTGCATCAAACTCTCTTCCTTTCGAGAACCTTCAGAACAAGACCGTCCTTCGTGCCCGGGACACGAGCGGGACCGCGACCGACACTCGCCTGGTGCGCGCATTGTCCGCGGGAATCGGGCAGCGGCACGTGTGCTCTCTCAGCGCTCTGTCAGCCGCCCAGAGAACCGGGGGCGCCGAAGATCCCGCCCGCCCCACAAAGACGAACCTAGGTCCCGTCCCCCTCTGCGCGAGTCGCGTTTAAACAGACATTCGACGGCGGCTAAGAAAGTATTAGGATCCCCGGGCCCCGTAACGCCGACGCCGTTCCCGCAGCGCGGGGAGGGCCCCGCGTCCGTACGCGCGTGACCGCGCCCGAATGTCACATTCCGCGGGGCCGCGCCGTCGTGACGGTGAAGGAGGTACCGCCAATGCAGAAGAAGATCACCGTGGTCGGCGGAGGGGTGGCCGGCCTCGTCGCGGCGGTCGCCGCGGCCGAGGCCGGCGCCCGGGTCACCCTGTTCGAGGCGCACAGGCGACTGGGCGGGCGGGCCCGCTCCACCTCGGCGCCGTACATCGCCAGCGAGGGTCCGCACGTTTTCTACGCCGACGGTCCGCACTGGCGCTGGCTCGCCCGGCGGCGCCTCGTGCCGGCCTCCCGGCTCGGGCCCGCGGAGCTGTTGCGGGCCCGGATGCGCGTTGAGGGGCGGCTGCGCGGCCTGCCCCCTGCCCCAATGCTGCGCGCGGCAACCCGGCGGAGGCTGCGCGCGCCCATCGGCCGGGACTTCACGAGCTGGGCGACGGAACGCTTCGGGGCGGACACCGCCCGCTGGATCGCGAACATGATGGGGGTGGTCACCTTCGACGCCGCCCCCGGCCGGCTGTCGGCCGCGTTCGTCTGGGAACGCTTCCTGCGCGTCTCCCGCCCCGGCTGGCCCGCGGTGCGCTATGTGCACGGCGGCTGACAGACGGTCGTCGACGCCCTCGCCGCGCGGGCGCACGGGCTGGGGGTCGGCATCGAGACCGGGATCCGCGTCGACCGGCTTCCCGATCCCCCGGTGATCGTGGCGACCTCCCTGGCGGCGGCCCGCTCCCTGCTGGACGACGAGAGCCTGCGCACCGAGAGCGGGAACACCGCACTGCTCGACCTCGGGCTGCGCAGGCGGCCGGGTGACACCTTCCTGGTCTTCGACCTCGACGAGGCCGGTTTCCTGGAACGCTACACCGGCGCGGACCCGTCGCTGGCCCAGTCCGGGGAGTCGCTCGTGCAGGCGCAGATGCCGCTGCGGGCCGGGGAATCCAAGGACGACGCCCTGGTACGGCTGGAGCCCCTGCTGGACCTGGCACTGCCGGAATGGCGGGAGCGGGTCACCTGGCGGCGCACGGCCGCCGCCGCGGGCAGATCCGGGGCCCTGGATCCGCCCGGGACCAGTTGGCGCGACCGGCCCGCGATAGACCGCGGAGACGGGGTCTACTTGGTCGGCGACCAGGTCGCCGCCCCCGGTCTGCTGGGCGAGGTGGCCTTCGCCAGCGCCCGGCGCGCGGCCGCCATGGCCACCGCTGGTACAGCCGCGCATGGGACGCTCACTGTATGAGTGGGGAGGTCGACGCGACCGCTGTCTTCGCCGAACAGCGCGATCTGCTGTTCGGCGTGGCCTACCGGATTCTGGGGCAGGCCGCCGATGCCGAGGACGTGGTCCAGGACACCTGGTTGCGCTGGCGCGACGTGGACCACGCGCGGGTCGACAACGTCACCGGCTACCTGGTGCGCGTCGCCACCCGCCTCGCTGTGGACCGGCTGCGGCTGGCCCGCAACCATCGCGAGTCCTATGTCGGTTCGTGGCTGCCCGAACCCATCCTGACCGGTCCGGACGTCGCGGAGGAGGTCGCGCGGGCCGACTCCGTGGCGGTCGGGCTGCTCATGGTCCTGGAGACGCTCTCGCCACTGGAGCGGGCGGTGTTCGTGCTGCACGAGGCGTTCGGGTTCTCCCATGCCGAAATCGCCGCGATGCTGGACCGCGGCGAGCCCGCGGTCCGCCAGCTTGCCCGCCGGGCGCGCGGCCACGTGCAGGCGCGGCGGCCCCGCTTCGACGCCGACCGGTCGACCCACCGCGAGGTCACCGAGCGCTTCCTGGCCGCGTGCGCCAGCGGCGACGTGGACGGCCTGGTGAGAATGCTCGCGCCCGATGTGGAACTCACCGGTGACAGCGGCGGCGTTGGGAAGGGCCCGTTGCGTGTCATCAAGGGCGCGGACAAGGTCGGCCGCTTTCTGGTGGGCATCGCCGGCTACCCGCCACCGGAGCCCGCCGTGTATCTGGCGGAGGTCAACGGCAGGCCGGGAATCGTGTCCACCTCGCGAGGGGAACCGTTCGCGGTGTTCGCCCTCGATGTGGTGGAGGGCCGGATCACCGCGGTCTGGCTCTTCACCAACCCGGAGAAGCTGGCGGCGCTGCGGAATGTCGGGAGACGCTCCGCGGCGCCGCCGGAACGGCCCTTCCGGCGATGATCCGCCGGCGACCGCAGCGCCGCGGCGGATCGGCTCCCGGCGTGGGGCGGGCGCGCGGTGAAAGGAGGGCTGGTCCACTCGCCCGAACAGGGCCCACCACGCGAATTGACCTCAACTCTGGTTTAGGTCCTAGCGTTCGTGTCATCGGGGCTGAACGCGAACGAGCCGGGAAACGGACGTGGTGAGCATGCGCGCGGTGCAGGTGAAAGAATTCGGTGGCCCAGAGGTGCTGGTGGCGACCGAGCAGCCCGAGCCCGTAGCCGGACCGGACCAGATGGTGATCGACGTCGCCGCCGCCGAGATCCTGTTTCTCGACATCCAGCTCCGCGGCGGCTGGGGGCGGGACTACTTCACGGTAATGCCGCCGTACGTGCCCGGCGCCGGGGTGGCCGGCACGGTGCGCTCGGTCGGCGGGAACGTGGCGCCCGGCTGGACCGGTCGGCGGGTCATCGCCGGCACCGGACCGAGCGGTTCCTACGTCGGCGGTGGGTACGCCCAGCAGGCCACGGTACCGGCCGGCGAGGTGTTCGAGGTGCCGGACGGGGTGGCTCTCTCCGAGGCTCTGGCGGCGCTGCACGATGGCCTCATGGCACTGAGTCAGATAGAGAAGGCCGCCATTGGGCCGGGAGAACGGGTCCTGGTCACCGCGGCCGGGGGCAGCCTCGGCGCCTGGCTGGTGCCCCTGGCCCGAGCGGCCGGCGCCCGGGTCGTCGCCGCCGCCCGCGGCGAGCACAAGCTCGAACACACGCGCCGGTTGGGTGCCGAGGACGTGGTGGACTACTCCGAGGAGGGCTGGACCGCGCGGGCACGGCAGGCAACCGGTGGCGCGGGCGTCGACGTGGTCTTCGACGGCGCGGGCGGCCGGATCGGGCGGGCCGCCTTTGAGATCACCGCGCCGGGCGGGCGGTTCTTCTCCTACGGCGCGGCCAGCGGCGGCTTCGCCGACATCGACGCTGACGAGGCACGGCGCCGCGGGGTCACCGTGGTCGGAATCAGGGACGCCATCGCCCCCGAGGCTCAAGGCAGGCTGCTCGAACAGGCACTGTCCGAGCTGGCAGCGGGACACATCGGGTCACTTGTCGGGCGCACCTTCCCACTGGAGCACGCGGCCAAGGCCCACGCCGCGATCGAGAACCGCCAGACCATCGGAAAAACCCTGCTCCTGGCATAGGACCGAACCGCCCCGCGAAACCGGAGCAGGACCACATAGCGGTGCGGCCGGGAGCCAGCAGCGCGTGGACGGCCGGATGCCGTCGCCGGGGGCGCTGAGCGATCCGGTCCGGCCGCAGCGAGTCCGGCTGGGGTCGACACGACTGGACACGCCCGGCACGTCCCCTCGTGGGGCGACCGGAACGGCCCTCCACCGGCCGGCTCAGGCGTGCGCCTCCGCGCTGTCAACGGTCCAGGCGCGTGCCTGGTCGCTGAGGGTGACGCCCAGCCCGGGGCGCGCGGAGAGGTGCATCCGCCCCCCGGAGATCTCCAAGTGCTCGTTGAACAGCGGGTTGAGCCATTCGAAGTGCTCCACCCAGGGTTCGCGCGGGTAGGCCGCAGCAAGGTGGATGTGGATCTCCATCGCGAAGTGCGGGGCGATCTCCAGGTTGCGCTGCTCGGCAAGGGACATGACCTTGAGGAACTGGGTGATGCCGCCGATGCGGGGTGCGTCGGGCTGCACGATGTCGGCACCCCCGTGGCGGATCAGCTCGGCGTGTTCGGCGACGCTGGCGAGCATCTCCCCGGTGGCGATGGGGGTGTCGAACGCGTGGGCGAGCGCCGCGTGCCCCTCGGAGTCGTAGGCGTCGAGCGGCTCCTCGATCCACACGAGCCCGAACTCCTCGAAAGCCCGGCACATCCGCTGGGCGGTGGCCCGGTCCCACTGCTGGTTGGCGTCGACCATCAGCGGAACGCCGTCACCGAGGTGCTCGCGGACCGCGCTCACGCGCGCGAGGTCGGCGGCGCCGTCGGGCTGGCCGACCTTGAGCTTGATGCCGCCGATGCCGCTCCCGACCAGGGCCGCGGACTTCTCGACGACCTCCTCGATCGGTGCCTGCAGGAAGCCCCCGGAGGTGTTATAGCAGCGCACGGAGTCGCGGTGCGCCCCGAGGAGCTTGGCCAGCGGCAGCCCCGCACGCTTGGCCTTGAGGTCCCACAGTGCGACATCGAAGGCGGCGATGGCCTGGACGGCCAGGCCGCTGCGTCCGACCGAGGCTCCCGCCCAGACCAGCTTGTCCCAGATCTTGGCGATGTCGCTGGGGTCCTCCCCCAGCAGGACGGGCGCGATCTCGCGGGCGTGGGCGAACTGGCCCGGCCCGCCGGCCCGCTTGGAGTAGCTGAAGCCGATGCCTTCGTGGCCGGATTCGGTGGTGATCTCGGCGAAGAGCATCGCGACCTCGGTCATCGGGCGCTGGCGCCCGGTGAAGACCTTGGCATCGCTGATGGGGGTGTCCAGCGGGATGGTCACCGACGACAGCCGGACACCGGTGATGCGGTCCAGGGTCGCCGGGCCGTTCGGGGCGGGATCGGGAGGCGTGACGGTCACGGTGGGTCCTTCGGGTCGTTGGTGTCGGGAACCGGGTATCCGGCGCCCGGTCGTCACACGGGACCGCGCCCGGCGTCACGAGGCCGGGCGCGGGCGCGGCGTCGCCCCGGACGCCCGGGGCGGCTCCTGTGTTCTACTCGCGGGCCTCGTCGACCGCGTCGAGGACATCCGCGTACTGGTCGCGGTGGCTCTCCACCATGTCGGCGGTGGCGTCCTGGAACTCATTGGTGTCCACGTCGATGACCTCGATTCCGGCCTCCTCCATCTCGGCGATGGAGTCCTCCACCTCGGCGTCCCACAGCTCGCGCTGTTCGGCGATGGACTCCTGGGCGACCTCGCGCACCAGCTCCTGGTCCTCCTCGGACAGCGAGTCGAACAGGTTCGCGTTGATCAGCAGGACCTCCGGGATCCGCTGGTGGGCGTCACGGGTGTAGTACGTGGCGGTCTCGTAGTGGCCGCTGCTCACGTAGCTCGGCTCGTTGTTCTCCGCGCCGGTGATGGCCCCGGTCTCCAGTGAGCTGTACACCTCGCCGTAGTCCATGGTCACGCCCGAGCCGCCCATGGCCTCGACCATCTCCACGTTCACGGACCCGGGCAGCACCCGGATGTCCTGGCCCTTGAGGTCGTCCGGGGACTCGATGGGCTTGTCGGCCGTGTAGAAGTTCCGTGCTCCGGCCTCGTAGTAGGCCAGGCCCACGTACCCGGAGTCACGCACGTCGTCGAGCATCCCCTGGGCGTAGTCGCCCTCGAGGAAGCGCCACAGGTGGTCCTCGTCGTCGAAGACGTAGGGCAGCGCGAACACGCCGAACTCCTCGACGACCTCCGAGACCGGGCTGGTGCTGACCCGGGTCATCTCTACCGCGCCCATCTGCACCTGCTCCAGGACGTCGGCCTCCTCGCCGAGCTGGGCACTGTGCATCACCTCGATGTTAATCCGGCCGTTGGTGCGCTCGCTCAGCTGCTCGGCGAACCAGATGTCGGCCTGGGTGGTGGGGTAGTCCTCCGGGTGCGTCTCACCCAGCGACCACTCGTAGGAGTCCTCACCGCCGCCACTGCCGCATCCGGTCAGCAGCAGGGTGCCGGACATCCCGACGGCCGCGATCAGCTTCCACCGCCGGGCGGGACGTGGATTCTTCAGTGCCATTGCGCTTCTCTCCTTGGGTGGTGAGGCGGTTCGGAGTGGGGTCGGGGCTTCGCCGGGCACGCCCGTCAGAAGCCCATCACCGTCGGGAGCCACAGGGTGAGTCCTGGGATGAAGGTGATCGCGAGCAGGACGAGGAGCATGGGCACGTAGAACGGCATCGTGCCTCGTGCGGCGTCCTCGATGGTGATCCTGCCGATGGCGGCTCCGACGAAGAGCACACCGCCGACCGGCGGGGTCAGCAGCCCCAGGCCGAGGTTGAGCATCAGCATGATCCCGAACTGGATCGGGTCCATTCCCACGCTCTCCGCTACCGGGAGCAGGATCGGCGTGGCGATGAGGATCAGCGGCGCCATGTCCATGATCGCGCCGAGTGCCAGCAGCAGCAGGTTGATCAGCAGCAGCACGACGACCGGGTTCTCGGAGACGCTCGTCAGGGCCTGGGTCAGGGCCGCGGGAATGCGCAGCATGGTGAGCAGGTAGCCGAACGCGCCCGCGGCGGCGATGAGGAACAGCACCGCCGACAGCGTCAGCATGGCGCGGCTCAGCACACCGACCAGGCCTTTGGGGGTCAGCTCGCGGTAGAACACCAGGCCCACGAGCAGCGCCCACACACAGGCGATCGCCGAGGACTCGGTGGCGGTGAAGACGCCGGTGATGACGCCGCCGATGATGATGATCGGCGTGAGCACGCCGAGCAGCCCCTGCCACACGATCTTGGGGGCGTCGCGCAGCGGGATCCGCTCCCCCTTGGGGTACTTGCGCCACCGGGCCAGGAGGTAGGTCAGCACCAGCAGGGCCACACCGAGCAGCAGCCCCGGCAAGATCCCGGCGATGAAGAGCCCCCCGATGGAGACGCCGCCGCCGGCGGCCAGCGCGTACATGATCACGTTGTGGCTCGGTGGGATCAGCACACCCTGGATCGAGCTGGAGATGGTAACGCCCACCGAGAAGCGCGCGTCGTAGCCGGTGCGTTTCATGACCGGGATCATCACCGACCCGATCGAGGAGGTGTCGGCGACCGCCGAGCCCGAGATTCCCCCGAAGAACGTGCTGGCCATCACGTTGAGCATGGCCATGCCGCCGCGCAGGCGCCCGATCAGCAGGTTCGCCAGGTCGATCAGCCGCCGAGTGATCCCGCCGGAGCTCATGATCTCCCCGGCCAGGATGAAGAACGGGATGGCCAGCAGGGGGAACGTGGTCAGCTGGTTGACCATCTGCTGCCCGACCACGGGCAGCGGGATGCCGAGGTAGAGGACGGTGCTCAGCGAGGCGAGGGCGAGCCCCAGCGCGATCGGCACGCGCAGCACGAGCGCGACAGCGAACACGCCGATCAGCAGCAGCACCCCTATGGGGTCAACGATCATCGCGGTCCTCGGCTTTCTCCTCGTCGGCCTCAGGCGTCGCCAGGGCGCCGCGACTCGTCTCCACGTTGAGCATCTGGAGCGCGCTGTAGACGCAGACGAGCACACCCGTCACCGGCATCGCGGCGTACTGCACCGCGGTGGGTAGGCCGGTCGCCGGCATGGTGCTGTTCATGGTCATCTGGGTGAAGTCCCACCCCTGGACCACCAGATAGACCCCGAACACCAGGAACAGCACCGGCGTGAGCCGCAGGACCACGGCGCGCACCCGGCGCGGCAGGCGGTCGGCGACGAAGGTGACGCCGATGTGGGCGTGCTCGCGGACACCGATCGCCACGCCGAGCAGCCCGAGCCAGGCCAGCAGGACCAGCGCGGTCTCCGGAGCCCAGGCCGGGCTCGCGCTCAGCACGTAGCGGCCGAACACCTGCCAGGACACGACGACCACCATCGAGGCCAGGCCGGTCAGTGCGAGGGTGTCGGTGGTGCGGTCGACGGCTCGGAGCACCCTCCGTGTCACCGCCTGGGACTTAGGCTCCATTGGGCATCGGCCTCACTCGGGTCCGGAGCGTTTGGCGAGTGTCTCGGAGACGGTGGCCAGACGCCGCGCCGAGGCGAGGCCCCCGTGGTACATGTGGAACTCATCGGCCCCGGCGGACGCGAAGCGGTCCGTCAGCGCCCCCAGCGCCTCCGGGTCGGCGGGCTGCGGCGGCAGCGCGAGCACGTAGGCCCCGATACTCGTCCGCGACGGTGCGAGCCGCCGTAACGCGGCCAGCCCCTCCGTTGCGGCGTCCGGCGGGATCCAGCAGTTGCCCACCAGGCAGTCGACCTCGGGCACCCCGCCCGCCGCGGTCGAGAACGGGCCGGTGGCCCACGGGTCGGCCGAGGCGTGCATCGTGATCCGGATGTCGGGTCGCACCGCGCGGGCCCGCGCCACGAGCCGGGCGGCCAGGTCCGCCGCAACCCCGGTGCGGATCGCGCGGACCGGCTCCGCGAGCGGGCCGAGGGCGGTGTCGACCGACTCCGGGGGTTCGGTGGCGTCCACCCCGTCGCGCACTCGGCCCTTCAACTCCACCGGGTCGACCCCGCGCTCGCGGTACAGCTCCAGACAGGCCGCGCAGAAGCACAGCGACAGCAGGTCGAGCTGGACCGGTGTCCAGTCGGCGCCCTCGGTCTTCTCGTGGTGGCCACCGTGCCGGGCGCCGAGCGGCCCGCACGCCTCCAGGATCAGGCCGTCGGGCGCTCCCACGGTCATGACCTCGCTGACCAGGCGTTCGCAGTAGTCGACGACGTCGGGCGCCGACGGGCACAGCGCGTAGGTGTAGCGGTCGCCGAACGCGTTGCGCACCACCAGGTCCTCGTTGGCCGTGCCCAGCAGCGAGTTGTGCGTGAGCACCACCCACGCGTGCACGGGGGTCCCGGCGGCGTGCAGCGCGTCGCGGGCCGCTCCGAACGGGTCGGGGCCGGGCACCCAGTCGGGCTCGGCGGGCACGAGCCGACTGCCCTGCCACGCCGACGGGCGCACCGGGACGTAGCAGGCGGCGGATCGGGCCTGGACCATGCGGTGGTCGGGGTGTTGCGGGGTCGCGGCGCGCACGGTGTGGTAGGAGGCCGCGACGGCGACGGTGTCGGCCTTCAGCCCGGCCAGCCTGTCGGCTGCGCCGGGGTCGCCGACCACGTCCCAGGGGTAGGCGTAGACAGTGCTCACCAGTGGCCCTTCTTCGGCTCGAACGTCGGGTGGAAGCGCCGCATGTAGCTGGTGTCGTCCCTGCACACGACGCCGCAGCGCTGGTACTGCGCGTGCATGGCCGCCAGCGCGTCCCGGTCGAGCTCGACGCCGAGGCCCGGGCCGTCCGGAACCGGAACGGCGCCGCCCTCGAAGCGCAGCGCGCCGGGGGCGACCACATCCTGGCCGTCCTGCCAAGGGGTGTGGGTGTCGCAGGCGTGCGTGAGGGTGGGGATGGTGGCGGCGAGGTGGGTCATCGCCGCGAGGCTGATGCCCAGGTGCGAGTTGGAGTGCATCGACAGCTCGATGCCGAAGGTCGCGCACAGCGAGGCGACGTGGGCCGACCGCACCAGGCCGCCCCAGTAGTGGTGGTCGGTGAGCAGCACCCCGATGGCGCGCTGCGCGATCGCCGGCGGCAGGTGCTCGTGGGTGACCACGCACATGTTCGTCGCGAGCGGCATGGGCACCTTCGGGGCGACCTCGGCCATGCCCGCGATCCCGGGCACGGGGTCCTCCAGGTACTCCAGGGTCCCGGCGAGGGCCTCGCCCACGCGCACCGAGGTGGCGGGCGTCCACGCCGCGTTGGGGTCGAGCCGCAGCGGCATGTCGGGGAAGGCGTCGCTCAGCGCGCGGATCGCCTCGGTCTCCTGCTCGGGGGCGAACACGCCCCCCTTCAGCTTGATCGAGGTGAACCCGTACTCCTCGACGAACAGCCGCGCCTGGGCGACGACACCGTCGGGGTCCAGCGCCGCACCGAACCGGTCCTCCGGTTCCCCCGGGTGGCCGGCCCACTTGTAGAAGAGGTAGGCGCTGTAGGGCACCGCCGGGCGCACCGCACCGCCCAAGAGGTCGGCCACGGGCCGTCCGGCCGCCTTGCCCTGGATGTCCAGGAAGGCCACCTCGAAAGGGGAGTAGACGGCGTCGACCGTCTTCTGGTTGCTGCCGGCGCCGGTCAGCCCGTGCTGGTCCGTGACGACGTCGCTTCCCACACTGGCGGCGACACGGGCGTAGGCGGCGTGCAGCGCGTAGGGGTCCGCGCCGATCAGCTCACGGCGGGCGGCGCGCACCTTGTCCAGGTGCGCCTGGTCGCCGTAGGTCTCGCCCAGGCCGGTCAGGCCCTCGTCGGTGACCACCTCGACGATGGTGCGCAGCGCCCAGGGCTCGTGGACGCCGGTCGCGTTGAGCAGCGGCGGGTCGCGGAAGGCCACCGGGGTGACGGTGATCTCTCGGATTCGCACGGTCACTCCTTCACGAGCCCCAGGCCCGTCGCGATCAGCTCCTCCAAGGCGTCGAGGTGCTCCGAGGACGGGTCGGTCAGTGGGGGACGCACGCCTCCCACCTCGACCCCCCGTATCCGCGCCCCGGCCTTGACCAGCGAGACGGCGTAGCCGGGCACCTCATCGCGGAGTTCGGCCAGGGGCCGGTAGAAGCCGGTGAGCAGCCGCCGCACCATGCGGTCGTCGCCGCTGGTGAGAGCGTTGTAGAACGCCATCGCGACCTCGGGGGCGAAGGCGAAGGCCGCTGACGAGTACAGGTTCACGCCCACGGCCCGGTAGGCGGCGGCCGACATCTCCGCCGTGGGAAGGCCGTTGAAGAACAGGAAGTCCTCGCCGGCCTCCTCCCGGACCGCGAGCACGATGCGCTGCACCTGCTCGATGTCGCCGAGCCCGTCCTTGAAGCCGACGATCTTGGGGTGGGCGGCGAGCCGCGCCGCCCCGTCAGGGGTGAAGCGCGCGTTGTTGCGCTGGTAGATGATGACCGGAAGGTCCGTCGCGGCGGCGACCCGGTGGACGTACTCCTCCAGTCCGGCCTCCGCGGCGTTGACGAGGTAGGGCGGCATGAGCAGCAGCCCGTCGGCGCCGACGCGGGCGGCCGCCTGGGCGTAGGCGACGGCGTGCGGCAGCGCCCCTCCGGCGCCGGCCACCACGGGCACGCGGCGGTCGACCGCCTGCACGGAGACGCGGACGACCTGCTCGAAGTCGGACAAGCCGAGCGTGTGGAACTCTCCTGTGCCGCACGCCGCGAAGACTCCGCCGACCCCGGCGTCGACCCCGTCCGCGACATGGCCGGCCAGCACCTCCGGAGCGACCTCGCCGGCGGAGTCGAACGGGGTAACAGGGAAGAAGAGCAGGCCATCCAGCCGCATAGACACCTCGTTCATGTATGTAAACAAAAGTTCTCTTTGTGAACAGCGACTAGAAATGTAAAATGCGAGTTCACCCCTGTCAAGAGGGAACAACGGGTCGTTTACGGTGAAGGCGCACGTCATGACGGTGAAATCGGCCGACCGCACGATCGAGGTACTGGAGGTACTCGCCCGCTCCACAGCTCCGTTGTCCCTCGCCGACCTGCGCGAAGAACTCGGCTATCCCAAATCGAGCCTGTACATGCTGCTGCAGACCCTGGTGACCCGGCGCTGGGTGGAGACCGACGGGCGCGGTCTCCTCTACCGGATCGGTGTCCGCGCCCTGCTGGCCGGAACCTCCTACCTGGACCGCGATCCGGTGGCGCGCACGGCGGCCCCCGTCCTGGACGAGGTGCGGGCGGAGGTCAACGAGACGGTGCACCTGGCCCGGCTCGACGGCGACAGCATCATCTACCTGGTCAGCCGCGAGTCCCAGCACCACCTGCGGACCGTGTCCCGGGTGGGCCGCCGGCTGCCTGCCTACGCGACCGCGCTGGGCCGCGCCATCCTCGCCAGCCGGCCCGACGGCGCCGACCTCGTCCCGGAGCGCCCGGAGGTGCTCAGCCCCAAAGGGCTCGCCGACCGCCGCGCCATCCTGGCCGCACTGGAGCAGGCCCGGACCCGCGGCTACGCGAGCGAGAGCGAGCAGACCGGCCCCGGTCTCGGCTGCCGCGCGGTGGCCCTGGCCTACAACGACCCGGTAACCGACGCACTGAGCTGCTCGGTGCCGCTGGCCCGGCTCGACGAGCCGCACAGCGAACGCATCGTCAACACCCTCCTCGACGCCGCCCACCGCATCACCGACCTACTGACGAGATAGGACCAGGAGTACTGACCGTGACCGAACGCATTCTCATCACCGGAGCCGCCGGAGGCCTCGCGACCCTGATGCGCCCCCGACTCGCCCGGCCGGGCCGGGTTCTGCGGCTGCTGGACATCACCGAACCCGCCGCTCCCGAACCGGACGAGGAGGTGGTGACCGCGAGCGTGACCGACCGGGCCGCGGTGGCCGAGGCCATGCGGGACGTCTCGGCCGTCATCCACCTCGGCGGGCACAGTCTGGAAGGGCCGTGGGAGAACATGCTGGACGTCAACATGAACGGCACCTATGTGGTGCTGGAGGCGGCCCGCACGGCCGGGGTGCGCCGCCTGGTGCTGGCCAGCTCCAACCACGCGGTCGGTTTCCGTCCGCGCGAGGAGGAGGTGCCCGACTACGCCTTCCCCCGCCCCGACACCTTCTATGGCGTCAGCAAGGTGACCATGGAGGCTCTGGGCAGCCTGTACCACGACAGCTTCGGAATGGACATCATCGCCGTGCGCATCGGTTCCTGCTTCGAACGCCCCAAGGACGTCCGGATGCTCGCGCACTGGCTCTCCCCCGACGACGGCGCCCGCCTGTTCGAGACATGCATGAGCACGCCTTCCCCGGGTTTCCGCGTCGTCTGGGGAGTCTCCGACAACACGCGGCGCTGGATCGCCCTGGACGAGGCCCGCTCGCTGGGCTTCGAACCCCTGGACGACTCGGAAGTGTTCGCCGCCGAACTCCTCGCCAAGGAGGGGGAGCCCGACCTGTCCCGCCCGCCGCACAACCAGGTCGGAGGAAGCTGGCGCATAGCCGCCGCCGACCCCGACGGCGCCACCCCCCGCATCGACCGCACGTCGTAGGACATAGCGGCCGGGGCGTTGCCGCGGGTCTTGCGGTGCGTTTCGCCGTCCGACGAGTCGGTGATCACCGGCCCGGGTTCGTGTGGCGCAACGGCCGCCTGCACCGGTCCCGGCCGGGGGTCGCCCTCTTCCCTGGATGTCGCGCACGGACCGGCTGCTTCGCCGTTCGGCACCGGAGATCCTCCTGAGGGCGGCCCGACACAACGGTGTCCGGCTATGCGGGAGGGAAGCGCCGCTCCCACACCGGGACCGGCACCGCTCCGGACGGTGGTCCTGAGGCGCTCAATCGCCGATGGCGAGGATGACGTCGCTGGCCTTGATGATCGCCGTGACCTCGGAGCCCTGCCGAAGGTTCAGATCGCGAGCGGCCTCGGTGGTGATCGAGGCCACCAGGGCGATCCCCTCCGCGTCGAGTTTGACGGTCGTGGCGGATTCCCCGGCGGTCACCGAGGTAACGGTGCCCCTGATCTGATTACGCGCGCTCAAACGCATTACCCACCCCCGTCGGCGGCCCAACGTTCCTACTTCCCCGGCCCGACCGACGCTAGCGCAGGTCGAGGCGCATGCCCTGGAACCACGGGCCGGCGCGCCGAACACCGCCCCCATGCCGGCGGACTGTTCTCCCGACCGGCGGCGTTCCGGTGTCTCCCCCGGGCGGCGGCCCCAACGTGGCCGATCACGGCGGCCCGGGTAGGAGGAACTCCCAGAAGGAAGGTAAGGAGAGCCATGGAGTCTTCGACAACCAACGAGGAGCGCCCCCGCGTGGCCGTACTGGGCACCGGGATCATGGGGGCGCCGATGGCGCGTACCATCGCCGCGTCCGGCATGCCCGTACGGGTGTGGAACCGCACCCGCTCCACCGCGGCCCCGCTTGCCGGCGACGGCATCACGGTGGCGGACACCCCGGAGGAGGCCGTTGCCGGTGCCGAGGTCATCGTGACCATGCTGAGCGACGGCAACGTGGTCGAACGCGTCATGTCCGGGATCGGCGGGCCGCCCGCCGGCGCGGTCTGGACGCAGATGTCGACCGTCGGCATAGCCGCCACCGAACGTCTGGCCGCTCTCGCCGGGAACCTGGGGCTGGTGTTCGTCGACGCGCCCGTGCTGGGGACCCGGGGGCCGGCCGAGAACGGGGCGCTGACCGTACTGGCCGCGGGCCCGGCGGACGCGCGCGACCGGGCCGCCCCGGTCTTCGACGCCGTCGGCGCGCGCACGGTGTGGTTCGACGACGTGGGCGCCGCGACCAGGCTCAAACTGGTGGCCAACAGTTGGGTGTTGGCGCTGACCTCGGCCACCGGCGAGGCACTCGCGCTCGCCCGCGGGCTCGGCCTGGACCCCCGGCAGTTCCTCGACCTCGTCTCGGGCGGCCCGCTCGACAGCGCGTACCTGCACATCAAGGCGGAGGCCATCCTGGAACAGGACTACACGCCGAGTTTCTCCCTCGCCAACGCCGCCAAGGACGCCCGGCTGCTCCTGGAGGCGGCCGACGCCGCGGAGGTGCGGATGGACCTCGCGGCGGCCACGGCCGAACGCCTCGAACGCGCCGCCGGTGACGGCCACGGCGGCAAGGACATGGCGGCGGGATACTTCGCGAGCTTCCGCCGTTCCTGATCCGGCGGCCGCCGCAGCACGGCGGACCGCATTGTGGGACGGGCGCGGCCGGCCGCTTCCCCGCGGCGGGCCGAGAACGCGGGACGGCTACCTCGTTTCCGGCGGCCGCCCCGCGATCACCGTGCCGCGATCAGTGCCTGCGGCGCGGCGTTCTTCATCCGGGTCTGCAACCAGTCGAGCTGGGTGGACGTCTCGCGGTGGCAGCGCTGCACGATACCGAGGAGCTCCCGGTCGCGCAGGCCGTAGGCCGCCTGGAGGAGAAGCGTCCACGTGATGTCGGTGAAGGAGGCCAAGGTGTACAGGTCCTGCAGGTCGCGCAGCAGGCCGGCCGGTCCGGAGCGGGTGTCCGGCAGCATCTGGGTCCGCAGCCGCTCCGGCTCCTCCTGCTCCCGGGCCCGCCCGTAGCGTTCCAGGACCGGCGCCAGGGCCTCCCGGTGGGTGCCGCACTGATCGGCCAGGATGTGGCAGAGCCAGTAGACGTCCGGCTCGGCCCGATGCCCGTCGGCGGCCGTCCGGAAGCCTTCGGCCAGGTTGTACTCGGCGTCGTCCATCAGTTCCAGGTAGATCGCGATGTTCACTCCAGCTCCTCCGTCGCGGCGGATGGGGGCTCGATCGGCGCGACCTCCTCGTGCGCCTCGGCGTCCGGTCCGCCCTCGGTCCTCGGGACGGTGTCGGGGTCGGCGGGCGCGGAGCCGGCCGTGGTGGGGGCGGGCGACGGCCCCTCGCCGGCTGCCACGCGCTCGACCCGCACCGCGGCCACCTTGAAGAAGGGCTGTTTCGACACGGGGTCCCACTCGGTCATCGTGAGCTCGTTGGCCGCACGGGGCGATCCGTCCTCCCTCTTCCCGTAGTGGAACGGGACGAACACCACGCCCGGGCGCCCCTCGGCGATCCGGGCGGCGACCGTGATGCTCCCGCGGCGCGAGACCACCCTCACCCGGTCCCCCTCCGCGACCCCCAGCTCCTCGGCGTCCTGCCGGGAGAGCTCCACCCAGGCGTCGGACGCGGCGTTCTGGAGCTGGGGTGCGCGGCCGGTCTTGGTACGGGTGTGGAAGTGGTAGACCGTGCGGCCGGTGGTGCAGCGGAGCGGGAACCGCTCGTCCGGCCGCTCGAAGGGCGGCAGGTAGTCGGCGGCCTTCAGCAGGGCCCGGCCGCCGGGGTCACGGGAGCGGTACGCCGTGGGGCTCACCGCGCCACCGGTCAGCAGGTCGTGCCCGTAGGTCTCGGCCACGTCCGACCGGGTGGGGAACACCCCGTCCTCGTACAGCCGCACGGTGCCGTTGGGCGCATCGCCGTTGCACGGCCACGGGATGCCGCTGCCGCCCCGCAGCCGGTCGTAGCTGATGCCGGTGTAGTCGCACAGTTGGCCGCGCGAGCACTCGCGCCAGGCGTCGAAGGCCTCTTCGGGGCCGTTCCACGGCGGCAGGGGGTGACCGCCGCGGTCGCGGAAGTCCATCCGCCGCGCGTAGTCGAGGAAGATGTCCAGGTCGCTGCGCGCCTCGCCGGGCGGGTCGACGGCCTTGTCACTCAGGTGCACGGTCCGGTTGACGTTGGTGAACGTCCCGGTCTTCTCCCCCCACCCGGCCGCCGGCAGGACGACGTCCGCCATCTGCGCGGTCTCGGTCAGGTAGAGATCCTGGACCACGACGAAGCACTGGTCGCCGGAGAGGACCCGGCGGACCCGCTCCAGCTCAGGCAGCGAGACAGCGGGGTTGGTCGCGCTGATCCACAGCAGCCCGATCGAGCCCTGCTCGGCGTACCGGAAGATCTGCATGGCGTGCGTCGGCGGCGCCCAGCTCGGGATGTGCAGCGGGTCGACGTTCCACAGCCGGGCCAGATCCTCGATGTGGTCGGGGTTGCTCCAGTTGCGGAAACCCGACAGGTCGCCGTCCGCGCCGCACTCGCGGGTGTTCTGGGCGGTGGGCTGCCCGTTCATCTGCAGGACCCCGGCGCCGGGGCGGCCGATCATCCCGCGTATCAGGTGCAGGTTGTTGACCTGGCAGGAGGCCGCAGTCGCCTGGTGCGACTGGTAGAAGCCCTGCAGCACCGTGGACAGGACGCGGCCGGTGGTTCCGAAGATCTCCGCCGCCCGCCGTATGTCGCCGGCGTCCACACCGCAGGTCTCGGCGGTCCGTTCCGGGGTCCAGGGCTCCACGGTCGCCGCGAGGTCGTCGTAGCCGAGCGTGTGCGCGGCGACGTAGTGGTCGTCCACCCACCCGCGGTGGACCACCTCCCGGATGATCCCGTTCATGAGCGCCTGGTTGGTTCCGTTGAACGGGGCGAGGTGCAGGTCGGCCCGGCGCGCCACCGGGGTGCGGCGCGGGTCCACGCAGACGACCGCGGGACGGTCGGGGCCGTCCAGCCGGTCCAGCACGCGCATCCACAGCACGGTCTGGGTCTCGGCCATGTTGTGGCCCCACAGGAAGATCGCATCGCACTCGTCGATGTCCTCGTAGCTGCCCGGCTGCCCGTCGGAGCCGAAGGACTCCTTCATTGCCGCCGCGGCGGTCGCGGTGCACAGCCGGGTGTTGCCGTCCATGTGCGGCGTGCCCAGGCCGGCCTTCCCGATCACGGCCAGCGTGTAGTACTCCTCCAGGAAGAGCTGGCCGCTGGTGTAGAAGCCGTGGGTCAGCGGGCCGCGTTCGGCGAGCAGGCTCCTGCTGCGCTCCACGACGCGGCCCATCGCGGTCTCCCAGTCGGTCTCGACGAGACGGCCGTCCTCGCGGACCAGAGGCCGGGTCAGGCGGTCCGTGCGCCGCCGGCCGTCCTCCCGTCGGCCGTTCATCCCCTGCCAGCTACCGAAAAGCCCTTTCGGGCCGAGCCGTCCGTGGTTGACGGTGTCGACCCCCCGTCCCCGCACCCCGACCATGCGCCCGTCCTTGACGGCGATGTCGCACGCGCAGCCGTTGCTGCACAGCACGCAGGCGGACTGCACCCAGCGGTCCACGTCCTCGGGGGCGAGCCCGTCCTCGAGAGCGGTGTCGACCCGGACGGGCCACCGGGTTCCCCGCGCGTGCGGTGTCCGAGTTCCCCATATGTCGGCGATTCTGTCTCTCATAAATCGGTCTCCTTTGCGGCACGCCGGCGGTCGGTGAGAACCAGCGGGCGGATGCTGTTGATGCCCAGGCAGATGAGCACGAGGAGCGCCACGGACACGACGATGGCGGCGATCTGGGTCGGGCTGGTCATCAGCCCCAGGCTGACGATCAGCGTCGTGGCCCCCGCCGGGGGATGGGAACGCCGGACGAGCCGCAGCACGGCGGCTGTCAACCCCAAAGACAGCGCCGCGGCCACGACCCGGGGTGCCGTGGCGCCCTGCTCGATGACCGACGGGACGCCGAGCAGACCGGTGAGGGCCAGGGAGGCCAGCCCGGCGGCGACGCCGATGTAGTGGCCGGCCAGAGCGTCGACGGGCCGGGCGCTCGGCAGGTGGGGCGAGTCGAGAACCAGCATGAGCGTGGGCCCCAGGCTGGGAAAGAGCAGCGGCTGCCCGGAGGCGACCGCCAACACACCGATGACTGCCAGCCCCAACCCGCCGACGACCAGGTCGAAGGCGGCGGCCCGGGTGACCCGCACAGGACTCCCCCATCCCCTTCGTGACGCGGGCTGCCCGCTACCCGGGGAAGAACACGGCAAACGGTGGGTGACCGAGTGGGGCCGTGCCGGTTTTGCCCGCGACTCCTGCGCACCTACCGGATCATCTCGGCGGCTGGACCCGGGTCATACACGAGCAGGTGGCTCGCGCGCGGTTCGCCGCCGAGAGGGTCGAGGCCGGGATGGCCGCGACCGCGGTCTCGTGTCCGGTGGGCGGCGGGGATACGCCCGGCACGCGGCGGATCAGTCGCCGGGGGCGGGCTCCGCCTGTCCCTTCGCGTCCAGCGCCCAGACGTGCGCGGTGATGGCCGCCGCCATGAGGAGGATCCGGGCGTTCTCGGCGCTTCCGCGGCAGCGCAGGCAGTTGAAGTCCTTGTCCGGCGCGGTGGCCTCGTTGTCGGTCGCCGCCGGCTTCGTGATCCCGAACGAGTGTCCGACGGTGCGCAACGTGCTATCCGGCGGGCGCTCCACGACACGGAGGTAGCCGTAGTCCCCGTGCCGCCCGGGGACCCACTCGGCGCCCGCGATCTGCGCGAGGGGAATCTCCCGCCGCTGCCGCTTGCGCTTGCGGGAACTCGTTTCCGGGCCCGACCAGGTCAGCCGCACACCGGTGCCGTCGAAGCCGGCCGTGCCCTCCACCGTCTGGATGTGCAGCGGTAAGGACGGGACCAGCCGGGTCGCGAGGCCGGGTGGCGCGACGCTCCCGGTCTCGCGTGCGGTGGTGGCGGCGACTTCGAGCTGTTCGGCGTGGTATTCGGCGACGAGTTCCGTCTCGTCGCTCCCCGTCAGCAGGAGCGGGTCGCTGGCCTCCCGGAGCATGGCGCCGACCGCGGCGAAGGGGTCGGCACGCTGGTCCAGCCGTGTACGCAGGCGCCAGTGGTTCTTGGTGCGTCCCCACCGGCGCGTGCGCCGGCCGGTGCGGAACTCCACGGAGTCGATGGCCGCTACGGGAACCGCGCACTGGCCGAGCGCGTCCAGGACAGGGTCGATTCTCCGGCCGGTGTGGTAGCGGATCAGCACGGTCTCGCCGTCGAACCGCCAGGTGGCGCGATCACCCTTCAACTGGTCCATCGCGGCACCTTATCCCGATGGGGAACGCCCGGTCACCGTGCGCTGGGCCTCTTCAGAACCGGTCGACCTCGGCGAGGAAGGCGCGCCATTCCCGGGCGGAAACGGAGAGACGCCCCAGCTCGCGATGCTGGGTGTCGCGAACCTGCACGACACCGCCGTCGGCGCGGCACTCGACGCAGTTGACGTTCTCCGCCGTGGTGTAGCTCGACGTCCGCCAGTTCTTATCTATTGATCTCATTCTCTATTTCCTCAAGAAGTTCGACCGTTTGGCCGGTAGGTAACGCCTCAGCTTGCAAAGAGCCGAAGACAGACGACATACGATTCGCCTCCGGGCCGGTCACAACGTGCATTCCTGAGCGGTGCTCCTCATGCCCGACCATCCTACCGTCCCGAAGTGATATCACCCGAAACGGGCCCGTGGGATTCGGGTGAGAGGGGGTGTATAGCGGAATGACGCCCAGACGTATCTTCTGACTCTCGATTAGTGAGCGGAGATGTTCGATCTGAATCCGGTGGATATCACGGGACCCCACGACCCTGCGAACAGCCTGCTCATCCAACACGAAGGACAGCTCGGCACCCTCCACCGAGGGAAGACGAGAGACACGGGAGTTGACCAGCTTCTCCAACTCCGAATCTCTCTATTTCCCAACTTTGGTGTTCCGCAGGATCGACTCGGCGTAGCCGGGCGTCTGCAAGAGCCCCGGAATCGCCGCATTATGGAACTCCCTGATTTCGGTGGCGTCCTGCTCAACCGCCTCGAATTTCCGCCACCGCTCCGGAATATCGCGTAGGTCGGCGATCTCCGACCAGAGCTGCAACAGGTCTCCGCCAGCGCTGAGGATCTTATCCAGATCCTCGGCATGTTTACGCCGTGGCGAGCGTGCGCCGCTCTCGAAGCTGCTGATGGTGGCGGGGGAGAGAAAAGACTGGGACGCGAGCTTCCGCTGCGTGAGCGCCGCTGCCTCACGGTGCCGCCGCAATTCCTGTCCCCAGCGCCGCCAAGCTGAACCATCCATGTTCACATTGTTCACGAATGATTGACGCATGTCCACGGATCATTGTGAATACGACAAGACACTGAAGTCCATGGCAGTTGATGTCCGTGTGCTGGATTGTGGACTCCGGAAACAGCAGACCCCCGCGGCCGTCGGCTGGCCCGGGGGCGTGGTCCCAACCTGGAAAGGACAGGTGGAACATGTCCGAGCCTATCCGCGGCCGCTGCCGATCGGCACGGGTGCACCCCTACCTGTGGTCGCGCCGCTTCGCCCCCTCCTGCGCGCGGTGCGGGAGGTGATGGCAGTGGGTGCGACAGAAGTACCGCTGTCCCGGCCCCTTCCCGAGGAGCCGCTGGAAGACCTGCCCGCCGAGCTGCGCCCGGTCGCGCGCAAGCACGGGACCCTGTGGAAGATCAGCTACCAGCCCCAACAGGGGGCGGCCCGCTATGTGGCCCGCCCCCGCTACGGCGGGCGAACCGTCCACACCGACACCGCCCGCCTGCTGGACCGGGTACTGACAATGGCCCAACGCCACCTCGACAAGATCGACGCAGATCCCGACCACACCGAGGAATAGGGGCCCTTCTCACCACCTGACGCCCCCAGACAGCAAATCCTCTGACCGAGCCGCCGGGACGCGTCCGGGCGGAAGCGTATCCCCGCGCCCGCGGGCGACAGGCCACCGCCCGGCGCGGCTTCGGGGCCAATCAACACTCACACGGAGCGAACCGGAGAATCCCGAAAACCGCGTACACACGCGAAAACCGCGGGCGATAATGGTGAGTTCCGCACGGGCCGCGATGCACCAGAGGGAGCGTGAGGTTGAGCGTCGAGTCGTTCGGCATTGAGAAGGAGTTCCTGTCGGACCTGCTGCGGCAGGCGCGAGAAGGGCGCATCCAGCTTCCGGAGTTCCAGCGGGGTTGGGTGTGGCCGGAACCCAACATCATCGGCCTGCTGAGCTCGATCTCGCTCGGATACCCGGTGGGCACGACAATGATGCTGCGCACCGGCGGGCAGACCCGGTTCAAGGAGCGCCCGGTGGAAGGGATCGAGCTGCCCGCGAACTCCTCGGCCGAACGGCTCCTGCTGGACGGACAGCAGCGGTTGACCTCGCTGTACCAGGCGCTGATGCTCAATCGACCCGTACGGACCCAGAACGAACGCAAGCACGAGGTCGAGGGCTGGTTCTATGTCGACATCGACCAGGCTCTCGATGAGACCTATGACAGGGAGAACGCCTTCCGGTTCATCCCGGCCGACCGGGTGGTGCGCACCGACTTCGCCCGCAGTGTGGAGTTGGACCTCTCCACACCGGAGAAGGAGTACGCCGCCGGGATGTTCCCTCTCACCCGGGTGTTCGACGCCGACGACTGGGCCGAGGGGTTCCGAGAGCACCACGACTACGACAAGGCCGCCAGCAAACGGTGGCAGGCGTTCAACAAGCAGTTCGTCAAACGCTTCGAGCAGTACCTGGTGCCCGTCATCGAACTGAGCGCGACCACACCCCGCGAGGCGGTCTGCCAGGTCTTCGAGAAGGTCAACACCGGCGGCATCACCCTGACCGTGTTCGAACTGCTCACCGCAACCTACGCCGCCGACGAGTTCGACCTGCGCCAGGACTGGCAGGAGTGCCAGCAGCATTGGGCCGACGGTCATTATCAGGTGCTCCACGGCGTGGCCGAAACCGACTTCCTGCAGGCCATCACACTGCTGGCCACCTACCGCAAGCACGCCGAACACACGGATGCCCAGTCGGACCGCGCGTTGCGGATCGGCTGCCGCCGCTCCGACATGCTGCGCCTGCCCCTGGAGGACTACCGCGCGTGCAGCCGGGATATCGTCGCCGGCCTCAAGGCGGCGGCGCACTTCCTGCACCACCGCTACATCTTCGACGTGAAGTCCCTGCCCTATGGCAGCCAGCTGATCCCGCTGGCCGCCATCCACGCCGTGCTCGGCCAGGAGTGGAACACCCACGACGCGCAGCAGAAAATCACCCGCTGGTACTGGAGCGGCGTCTTCGGTGAACTCTACAGCGGCACCACCGAGACACGCTTCGCCCGCGACCTACCGGAAGTGGTGGACTGGGTGCGCGGCAAGGGTCCCGAGCCGCGCACGGTCCAGGAAGCCCAGTTCCCGCCACAGCGGCTGCACACGCTGCGCACCCGCAACAGCGCCGCCTACAAGGGGATCTACGCGTTACTGATGGCCGGTGGGGCGCAGGACTGGATCAGCGGCAACGACGTGAACGCGGCCACCTACTTCGACGAGGCGGTCGACATCCACCACATCTTCCCCAAAGCCTGGTGCACCCGTAATGGAGTGCCGCGCACGACCTACGACTCGATCGTCAACAAGACCCCCCTGTCGGCCCACACCAACCGGGTCATCGGAAGTGCGGCGCCCTCGGCCTACCTGGCACGCCTCATCCGCGGGGAGGGGGTCAGCGAGGACGCGCTACTCAAGCACCTCCAAACCCACCTGATCGACACCAAGCCCCTCAGCGAGGACGACTTCTGGGCGTTCTTCGAGCGGCGGGAACGGGAACTGCTCGACCGGATCACCGCGGCAATGGGAACGGATCGTCCAGATCCGTCGGAAGCTGCGTCATAAGCTCAACGCGCTCCAGCCCTCGTGGCGCAGAACCTTCACAAGACGGAACATGTCGGCAAGCGCCCAACTTTTAGTTGGTTATCTGCTGCTCATCCAAGTCGCGATGCCGCCGTCGAGCGGACGCCCACCGCCTCGGGTCCGGTCTGCACGCCATGCGCCTCCTGCCCTACCGAGACGCGTCCGAGCGGAAGCGTATCCCCGCCGCGGGCGAAAAGCCACCGCCCAGTGCGCCCCTCAGGGCCGGTCACCACCCGCACGATCAGGCCTCCTGATGTTGTCGTTCGACGACATCAGGAGGCCGATTCGCGACCTCGGCGCTGTGGTGCGGGAGGCGCGTGCCCGCGCGACACCACATCAGTCGACCACCGGTGGCTCGGCTCCCCCGTCGTTGTCTTCCCGGGGAGGTTCGGGGTCGGCGGGCTCCTCCGGCGGCTCCCCGGTCGCCTGCGCGGACGGCTCCGGACAACTGGGGCGGCTCAGCTCGTGGGTCTCGCTGGTGTGGGTTCCGCCGCGGGTGTCGGTGAGGGTCACCGACCAGGCCACCGGCTGGTCCACGGGCAGTCCTGCACGCGTGCCCGCCAGGTGTCGGCGCCCCCCGGCTCCATGGGGGTCTCCGTCGCCGTCCCCCAGTCCACCCGGAGCACGCCCGACTCCACGTCGGTGCCCCCGCCCGCCGTTACCAGCAGCGCCCAGTGGGATACGCAGCCCTCCCCGGTCGCGTCCACGCCCTCCGTCCACAGCAGCGTGTGCTCACCGGTCTCCTCCTCCGCCGCGTGCTCTGTCCCGGTGGGCGCCGCGGCGGAGGCCTCACTCCCCGCCTCCGCTCCGGACGCTTCCACCGGCCCGCCGGGCTCCGGCTGACCAGAGGAGTCCGCCTGCCCGTCCGGGGGTTCCTCCGGGAGGAGGGACACCGGGGCGGAGGCTCCCGGCAGTCCCAGCAGCACCAGCGCGGCCAGCACGGCGAGCAGCGCCGTGACCAGGCTCGGAGCCGCGGGCGGCGTGCCCTCCGCAGCGGTGGGGCGGGGGAACCCGTCATCGCGGTACGGGCCGGTGGTCTCGGCGAGATCGGCGTGGTCCGCGACGAGGGCCGGATCGGCGGCGTCCTCCAGCACCGATTCGTACAGCCCCGGCGGTGCGACGAGGATGGGGGAGGCGCTGAGCAGCGCGGCCGGGGACATGAGGCGCCGGCGCTCCTCCGCGCACGCCGTACAGGAGTCGATGTGGCGGCCGATGCGTTTGCGCCACATCGGTGTGAGTTCTCCGTCCCACGCGGCGAGCAGGGAACGGAGGCCGGCGCAGTCGCGGCCCCGGGTCCGCGCCAGCACAACGGTGTCGAGCGCGCGTTTGAGCTGGGCGCGGGCGGTGGAGGCCACCGCGTGCGCCTGCTTGACCGGGACGCCGAGCGCGCCGGCGAGCTCCAACCCGGTGAGCTCGTGCCGGAGGGTGAGGTCGATGACCTCGCGTTCGCGCGGGTTGAGTCCGGCAAGGGCGGAACGGACCAGGTTTCGCAGGTCCTCGCGGTGCGGTCCCGCCTCCGGTGCTTCGAGCGTGTCGTCGTGCATGTCCGTGACCTCGTCCAGGGGCAGGCGCCGACGGCGGTCCCGGAGCAGGCGCAGGCACCGGGACCGGGCGATGGCGTAGAGCCAGGGCCGCAGGGCATCCGGCTCGCGCAGTTGGGCGGCCCGCTCTCGGAGGATGATGAAGGTGTCGTGCACGGCGTCCGCCGCCGCGTCCCGGTCGTCCAGCGTCCGCGCGCAGTAGTCGTAGAGGCGGTCGGCGTAGCGCCGGTAGGCGTCGGCCAGCCCGCTCGGGTCACCCGCGATGATCGCCTGGACGATCTCGGTGTCGCTCATGGGCGGACCCCCACCTCTCGATTCGTTGATTCTGCTACATGGCGGCACGGCGCGACAGGCCCGGCGCCTGTTGCGGCGCCGGGCCGGGGCGGGTCACTCGACGGCCGGCAGGGCGGTGTCCTCGGCGGAATCCGCGGCGCGTTTGTTCCGCCAGGCGACAAGCAGCGCCCAGCCGCCGCCGAGGACGAACAGCACGCCCAGGGCGGCGAGGGGCAGCGCCGCCGCGGACCCGGTCAGCGGCAGGCTCGACGTGTCACTGTCCCGGGGGACGGGGGTGTTCTCCGGCGTTTCCTCGCACTCGTCGCGCTCAGCGCCGTCTCCGGGCTCCTCGCACGGGTCGGGGGTCGTCTCGTCGGGGCACTCCAGCACCCACTCCCCGTTCAGATCGAGCAGGTAATCGCAGTCCTCCGGCGGGGGCGGGGTGTCGTCGGGGCACTCCAGCACCCACTCCCCGTTCAGATCGAGCAGGTAATCGCAGCCCTCCGGGGCTTCGGGCTCCTCGCCGTCGCAGATCCAGACCTTGCCGAACGGGGTGTGCACCCATTCGCAGTCCTCGGACGGAAGGTCGCCCGCGTCCTCGCCGCCGTCCTGCTCGCCTTCGTCACCTTCGTGCTCGCCCTCGTCGCCTTCGTGCTCCTCGTCTCCATCGTCTTCCTCGTCTTCCCCGGAGCCCTCCGGCGGGTTCGGGTCGTCCGGGTCCGGCGACGGCGGTTCGGTGGCGGGAAGGACTTCCTGCGGCCCCTCCGGCGGCGACGCCAGTGCGGCGGGGGCGAGCCCGAACGCGAATACCGTGACGCCGCCGAGCAGCAGGCTCGTGATCGCGGTGCGGGGGATGAGGCGTGTCGACATGGTGTCCTCCTGCGTGCTGATCGCTCTCACAGGTAGGAGCCGCCTCCGCGACCGGGACCAACGGTTTTTCGCGGATTTTTTTCGGGGGCCGGCGGCGGGTTCCGGCGCGGAGAAGAGTCCACCCGGGAGACGCGTGGACGCGCCGCCCGCGGACGCACCGCCTTCCACGTGGAAGGGCCCGCGAGACCGCGGATACGAGAATCCGGGCCTTTCCGCCGTTCCTCACATAAACCTGCATCCGTTATTTTCCATCTTCACCGATCGACACGTCCCGCATAGGCGGAATATCCGGCGATGTGCTGCCGACCAAGCACAAATACCCTGGACAGAACCGGTTTATGGATCACGGAGTTTTCAATTCGGACTGAGAGGAGAGCGGGAGAAATCGCCGCCCGACCAAGGAGGCGGATTTCCTGCCCACCGAATCGGACCTCGCTGAATAACCGGGAAGCGGCGGCGTTGCGACCGAATCGCCTGTGGGGGTCGCACGATCTTCCAGTGTTGCTTAAAGTACTCACGCCACCACAGACAGGGACCATCGTGTGGTGGTTCGCCCAGTAGGAGGGAAACCCCTTGTTCTTTTCTTTCCGATGTGTGCGCGGTGTCGCCGCCATGTGCGTTCCTGTTGCCGCGATCATGGCGCTGTCAACAGCACCCGCCGCAGCCCAGACGAAGATCGCGATCACCAACCCCTCTTTCCTCCAGCCTTCGGTCAAGGACGGCGGGAACAGCTATATCTCGGTCGGCACCCGTAACGACGCGATTCCCGGCTGGCGCGTCACGGAGGGCGGCGTCGACGTCCTCAGCCGCGATTCCGCGGACACCAGGAACAGGTCTCAGGCTTTGGACCTCAACGGTGCCGGTACCGACCCCGGCACGATCGAGCAGAAGATCCGTACCGACGGAATGGGGATGGTCACGGTGCAATTCCGGGCCAAGCTCAACAACGCCCACAGCTTCTGCCGCGACAACTCCAGGGCCCGGGCCACGCAGCAGGAATTCGTCGTCCGATTCGCCGGAAACCGGGACACGAGGTTCTTCAGTCTCGGAAGCCTGAACGAACCGGCCTCTTCCTCCTACACCGACTGGCAGAACTTCCGTGCCGAGTTCCACCCCTCCGGAGACTTCAGCAGGCTCCAGTTCGCCTCCAAGACACCGAACGCCCATTGCGGACCGGTGATCACCGACATCCGCGCCACCCAAACCTAGGACTCGACCCGCACAGGCCACGACCCCGACTTGCGTGCGGCCGGGGTCGTGGTCAGCCGTATGCCTGGCGGCACCGGCGCGCGGTTCCGCTGTCACCGTCACCACCGGTCGGCCGCTCCGCTCGCCCCGAAACCGCCAGCACGTTCACGGCCGAAGTACCCCCACCTCATCGGCGGCGTCCTCCCTCCCCACCGTCCGGAAGCCGGTCCCCGCCGGGCGGTGAGTTTCGGCGCCGGGACGAGTCTTCCTGGGGAGACGCACGGAGCGCCGCCCACGGACCGCGGAGCGGCGCCGTTGAAAGGACGGTGAGCCGAACCATGCCCGATAACCAGGAGCAGATCCGGACCCTGGTCGAACGGTGGGCCGAGGCGGTGCACAGCGGCGATATGGACGGTGTCCTGGCGGACCACTCCGACGACATCGTGATGTTCGATGTACCGCCTCCCTACGAGGGCGCTCGCGGCATCGACGCCTACCGCGACACCTGGCCGCCCTTCTTCGAGTGGCAGGAGCAAGGGGCCTCGTTCGAGATCGTGTCCCTCGACGTCACCGCCGGCGACGACGTCGCCTACGCCCACGCCCTGCTGCGCTGCGGCACTCCGCAGGATCTGGCCGAGAACCCGGCGAACCGGCTGCGGCTCACACTCGGGCTGCGCAAGGAGCAGGGGCGATGGGTCGTGGCACACGAACACCACTCGTTCCCCGACACCACCGTCGTGGACGCCGCCGCGGCCGAGCGCGAGCCGACGCGGCACACCGGTAAGCGGCCCGGCCGCACCGGCCCGCTGAGCGCAACGAGCAGGGGCGGTGGTCAAAGCGGACGAAGGAAGACGCCGCGGTATCCGATACCGCTCGCCGCCGCGGTACCTCGGTCGGCTTCATCATCGGCGAGTCTCTGTTGACAGCGCCGCGAACGCGGGCACACGTTCCTCGACACCCTCCCCCCTTCGTCATGTTGCGGTCGGTCCACGAAAGAATGCTCGGTGTGAGTGAGCTGATCATCGTGCGGCACGGGGAAACCGAGTGGAGCCGTACCAGGCGGCATACCGGGCGGACCGACGTTGTGCTGACCGACCGCGGCGAGGAGCAGGCCCGGCTGCTCAAGCCGCTGCTCGACCGCCGTTCACCGGCATACGCACTGGTCAGCCCGGCCGATCGCGCGCAAAGCACCGCACGGCTGGCCGGGCTGGAGAACACCGAGACCGAGCCGGGCCTGTGGGAGTGGGACTACGGCGGCTACGAAGGCCGGACGACCCAGCAGATCAGGCAGGAGCGGCCGGGCTGGTACCTGTGGACCGACGGAGTCGTCCCCGGCGACGCCGAGCATCCCGGGGAGTCGGTCGAGGAGGTCGGTGCCCGGATCGACACCGTACTGGAGCGCGTGCGCTCGCTGCTGCGCGCCGGCGATGTGGCGGTCGTCGCCCATGGCCACGTGCTGCGCGTGCTCGCCGCGCGCTGGCTCGGCTTGGAGCCCGCCGCCGGACGGCTGTTCAGGCTGGACACGGGGACGATGTCGCTGCTCGGCACCGAGCACGACCGCCCTGTCATCAGCGCCTGGAACGTGCCCCCGCCGACCTGACCGCCTCTTCACCCGGCGCGCCCTGCCGCGGCCGTTCGCGGGACGGGGGGTCGTTCACCCGCCCCCGCTCAGCGGGGGCGGGTGGCTCCGGGAGCGACGCGGCCCCTCCGGCCAGTGGATCCGCTCCGGCCACGATCGCCTGCGCGCCCTGCTCGACTCCAAGCCGCGCCTCCGCGACCTGGTGGAGTTCCACTGCGCCGCCATTGCGCCGCCCGGGGAATCACCTGGGCGGCCGAGCAGACCTACCTCGAACCCGTTCCCCGCTGACCTGGGGCTGCGCGATCACCTCGTGCACGGGTAGCCGGGCCCGGTTCCTCCCGGGCGTGCCGGTCGGCGAGCGGAACGGACGGGCGTTTCAACGTCGCCGCCAAGGGCAGCGGGCCGGGGCAGATCGGCGTGCGGGCGACCTCCGCACCCGACCAGTCCGCCAGTTGATTGCCGCGGCCGACTGACGGGCCGCCCTCCACTCCGGTGGGTGCGGCCCCGACGAAGACCGCACCGTGCCGAGGCCGCACCCGGTCTCGGCGGTAGCTCTGGACCGAGAAACCCGTGGAGCGCGGCCGGTGCCGACGGCACCGGCCGCTCCGAAGGGGGATTCACGAAAAAGGAGCAACCCATGACAGTTACAGATCTGAGCACGCAGGACCGTTATCCGACCCGGGTCGGCACCGATCCGGCTCTGATCGAGCGCGCGGATCCCACCGTGTGGCCGGGGGTCGACTCCGGCCCCGCCACGTCCGAGGAGCTGGAAGCGCACGACGCCAAGGGCTTCCACATCGTCGAGGGACTGCTGTCTCCGTCGGAGATCCGCACCTACCGGCGGGAGCTGCGGCGCCTCACCCAGGATCCGCGGGTGCGCTCCGACGAGCGCACGGTCATCGAGAAGACCTCGGACGAGGTCCGTTCGATCTTCGAAGTCCACAAGATCAGCGGCCTGATCGCCGACCTGGTCAAGGATCCGAGAGTGGTCGACCGTGCCCGGCAGATCCTCGGCTCCGACGTGTACGTGCACCAGAGCCGCATCAACTACATGCCCGGGTTCCGAGGCGGCGGCTTCTACTGGCACTCGGATTTCGAGACCTGGCACGCCGAGGACGGGATGCCCGCGATGCGGGCCGTCAGTCTCTCGATCGCGCTGACGGACAACTTCCCGTTCAACGGCGGGCTCATGCTCATGCCCGGTGCCCACCGCACCTTCGTGTCCTGCGTGGGCGAAACGCCGGGCGAGCACTACCGCTCCTCGCTGAAGGAGCAGAAGGTGGGTGTTCCCGGCGAGGACGACATCACCAGGCTCGCCCACCAGCACGGCATCGAGCAGTTCACCGGGCCGGCCGGGTCGGCGCTGTGGTTCGACTGCAACTCCATGCACGGCTCCGGGAACAACATCACGCCCTTCCCGCGGTCGAACATCTTCATCGTGTTCAACAGCGTGCGGAACGGCCTCGCCTCGCCCTACGCGGCCGGCGCTCCGCGCCCGGAGTTCATCGCCTCGCGCGACATCACAGCGGTGGCGCGGTAACACGTCCGGCACGGCCCGCCCGGAACCGCCGGGCGGAAGCGCACCAGCGCCGAGGCAACGGACAACGACGGAGACTACGCACGGGGAGAAAACATGCAATACGACGAGTTCATCGCCCACCTTCGCCGGAACAGCGACATCTCCACCCGGGAGGAGGCCGACACCGCCGCGAGGATCGTGCTCGCGACCCTGGGCCAGCGCCTGGCCGGCAACGAGCCCCGGGATCTGGCCAGCCAGCTCCCTCCGGAGCTCCAAGAGCCGCTGCTGCAGCACGTCGGCCCGGCCGAGGTCCCGGACGACGTGGACGACTTCCTGCGCCGGGTGGCCGACCGCGAGGGCCCCGGAACCAGCCCGGACCAGGCTCTTGGGCACACCCGGGCGGTCCTGACCACCATCGCGAGCTTCGTCTCCCAGGGAGAGATCGAGGACCTGCGCGCCCAGCTTCCCGCCGGCTACGCGCCCCTGTTCAACTAGCCCGTTCGCGGGCCCGCGCCTCGTCGGCGTTCCGCGGAACGCCGACGAGGCGCCAGTGCTCGGCGCCGCCCGCCGATGGCGGTCCCGCCGACCGCGGGCGACCAGGTGCCGGGCGCCACCATCTCCTGTCCAAGCGCGGAACGGCCGCGGAGTCCCCCGCGGCCACCGTGCTGTCAGCCCTCCTCGAAGTCCTCGCGGCGGGTGCCGGTCTCCTCCATCGCGTCCTGCAACTCCGCCTCCAGCTCCCGCCGGGTGTCCGGGTCCCGCTCCTCGTCATCGCCACGGTCGTCCGGCAGGACGTCGTCGGTGTCCGTCGTCTTCTTCCCGGTCTCCTCCGGCATGGTCACGGGGAGCCCCTCCTCTCGGTCGGACGTTCAGGAACGGGTCCCTACCCGGTATGTGCTCGGCTTTCACACCCGTACCGGGTGACCACTCGGCGGGGAACTCCTCGTCCGCGACTAACCCTGCCGCCCGGAACGGAGAACGCCGGCCGGGAGCCGCTCAGAGCGGGAGTCCGGCGCTGTCCGCCCTGGTGATCGCTCGTCGCCGTGATCGTCCTGTTCCGGTGGCCTACGTTGGTGCTCCGTCGAGGTGCACAGCGCGAAGCCGTGGCAGAGACGGTCGATGGTTCCACGTCAACGGGCTATGTCGACAACGACGTTTCATGCCGCCGTTGAGGGGACGTGCGAACCCGAACCACCTCTCCTCCGCGCCGCGGTCGAGTCCGCCCCAACGGCACGTTCCGCGGTGCTGTAAGGGCGCAGTCCGGGGTTGAGCTGAACACGGAGTTCGCCCAGCGCCGCAGAGAGCCGGC